>CP040925.1 GCA_001307505.2 Candidatus Phytoplasma australasiaticum subsp. taiwanense
ATGGCATTGTCGGTAAGACAAGTTTTAGATAAAGTGGTAGAAGAATTGTCTTTAAGGTGCAGTCCGGAAGTTTTTAAAGCTAATTTTATTAATATGAAAAATCCTTATAAAATAGAAAAAAATACTATTTTTATTTTGGTTAGTGATTTTATTAAAACTAAAATTCTTTTGATGAATTATTTAGATTTAATTCATGAAATTTCTAAAAAATATTCTGATGCCGACATATTTTTTAAATTTTTGTCTGATGAGGATTTATTATCTAATTCCGATACAAATACTGTTAATAATCCTATAAAAACAACTGATTCGGATAATAATGTGGATTTATTACATGTCGATCACTCTTATGATTTAAAGGAATTTGAATTAGGTTATAAAGATGATTATTATTCTGGTTTAGAATCTAAGTATAATTTTGATAATTTTGTTACAGGGGAAAGTAATGATTTTACTTTTAGAATTGCTAAAAAAACCGCTAATGAAGAAGTATTATTACGAGCAAATCCTTTATATATTTTTGGAGATGTTGGCTTGGGAAAAACTCATTTAATGCATGCTATAGGTAATTTTATGATTAAAAAAGATCCTCATAAAAAAATTTTGTATGTTAAAGCCGAAGGATTTATGGAAGAATTTACTTCTAAATTAAAGCAAGATAAAATGGAAGAATTTCATAATAAATATCGAAATTTAGATGTTTTATTAATAGATGATATTCAAATGATGGAAAATGCTAAATATACACAAATAGAATTTTTTAAACTTTTTGATCATTTGAATTCTCAACGAAAACAAATAGTTATTACTAGTGATAAACCTGTAACCCAGTTAAAAAAAATTATGGGAAGATTAACAAATCGTTTTCAATCAGGATTAATAGGGGATATTAAGAAACCTGATCATCAACATTGTTTAGCTATTATTCAGAAAAAATTGTTAGCAATGCCAAGTAATTTAAGGAATAAATTAAGTATGGAGGTATTGAATTTTATTTCTTCTCATTTTGGAGATAATATTCGTGAATTAGAAGGAGTTTTGTTGCGTTTACTGAATTATACTCAAATTTATGGATTAGAAATGAATTTAACTAATTCATTAATCGCTTTAGAACCTTTATTAAAAAATAAAAATAATATTTCTCCCGAAGAAACTGATATTAGAAAAATACAGAAAGTTGTTAGCAGATCTTTTAATATTAAAGTTAGTGATTTAAATGGTCATTCTAGAGATCCTCAATATTCTTTGCCTCGCGACATAGCTATTTATTTAATCAAAGAGAGAAATAAAATTTCTAATGAAATGGTGGGATTTTTATTTAATAAGAGGCATTATTCAACTATTTCGAAATCTTATCGCAGAATAAAAAATAAAATTAAAGTGGATCAAAATTTAGAACAAAATATTCAGAAGATAATGGTAAAGTTAAATAATGATAATCTTACTTTGGAGGGTTAATTCGAATAATTATGCATTTTGAAATTACAAAGGAAGTTTTATTACATTCTTTATTACAAATTTATAAAATACTTCCGCCTAAAACTCTTTTTCCTATTTTTCATTATATAAAAATTAAAGCTTTAGATAATGTTTGTTATTTAGAAGCTATGGATTATAATAAAAATATTCAATTACAAATTAAGGATACTGATTTGGTTGTTAAGCAAAATGGTTCTTTAGTTATTATAGGTAAACATTTAGTAGATATTATAAAAAAAATTGATTCTTGTTCTTTAGAAATGACTCTTGTCGAAGATTATTTATTATTTATTAATTCTAAAAATTCTGAATATAAATTAAAAGTAATTGATTTACAACTTTTTCCTCCTGTTAGTTTTGATTTTCAATCTGATAAATTTTTTGCTATTAAAAATGAAATTTTAAAGAAAATTATTAAAGAGGTTAATGTTGCTGCTTCTCGTGATAAACAACAAAAAACCCTTATGGGAGTTAATTTTATTTATGAAAATTCTCTTTTAAGAGTTTTGGCGACAGATACTTTTAGAATTGCACAAAAAGAAATATCATTAGATTTGAATTATTTTGATTTCAATATCACTGTTTCTTATAAAAATTTGGAGGAATTATATAAATTATTAGAGTATCAAAAAGATGAGTTAGTGCATATATCAATTAATCAACAAAAAATGATTTTACGTTGTGATAATTTATTATTTCAAACGACTCTTTTAGAAGGTAAATATCCCGCTTGGCCTATTATTAAAGTTAGTTCTTTTCCGTTTTTTGTAAAAATGAATAGATTAGATTGTTTGAAAACTTTAGAAAGAGTTTCTTTAGTACTTACCAAAGAGGAAAATATTTTTTCTAATATTATTAGATTATATATTCGATTAGATAATATTATAGAAATTTCGGCTAATAGCGATGAAATTGGTCAAGCTTCGGAACAATTAAATGCTATTGAGGTTTTTGCTAATGAAAATGTGGAAACTTTTTTAAATGTTCAACATTTAGAAGATATTCTGAAGGTATTTACCGTAAAAGAATTCAAAATTATTTTTGATAGTTTTGCTACATCTTTTGTTATTTGCAGTGAAGAAGATAAAAGTATGCTTTATTTAGTATTTCCTGTTGTTGGCCAAAGCTAAATCATTAATTTTAAATGTTGAAAAATAAAATAGCGATGATGGTTTAATATGAATTATTTGAAAAAAAACGACACTCTTATATATGATTTAATTTTAAAAGAAAAAAAAAGACAAGAAGAGTGTTTAACGTTAATTGCTTCTGAAAATTTTACATCTCCATCTGTTTTAGAAGCTCAAGGAAGTGTATTAACAAATAAATATGCAGAAGGTTATCCTAATAAAAGGTATTATAATGGTTGTTATTATGTTGACGAAATTGAAAAAATAGCTATTTTAAGGGCTCAGAAATTGTTTAATGCTAGGTATGTTAATGTTCAACCTCATTCAGGAACTCAAGCTAATATGGCTGTTTTACAAGCTTTATTAAAACCAAATGATGTTATTTTAGGTATGTCTTTGGATGCAGGAGGTCATTTGACTCATGGTTCTGTTTTAAGTTTTTCTGGTATTTTTTTTCGTTCTTTTGGTTATAATGTTTCCCCAAAAACAGAAATTATTGATTATGATAATGTTCTTAAAATAGCTTATCAAGTAAAACCTAAATTAATAATAGCTGGAGCTTCTTCTTATTCCAGAAAGATTGATTTTGTGAAGTTTCGTCAAATAGCTAATAAAGTTAATGCTTATTTAATGGCGGATATTGCTCATATAGCTGGATTAATAGTAAGCAATTTGCATCCTTGTCCTTTAATGGCTAAAGCTGATGTAGTTACTTCTACCACGCATAAAACCCTTAGAGGTCCTAGAGGAGGGATTATTTTAACTAATAATTTAGAAATTCATAATAAAATTAGTAAAGGTATTTTTCCAGGAACACAAGGGGGACCTTTAATGCATACTATTGCTGCTAAAGCAGTTGCCTTTCAAGAAGCTTTAAAAGATGATTTTATATTATATCAAAAACAAGTAGTTAAGAATGCTTTTGCTTTAGCTAAACGTTTATCTTTTTTAGGTTATCGTGTAATTAGTGGCGCTACAGAAAATCATTTGTTAATGATTGATGTTACTTATAATAATTCAAATTTAAATGGTAAAATTGTTGCAGACGTTTTACAAAAAGTTAATATTATAGTTAATAAAAATTTTATTCCTTTTGATAAAAATAAAGGTTTTTGTCCTTCGGGGATTAGATTAGGTACTGCTGCTATGACTACTAGAGGTTTTAAAGAAGCTGAATTTATTAAAGTAGCTGATATGATAAATTATGCTTTACAAAATTATAAAAATGATATGATTCTCGATCAAATAAAGAAAGAAGTTTTATTATTAATTATTAAATTTCCTTTATATCATTAAAAATGATTATAGTATTTGATTTTATTAAATTTTAATTTAATTTTTATTTTTTAATTAAATCTCTTTAATATGTTAAAATGTATTAGTAAATATTTTTGGAAAATTTTAATTATTGATATTATTTATATTTAACTTGTAAAAAAATATTATTTATTTATTTGGAAAGGATTTAATTTATGAAAAAGAATATTCAACATCCCAATTTTTATGAAATCGAAGTTTCTTGTGCTACTTGTCATAAAAAACATAAAATAGGGACTACTGTGCAAAAGATCAAAATTGAAACTTGTTCTAATTGTCATTCTTTTTATACTAATTCTCAATCTTTTGTAACAGTGGCTGGTAGAATTGATAAATTTTATAAACGTTATGGAAAATCCTCAGTTAAAAAAGATGAAAAATCAAATTAATTGATATTGATTTGCATAGAAAGGTTATCTTTATAATGATGGTGGTAGATGAAGAAGGTTTTGTTGAAGTTATTTGTGGTCCGATGTTTTCAGGTAAAACAACTGAATTAATTAAACGCATTAATTTTTTAAAAACTTTGCAATTACAATTTTTAGTTTTTAAACCATTTATTGATAATCGTTATTCATGTAAAAGCGAGTTAATTAATCATAATTTAGAAACAGTTCCTGCTATTTTAATTCATCAAAGTAAAGAAATTTTTAATTTTATAAAACCTGGGGTTGATGTTATCATTATTGATGAAGCTCAATTTTTAGATTCTGAAATTGAAAAAATTATTAATGATTTATCCTATAAAGGTATACGTATTATTATAGCTGGTTTAGAATTAGATTTTCGTGGTAGACCATTTGGTTCTATGCCATATTTGTTATCTATTGCTGATAGAGTTACTAAATATAGATCTTATTGTTTTATTTGTGGTAAAAAAGCATCTCGTACTCAAAGAATTTATTCTAATTTAAAAGATAAGTTTACACATGAAGAAGAACCAGTAATTTTAGTAGGCGGTAAAGATTATCATGAACCTTGTTGTCGTAAATGTCATAAGTTTTAATTTATTTTTATAATAATATTTATTTTAAGTTTGAATGTGGTTATGAAAAAAAAACATTTTTGGTTTATGCAAGAAGCTTTTATTGAAGCTAAAAAAGCTTTTGAAAAGGGAGAAGTTCCTGTAGGTGCTGTTGCGGTAATAGATGATAAAATTGTAGCTAGAGCTCATAATAATACAGAAAATAGTCAATTATTTTTTAGTCATGCAGAATTTTTAGTTCTTATAGAAGTTAATCGCCAATTAAGAAGTTATCGAATGAATATGGTAAATATTTATGTTACTTTAGAGCCTTGTATGATGTGTTTCGGAGCTTTAATTCAATCTCGGGTTAATAAAATTTATTATAGTGCTTCTAATATTAATTTTAATTTTTATAATAATTTTTTGTATACTTACAATAATTTAAAATATCATGAAAAATTTGTTAAATTATTTATTTTTGAATCAGAAAGTCAGAATATTTTGAGAAAATTTTTTGCTAATTTAAGATACAAACAGTCTTATAATTGATTTTTTTGATGTATAATAATTGGCGTAATGGTTTTTTAATTTTTTTAATTATAATTTAATAATTTTTTTTAAAAATCACCATTCAATGTTAATTAAAATGAATTTGATCAGGTCTTAATTGAAGCAGTCATAAATTTTATTGCATGTGGATGGTGATTTTTAAGAAAAATTGTTATATAATTTATATATAAAGATAATTTAATTTTTAATAAAAAAATAGGAATAGGTTTAATAATTTGAGTTTTAATTTGTGGGATAAAAATAAATTTCAACTTTTGCCTTTAGTTTTTGATTCTGTAAAAGGTGATCCTTTTTATGAGGATTTATATGAATTTGATCAAAAAAAGGTTAAAATTCAATTTTATGATTTGAAGCAAAATGAATATCAAGATAGTTTTATTAAATTAAATCAATACGTCATTTGGACTTTAAAAGATCATGTTTATCGAGTTTTTATAGATAAATCTTATTATCAAAAATTTGATATTTTATATCAACCTAAGGTTAATATTTTTTTTATTAAATATATTTTTTCTTCTTTAAAAACTTATAATTCTATTCTATTAAGTAGATACTTTTATATGTTATGCGGATTTTTATTTTATATAATTAATACTATTGTATGTTTTAAATTATCTTTATTTTTAGGTAATTTAAAATTATTTTTAATATTTTTGTTTTTTTTATTATTTTTAACTTTCTCTTTTTGTTTGATTAAATATCAAAATAATCTTTTCTTGAAGAAGAAACAAAAATTATTACAAGAATTTAAAAATAATGTTGAAATATTACTAGGTAAAGAAAAAACGGAAAAAATTTTATTAGAACATCAAGAATATTTAAATTTTATATCAAATAAAAACAAAAAATGAAGAAATTTATTATTTTTATTAGAGATTTAATTTAAAAAATGACAATTATTTCAGAAAGGTATGCTGGAAATGAAATATTACCAAAGTATTGTAGTCGGTGGTGGTCATGCCGGTGTAGAAGCTGCTTTAGCTTTAGCAAAACAATCGCATAAAACTTTATTAATCACTGGCAATTTACAACAAATAGCATCTTTACCTTGTAATCCTTCTATAGGTGGCCCGGCTAAAGGTGTTGTTGTTAGAGAAATTGATGCTTTAGGTGGTATCATGGGTAAAGCTGCTGATATTTGTCAAATTCAAATGAAAATGCTTAATACTTCTAAAGGTCCAGCTGTAAGGAGTTTAAGAGCCCAAATAGATAAAATTAAATATCCTATGTTTATTTTAGAAACGCTTAAAAAAACTCTTAACTTAACTTTAATGGAGGCTTTAGTAGAACATTTAATTATTCCAGAAAATGACTTATGTGTTAAGGGAGTAAAATTAACTCATGGTGAAGTTATCTATAGTGATATCGTTATCTTAACTACAGGAACTTATTTAACAAGTAAAATTTTAATAGGTTCTCAAGTTATCAATTCGGGTCCTAATAAAGCTCCTACTACTTATAACATAAGTAAACAATTAATAAAATTTGGAATGGAAGTTATTCGCTTGAAAACAGGCACTCCGCCGAGAGTTCATAAAGATACTATAGATTATACTCAAACTGTTGAACAATCAGGTGATAAAGTTTTACAAACTTTTAGTTCTCCTCCAGTTATTGATAATTTAGGTGTACAGAAATTATGTTTTTTAACGCATACTAATGAAAATACTCATCAATTAATTCGTCAAAATTTACATAAATCAGCTATGTATAGTGGTTATGTTTGTAGCTCTGGTCCTCGTTATTGTCCTTCTATAGAAGATAAAATAGTACGATTTTATGATAAAAATAGACATCAATTATTCATTGAGCCTGAAAGTTTGTTATCTGATGAGATGTATTTACAAGGACTTTCTATGAGTATGCCTGCCGAAGTACAAGAAAAAATTTTAAAAACTATTCCAGCTTTTTCAAAAGCAAAAATTATTAAATATGCTTATGCTATTGAATATGATGCTTTTAATCCTAATCAACTTTTTCATACTTTAGAAAGTAAAAAAATTAAAAATTTATTTTTGGCTGGTCAAATTAATGGTACTAGTGGTTATGAAGAAGCTGCTTGTCAAGGATTAATTGCAGGAATTAATGCCGCTTTAAAACTAAAAAATAAATCTCCTTTTATATTAAAACGAAATGAAGCTTATATTGGTGTTTTAATTGATGATTTAATTAATAAGGGAACGTATGAACCATATCGTTTATTAACTTCTAGAGCTGAATTCCGTTTATTATTACGGCATGATAATGCAGATTTAAGGTTAATGCCTTATGGTTTTAAATTTGGATTGATTGATCATAAAACTTTTG
Organism: Candidatus Phytoplasma australasiaticum subsp. taiwanense; assembly: GCA_001307505.2. GTDB lineage: Bacteria > Bacillota_I > Bacilli_A > Acholeplasmatales > Acholeplasmataceae > Phytoplasma > Phytoplasma australasiaticum. The sequence continues at coordinate 7,771 of CP040925.1, forward strand.
ATTGGTTAAAAAACAAGCAAATGCAAATCAATTATTTAAAAGAAAAGTTACATAATTTTTATTTGGATGCGGATAGTTTATATAAATTTAACATTAATTCTGATTCTCGTCGTATTAGTTTATATCAGTTATTAAAAAGATCTGATTTAAAAGAAGATATTTTAAATAATTTTTTTGCATCTCAATATTCTGTTGATGTTTTAGAACAAGTGGGTATTCAAATTAAATATGAAGATTATATTTTAAAATCAGAAAAAGAAGTTAAAAAAAATTCTCATTTAGAAGAAAAAGTTATACCTAATAATATTGATTATAAAATTATTAAAAACCTATCTCAAGAAGCTAAAGAAAAATTAACTAAAATTAAACCTTTTAATATAGCTCAAGCTTCACGTATTTCTGGAGTTAATCCTGTTGATATTAATATTTTATTAATTTATTTGCAAAAGTATAGTGATTCTCATGTATAAATTCGAGTTACAAAAGAAATTCAAATTAAACCAGTTACAAATGATGCAATTTGATAAATATTCTATTTGTTTGCGGCATTTCAATAATAAAATGAATTTAACTTCAATATTAGAACCAGATTTAATATATATTAAACATTTTTATGATTCTTTGTTGGTTTCTTCTTTAGTTCGTTTTGATCAAATTAATTCTTTGTGTGATATAGGTACAGGAGCAGGTTTTCCAGGAATCCCTTTAAAAATTTTATTTCCTCATTTAAATTTATTTTTAATTGAATCTTCATATAAAAAAACTATTTTTTTAAATTTTTTAGTTAAAGAATTATCTTTGCAAAATGTTTATATTTATCATCAAAAAGTAGAAAAACATAATTTTCGATATGATTATCTTATAACTAGAGCTTTAGGAAAATTAAACGTTATTTTAAATTTAATTTATCCATTATTAAATGTTAAAGGTAGTTTTATTGTTATGAAAGGTCCTAATTATCGTCAAGAGTTTATAAATGATAAAGTTTTTGATAAATTTCAATTAAAAGATAAACATGTTATTGTTTTACCTAATCAATTGGGAACTAGAGTAAATTTATTATTTAATAAATTAATTTAATTTGATTTTTGTTTGTTAATTATGATTTAGAATTTATAATTATCAATATATTTGGTTAATATATAATTTTTGTTGATTTTAGTTAATATTTTATCTTATTATTTAAATTTAATTTTTGTAATTATTATCTTTGGTTGTAAATTGAATTATTTGATTATAATATTTTAATTCAAATAGGAAGCACAGATATATAATGATAAAATTTAATCGACAAAATTTAGATATTTGTAATCAGTGTATTGGTTTTATTTTAAATAAATTTATTATTATTTTTAATATTTTTAAATGGGATTTTGGAATAATTTTAGTTGTTCGCTCCGGTTATATCTAGTTAATTTTTGTTTGATTAAATAAATTTTAATTTTTTATGAAAAATTTATTTTTAATTTAAGATTTATTTTTACATTCTTTAAGATTTATGAAATTTATTTATTTTTTTATTAATTATTTTATGTTTTATGTTCGTTTAAAAATAATTTAAGTAATTTCTCGATTGTATTTGATATTGATTAAGATACATTTAGTTATTATCATCATTTATTTATTATTTTTTATTCGAAAACAGAAAAGGATTAATATAGAATTTTCATGAATAAGTTATGGGAAAATATTTCTTACCTTGTGATGGTTTTTTGCATTACTAGTAGTATTTTTTTAATAGGAGTTATTGTTGTTAATTATGATAATATAAATAATGACAATGATGACAATAATGTTGTTAATTATGATAATATAAATAATGAAAATAATGATCAATATGTTGTAAGTACGAATACTAATAACAGAAATTCAAATGTTCGTAAAGATGGTAAAAAAGATCAAAAACAACGTTCTGCAGGTCAACAACAGGTGCAAAAATCAGATCCTAATATTCAGCGAGATGATGCTTTTGTATTAAGTGACGAGCAATTTCAAGATCAACCGATTATAGAAGAACCATTTTCACAAGAAAATCACGAAATAAATGCTCAAAATTTTCAAGAAAATGATAATTTTAATGCGGATGAACAAGAAAATGTTCAATCTAATGATGTTTCAGAACAAGAATTTGATTCAATTGATAATATAGAAGACTCTTCAGTACCTCAACAAGAAAAAATAGAGGATATTAGAACAAATAATAAACTTTCGGCTTTTCGTCGAAGATATTTTAATGATCCACACTTTTATCAATATATTGAAAAGGTTTTGCAATGTCAACCAGTTACTTGGAATAATTTAAATTCTGAAGATTTATTTTCATTTTTTCAAGAAGAACCGGATAAATTTTTTAATGCTGAACAAAGAAACGCAATTATTACATCTTATTTAGCTGATCATAATATCAGAATGCTTTTAAAAGATTATATCAATAATACCCCTATTCGTTTTTCACAATTAATCAAATTTGGATTTACTTGGGAACAACTAGCTTTTTATTTTGAATTTATAAATCCAAATTTTCATAAATATATTCAAAAGATTTTAAACGGTCAAAATATTGTATGGCGTGAATTAGGTACTATTCATAGTCGGGATTTAATGGTATTTTTCAAAGCAGAACCGGATAAATTTTTTACTAAAGAACAAAGAAATAGAATTATTAAATCTTATTTGAAAAATTATGATATTCGATCAGATTTAAAAGAATGTATCAAAGAGAATCATGATCTTTTTTCACAATTGATAAAATTTGGATTTACTTGGGAAGAATTATCTTTTTATTTTGAATTTGAAAATAAAAATTTTGCAATATATATTAATAAGGTTTTAAAAGGGAAAAAAATTTTATATATAAATCCAAAAGATTTAAATATTAAAGATTTAACGGTATTTTTTACTGAAGATTCTGATAAATTTTTAACTTCTAAACAAAAAAAATTGATTATTAACTCTTATTTAGCTGATTATAATATTAGAATGCTTTTAAAAGAATATATTAGACAAAATCCTAATAGTTTTCAGTTATTGAAAAAATTTGGATTTACTTGGGAACAACTAGCTTTTTATTTTGAATTTAAAAATCGATTTTTTCATGAATATATCCGAGCAGTTTTAAAAGGTGAAAAAATTGAATGGTATAAATTAATGGAGCTTAATGAGCATGATTTTGTTGTGTTTTTTGATGAAGAGCCAGATAAATTTTTTACTCCCGAACAAAGAAAAATGATTATTGAATCTTATTTATCAGATCATAATATTTTATCCATGTTAGCAGAAGATATTAGAAAAGATTTGAGTTTTTCTTTAAAATTAATGAAATTCGGATTTAGTAACAATCAAATTAGTCAAATTTATAATCAACTTTATAGTAGTTTAATTTTAGTTTAATTTAATAATAAAATAATATGAAAAAATAATAATAAATAGATAATTATTATTTTGTAAACTTATTATTTTAAATGTTCATTTAATTATTGTAGAGTTATTGTTTTTTATTTGGTAAAATTAATCGAGATAAATTTTAAAAAATTTTATCTCGATTATTTATTTTTTTGTTTTATAATAAGTCCATTTAGTTAAGGAATATAAAAATATTTTATATGAATATTAAAAAAATTTTTAATTATAGAATTATTGTATCCATATTTAATTTGTTGTTGATTGGTGGAATGTTATTTGCCATTTATGCTAATTATCAAAAACAACAACAATCTAATGAAATTAAATTATTTTCTGACAATAAACTTTCTTCTAATAATAAATATAATGATGATTTAAAAAAATTTATTTCCGAAAAATCATCATTTTCGATTGATCAAGAATTATTTGACAGTTTTAGAAATGCTTTACGAAAAAAAATTTTTAATAATGGTGAATTAGTAGGTTTGAAAATATATGAACATTCGTATGATCATTTCCCTATTATGTTCGAGGAATATAATAAAAAAAATTTTATAAAAAAGGTTACTAAATACAACAATATTGATGGTGTTAAATTATATAATATTGAATATATTTATGATAAATCAAAAGTTATTAATAAAGTTAAAAAAATTTATAACCATTTAGAGCAAATTATTCAAATAGAGGAATATAATGTTGATTATAGTTTGCATCAACAACAACCTATTGATCTTTTGATGAAAGTTACTAAATATAAAAATTTAAATAATATTTCATCTATTATTGAATATATTTACGATAATAAATCAAAAAAAGTTATTAATAAAAATGTAAATATTTATAATGATTCAGGCAAACTTATTTCTAAAGAAAGCTATAATATTATTGATGGTTCGGATATACCATTTTTGAGAAAAAAAATTGGTTATTCTACTAAAAATGGCATAATTGAATCTATTGTTGAATATTTTGAATTATCTGATAATAAACAAGCTACTATTATAAGGTTATTTAATAATGGTGTTCTTACTAAAACTATCAAAAAAGAAACTGATTTGTTAGCTAATAAAGTAACTAAAATTGTTTATAAAGATGGTAATAATAAAGTGTTTAGAATTGATACATATGATGTACAAAAACAAGTTTGGTGTTCTGATGTCTATAAAAATGGAATAATTGTAGATAAACGTTGTGAAGATAAAATTAATAATTCTTATAAACATTATCAAAAATCACAAAATAAAGATGATTTATTACTTATGGATGAAAAAGTTTTGGATAAACAAAATAATGTTGTGGATAAACAATATATTTATAAAGCTGATGGCGAATTAAAAACGATTTCATCAAAAACAAATTTTTATTAAAAAAATATTTTTTATTATTTAATTAGATTAAAAAAAGTAATTAATTTTTAATTAATTTAAATTTTAATTTTATATTAAATTTGTAAATTAATTTAAATTTTACTTTTTTTATTAATTAGAAATATTGATATAATATTTAAAAATAATGATTAATCAATAAATATTATTTTTAAATTTTTTTAACAAAAGCATTTATTATTTTATTTATATTATGGAATTATATTGTTAAAATTTAAAATCAAATATATAATAAGTTCAAGTGATAATATCTCTTTAAGGGGTTGTTTGGTTATAATGCATATAAAAAAATTTAAAAATAATAATTTTAATAGTTTAAATAATTCATTAGAACCTAATTATGATCCTATGGTTAAATGTTTAATTAATAATATAATTATTTTATGTCATGAAATTCAACAAATCAATTTATTTAATGATAATTATATGAAAGATTTTTTAATTTTTTTACCTATTTATAGCGCTGTTCCTCATACTAATTTAACTCCTCAATTTGCTTCTAATATCCCACAGTTAAATATAGATTATCATTATAATGTAGATAATTTAAAACAACAATTAAGTAAAAAATTAGAAAATTCTAGAATAATTACTAATAATAAAGAAATTTCTTTGAATCAAGAATTTAAAAAAAGAAAACAACAAAGTATTTTGCAAAAATGTAACATCATTACTGAATATAATATTAACAAAGATAAACTCAATGATAAATATAAGATGGCATTTCAAAAGTTAAATTTATTGGAAAATGAATTACAACAACAGCAAATTGAACAAAATAATTTGTTTATAGAAAAATATTCTCAATTTAATCAAAAATATCATAAAAATATTTCGGATATTTATGACTTTTTTCATCAAAAAATTATTATTTTAAATCAAAAAATTAAACAATTAAAAGATATTTTAAATTATTCTATCGAAAATATGAAAAATTTTTATCAAAATCAAATTCAACATTTGCAAGAAGAAAATTTTCAAAAAAATAATTATTTTTCAGAAGAAATTAAAAATTATTTTAATTTATTGCAAAAAAAAATAGAAATGCATAATAAAATTTTTGATCAATTTAAATCAGAATTTAATAAAAAATACGAAATAATTTTACAAAAAAGACAAAAAATTTGGGAAGAATATGTAAGAGGATTTTTTTTTATTACTCCAATGTTTTCCAATAGTTATTCTATTATGAAAAATCTGATGCGAGATTTTTTTATATATCAAAAAATGTATTTGATGCGTTTATATGATTGGCGTTTCCAATATATGAAATTTAAATTTATTTATAATTGTAAGTTAAATGTTGTCGAATATAACAGACAAATTTTTAATAAAATAAATAACTTCAAAATTGATAATCTTAATTTGATTAAAAATAAAGAACAAAAATTAATTCATAACAATTATTTGCAAAAAATTGATAACTTGGAAATGGAATTGACGTTACTTAAGATAAAAAAAAAATATGGATTAATACAAGAAGAAATTATAGATGAAAAAAATAAACAAAGATTATCTTATGAAAATTTACAAAAAAAATTTATTTTAATTGAAAAATTAAATGATATACAATATCAAAAAGATATATTAGAATTACAAAAACAAAATCAAGAACGCAAATGTTTATTAAAAATGCAATTACAAATGAAAAAAATCCCTTTAAAAATGAAATATGATCATGAAATTTTTAAAAATTTTCAAGAAATACAAAAATTAAAAGAACAACTTTATAATTTGCATTATCATAAAGCATATGAAATAAATTTAAAAAATATTATTTATGAACAAAAAAAACAAAATTATTTGTATAAAATCGAAATACCTAAAATTAAAATTCGGGATATTATTGCTAAAAATAATTTTATTAAACAAAAAAATTTAATCAATATTACATTATTTAATAATTATTTAAATAAACAAAATCAAACGCACTTAAAAGTTTTGCAAAAAATTAAAGAACAACTTAATATTTTTAAAAGTTTTTATTTTGAAAAAATTAATAATGATTTTACTGTAATTAATTTACAATTTATTTATCAATTAAATAAAATTTTTGTAAACAAAATTATAGATGAACATTTTAAATATCTTTATATTTTAAAAATTAATTTATTAAATTTAAAAATTAATAGAATAAAACAAAAAATTAATTTAAATCAAGTAATTTTAAATTTTTATAATCAAAACATTTCTTTTATTAGTGTATTAATGCATAAGATGAAATTAAAAAACCTTGATAAAAATACAAATTTTTTAGTTTTTTTTGAAAAAAAAATGAAAATTTATGAAACAATTGGAAATTTTTTTAAAAAAAAAATGAAATATTTAGAGTATCAACAAAATAAACAACAACAATTACAAAAACACATAACTAGCCAATTAAAAAAACAACAAAATTGTTTTCTTCAAACTAATAATTTATTACAATATCAAATTTTTCAGCTTACCTGTAAACTTAATAGTTTTTCTAATACTAAATTTGGTTATCGCATTTTATATTCATTTTATTTAAATAAAATTAAAAATAAATGGTTATCTTATTATAATCATTTAGAATTACCTAGAAGTTTTTTTGTTCGAGAGTATGATGTTATTAATGCAGAAATTTCTCATATAAAAAAAATTCAATCAGATGAAGATTATTTTTTATTACAAGAAGGCGAATATATTATTGATCGTATTTCAAAGGTATTTTTTGATATTACTCAAGTAATACGTGATGATAGTTTAAAAGATATAACAATAAAATACCAAAAACAAGAAAAACAGATTCGTAATGAAATTAACTTATATGAAAAACAAAATAAATCTAAATTAAAAGAAATGAAATGGCAAATAGATTTAATTCAAGATAACTTAAAAGATTCTTTAGCTGACATAGATAAAGATTTCATTATTCAAAAAAATAAAATTAAAAAAAAATATGATGATAAAAATAAAAAAATTAATTATGAATGTAAAAATCAATTAGATCTTTACCAAAAACATTTAAAAGATCAAAATTATCATAGTAATCTTTTGAAAACACAACAACAAAGTGAGCGTAATAAAATTTTATTTAATCATTGGTGCCAAAATAAAGAAATTATTGAAAGTAATAATCAATTATTGAATCAGATTAATAGAATTAAAATTTATCAAAAAATTCAAATACAAAAAATATTGTTTTTTCAAAAAATTCGTTTAATTTTTTTAAAAATATTGTGGTGGTATAAATTTTATAAAAATAAACAAGTTTTAAAGACAGATTATAAGAAAAATTTGATTATTTTAAAACAAAAAATGTTAATTAAATTTATGAGATTATATAAAAAATTAATTAAAATATTTGGTATATAATTTTAATTAATTCATTGTAGATATATAAGGAAATGAAACTAATATGCATATAGGTGATAAAATTCGAAATTTAAGATTGCAAAAACAATTAACTCAAAGAGAATTAGCTCAAAAAATTAATATGACCACAGGTTATATTTCGCAAATTGAAAATAATTTAATTTTACCATCTTTAAATACTTTATTTTTGATTTTAAAAATTTTTAAAATTTCAACAGTAGATTTTTTTCGACAAGAAGAATCTATAATGGTTATCAATAAGAAAACAGATTTCCATATTCAAAATAACCCTAATTTAAAAAATAAAATTTATCATATTTTTAAAAATTTAGATAAATTCAAAATAGAACCAATTATTATCGAAATTAAACCTCAAGGTCAAACTGAGTTACAATTTAAATCCGTTTATCATGAGTTTTTTTTTATTTTAGAGGGTGAGATTTTTTTAATTTTAGATAAATTACATTATTTATTGAAACAAGAGGATACTTTTTATTTAGGAGCCAATAAAGAATATTATTTTTTAAATAATCAAAATAATAAAAATGCTAAAATTTTAAAAATAATTATTTTTTAAAAAATATTTATAATTATATGAAAATTATTATTTAATTTTTAATTGAAATAAATATTGATATTATATAGATTTATTTAACAATTAATTGTGAAGAAATATTAATTTTAATTTTGAATGCATTTTTTTGATTTTAATAAGTTTATTAAAAATTAAAAGCTATTGAATAAGAAGATTTTTTAATTAATTTTTTTTAAGATAGAAAAAATTACAGATAGTTTTTCAAGAGACGTTGTGATATAATCTTATTATAGTTAGTGAGTATTATTAATAATTTATTATAATTGATTTATTATTAATGCTGATGTGGCGGAATTGGTAGACGCATTTGACTCAAAATCAAACAAGTGAATAACTTATATCGGTTCGAGTCCGATCATCAGTACCATACCATCCAAAAAAATTATTTTATTTTTTAAAGTTACATGGAATAACTATTCATGTTTTTTTTGTTTTATATATGGAACTTTAGGGTAATTAAAATGATAATTAATAAATTAAGTTGAGATTGATAATGAAGCTTTATTCAAAATTTATAAAATTTATTAAAAATAAAAATATTAGAAATTTTCCATTAATAGAAGTTGTGGTTGATGATAAACAAATGAATAGTTGGGATTGTTTTTTCCAAATAGAAGAATATCCTGAAGAAACTACACATTTTGAATGTTTTGAAAAAGAATTTCAAAATTTTTTTTTAAAACTATTAAGTGAAGATTTAGAAAATTTTGTACAATTACAACCTTTAATTAATGTACATTTTCGTATTCTAGATTGGAATCTGTTAAAGGATGATTATATTTGGAAAAAACATTATCAATATATGTTAGATAAAATTATTACAAACTCGGGCATAGATATAGATAAAAAATTAATATTTTTTTTTCAAAATACTCCTATTTTGGATTTAAATACCAAAAAGTGTTTATTTAAAAGAGAGAATAAAATAGAAGAAATATTTGACATTTCAGAATTAAAATTAAAAATGCATCAATTACAAAAATTATTTATAAAATTTTATAATTTTGATTTTGAATTTTTACAGTTTGATAAAGATGTTATTTCCGAAAAAACGGTTCATCAATATAAATATTTTTCCAATAACTTATCAAAAAATAATAAAAATATTCCTTTATTTAATTTTCAAGATATCCCCATTGTTTATGATGAAATGTTTTTATTTTATAAAAAATTTCCACAAATTATTATTCAAGGTTATATTCAATTTGTAATCGATCATGATAAGTATGGAACATTTTGGATTAGTTTTTATTTGGTAGATCCTATTAGTTGTCAAGATTCTATTTTAGTTAAAAAATTTTTATCTAAAGATATAAAAAAGGCTAAAAGAGAACGTGATGATTTAATTAATGTTTTGCGTGAAGGAATTTTAATATCAGCTGTTATTGAAATTAAACCATCTAAACCGATTAAAGATAAAGTAAAAAGTTTTTATTTTAATTTAAAAGATTATAAGATTTTAGATAAATCATCTATTTTTTTTAAAAAAACAGATAATTATATTGGCAAAAAGCGAATTGAATTTCATATACATACTAAAATGTCCAATTTGGATGCTATTACTAGTGCTAAAGATTATATAGAATTAGCAGAAAAATGGGGTCATGAAGCTATTACTTTTACAGATCATGATGGTTTATATGCTTTTCCAGAAATTTATAAATATATTTACAATAAAAATATTAAAGTTATCTTAGGAGTTGAATTAGATTTTATCGAAGAAAAACCAATTTTTATTACTAATCAAGAAATTAATTTAAATAAATTTTCGGATTTTGTTTTGAAAAATCATAATTATGTGGTTTTAGATATTGAAACTACTGGTTTTTCTAAAACTAGGGATCGGATTATTTCTATAGCTGCCGTTAAAATTCAAAATGGTAAAATTATAGAATATTTTGATGAATTAATTAATCCAGGTAAAGATATAAAAATCAGTAATTTGATTCAGAGATTGACTAATATTTCTGACGAAATTTTATTAAACAAACCTCATATTAAAGAAATTTTGTCAAAATTTTTAGATTTTATTAGGGATTGTCCTAATTGTGTTTTAGTAGCTCATAATGCCAGTTTTGATATTGAATTTTTACAAGAAACATTTAAAAATATTGGCTTATATTGGCCTTTATTACCAGTTATTGACACTTTAACTTTAGCTCAAAAATATTTCAATAAGATTTTGAAATATTTTTCTTTAGAAAAAATTGTTAAATCTTTTAAAATTAAACTTGATTCAGAAGGTCAATACCATAACGCTTTATTCGATGCCCGCGCTACTGCTCTTATTTTTTTAGAAATGTTAGAGCAATTAGAAGCGCAAAAAATATTTAATTTTTATGATTTACAAGGTTCTTTAGATATTAAATTTGAGAGACCTTATCATGTTAATATTATAGTTAAAAACAAAAAAGGTTATAATAATTTATTTCATTTAATAAGTGATGCCTTAACAAGGGATTTTATAAAAAAACCTCGTTTATTAAAATCTAATTTTGAAAAATACAGAGAAGGTTTATTAATTGGTAGCGGTTGTTTTGATAGTAATGTTTTCAATATTGCTTTATATAAAAATAATTATGATTTAGCTAAAGCTATTTCTTATTATGATTATATCGAAGTTCAACCTCCTCAGGCTTATCGTCATATTATTTATGATTTAAATGGTGATTCGGATTTTGATATAGATAATTCTTATGGATTAAGTATAATAAAAGATACTATTATTAAAATCATTAAAGAAGCTCAAAGACAAAATAAAATTATTATTGCAACAGGAGATGTTCATTATTTATATCCTTACGAAAAAATTTTACGTGAAGTTTATATTAATGCGAAATTAATTGGTGGAGGTTTACATCGTCTTTCGAAATATCCTTCAAAATTTTTACCTGATAATTATTTTTTAACTACTCAAGAAATGTTAGATTCTTTTAATTTTATTTCTGATGAAAAATTGAAAAAAGATTTGGTTATAAATAATACTCATTTATTGAATCAACAAATCGAAAAATTTAAATTTTTTTCTGATCAACTTTTTAATATTCCTGACGATATGTTTGTTAAAAATCTAAAAATTTCTAGCATTAGGTCAGAAATTCTTAATATTGTTAATGAAAAAATTTTGAATTTGTATGGAAAATTATTACATCCTATCATTAAATATAGGATTGAACAAGAATTATCTGTGATTGCGCCTAAAGATAATTTGGAAAATAATAATATTGTAGCGATTTATTATTTATCATATTTATTAGTTAAAAAATCTACTGAAGATGGTTATCCAGTAGGTTCTCGTGGTTCAGTTGGAGCCTCTTTAATAGCTAATATTTTGGGTATTACCGAAATTAATCCACTACCTCCGCATTATCGTTGTGTTGTTTGTAAATATACTATTATGAAAACGAGTATAACCAAAACGCTAACATCTGAATATCAAAATTATTTACAATCCTGGCCTTTTGTTATAGATATACAACAATATCAAAAAAAGTTTAAAACTATATTTTCTGGTTATGATTTGCCAAAAGAGAGTTGTCCTTTTTGTAATCAACCTTTTGTGAAAGATGGCCAGGATATTCCTTTTGAAACTTTTTTAGGCTTTGATGGTAATAAAAAACCAGATATCGATTTAAATTTTTCTGGAGACTATCAAAATCAAATTCATAATTATCTTAGAGAGTTGTTGGGAGAAAATTGTGTTTTTCGGGCTGGAACTATTCAAACAGTTGCTAAACAAAATGCTTATGGTTATATTAAATCTTTTATGGAAGAAAAACAAATTATAATTCGCGATAATGAAAGAGATCGTAGAGTGATTATGATCGAAGGAGTTAAACGTTCTACAGGTCAACATCCTGGCGGAATTGTTATTATTCCTAGTGGATTATCTATATATGATGTTACTCCTATACAGTTTCCGGCTAATGATGTTTCTTCGGAATGGAAAACCACTCATTTTGATTATCACGCTTTAGAAAAAAATTTATTTAAGTTAGATATTTTGGGACATGATGATCCTACTTTGATTAAGTTTTTGATGGATGATGTTCTTAAAAATCCTTCTGAATTTCCTTTTAGTAGATTTCAAGATATTCCTGTTGATGATAATCTTGTTTATGAAATTTTTGCTAATAAAGAAGATGAAATTTTTGCTAATAAAGAAGAATGCAAAACTTCTCAAGCAATTCCTGAATTTGGTACACCTTTTGTTCGTAATATGTTAAAGGAAATTTATCTAAAAGAAAAAAAATTTAATTTTTCTACTTTAGTAAAAGTATCAGGTTTATCTCATGGTACTGGTGTTTGGTCAGGTAATGCTCAAGATCAGTTGGAAGATAATAAAAGTATTTTTGATTTGATTACTTGTCGCGATGATATTTTAAATTATTTAATTTCTAAAGGGTTGAAAAAATTGATTTCTTTTGAGATTATGGAATTGGTTCGCAAAGGAAAACAAAATAATGATAGACAAAAATGGTCAGCTTTATCTAAAATAATGCGCGAGCATAATGTAAATGATTGGTATATTGAATCTTTACAAAAAATTCAGTATCTTTTTCCGAAACCACATGCTGCTGCTTATGTTTTAATGGCTTTACGAATAGCTTGGTTTAAAGTTCATGCTCCTTTACTTTTTTATAAAGGTTATTTTTCTACTAGAGTTTCTCAATTTGATTATGAAAATATGATGTTAACAACTGATAAAATAGCACAAATATTAAAAAAATCTAATGAAAAAGAAATGACATCTGTTCAAAAAGAAAAACTTCATACTTTAAAGATTGCTAAAGAAATGAAAGATAGAGGTTATAATTTTTTACCTATTGATTTAAATAAATCCGAAGCTAATCTTTTTGTTATGGAAGTATCATCTAATTCTTTAATTATGCCTTTTATTACTATTGATGGTTTAGGCCAAGTAGGGGCTAATAATATTGTTAAAGCACGTGGTGAAAAATTATTTACACAACAAGATTTTGAAAAACGAGTTAAATTAAATAAAACTATTTTAAAAAAATTTCATGATTTAAATTTAATTCAACAATTACCTCTAGAATGATATTTTGTAATTTTTAAACTATCAATTAATTGTTTTATATATGTTATAATTTAATTGTATATCTTTTATAATTGATTACTTATAAAAATTAAATTAACGGCAAATTATAAACAGAATTTTAATAGATAAAAAGGTGATCTTATGAATAAAAAGATGAAAGTTATAGTGGTTGGTTGTACTCATTCAGGCACTGCAGCTGTTAAGACTATTCGAAAAACTTATCCATATGATAATATTGATATTACCGTTTATGAAAGAAATAATAATGTTTCGTTTTTATCCTGTGGTATAGCTTTATATATTGGTGGAGTTGTTCAAGATAAAAAAGGTTTATTTTATTCTAATGCTCAGGAATTGTCTACATTAGGGATAAATATGCGGTTAGAACATGAAGTATTGCGGATTGATTTTGATCAAAAAAAAATTTTGGTTAAAAATTTACAAACTAATGAAGAATTTTTCGATTATTTTGACAAATTAATTTTATCTACAGGTTCTTGGCCGGTAATTCCGAAATTGGAAGGAATTGATTCTAAAAACTTATTTTTATGCAAAAATTTTGATCATGCGAATGAAATTATTAAATATGCTAAAAATGTTAATAATATTACCATTGTAGGTGCTGGTTATATTGGTGTTGAGTTAGCTGAAGCTTTTTCTTTGCAAAACAAAAAAGTTGTTTTAATTGATGCCGAAGATAGGATTATGTCTAAATATTTAGATGTTGAATTTACTAAACCTGCTCAACAACAATTTGCAAATCACCATGTTGATTTAGCTTTAGGACAAAAAGTTTCTCAATTTATTACTAAAGATGGATTAGTTACTCATGTTAAAACTAATAAAGATATTTTTGCTACAGAAATGGTTATTTTATGTATTAGTTTTCTTCCTAATTCAAGTATTGCTAATGGTTATTTAAAAACATCACCTAACGGCGCTTTTATTGTAAATGATTTTTTACAAACCTCCCATCCTGATGTTTACGCTTGCGGTGATTGCATTAATGTATTATATAATCCTTTAATGGATTATAAATATATTCCTTTGGCTACAAATGCTGTTAAAACAGGAACTATTGTAGGTTTAAATATTAAACATAATAGAATAGCGTTTTCTGGAGTTCAAGGCACTAGTGCTATTAAAATATATGAACTTAATATTGCTTCTACGGGAATTACGGAATATGTAGCTTCACAATTAAAATTGAATTATGATGTTGAAGTTATTAAAGATGCCGATAAACCTGAATTTATGCCAGATTATAATGGAGTTATTTTTAAAATTGTATTTGAAAAAAATACTAAAAAAATTTTAGGTGGCCAGATTTTATCTAAATCTAATTTGTTAGAACAGATTAATACTTTGAGTTTATGTATTCAAAAACAAATGACTGTAGATAATTTATTTTCTATTGATTCTTATTTTAATCCTCATTATAATAAACCTTTTAGTTTATTTCAATTAGCGACTTTAAGATGTTTAAAATAATTTAAATTTTCTTATGATATTTAATTTTATAAAAAACTTTTTTAAATTAGTTCTTCTTTGGTTTGAATAAAATAGTTAAAATCATATTTTATTTTCTTATAATTTTATCGGAAACGACTTGTTAGAGGGGTTTTATATTATGTTTTTCAAATTATTTAATATGCTTTTTTTTATAGCTTTTAATATTTTTGTAGCTTTATGTGGTACTCTTTTATATAAAAAAGCTTTAGAAAATGAATCTATTTACCAAAATAAAATTGATTTTGCTTCAAGAATAGTTGATGTTTATAAAAAAAATGATGAACTTAAAAATACAATTTTGAAGCAAACAGATTTTGTTATTACAAAATATGATAAATTATTACATTATTGGTTAAAATTTATTAATTCATCTGTTACTTTTTTACATAATTTGAATAATGATTTTTTAACTTCTTTATTACCTAAATCTTGATATTTTGATTTTAATTAATATATAAATTAAAAAAATAATCAATATTTATTTATTGATTATATTTTTTTTTAAATTAAAATATAGACGGGGATGTTTATTGGTTTCGCCAAAATTAAAAGGTTTTATTTGTCATAACTTGGTTACGCAAGTAAAAACGTTCGAGGTTTTTAATAAACGGCAATAAAGAAAATAAAAATAGTCAACATGACTATAAATCCGGTTTTTTTGTTAATGATTTAACAGAATCTGGTTTGGTTCACGCAACAGCTTAAATATAATTATATTTATATAATTTTATTTTGTTTTTTATTAATTAATTTTGATAATATCTAGGTAAATTATTGATTTACTTGGATGTTTGATTTGTATTTTTAAATTTTAAATTTATTAAATATTTTTTTGTTTGTTTTTAGAATATAAAACAAAATAATTATGTACAACAAATAAAACTAATTAATTTTGTACAGGGGTTCGAATCCCCTCATCTCCACCAATTTGTTTATATTTTTGTGCTTTCTAATAAATTTTAAATTTTTTATGCTTGTTTTATATAATTATTTTTTGTAGATATTCCTTAAATAAGTAAAATATTTTTATTTAAAAAATTAATTTAATGATTTTTTTGATTTAAAAATTATTTAATTATTTTAAAATGTTTTGGTATTTAAAATATATAACGAATTGTTTTATATTATTTTTTAATAAATGATTTTGTTTATTTTTTGAATAATGTTAAAGAATTGAAATATTTTTAAATAATTAATTTTTTGATTTTTATAAATTTTATTAAATAAATTTATTGTTTATAATTTTTAAAATAATTTTTTTAAAAAATAGAAAATTTATTTATATATTTTGTATTTTTGAATGCTTTGGATAATTCATTAAAAATTTAATAAAATGATTTATTTTTTAATTAATATATTTTGTAATGATAAATATATTAATTTTTAAACAATTATAAAAAATTAACAAAATCATTTATATCTAGTTTAAATGGTGATGAGTTATTAATATTTGGAGTTATTTTATCATTATGATTTTTTCGACCTACAGCTATTAAAATAATAGGTATATATTTTTTGTCTATATTGAATAATTCGTTTAATTTATTAAAATGGCAACCTCCCATAAAACAGGTATTATAACTAGAGTTTTGTAAAGTCATAACGAGGTTACATGCGATTAAACCGCATTCAAAAAAAATTTCATTTTTTAATTTTTGCTTATTCATATTATGATAATGTTTTTTAATTTGTTTTAAAATAATTTCTTTTTGCTCTGATGAAATAATTTTATTTTTTAATTTATTTTCATAAATATATTGGGATTTTTCGACTTTTTGTATATTCCCGCACAATAATACGATAGCAGAACTATTTTGAGTTTGTTGAAGATTACCTATCATATATTTTTGTAATTTTTTTTTATTTTCGCTTGTACTAATAATAAAAAAATGCCATGGTTGCAAATCAAAAGAGGAAGGTGTAAAGCGAATTTCGTTAAAAATTTTTTTCCAAATTTCTTTAGAAATTTGGTAATTAGGATCAAAAGATCTAATAGTTTTAATTTTCATTTTATTAATCCTTTATTTAAATTTTAATTTTTTTAATATTTTTTTATATTTTATATCATTTAAGACAATGTATTTTAACAAATTTTAATAATTGATAATAAAAATTTTAAATTAATATTTTATTTTAATTAATAAAATGCAATAAATAAATTAGAAAGGTTTTTGGATTATAAAAGATGTCTCAAAAATTGTTTGATATTTTGCCATTAAATTTTTTTAATTTATTATCTTCTTCTCATAAAGAAATTTATTTAGATTGTCTTTTTATTTTGGCTGATTTAGCTAATAACGAATTTGATGGATATATTGAAAAAAATTTAGCTATTTCTGTATTAGAAAATTATTTTAGCGATAAAAATAATATTTTTTTGGATGAAGATATGGATTCTCAAGCTATAATTAATGCGAAACAGAAAGCTTCTAAAATTATTTATTTATTGAAAAAATATGGATGGATTGGTGAAGAAAAAATTGGTTATAATACCGATTGTTTAAGTTTTTTTGATTATAGTTTAGAAATGATTCATTTTTTTAAAAAAACTATTAATCAAGTTAAACCAGAGTCAATCGGTAATATCTATAGTATTTATGCTTTATTAAAATCTTTGTTGATTGAAAAAAATTATGCTAATTTTTATGAAGCTTTGATTAAAACACAAAATATTCTATGGAAATTAAAAATTTTAAAATCTAATATTTATCGTTTTTATTATCATTTGTTAAATTCTAAAAATTATATTAATACACAATATTTATTGTCTCAATTATTAAGAAATTATAAAAAAAATTTTTTCGATTCTTCTTATTATTGGTTAAAAACATCAGATAATTTTTTCAAATATCGCAGATATATTAATTTATTTTTAAACAAATTAGAAGATTATCATATATATATAAAAACTTTAAGTGAACAATTATGCGTTATTAATCGAAAAAGTTTAGAAGAAAATATTACATTAATAAAAGAACAAATTGAACAAATGAAATTAAATTTAAAAATTGCTGATAGATTAATAGAGATTATTGATATCAAAAACGAACAATATTTACAAATCATTTGTCAAAGAATTTTATTTTTTGATAATAAAAAAGATCATTTAATACATACATTAATTGGTGGTATTAAATTAATCAATGATTATGTTTTCGAATATGATTATTTATTTAATTTTAGTTATATTCATAATTTAGATCAATTTTCTTTTTATAAACCTCGTCGTCATAAACAAAGTTTGGTTATTAATAAATTAAATTTAATTTCAGAAAAAACGAAAAATTTTTTAGAAAGTAAAAAAAAATCTTTGTTAAATAAAGATCATTTTTATACGAAAAAAAATATTCTTAAATTTGTTCAAAATTTAAAATTTAATAAAAATTGTTATTTAGCTTCGAATATTAGTTTAGAAAAGCCTCAAGATTTATCTAGGTTAATTTTAATTCGATTATATTCTTTAAAATTAATTAATTTTTATTCTATTAAATCTGTTAATCAGAGAATCATAGTCAATAATATTACTTTTTCTAATTTTTTAATAATTAGAAAATAATCTTGCTTATTATAGATATTTATTAATTAATTTTTTAATTATATTAACTAATATTGCTATTATTTGATATTAAATTTATAAATATTCATGGTTATTTAATTCAATAATTAAGTAAAATTTAAAAAAATAATTATATATTCAAAAAGGTGTTATTAAGTTATGACTTATTTATCTTTATATCGTAAATATAGACCTCAAAATTTTCAAAATATTATTGGTCAAGATATTATTGTTCAAACTTTAAAAAATGCTATTAAATATTGTAGGATAAATCATTGTTATTTGTTTAGTGGCGATAAAGGTGTAGGAAAAACAACTTTAGCTAAAAATTTGGCTAAAACTATTAATTGTTTAGATAATTCTGGTTTAGATTGTTGTAATTTATGTAAATCTTGTATGAGTATTAATCAAAAAAATAATTTAGATTTGATCGAAATAGATGGTGCTTCTTATAATGGTGTAGATGAAATTCGAGAATTACAAGATACTTCAAAATATAAACCAATTTTGGGAAAATATAAAATTTATATCATTGATGAAGTACATGTATTATCTTATAATGCTTTCAACGCTTTGCTAAAGCTATTAGAAGATCCTCCTGTTAAAATTATTTTTATTTTAATTACTAGTGAATTTGATAAAATTCCTAAAACTATTATTTCTCGTGCTCAACATTTCGGATTAAAACATATTACAGTTGAAGCAATTAGGAAACAATTGGAAGTTATATCTATTCAAGAACATATTGATATTGATATAGATGCTTTATATCAAATTGCTATTTCTTCAAAAGGTAGTATGAGAGATGCTTTGAATAGATTAGAACAAGTTAGTACTTACTATTATAATAGTCATATTAGTGTCGAAGAAGTCTCTAAAATTTTAGGATTAGTTTCTAAATTTCAAATGAAGAAATTAATCGATTACATATTATATGGTAATGTTGTTACGATGATTGATTTTTTAGACAATCTTTTACAACCACATGTAGATATTTTTTTATTTATGGAAGATTTAATAGGGTTTTTTTTAACTTTGTTTATTCAAGAATGGAAAGATACTGATAATAATTTTCAAATAATATTTAAGAATTTAAGCATTAATGAAAAAGATAAATTTTTTATTTTTTTATTTAATTGGAAAAATACTATTAAAAATACTATTCATAAAAAAAAATATTTTATTATTAAATGCATCCAATTAAAACAATTTTTAAGTTTGTATAAAGGAAATAATGCTTTAGAAGATCAGGAAATTATTTATAATGAAAATATTACTGCAAAAAGATTTCCAAATACTATGGAATTATTATCAACAAAAAAGATTTTAGCTACTTCTTGCGTAAATAATATTAGTCTACCTACTTCTGATGTTTTTGAATGTGCTTGTATGAAGTCCAGTTCTTCTTGTTCAATGATTAGTAAGACATTAGATAGTTTTTTATATGGATTAAAACAAATTTTAATAACACCTGATAATCAAATAACTCAAAAAATTAAAAAAAATTGGTGCCGATTAATGAAAATTTCGGATAAAAATTTGGAAATGGCTGCAATTTGTTTATATAAAAGTAAACTATGTTTAATTAATATTAATAAAGAATGGTTAATTTCTTGTTCAAGTGTAGAAGAATATCAACAGTTACTTAAGCCGCATATCAAAAATAAAATAAAAATTATTTTAAATAAAAAAAATAAATTAATGAAAGAGTATTTTGTAATTTTGCATCAAGATTGGGAACAAAAATTATTACCTATTTATGAAAGATATCAAAAAACTCGTCATATGTGTGATTTAGAATTGTCTAAATTAGATATTAATTTTTATTTAAAATATGCTACATTCGCTTCTAAAAATAATTTTTTAGTTAAACCAACGATGGATAACTCTAATAATTTCGAAGTTTTATGCTTGAATAATTCTAATGATTTTTCAGAAGAAAATCAATTTTTTCAGTTAGCTATTAAATATTTTGGTGCCGATAAAGTTAGATTAAAATAATTAAATTATAAAATTTTCTAAATATTCATTCTTATTATAGTTATAATATAATATTGATTGACAGATTAAAATAATAATTTAGAATAAGGAACGGAATGTAATATGTTCGAAAAATTAAAAAGAATTCAAGAATCTATTAAATATGAACAAAAAAAATTAGAATCTAGAGAGTTTACTGCTTGTGTCGGTGACGTTATGATTGTTATGCAAGGGACCAAACAAGTAATTGATGTACGTATTCAAAATTCTCAAATTCTTAAAAATTTAGACCTATTACAAGAAAGTATTTTATTATCTTTTAATAATGTTTTGCAACAAGTAGATAAAGCTTCTCGCGATGTTATTACGAGAGCTTCGGAATATTTAGAGTTTTAATAATTTTTAAATTATATGTCTTTAATTAATTATATTTTTAATCTTTCAAATTTATTTTTAACTGAAATTATAAATATTATTAACTTTAAGTGATTATTTGGAATATATAAATTAATAGTTCTGATTGTTAAAAAATGAATAAAATAAGAAGGTTATTTAAAATATTATGATAAATCAAAGTAATAATCAAAATGCTTTTAAAGAATATTCTATGTTAGAAATCGCTTTGGATATTTTGCAAAAAAACCCAAAACCTATGCCTGTTTATCAATTAATAGAACAGGTTTTGGATATAAAAAAAATAGAAAATTTACGACAAGATTGTTTTTTACAACTTTATTTAGATATTGTAATTAGCGGATTATTTGTATTTCATGGCGAAGATTTGTGGGGTATTAAAACTGATAATTTAGATTTATGGGATAAAGAATATTATGCGGATGAAGAAAAATCTGATATTGACAATGAATTATTAGATTTAAAATATTCTAATAATTTAGATGATGATTTTAGGTTAGAAAATGATTCGGATTTTAGTCATACAGATGAGACAGCTGATCGAGAAATTTTAGAAGATATAGATGATGTTGTTTTGGGAGATGATGAAGCGGTTTTAAGAGAGGAAAGTGATTCTGTTAATGCAGAAGAAGATAAAAATGAAGATATTAACGAATATGATTGGGCGCCAAATGAGGAATAAATATCTTGTTATTTTATCAATTATCAATCATTAATGCTGATAAATACTGAAAAAAATAATAACGATTATTTAAAAGGAAAATGATAAATGGTTATATATCAGAAAGTCAAATTATGATATCAAAACGCAAATAATTTATCCATAATTAAATGCTATCGGTGTAATTAGTATAGTTATATCAAAAATTATTAATTTTTTTATTTTATTAGAAAAGATTATATTAATTAAATTATTTTATTAAATACTTTTTTAAATTCTATATAATGTGAAGGTTGTAGTAATAAATTATGTTTTTAGGAATGTATAATTATACTGTTTATTTAACTTATTTAAATTTGTTAAGTGGATTTATGGGTATTATATGCGCTGTTCAAAACAAAATTATTTTGGCTTGTGTTTTGTTATTATTATCTGGCATTTTAGATGTTTTAGATGGAATTGTTAGTCGTTGTAAAAAAGTTCGTTCTCTTAAGGAAAAAAGATATGGTATTCAAATAGATTCTTTATCTGATTTAATTAGTTTTGGTATATTACCAATTTTTATAGGTATATCTTTTTATAAAAAAATTTTTTATAAAGATTTAGATTTTAAAAATTATTATGATGTTTTATTTATATTAATTAGTTTTTTATATCTTTTAGCATCTTTAATTCGTTTAGCTTATTTTAATGTTTTAAGCGAAAGTTCTAAAAAAAAAGCAAATATTAACAAATTTATTGGTGTTCCTGTAACTATTGCATCTATTATTTTCCCTTTATTAGTTTTATTATTTTATTTTAATCCTTTGCAAATA
Organism: Candidatus Phytoplasma australasiaticum subsp. taiwanense; assembly: GCA_001307505.2. GTDB lineage: Bacteria > Bacillota_I > Bacilli_A > Acholeplasmatales > Acholeplasmataceae > Phytoplasma > Phytoplasma australasiaticum. The sequence goes on from CP040925.1 coordinate 30,495, forward strand.
TTAAATTGGAATAAAATTTTTTTTGGTATATATGTATTTTGTTTGGTGTTATTATCTTTTTTATTTATTAATGATAAACTGGAATTTAATAAACCTGACATTTTAGGAGTATTATTGATTTTATGTTTATTATTTATTATTATGTTTATTTTTTTATTAATAAACAAAAATATTTTTTTTCATATGAGTAAATTGTGAATAAACATTTTAAATCAAACAATTTGCATAATAATGTAACAAGTAGCTGGTTACAAAAATCTTTATATCAGGATATACAAAAAAAATGGTGGAAACGTTTTTTATTGAGAATCTTTATTTCTCGTATTTTTAGTAAAATAATTAGTTTTTATTTAAAATCTATTTTTTCACGTTTTCATGTTAAAAAAATTATTGTTAAAAATCATATTGATACTAGTTTATTTCACCCGAGTTCATTTAAATCTTATAATGATTTTTTTGTGCGAACTTACAAGAAGATTAATTTTGATAATTCTGTTTCTGCTTTTATTAGTCCCGGGGAAGGTCAAATGTGTATTTTTAATATTAATGCAAATAGTATCTTTAATATTAAGAACACTCCTTATCATTTGCGCGATCTTTTAAAAAATGATTATTTAGCTTCAAAATATCTGAATGGTTTTTTAGTAATGTTAAGATTACAAGTTTTTGATTATCATCGATATATTTTTGCGGATGAAGGTGTTCAATCTAAAAATAATGTTAAAATTCAAGGTCGATTACATACTGTTAATCCTATTGCTTTTAAATATTTTAATGTTTTTTCTGAAAATAGTCGCGAATATACTATTTTAAAAACTTTAAATTTTGGGGAAATCATACAGATAGAAGTTGGAGCTTTATTAGTAGGAAAAATTAATAATCATTCAATTATTAGTTTTAAAAAAGGGCAGGAAAAAGGTTTTTTTTCGTTTGGAGGTTCTGTTATTGTGTTAGTAATTGAACCTAATAAAATTAAGTTTAATCAGTTAATTTTAAATAATTCTCTAATCGGAATAGAAACTAAAGTTAATATAGGTGAAACTATAGGTTTTAAATTGAAATAATAAATTAATCGCAAAGATGATTGGAATTAAAAAAAATATAATGAATGGATAATTGTTTTATCAATGAAAAAAAAAACTAAAATTATTTTTATTACAGGTGGAGTAGTTTCTGGATTAGGAAAAGGTTTGTTAGCATCTTCTCTGGGATATTTATTAAAACAACGAAATTTAAAAATTTTTATGCAAAAACTTGATCCATATATTAATGTAGATTCAGGAACTATGAGTCCGCAACAACATGGCGAAGTTTTTGTGACCAATGATGGAGCTGAAACTGATTTAGATTTGGGTCATTATGAAAGATATTTAGATATTAATCTTACTAAAGATTCTAGTATTACGACAGGTCAAATTTATCAATACGTTATTCAACAAGAACGTCAAGGAAATTATTTAGGAAAAACGATTCAAGTTATTCCTCATATTACAGATGAAATTAAATCTCGCATATTAAAAAATGTTTATTCTGGGGAATATGATATTTTAATTGTGGAAATAGGCGGGACTATCGGCGATATAGAGTCATTACCTTTTATAGAAGCAATTCGTCAAGTGCGACAAGATTTGGGTTTTGAAAATGTTTTATATATACATAATACTTTAATACCTTTTTTAAAATTTTCAGGAGAACCTAAAACTAAACCCACACAACATAGTGTGAAGGAGTTGAGATCTTTAGGTATTCAACCTCAAATTTTAATTTTAAGAAGTGAAAGCGATATTTCGGCCGAAATAAAAGAAAAAATTTCGATTTTATGTGATGTTAAAAAGGAGGCTATTTTTTCTAATGTTAATGTTTCGATCGTGGAAACTATTGTTCTTAATTTGTATGCTCAACAAATTGATAATTTCATTTTGAAATTTTTTAATTTAGAATATTTACCAGTAGCCAATTTATCAGAATGGCAACAAATGATTCAACAAATGAAAATTTTAAAAAAAGTTGTTAAGATTGGTATAGTCGGTAAATATACTGCATTTCACGATGCTTATTTATCTGTAGTAGAAGCTCTTAAACATGCAGCTTATTTTAATAAAGTAGGCATTGACATTCAATTTATTTATTCTGAAGATATTAATAGTGATAATGTACACAACTTTTTATGTGATTGTGATGGTATTTTGGTTCCTGGTGGCTTTGGTGGTCGAGCTATTGAGGGTAAATTACAAGCTATTCGCTATGCTCGTTGTAAAAATATTCCTTTTTTTGGAATTTGTTTAGGTATGCAATTAGCTGTGGTGGAATACGCTAATAATGTTTTAAATTTATTTGGGGCAAATTCGATGGAGATAGATGAAAACACTCCTTATCCGGTAATTAAGTGCAAAATTACTGATACTGATATGGGGGGGACTTTAAGATTAGGTTTAAAAAAGACTAAAATTATAACGTCGAGCAAAAGTTATGCGATTTATCAAAAATCCGTAATTTCTGAAAGATATCGTCAACGTTATGAAATGAACTCTGAATATATTGCCATGTTTACGCGAGATAAAAATTTTATAATTTCTGGTTTAAATTTGCAAGAATCAATTGTAGAAATAATAGAATTGGTTGATCATATTTGGTTTATAGGAGTTCAATTTCATCCAGAATTTTTATCTCGCCCATTTAACCCGCATCCTTTGTTTAAAGATTTTATTTTAACTGCGGCAATTTATCATCAAAAGAATAAAAAAAAGTGTTCATAAACGAACACTTTTTTATTTTTTATTAAAATTTTAAATGGATTTTATGATATTTTTCTGGTTTAAATTTGCAAGAATCAATTGTAGAAATAATAGAATTGGTTGATCATATTTGGTTTATAGGAGTTCAATTTCATCTAGAATTTTTTATCTCGTCTATTTAACCCGCATCCTTTGTTTAAAGATTTTATTTTAACTGCGGCAATTTATCATCAAAAGAATAAAAAAAAGTGTTCATAAACGAACACTTTTTTATTTTTTATTAAAATTTTAAATGGATTTTATGATTGTAATTTTAAGTCTGTTTTAGCTTGACTTAATAAATCATTAATTTCTTTGGTTTTTACCACTTTATTATTAACAAAATCTTGTACTCTGTCATCTGTCCAATTAGTAACACTAGCGTTCTCATTAACAAATTTTAATGCATTATCAGCTTTTGTTTTTAAATTGTTTGCTGCGGCTATTGTTGAATCAGAAATTTTTTTATCTTTAATGTCTGCTTTGTTATTTTCTGCAAATGCATCTACTATTTTGTTTATAGCGTCAAATGCTTTTTGCGATTCTTGTTTAGCATCATCTGAACTAAGTTTATCTTTTGTGTTTAAACCTGTGAAATCTTTAATTTCGACTTTTAAATTATCAATATCTTTAGTTGTTAATGTTTTTATTGTAAAAGGTGCCCAATGCAATAATTTCGCTGTTATTAAATAAACAACTAAAGCTATACCTGCAGATGCTAAAACACCAACTGTAATTTTGCCGTTTTTAGTTTGTAAAAAATTTTCTTTGTGATTCATAAAGAAACTTTTTCTTCTCCTCTATTTATTATATAATTTTATTAAATCTTTTGTTTTATAAAAAGATTCAATATCGCCTTCAATTATAACATATTTTTAGTATTAGATAAGGTAAAATAATAAATTATTGTAAAATAATAAATTATTTTATTTTATTTTATCAAAAATTTTATGTAGATTTTTTTCTATATTTTTATCTTGCGATATATTTTGCTGATTTTGATAATTTAGCAAATTATTGATGTAAAAAATAGATTTTTTTTTGTTAGCATTAGCTTGTTTAATGGCTTGTATAATTTTTTCTTGTGGATAATTAAATTCAAGATACCATTTTTTAATGATTTCTAATTCTTGGCTATTTAAAACATCTCCTTTAATTTTTTCAATATTAGATATAGTATGACTAATATCTGAAATATTTTTGTGTTTTAAATTATTTAATTTTGGTTGTTTATATAATTTTTCGATTTGATTAAAAGTTTCGCCTAAGTTAAACATTTCTTGAACTTGATTATTAATTTCTTTTTGATATAAATACAAAAAGTTTTTTTTTATTAAATTACCTAAAATATTATTTATTTCTGTTAAGGATAAATTAGTGTTTTTTGTTATTTTTTCTGTTGATAGAATAGGTTGTTGATATTGTTTAAATAGTAATAATAGCATTTTTACTTCTTTAATTGATAAATTAAGTTTTAGATATTTATGAATTAAAATTTTTTCTATATCTAAATATCCTTCTTCATATATTTCTTTTAACATTATTTTAGTTTACTTTCTTGCGATAATTTTTCTAAAGCTATTTTAGCTGCTTGTTGCTCGGCGGATTTTTTTGTTTTACCTTCGCCTTTACCTAATAATTGTTCGGATAAATATACTTCAGCAATAAACTCTTTTTCATGTGCTAATCCTGTTTCAGCAACAATTTTATATTTAATGTGTTGATGACGTGTTTGCACTAATTCTTGTAGTTGCGTTTTAAAGTCAATAATTCCTATAATTTTAGATAAACAAGGAACTACTATATAATGAAAAGTTTTTTTTACTTGCAAATAACCTAAATCTAAATATATAGCTGCGAATAAAGCTTCAAAAGCATCAGCAATAATAGAATAGTTATATATACCTCTTTTACGTTCACCTTTTCCTAATAAAATATATTGTTTTAGATTTATTTCGGCTGAATAAATTAAAAGAGATGCTACACAAACAGCTTGAGCTCTTTTTTTAGTCATTATACCTTCATTATCTTGGTTTTTTCTATAAAGATAATTAGCCATGAGAAAATTAATAATAGAGTCCCCGAGAAATTCTAATCTTTCATTATTGTGATGTTTTAAATTATGTTCATTAGCATATGAACTATGTGTTAAAGCGTTAATATATAAATTAATATTTTTAGGCTTTATATTTAATCTTTTAAATAAACTTTGAAGATACATGATAATCCTTGTATTTATTGAAAATTTTCAATTATTTTTTTTAAAAAATTTTTTTTGATTAAATCAATTGTTTGATTAATAGTGTGATAGAAAGAATAGCTTGTAGAATTACCAGGTGCTTTAATAATAATTCTTGTTAATCCTAGTAATATAGCTCCTCCTGTTTTATCTGTATTAAATTTTTTAAAATGGTTTTTTATAGTTTTATACAAAAATATTTTACTAATTATTTTTGTATAAAAATTATTAGTTAGCATTTTTTTTAAATTATTTTTATACATTTCTGCAGTGCCCTTGTATGTTTTTAATATCATATTAGCTGTAAAACCGTCACTTAGTAAAATATCAGCTTCTGTATTAAAAAAATTATTTGGTTCTTCGTTCCCTTGGAAATTAATTTTTGGATTATTACTTAATAATTTAAAAATATTAACATCCATTTTTCGACCTTTGTTTGGTTCTATACCTATATTTAAAAGTTTAATTTTAGGTTCGGGTATATTTAATAATATTTGAGCCAAATAATTAGCGCATATAGCAAAATCTAGAATATTTTCTTCTTTTATTTCCGCATTAGCGCCTGCATCTGTTAAAATTCGAGTGCGATTATCAATAGATTTAAACATAAGTGCTAATGATATTCTTTTTATTCCAGGTAAAGTGCCTATAATAAGATAACTAGCTAAAACTAATGCTTGTGTTGGTCCAGCCGTTATAAAACCATCTATTGATGATAGTTGATTAACATCTCTAAGAGCTACAAACATAGAATAAGGAGTATTATCTCTTATAGCTTCTCTGATATTTTGAGCATTCATGGACAAATATAGAGGTGTATTTATAATTTTTAATCTTGTTTTAATAACATTTAAAATATTGTTTGTAGTTGTTTCTTTTAAATAATCTTCTATTTTTTTTTGATCACCATATAAATTAATATTCAAATCTTTATTTGAAATTAAAGCTTTTATTGTTCCTTGAATTACTATGTTAGGAGCGAAATCTCCACCCATAGCATCTATGGCTAATGTAATCATATAAAATCCTTATATTGAAATTTTTAATTTTTTTAAAAAATTAGCATCATTTTTTAATTAAAAAGTCTATTTTTAAAATTTTTATAACTTTTTATATTTTTATTCATTAAATTAATTAAAAAAATGCATTTTTTATTTTTATAGTTTTTAATTTTAAATTTTTAAGTTATTTTTGATAATTGAAATAAATTATTTGTTTTAAAAATATAATTTTTATTTATAATTTTAATTTTTCTATTTAACTAATATGATATAGAAATGTGCATTTTTTTAATTTATAAAATTTTATTTTTTATGTAGATTGTTCAAGATGATAATATTTTATAAATAAAATAATATCAACTTTTTAATTATAACATATTTTATAAGGATGATATTAGAAGTTGATTTTTCTTTTATACTTATTTAAAATTTTCCATTTATCCTTTTATTTTAATTAAAAAAATAAATTGATTAATTTCTTATCAGATATTTTAAAATTGAAATAAATGTATATAATTTTATTTTTTAAATTTAAAATTATATTTATATTTTTTCTTGACATTTGTAATAAGAATTAAATATAATTCTAATATGAAATTGCTATAGGTTGTAGTAATGATTTGAAAGTTATTTTTAGTTTTTTAATTATTTTTCAAAATATTAATATCTTTTGATATTAAATCTAAAGACTATTAAATTATTTAATTTTTATTTTTTTAATGAAATTAAGTAATATTTATTTTAGATTATTTATTTTATAATAAAAAATGCAATTTTATTATAAAAAAATTTGAGTTGAAAAATTATAATTCGATTATAATTCAGAGAGAAGGTGAAAATTTTAACTAATTAAAAAATTCTCTAATTTAAAAACATATATGCTATATATGTTGTTGTAATATAATATATAAAGCGTTGACTATATTTTCAATAATTGCCATATATTCCGATTTAATTTTTTTTAAAAATTGGCTTTTATTTTATAATGAATTCATTTTTATATTAGATAAAATGATTAAAATTTTTTTATTTTTATTAATATAATCATTTAAATAAGTTTATAAATTTTTAGAAATTATTACATTAATTGAGGATAAATTCTTTTATTTTTTTATTAGTAATAAAAGAATTTGTTTTTTATAATTATTCTACTATTTTTAATATATTAATTATTTAAAATGTGAGATTTATATTTTATTATTAATGAGATCTATAAAAATGATTTAAATACAAAAAAATTTGGGATTACATGATTTGGAGATAATAATTAACCTAAACCGCAAATTTGATTAAAAAAATATTTTATATAAAAATAAAAATAGTTTCAAAACCATATATATTATTTTAAAATAATTTGTAAGTTGCACGAATTATAAGCTTATTTACATTTTGTTTTTTAAAATGAAATTTGTAATTAATATTATTATTTTTATAATTGCATTTTTAATTATTAATAATTATTTTTTTAATATATCAAAAAACACAAATCTAATAAATTTTTATATACAAACTGTTATTAGTTGAAAATTAAAAAAATTTAGATCTTTTTATACTTAAAATTAAAAGATAAAAAGATATGATAACATGATAAAATAAATTAGTAATAATTTGTTTAAACTAATGATAGTTAGGATATTAAGAGTTGGAATACTGAAAATTTTTTTTCTGTAAATTCTATTTTTAGTGTGAAAATTACATTTACAAAGATAAATTTGATCACTATTCTTTTATTTTAAATCTATTATGATATGATTAGTTTAAATTTGTAATTAAAATAAAAATTTGATTTTAATATATTATATTAAAGAATTTATCGAAAGAGATATGTTATTTTTTATGCTTAAAAATAAAACTATTAAGAATATTTATGAAAAGTATTCATTTTACTTAAAAAAAAAATTTCTATTAATGGTTGGATAAAAAATTGCCGTTTTCAAAAAAAAATTTTTTTCATTGATATTAATGATGGTACTTTTATTGAAGATTTGCAGATTATTTGCAAAGATAATGATTTTATTTGTTTGAAAAAAATTAAACATGAACTTAATATTGGAGCTTCTGTTTATGTAGAAGGATTTTTAATGCCTTTAGAAGATGTTTCTTCTAAATATTTTGAATTAGTTGCTTCTTGTATTGTTGTTTTGGGCTCTAGTTCTATAAAATATCCTATTCAACCAAAACCGCATTCTAAAGCTTTTTTAAGACAATTGCCTCATTTGCGATTGAGAACAAAACTTTTCGGAGCCGTTTTTAGATTACGAAATACTTTAACCTGTGCTATACATAATTTTTTTCAACACAAAGGTTTTATTAATATACATACCCCTATCATTACTACTAATGATGGCGAAGGAGCTGGTTCTTTGTTTCAAGTAACGAGTTTTAATCTTCAAGATTTATCAAATCAAAAAAATCTTGATTTTAAAAAAGATTTTTTTGGAAAACCTGTTTTTTTAGCTGTAACGGGACAATTAGAAGCTGAAGCCTTTGCAACAGCTTTAAATAAAGTTTATACTTTTTCTCCTACTTTTAGAGCAGAAAAATCTAATACTTCTCGTCATATTTCCGAATTTTGGATGATTGAAGCAGAAATGGCATTTTGTGATTTATCATATAATATTGTTTTAGTTCAACAAATGTTGCAATATGTTATTAAATTTTGTTTACAAAAAAATAAATTTGATTTAGATTTTTTTGAAAAAAATATTGAACCCGGTTTAATTAGTCGATTGAATTATGTTGTTAATCTTAAAGAGTTCCCTCAAATTACTTATAAAGAAGCTATGAATATCCTTAATAAAAGTTCATATGATTTTGAACAAAAACCTATTTATGGTGAAGATTTATCTACAGAACATGAAAAATATTTGACAGAAGTTATTTTTAAAAAACCTATTTTTGTAACTAACTGGCCTAAAAATATTAAAGCTTTTTATATGCGTAATAATTCTGATAATGAAACGGTTGCGGCTATGGATTTATTAGTTCCGAAAGTAGGAGAATTAGTAGGCGGTTCTCAAAGAGAGGAAAGATTTGAAGTTTTACAAGATAAAATGAAAGAAATGCAAATAAATAAAATAGATTTAGACTGGTATTTAGATTTGCGTCGTTTTGGTAGTTGCATTCATTCTGGATTTGGCTTAGGGTTTGAACGAATGCTACTTTATTTAACGGGTTTAGATAATATAAGGGATGTTATTGCCTTTCCTAGAAGTTATTATAATATTTCTTAATATTTCTTTTTTACAAAAAAGTCTAAAAAAAACAAAATAAAAGAGGTTATATAAAAAATATGTTTATTAAAATGTCAAATGTTTCTAAAGTTTTTGTTAATAAACATAATCGTAAAAAAACTTTCGCAGTTAAAAATATTAATTTAGAAATAAAAAAAGGAGAATTAGTGAGTATTTTAGGACCTTCAGGTTGTGGTAAATCGACTATTCTTTATATCATAGCAGGTTTAATTTCAGTTACTGAAGGTAATATTTTTTTTGATAATATTGATGTTACAAAAGTTCCTCCAGAAAAAAGAGGTGTCGGTTTGGTATTTCAAAATTATTCTTTGTATCCTCATATGACTGCACGTCAAAATATTACATTCCCTTTACAAAACTTAAAAGTATCTTCTGAGAAAATTCAAGAAGAATTAGATAAAATTTCTGCTTTAACATCTACTAGTGACTATTTAGATAAAATGCCTTTTGAATTATCCGGGGGTCAACAACAACGTGTAGCTATAGCTAGGGCTTTAATTAAGTATTCTGGTATTTTATTGTTAGACGAAGCTTTATCTAATTTAGATACTCATTTGCGTATTAGAATGAGAGATGAAATACGAAAAATACAGATTAAAACTAATGTAACAGCTGTTTTAGTAACTCATGATCAAGAAGAGGCCATGTATATGAGTGATAAAATTTATGTTATGAATAAAGGTACTATTCAACAAGTAGGTACCCCGTATGAAATTTATAATAATCCTGTTAATTTGTTTGTAGCTTCTTTTTTAGGTGTTCCTCTTATTTCTGTTTTTCATGGCATATTGAATCGTGGTAATTTAAAAATAGGTGAAAATGTGATCTTACAAGATCAACGTTTTCAATCATTTGATAATAAAGAAGTTTATGTGGCTATTAGGCCTGAGGGTTATGAATTAAAAAAAGATGGAATTTTTGAAATCGAAGGTATAGCTTTGGAAAATTTAGGTCGTGAATTAGTTTTATTGGCTAAAAAAAATGAATCCATTCATAAAACGTTTCAAATTATTATACCTACTTATCAACAAACACAATTAAAAGCTGATCAAATTAATAAACAAAAAATTCGTTTTGATATTAAAAAAAATAAATTATTTGTTTTTGATAAAATTAATGAAAATAGGATTTTTTAAATGTTAGAGATTATGGGATATAAAAATCGTAGACATTGGTATTATTTAGCTCCTATGTTGATTTTTTTAACTGTTTTTACTTTTTATCCTTTGGTTAAAAATATTATTATTTCTTTTAATGCTAAATATGATAAATTTAATGATTCTTTTAGTATGAAAATTTCTGATTTTTTTAGTTTTAGTAATTATATTGCCATTTTTAAAGATATAGATTTTATTTTTGCATTACGAAATACTTTGATTTTGGTTATTATTTGTGTTCCGATATCTATTTTTTTATCTTTAATTATTGCTTTAGCTTTAAATAGTGTTCGTAATTATGTAGTTCAACATTTTTTTAAAACATTTTTTTTATTACCATTATTATCTAATACCATTATTATGAGTATGATTTTTGGTTCTTTTTTTTATTATAATACTACTAATTTGATTTCTTATAGACCAGAAGGATTATTTAATTCTTTTTTAGGTTTTTTTGGTATTCGTCCGCAACCTTGGATTAACATCGCTGCTCCTTATTCGCATAAAATTTTTGTTTTAGTTTTTTATAATATATGGGCTAGATTACCTTTTAAAATATTTGTTTTTATTTTATCTTTGCAGGATATTGATAAATCTTATTATGATGCTGCCAAAATCGATGGAGCTTCTAAATTTCGTATTTTAACTAAAATAGTTTTACCATTGCTTGCTCCGATTATTTTTTATCAATTAATCATTGAAACTTTAATGGTTATCAAAGAGTATGAATCTGTTATAGGTGTTTTCGGGCGAAACGCTAATTATCGAGTACAAACTTTGGTAGGTTATATTTATAATCAATTATCTAGTTCTCATTATAATTCTTATTCTAAAGGAGCAGCAGCTGCTACGATATTATTATTAATTTCTGTTGTTTTTACTACTATGAGTTTTTACATTTCTAAAAAAGAAAATAAATTGATGAAAGTGGATTTGTAATAATTATTGTATGGATATTAGTAAGATTTATCGTTATATAAGTATAAATGTTTGTAATATTAAACATAAGTTAAGTAAAATTAGTTACTTTATTATTATTAAGTATTTATTTTTGATATTTATTTTGTTATTTTTAACATTTCCTTTTTATGTTATGGTTATCACTTCTTTGAAAAGTAATGAAGATATTATACAAAATAATTTATTGAGTTGGCCTAAACAAGGTTTACAATTTATTAATTATAAAAACGTTTTCGCTATTAAAGATTTTAAATTTTTGAAATATTTTGTTAATACTTGTATTATGGTATCTTTATCGACTTTGGCAGGTACTATTTGTTGTGTTTTAGCAGCTTTTGCTTTAAGTTTTTTTGTTTTCCCTTTGAAGAGAATTATTTTAATGTTATTATTTTTAGCTATGTCAATTACTAGCGAAACTTTAGTTTTGACAAATTTTCGTACTGTTTCTAATTGGGGTTTAGTGGATAATGGTAATGGTTCTATTGTTCCTGGTGGCGTTTATTTAGCAATGACTTTTCCTTATTTAATCAATGTAGTGCATTTATTTTTGTTAATTCAAACTTTTAAACGCGTACCTAAAGAACTTTATTATACATCTAAAGTTGATGGTATTACGAATTTTCAATATTTATGTAAAATTTTATTACCTATTACGAAACCTACTGTTATTGTAATTTCTGTTTTCAGGACTATAGCTGCTTGGAATGCTTATGCTTGGCCAGAATTGGTCGGCGCTAAATTATTAACGAATATGATAAGAAAAATTTTCGATTCAGAAGCTTTTATGGATACTCTTAATCTTCAAATGGCAATTTTTGTTTTGATTAATTTACCTTTATTATTTTTATTTATTGTATTTAAAAAATATATTATATCTGGAGATAGTCGACGTGGTATTAAAGGTTAATTTGAAATCGAAAATTTTAAATATCGGTAATGTGAGCAAAATATTTATTTATTTTGGCACTATTATTGTTTTCATTATAATTTCTAATTCCTTAAGAACTTCTCAAGATAACGAATTTTTTATTAAAAAATATGATAATTTAAGGAATTTGGTTAGTAAAAAATTTCAAAATCATAATTCTCAAATTAATTATTTTAAACATCTTAAAAAACCTGTAGAAATTATTTTTTGGCATACTTTATATCCTAGAGAATTAGAAATTGTTAAAGAGACTATTCGAGAATTTGAAAAACATAATCCTAATATTAAGGTTAAAGATGTTAATAAGGTTAATTGGGAACAAATTTGTAAAAGCGTGGCTAATTCTTTACCTGTTAACAAACAACCTAATATTGCATTTTCTTATGATGATCATATTGAATTTTATTCTAAATCATTTAAAGTGGTACCTTTAGATATTTTCATGGATTATGATGAGGATTTTGGCAAAACCTCAGAATCTAATAATAAATATAATTTTTTTCCAGGTTATGCTAAAAAATTAAAATTACCTAACGTATATGATGGACAAGATCATCATTATAGTTTACCATTTGTTAAATCGACAGAAGTTATGTTTTATGATAGCGATTTGTTTAAACAATATCGTGATGATTTAAATAAAGTTTTTTATGAAAAACATAAATCCGATTTTAAAGATTCTTGTCAAGAAATTATTGATTCTAATGGTAGATTCGATTTTAAAGCTTTAATTAATAATAAAGATTATTTAATTTGGCCTTATTTAGAAACTTTGTGTGCTAAAATTGTATCGCTTAAACAAGATCCTACTTTTATTCCTATTACATCTGAAAGTCTAGCTAATTTAATTATTATTAGCAATGAACAAAAAGGCATATCTTATCCTAAGGATGAACATTCAATTAAGAGTTTTTTGTTAGATGAAAATGTAAAAAAAAATATGCAATATTTTAAGGAAAATTTTTATAATAAAGGTTTTTTAACTAGTTCCAAATTAATTGGTATTAGTAATAAAGAAATGTTTATGCAACGTAAAACTGGTATGTTTATTACTTCTACTAGACGTTCTGATTTATTACATAATCAAATGTCAGATTTTAATATAGAGATGACTCCTTTTCCTTGTATGAGTTATACGGATGATTATAAAAATATTATTCAAGGTCCTAATGTTAATTTATTTTATTCAGAAGATAATGATAAAATGTTAGCTTCTTGGTTATTTTTAAAATATTTAATGTCTAAGGATGTTTATGTGGATATGTTATTAGGAAAAGGAGGTTTTATTATTACTCGAGAAGATGTTTTGAACACCTTAAACGCATTAAAATTAGATTCTGATCCTTCAAAGAATTTTGTTGATGACCAAATCCAAAAATTAGAAAAGATATTATTAAGTATACCTTCGCATAGTGATCTTAATAATGAATTAAATGCAAAAATAATTCAAGATAAAAAAAATGGAAGACGCGATTTGTATAAATATAAATCTGTTAAATTTGCTCAAGAGCATACTTATGATAATAATAAAAAAAATACTTATTTTACTACACCTATTTTTTCTAATGTAGTATTTTTTCGTTCGATATTAAATGATTTATTTACAGAAATTTTAGCCCTTGATAATCGAACTATCAATTTAAAGGAAAAAATAAATTTTTTATTTATGGAAGCTTATAAAAGGATTGTCCATGATTAATATAAAAAGGTTTTATTAAATAATTTAGGAGAATATAATAAAAAATGAATCAAAAGGTAGTAGAAATGAATACCAATATGATATCTATTAATCATTTAATTCTTCATAATATAAATGAATTTGATATCATTACTATATTTGGGCATAAAAATCCAGATGGAGATTGTTATGGTTCTCAATTAGGATTGAAAGATATTATTCAACAAAGTTTTCCTAATAAACAAGTTTATGCTTTAGGCGAAAATAATCCTATTTTTTCTTTTTTAGGTATAATGGATGAAATTAATGATGATATTATAGCTAAATCTTTAGCTATTGTAGTGGATTGCGGAAATACTAATGTAATTAGTGATTTTAGATATAAAATAGCTAAAAAAATTATACGTATTGATCATCATTTGATAGGAGATGTTTATGGAGACGAAAAAAATTCTTGGATTGAACCTAATTTTTCTTCTTGTTCGGAAATGATTTATACTTTTAAAGAAATTAATAATTTGAAATTGAGTATAAAAGGAGCTTTACCTATTTATATTGGTATGGTCACAGATACGGGTCATTTTCGTTTTGATAGAGTTAATCATAAAACTTTAAAGATAGTATCTGATTTGTTAAGTTATGGTTTTGATGCTTTTCAAATTGATACCAAAATTACTGTTCAACCCATAAATATATTAAGATTTAAAGGTTATGTGTGTAGTAATTTTGTTGCTGAGGATGGTTTAATTTATGTCAAAATTACTAATGAAATTATTGAAAAATTTAAGTTAAGATTTGAAGATATAAATAGTGTAGTTAATATTTTTCACAATATTCAAGATCATCCTGTGTGGTTATTTATAATAGAAAATAAGGTTAATAATTATTGGAAAATAAGTATACGTTCGATAGGTCCTAAAATAAATCATATTGCTAATAAATTCAATGGTGGTGGTCATTTCCGTGCTTGCGGTATGAATGTGTATAATCAACAAGAGATTGATCAAGTAATTCAATTAGCTAAAAATTCTATTAAAGATTATGAACATCAAAGAAACCTAAATATCAAATTATCTAATCAATAACTAGTATGATAATAAACCAAAAAGATAATAACAGTTCCTTAAAGTAAAGAATAAGGAAATTAAAATAGCGTTTAAAAGCGGATTGTGATGAAGCAGTTAGTCAAAAATGATATTCTAAGGATTAACTTGAAAGGTCCTAAGAAGCTAAGAAAATTTAATTTGATAAACGTCTATCTTTTAAACTACTGAAACCGAACAATCCAGAAGCTATTGATATTGATATACAATAAGCCTTATCGGATAGTTTATTAACGAATGAAATATGAAAACTTATTGTTAAAATAAAAAATATCTCCCCTCTAAAGAATTAATTTCGATATTCTTAAAGGTTAGTTATTAAATTAACCAAAAATCCCATATTATAAAAAATAATTGACCATTTGGTTTAAATATTAAAATAAACAAAATAAAAAAATAAATTAAAGTGAGTAAATAATGTTAAAAGAAGAAACTATTGCAGCTATTGCCACACCTTTAGGTATAGGTAGTATTAGTGTAATTCGTGTAAGCGGAAATAAAGCTATTGAGGGTATTAATAGTATTTTTAAAGGTATTAAAAAAACTAATTTATTGGAGGTATCCACTCATACCATTCATCATGGTTTTATTTTAAATCATTTAGGCGAAGTTTTAGATGAAGTGTTAATTTCTATTTTTCGAGCTCCTCAATCGTTTACAGGTGAAGATATTATTGAAATTCAGGCTCACGGAGGAACTTTAATTACTAAACTCCTGTTAGAAAGAGTTTTGTCTTTACCATTTTTTAGATTAGCAGAACCAGGTGAATTTAGTAAAAGAGCTTTCTTAAATAAGAAAATCGATTTATTACAAGCAGAAGCTATTATGGATTTAGGGCGCAAAAGATGCGCATAATTCGGCTATTTAACGCATAGCCTGGAGCGATAATCTCCAGAGGTCACGTAAACACTGTAAGGTGGGCTTGATTAATTGTCTCGAAAGAGTAATTAATAACAGCAAAAGCACGCAAGCGCGATGAGACGAAATATCTAGTCAATAAGTCGGCGCCAGACCAGAAGTTAAGGAGAAGGTGAAAATCCCTAAGCGGTTAAGTAGCGTGGTAATCATTAAACATTCTGGTAAGATATTGACACCAGGATTAGGGAGTATACATAATAAAATTAAATCGTATTATGTAGATTATTAATAAGGTTTTAAATTATTAAAACTTATCTTCCTACACTAATTTCATTAAAATATTGTTATTAATATTTTTTATGAATGCTCCAATTGGCAACAATTGTAAACTGCACCTAACACTTCTCGTAGAATTATGTCGTAACTTTGATCTCCCTAAAAGCACCATCAAAGGGTTAAAACTAACAGCTGTTAGGCTCAAGGGAAAAGCGAAACTTACAGTAGTCGTCAGTTTAATTCTAGAATTGGAATATTTTAGAAGAACCTGACCACGGCGAAGGGTAATAACCTTTACATGGCGAAAGAGTTTCAATATCTGTAATCAGATATTAGGCGCCGGATGCTTGGAAACTTGCTTGTCCGGTTCTGCGGGGGGCTAATTGCGAATATGAAAGTTAAATTATCAATGCACTTTCTAAACCGAGTTAATCTATCCCGATATTCATGCTCAAAATGTTCAATTCATTAAATTGGCTCATGCAGGTTTACAAAAAAAAATATCTAAAACTATCCAAAGTTTAAATAAACAGATTTTAGATTTAATAGTGAGTATAGAAGTAAATATAGATTATCCAGAATGGGCGCCCAAGAGGCCTAAATATCGTGTGATTTAACCAATCACCAGTGGCGATAACACTGAAAGGTTAAGAATGGTTCTTAAACGAAAGAATAAGGAATTACAGCAGTTCTTAAAAGCGGGGGTGCGATGAAGTAGTTAGTCAAGAAGACTCCGCCACCAAATGATTCTAAGGATAAGCTTTAAAAGGCCTAAGAAAAAAAGAAGATGTAAATAAGTTAACCTGTCTCGCAAACTACTGAAACCGAGCAGTCCAGAGCCTATCAATATTATATTCTGGTATTGGATAGTTTATCAACGAAAAAAACCTGGAATCTCACCATTGAAAAATGGTTATTTCACCTAAGGAATCAAGGTTGGATATTTAGAGTAACTGGGAGAATCCTAAAGGCAAAGTTATTAAATTAACTGATAATGAGATAAAAATCATTAGGCCCAAGGATAAAGCGACTTTTTAGTAGTCGAAGGAGCAAAACTTTATCTGGAAAAGATAAAGAAAATCGCCCTTCCGGGACGAAGGTTAATGACCTTCATAGGGCGAAAGAAGTCAGTAATTTATTGCAACTAATGGAATGCAACTAATGAAGTGGTGGACACCAAATTAGTGCTCAAAAGAGGATAAATTATGGCAAGCCGGATGCTTGGAAACTTGCTTGTCCGGTTTAGATGGGGGCTGTTTGTAATAGATATCAAAAATACCAATTTTGATATTGAAACGCAAATATTCTATCCATATATGATGATATACCGACTGTTACTAATAATGTTATTTTACCTCAAACTGAATTTTTAATTAATAAATTAACAAAAATTTTGGATAATTCTAGTAAAACTCGTTTTCTTAAAGAAGGTATTAAAACTTTAATTTTAGGTAAACCTAATGTAGGAAAATCTAGTCTTTTAAATAGTTTTTTAGGAGAAGAAAGAGCTATTGTTTCTGATATTCCAGGAACTACAAGAGATTTTTTGGATGTTTATGTGAATGTTAATGGTGTTAATTTGCGTTTAATTGATACAGCTGGTATTCATCATACTGAAGATTATTTAGAAAATTTAGGAGTTAATATTGCTAAAAAATTTATTAATGAATCTGAATTAATTTTATTATTGTTAGATGTTAATAATATTTTGGAACCTGAAGATATAATTCTATTAAATATGACTAAAAATAAAAATAGAATTATTGTAGGAAGTAAATCAGATTTGCCAATTAAGATGAAATTATCATCTGAATTTAAATCACAAATTGTTTTTGTTTCTAATCATACACAAGAAGGGATTGAAAATTTAAAAAAACAAATTGTAACAAAATTTAATTTGCAAAATATTCAAGAACAAAATTTTGATTATTTGTTTAATCTTCGACAAGTTAATCAACTTAAGCAAGCGGTCTTAGCTTTGGAAAATATTTTATCTGATGTAAAAAGGAATATGCCTATAGATATACATGTGATTCATTTAAAAGAAGCTTATCAATCTTTGGAAAGTATCTTAGGTAGTAATTTACAAGATGATTTAATTAATGAATTATTTTCGAAATTTTGTTTGGGTAAATAATTTTTATTATTTATATATTTTATTTTTTTAAAAATTTTTTTAAGATAAAAAAATATTTTTTCTTTTATTATTTGATTTAACATTAATTTTTTGGAATATTTTTATCAAAATATAATTACATTTTTTAAAGGATTGGATATATGATATGATTGAAATTGAATATCAACAAAATCATCAAAAACAATTATTTCCTAATAATATTACCGTTAATAAGATTATCACTTCTAATAATTTGGAATTTTTAAATAATTTTGAAAATTTACCAATAGCAGCTTATTTTAATAATAAGTTAATTACTTTAGATAAGCCTTTAACTGAAGATGGTTTGTTAAATATTATTACCATATCCGATAGTATCTCTTGGTCTATTTTAAATAATAACAGCGCTTTAATTATGGCTAATGCTATTTTTCGTATTTATCCTAATTCATTATTAGTTAATAAGTCTATAAATCAAGAAGGATTTTATTGTGATATTGATCTAGTTAATAATATAATTTCGGAACGAGATTTTGAAATTATCGAAAAAACTATGATTAATATTATTCGAGAAAATTTACCTATTTCTGAAAAAGAACTATCTATTTCAGATATTAAAGACCTATTTAAATTTAATCATTATAAATTGCATTCCTTGCAATCTATTCAACCTTCGCAAAAGTTATTTTTATATCAACGAGGTAATTTTTTAGATTTTTGTAAAGAAAGTGAATATTTTCCTAATATTAATATTAATCGTTATTTTAAAATTTTAAAAACATCTGGTGTTTATTGGCAAGGAAATTCTAAAAATAAAGTTTTGACTCGTATTTATGGAGTTGCTTTTTTTAGACAACGCGATTTAGCTAATTACTTAAAAACTTTGGAAGAAAGAAAAAAAAGAGATCATAAATTTATAAATAAAGAACAAAATTTTTTTATGTTTTCTTCATCTGTGGGAGCTGGTTTGCCTTTTTGGTTATCAAAAGGAGCAACTATTAGGCGTATTATCGAAAGATACATTGTCGATAAAGAAATATTATATGGCTATCAACATGTTTATACTCCAGTTGTTGCTAATGTTTCTTTATATAAAACATCTGGTCATTTAGAATTATATAAGGAAGATATGTTTCCGATTATGCAATTGCAAGATGGTGAACAATTAATTTTACGACCTATGAATTGCCCTCATCATATGGAAATTTTTCGTCAAAAAATTCATAGTTATAAAGATTTACCTCTAAAAATAGCTGAATTAGGTCTTTTACATCGTTACGAACCTTCTGGAGCTGTTTCAGGTTTAGAAAGAGTTCGAGCTATGTCGTTAAATGATGCTCATATTTTTATTACGCCAGAACAAATTAAACAAGAATTTGTTGAAATCATTAATTTAATCGAAGAAGTTTATAAAGATTTTGGAATTAAAGATTATTATTTTAATTTGAGTACCCATGATCCTTCTAAAAAAGATAAATATTTTGATGATCCAAATATGTGGTTAAATTCTGAAAAAATTTTAAAAGATATTTTAAATGAATTAAAATTGAATTATAAAGAAAAAATTGGTGATGCTGCTTTTTATGGTCCTAAATTGGATGTGCAAGTATTCACGGCTTTAAATCATGAAGTAACTTTATCAACTATTCAATTAGATTTTTTATTGCCTAAAAGATTTAATTTATCTTATATAGATCATAATAATCAAAATAAAACACCTGTAGTGATTCATAGGGCTATTACATCCACTATAGAAAGATTTACTGCTTATTTGATAGAACAAAATAAAGGTTTTTTTCCTTTATGGATTGCACCTGTACAAATTATCATTATCCCTATTAATAATATTTTGCATATCGATTATGTTAAAAAAATTCAAAAAGAAATGATACAACATAATTTAAGAGTTGAGATTAATGATAAAGAATATACTTTTAATTATAAAATTCGTGCTGCTTATTTAGCAAAAATTCCTTTTCAAGTTATTATTGGTGAACGCGAAATACAAAATAATAATTTACATGTTCGCCAATATAATAATCCAGAAAAACGTAATATGTCTATGATAGATTTTGTCAAAATGTTGACAGATTTGATTAAAAATAAAAGTTAATTTTATTTTTTTGTACAAGTTATATTGAAAAAATATTATAAATTGCATTATAATGAATTCGTACTTTATGTGTTTATTTATTATTAATGCTTTAATTTATTTAAAAATTTATTATAATTATTATGTTAAGTTATTGAATACAAAAATACATATAATTTTGTTATTTTATAAATGTCTTTGAATGCATAATTATTAAAAGAAATTTATGTAGATATCAATAAAGTGATTTTATTTATTTTTGTGAAAGTGTAAGATTAAATAGTAAGATCGATTAAATTAAATAATGTGAAAACTTAGCAAGAAGTTATTTGCGAAATTAATAAGTTGATTAAAATAATTAAAATTTTAATAATTTAAAAATTTTAATTTTAGCTATTTTTTTGTATTTAATGAAATTTTATATCTTAGAATTTTTAGTAGTTTATAATTAATTTAATAATTAATGAATAATTATAGGTGCACTTGCCTTTTTAAAGGTAGAAATTTTAAGACATTAAATTGACTATATTATTAAAATAGTTATATTTATAATATTTATAATTTTTAACTTACTTTTTTGAAATAACTAAACTTATGCATATTTAAAAGTCAATTATTTTTTAAAAATTAAAAATTTTAATTCTTTTTCAAGATTTTATTAATAAATAAATGTATGGAAATTGTTATTTAGATTATTTTTGAGTGTAAGTTATTAAAACTATAATAAAGCATGAATTATAAATATTATCGTTAAAACTTGTTAATTTATCCTAATTATATGTAAAAAAATTTAAATTTGATTGCTTAAGAATAAAAGGAGAAATTTATGACAAATTTTTTAATTCAACCCTTAAATGATTATGTTGTTTTGAAGCCAAAATTTCAAGATGAACGTACTTCTTCTGGACTTATTATTAGCACTAACCCTCGTAAAGAAGATTCTTTAGGTATTGTAATTAGTTATGGCCCACAGGTAACTAATTTAAAGGTTAATGACGTAGTGGTTTATAAAAATTATTCTGGAGAAAAATTACAATTACAAGAAGAAGAATATTTAATTGTTAAATCAGAAAATATTATTGCCAAAATGAGTACATCAGAAGAAGCTTAAATATTTTGTGTTATCTAACAAATAAAAACCAATAACCAGCGTTGTGATTAATCAACAAAGACAAATCTAAAATTATTCCTTTCTGCTGAGAAAAAAGTTTTTATTTTATATTGTTAAAGTAAATCTTATTAATAGAACTTTAAGTAGCAAAAACTAATGATCGATAACCTATTTAAAGGCCAAATAAACAAATTTTGGTATTATGTAGAGGAATTGTCATTAGTACATGAGACGAATCAATCAGTTCACGACATTACCCAATTTAAAAAGATAAGAATAAACAATTAATTAGTGGTAATACCCAGCGAGCCTTGTAAAGAGGATAAATTATGGCAAGATAGATGCTGGGAAACTTTCTTATCTGGTTTAGATGGGGGCTATTTGTAATAGATATTATAAAAAACCCCATCCTAATGTTGAAACGCAAATAATCTATCTATATATAATGTTCATTATTAATAAACTTTTATTTAATTTTTGAATTATATTTAAAAAATGGAACGATTTAATTTGTATAGAAAAAAGGAGTATTAAATGACTATGGCAAAACAAATTATTTATGGCGAAATAGCAAGAAAAAAAATTTTAAAAGGGATAGATTTATTAGCTAATACAGTTAAAATAACTTTAGGACCGAAGGGTCAAAATGTTTTATTAGAGCAAAAATATGGTAGTCCGTTAATTATTAATGATGGCGTTACTATTACAAAGGAAATTAGTTTTAAAGATGCTTATCATAATGCTGGCGCTAAAGCTATATGCGAGATAGCTACTCGAACTAATGATGCTTCTGGAGACGGCACAACTACAGCTGTTTTATTAGGTCAGAGTATGATTCGTAAAGGTTTTGAAGCTCTTGACACAGGCGGTTTTAAAGGTGTTCTTTTGAAACAAGGAATTTTAGAAGCTTCTCGTGTGGTAGCTAAGCAACTTTTAGCTAAATCTCGTTCTGTTAATACCCAAGAAGAGATTGAGAATGTGGCTACTATTTCATCTGGTAGTGCGGAAACAGGAAAAATTGTAGCTGCTGCTATTGAAAAAGTAGGCAAAACAGGAGTTGTTAATGTAGATGAATCTAAGAGTTTTGAAACTGTATTGGATGTTGTTGAAGGTATGCAATTTGATAAAGGTTACGTTTCACCTTATTTCGTTGTGAATAAAAAAGATTCTTTAATAGAATTAGAACAGGCTGCAATTTTGATTACCGATCATAAGATTAATAGTATATTTGAAATTAATCGTATTTTAGAATATTCATTAAGTAATAGAGTTCCTTTGTTGATTATTGCAGAATCTTTTGATAATGAAATGGTAAGTATTTTAGTTGCTAATAAAAAAGGTAATTATTTAAATGCAGTCGCAGTGGAAGCTCCAAGTTTTGGTGATCATCAAAAAGATTTATTACAAGATATGGCTATTTTAACTCAGGCTACTTTTATTTCTAAAGATTTAAATATGAAATTAAAAGATGTAGATGAAAAATTTTTAGGTAAAGTTAATAAAGTTATTATTAAAAAAGGTAGTACTACTTTGGTAGTTGATAATAAAACTTCTGCTTTAGAATCGCGTATTCAAGAGATTAAGTCTCAAATCACGAATATTAAATCTATGAAGGATTTTAATCAACATGATTTAAATAATTTGACTAATAGATTAGCTAAATTAACTGGTGGTATCGGAATTATTCATGTAGGAGCGACTACTGAAACAGAATTAAAAGAAAAAAAATTGCGTATCGAAGACGCTTTAAATGCAACTAAAGCCGCTATTGAACAAGGTATTGTTCCTGGAGGAGGAAAAGCATTAGTAGAAATTTATAAAACTGCTTTAAGTCAGTTAAATTCTACCAATGAAAGTGTTCGTAAGGGTTATAGTATTGTTTTAGAAAGTTTGTTAGAACCTACTAAACAAATTGCTACTAATGCAGGATTTGATGCTTCTATGATTATTCAAAAACAATTAGAACAAAAAGAAAATTTCGGTTTTAATGCTGAAACGGGTCAATTTGTAGATTTAGTAAAAGATGGTATTATGGATCCTACGGCAGTTACTAGACAAGCTGTTTTAAATGCTGCTTCTATTGCATCTGTAATGGTAACTACTGGAGCCGCTGTAGTTGAAGAAGTATTAGAAAAAAATTATCAAAATATCGATAGTATGAATAATGATTTACTTTAATATTTAAATAAATTAATTTATATTTCTTTAAAAATTAATTCATTACATCAAAAAAACTTATTTGTTTTTTTGTAATATGAATTAATTTTTTTTTATATAAAAATATCAAAAAAATGTTAGAATTTTTATTGATATTCAAACAAATGAATAAAGATTATTAAAAATTTAAAATTTTTTGATTTTTATTCAATTAAGAAGGTATAAAATCAGTTTTATGAAATTAATTTTTAAGTATATTATGCGTTATAAAATGATACTTTTTTTAAATGTTGTGGCAGTTTTGTTTATAGCGAGTGGTGAAATTGGAATTCCTTTGATTATAGGTCGTTATGTCATTGATAATCCTGTTTCTTCGCAAAATTTTTTATTTATTACTTGCGCTTTATTATTATTGGTTTTATGCGCTATTATTGGTAATTTAATTATTAATTTTTGTTCTGCGAAAACAGCATCTTTAGTTTTTAAAGATTTGAATACAGATATTTTTGAAAAAATTCAAACATTTTCAATTATAGAAATGAAAAAACTCGGTGTACCTTTGTTAATGAATTGTAGTATTACTTGTGTCGGTCAAATTGTTAATTTTATGGCTAGCCTTTATAGAGCTTTAATTGTAGCTCCTATTATGTTAATTATTAGTTTGATTTTGATCAATCGTATTTATATGGTGTTTTCATATATTGTTTTGGCTATTATACCGTTTTTAGTTATTATTTTTGTTTGTATTATTTTTAAAAATTATTTTTTATCTACCCAAAAACAAAAAGTTTTAGAACAAATAAATTCAAAATTACGTGAAAATTTAACTGGTATTAAAGTTATTAAAACTTTAAATACAGAAAATTATGAATGTTCTAAATTTAATGCCATAAATTCTCAATATGCTTTTTTAAATATTAATTTATTTAATTCAATTTTTTCAATGGAACCTTTATTTTATTTATTATTAAATATTTCTATTATTTTTACTACTGGATTTGGTGCTTACATTTTAAAATTAGGTATGCCAGCTGATTTTCATTTAGGTGGTCTTTATAATTGTATTAATTTGCAATATCATATACTTTATTCGATTTTAAATTTTTTATTATTATTCACTATGTTTCCTAAAGCTTTAGTATCATTAAGAAAAATAGAACATTTATTAAATACTAAATCTGAAATTAAAAATAATTTACAATATAATTTTGATTTATCTAAGCCTATTGTAAGTTTGGAGTTTAAAAATGTTGATTTTAGATATGATCAAAATGATAAATTGATTTTATCAGATATTAATTTTAAAGTTCATTCTTCAGAATTAATTGCTTTGGTTGGTTCTACGGGTTCTGGAAAAAGTACTTTAATTAATTTGATTCCTAGGTTGATAGATCCTACTAAAGGTTGTTTGTTAATTAATGGAGTAGATATTAAATTATATAATTTGACCTCTTTAAGGGATAAGATTGGTGTAGTTTCTCAAAAAAATATTTTATTTAAAGGTACTATTTTAAGTAATTTAGCTTTTGGAAAATCGAATGCAGATTCTGAAGAAATTTTGGAATTTGCTAAAATAGCTCAATCTTATGATTTCATTAATAAAACTAAAGGAAAATTACAAGAACCAGTTAGCGAATTAGGTTCTAATTTTTCTGGAGGACAAAAACAAAGATTAGCTATTACTAAAGTTTTATTAAAAAAACCGGATATTTATATTTTTGATGACTCTTTTTCTGCTTTAGATTATCAAACTGATTTAACTATTCGTCAAAATTTAAGTTATTTAAGAAAAGATTCTATTATTATTATAGTAGCTCAGAGATTGAGTTCTATTTTGAATGCTGATAAGATTATTGTTTTAGATGATGGTAAAATTATTGATATCGGTAAGCATGAGGAGTTAATGCATAGGTGTCAAATTTATAAAAATATTGCATTTTCGCAAAAAATAAAAGAGGTTCTAAATTGAAAAAAATATTTTATTTTTTAAAACCTTTTCGTAAAGAAATTTTTATTAGCATTTTTTTGATTTTTTTAGTGGCTGCTATAGATGCTTTTATTGTGATTTTTGAAGGTAATGTTATTATTAATTTTATTCAAAATAATTTTAAGAATAATTCGAAAATTATCTATAAAAATAATATTATTCTTGATTTTCTTCGTAAATATTTTCTAAGTTATTTTAAAAATATATCGGAATATATGGGTTATATCTTTCTTTTATTATCTATTAATTTATTATTATATATTTTGTGTATCATAGCTAGATTTATTTATAATAAATTAATTATTGTAATTATTCATAAATCTGTTAAAAATATTAGACAACGTGTTTATCAAAAGATGTTAAGATTACCTATATCATATTTTGAAAATAACACTATAGGTAATATTATGAGTATTGCTATTAATGATTTGGAAACAGTTTCTAATGGTTTACAACAATCTTGTGTAGCTTTTGTTCTTTCTTGTTTTAGTATTTTGATGATTATTTTTATTATGTTTTGGGCAAATGTAAGATTCGCTTTATTAATTTGTTTAATGATACCGAGTTCTTTATTTGTGATTTGGTTAATTAATAAAAAAGCTCGTTCAGTTTTTATTCAAAGATTTGAAAAAACAGGAGAATATTTTGGTTTTTTACAAGAAAAATATACCGGACATAAAGAGATTATTTTATATAATCAACAAGCAAATAATATTAATGATTTTCAAAATTTAAACAAACAATTATCTTCTACTATTTTTAAATCTAATTGGATTTCTGGATTAGTTATGCCTATTATTAATAGTTTTACTTATATTGTGATGACTTTTATTGTTATATTAGGTTATTTTTTGTTAAATTATCAAGATACGGAAATACCATATTTATTATTTAAATTGGGATTTGGCACTATTCAATTAGGAATGTTTCAATCATTTATGAAATATATTTGGCGTTTAGGGAATCCATTAAGAGATTTAAGTCAGATGTTTGTCATTTTACAATCTACTTCTTCTGCTGCTAATCGTGTTTTTACTTTTTTATCCGAAAGTGAAGAATTAGATGTAAAAAATGATTTAACTCTTCCTTATGTAGAGGGTTTTGTTAAGTTTTCGCATGTTAATTTTCAATATCATATTGATCAACCTATTCTTAAGGATGTTAGTTTTGAGATTAAAAAAGATCAAATGGTCGCTATTGTTGGCCCTACAGGGTCTGGAAAAACTAGTTTAGTTAATTTATTGGTTCGTTTTTATGATTTAACTTCTGGAAGGATTACAATTGATGGAATAGATATTTCTACTATTAAAAAAAGTGATTTACGTAAAATTATTGGTATAGTTGTTCAAGATTCATGGTTGTTTCGTGGTACTATTATGGATAATATTCGTTACGGTAATTTTAATGCTACAGAAGAACAGGTAGTGCAAGCCGCTAAACAAGTTAATGTTCATGATTTTATCATGACTAAACCAGATGGTTATTATACTATGATTAACGAAGAATTAGATAATATTTCCCAAGGAGAAAAACAATTAATTACTATCGCTAGAACTTTTTTAAATAATCCTTCTATAGTTATTTTAGATGAAGCTACTGCTTCTGTTGATACTCAAATAGAAATTCTTTTTCAACAATCTATGCAAAAATTATTGAAAAATAAAACTTCTTTTGTGATTGCTCATCGTTTATCTACTATTATAAATGCAGATGTTATTTTAGTTTTGCAAAATGGTTTGTTAGTTGAGAAAGGTAGTCATCAAGAATTACTTGCTAAACAAGGTTTTTATTATAATTTATATAATAGTCAATTTAAATAAAAATTAATTTTATTTAATATATAGATATATCAAATTCTAAGATCTTATTTTTTTCAAGTTTATTTTTAAGATTATTTGAGTTATAATATTAGTGGGTAATTTGTTTTTTTGATAATGAAAGATAGAAGACCCAAAATTTAAATTAAAAAAAATATACTTTATCAAAATTAAGAATTTGAAAAAATGAAAATTTAAAAAACTTGAAAATTTACGAAATAAAATTTTAAATAATATAAAAATTTAATTTATTGTAATTATTTTATTTGAATGCAGTAAATGTTGTAAAAAAAATTAAATTAATGAATAAGGGGTTAACTATATTTGAAAAAACCATTAAATTTTAATAAAAAATTTATAGGTTTGTCTCTTTTGATATTTTCTGTTTTAATAGTCCCTTTGATCATGTTTTGTTCCGGTGTTTTTGAAAGTTCATATGAAGTTGGTTCATCAGAAGATATAAACTTAGAAGGCGAATCTATTTTGGATTCTCCAGAATTAACACAATCACAGGATAAGGTGCGCAAGTTCGGGCGTTTAATTTAGGAGATTATGGTCCTCCTAGCATAGGGATAGCATGCTAAGCCGTTGAATTTACCTGAGAATGAAAATTCATTAAGGGAAAATAGCATATTCAAGAAGCATGATTATTTTTAATATAATGTAAACATTTATTAAAATTATATGCAAGGCGAAGTTAAAATAAGCATGAAGTTTTTCTTGAATTAAAGCTACAAATTAAATAAATCAGCAAAATATGTTTATTCTTAAAAAAATATTTTGAATTAATTATTTTTTGTTAATGACATATTTAGCGCGTTAATTGTATTATCTTTATCTTACAATTAAGTTCTATCCGTGAAAAAATATGATTTATTTTTAAAACGTATTTTTTTAACGTTTTTCGTATATTTTTACCAATATAAAAATATAATGAGATGATTTATTTAAAGCCATGCGATCTTTAACACTTACCAATAATTAAATAGCTACCTTGGATAAGTTTCTTATAAAAATGTAATTAAGATTTTTTTACAAATATCTTTTTTTAATAAGGTATTTATTAATTTAGATTTGAGCATTTATGCCCAATCATTTTTATTCATCTTAGATATTTTATAAATGCTTACAGAGTTTTTGGGCGCAAAAGATGTGCATAATTCCGCTATTTAACGCATAGCCTGGAGTGATAATCTCCAGAGGTCACGTAAACACTGTAAGGTGGGCTTGATTAATTGTCTCGAAAGAGTAATTAATAACAGCAAAAGCACGCAAGCGCGATGAGACGAAATATCTAGTCAATAAGTCAGTGCCAGACCAGAAGTTAAGGAGAAGGTGAAAATCCCTAAGCGGTTAAGTAGCGTGGTAATCTGTAAACATTCTGGTAAGATATTGATACCAGGATTAGGGAGTATACATAATAAATAAAAACATATTGTGTAAATTATTAAATAATAAGGTTATTTTTTGCCTACTTCCTACACTAATTTCATTAAAATATTGTTATTAATATTTTTATGAATGCTCCAATTGGCAACAATTGTAAACTGCACCTAACACTTCTCGTAGAATTATGTCGTAACTTTGATCTCCCTAAAAGCACCACCAAAGGGTTAAAACTAACAGCTGTTAGGCTCAAGGGAAAAGCGAAACTTACAGTAGTCGTCAGTTTAATTCTAGAATTGGAATATTTTAGAAGAACCTGACCACGGCGAAGGGTAATAACCTTTACATGGCGAAAGAGTTTCAATATCTTTGACATTCTTAAATAACTTCCTCTAATGATGTAGATTATAAATACTACTAAATATTTTATATTTATTGATCAAAAATAAATTGCAATTTAAAGGAATTTTAATAATTATCTCTCTAATATAGTTTTAAAAAATAAATTCTAAAAAACCAATATAAACGAGAGTTAATCAATATAACATAATAATATTTATGGTTACAGTTGATAATAAAAATTATCGATATATTTAATTAAAAAAAATGATAAATCTATTAAATAATAATTTGTTAATTTGTACTAATTTACCCGAAAGTAATGTAATTATTTTTAATTATAAATGGTCACTAATATTTATTTTGTTAGGTATCTCAATTATTAAAGCTAGAATGATTCAATCAAAAAATGAATTCATTACTAACGCTTGTTTATGAAGAAAAATTCACCGAATGGAATTTTGGTTTCTGATTTTATGAGTCTAGTTATTATTTTTAAAAATAATTAAATAAAAATTTCAAAATATTCATGATATATAAAATCTATATTAATATTATTTTTTGATGTATATTAATTAATAATGATTTATGAAAATATTAAAAAGATTAATAATACTTGAAAAGCTAGAACTCTCAGAATTACTAAAAAACCACCCAACTTATTCGAGAAATCTACAAATAATATTTTAATCATTTATTTATAAATAATTTATTGTTAAATGGGTAAATTAGAAGTTTTATTATTAACAATTGCCATAAAATTCTATATTGTGGATATTATTAATTAATAATCTTTTAATAAATAAAAATTTTTTGATTTATAAAAAAATAAAATATCTGTGAATGTCATAAAATAAATAAGTAATAATTTATTTAAGTTAGCAATAACAAAGATATTAGGCGCCAGATGCTTGGAAACTTGCTTGTCTGGTTCCGTGAGGGGCTAATTTCGAATATGAAAGCGTAAATTTCGCTTTCCAAAAACCGATTTAATCTATCTCGATATAGTACTCGTAGGGGTCATGTCCTACCAAGGCGCAGGTAATTCCTGTTACACAAGGGGAAGAAAAACAGAGGAAAAGATACATATAATAATGTATAATTTAACTCGGAAAGCCGTATGCATAGGAATATGCCCGTGCGGTTTGGGTGAGGGTTTAACATAATTTATATAAATATTTATGGAAATGAGTTATGTTATTTCTATTCACATGAACAAGATGAATATAGTGTTAATTTCGATAATTCTTTAGAATATATTTCTGCTTCAACACCATCTAGTTCTGATTCTTTATATAACACAAACATTAATAATCAAAAAACTGATAAAATAGATGATAAAAAATTAGATTCACCTACTACTACTACATTAAATAAAACAATTGATTTGTTAGGTAATATAGCTGGAAATGTTGCTGATAAGGGCCTTCTAAATAAATTAGGTGATTATATTGATAAAAAGATAAATCAATATTATGATGGTCAAAGTCAAAGCGCTAAACCTTTAGAATATGTAACAACATCTGATAATTCAAAATCTTTAGGACAAGGTCAGTTAAAGGTAGGCCATGCAGAAACTGATAATTCAAAATCTTTAGGACAAGGTCAGTTAAAGGTAGGCCATGCAGAAACTGATAATTCAAAATCTTTAGGACAAGGTCAGTTAAAGGTAGGCCATGCAGAAACTGATAATTCAAAATCTTTAGGACAAGGTCAGTTAAAGGTAGGCCATGCAGAAACTGATAATTCAAAATCTTTAGGACAAGGTCAGTTAAAGGTAGGCCATGCAGAAACTGATAATTCAAAATCTTTAGGACAAGGTCAGTTCAATAGAAACCGTGTAGTCTTTAATTCTCAGAAATCTCCTAGACGATCAAAAAACAAAAAAACAAGATATATCTCTAATCAAAATCAGAATTTGGATTCTGTAGAGTATAAGGAAAAAACTGAAAAAAAGCTATAAATAAATTGCAAAAACAAGATAATGATATTTTAGAATTAAAAAATATTTATTATGATGAAATATCTTCTATCACCGCAAATGAAGACTTGTTAACATCAATAGATTCTGAATACAAAGATAACAAAAAAATTTCTACAAATGACAATTCGTTAACAATAATAGATTCTGAATACGAAGATAACGAAAAACTTTCTGTAATTTCCGATAGTTTGATGGAAAAAGATTTAGATTACGGTGAAAAATATCTTAATAAAAAATCTTCTACAAATGCTAATGCTAAAATAATTAAAGATATTCCCCGATCTAAAAAAATCTCGCCATCTGTATTAAAAACTATTATAGCTTCTTCGTTTGGTTTGATACGCACAACTTTTTATAAAATTGTTTTTGCTTTCAGATAATGTTTTTGACAATTATATTAATATGTTTTTTTATTAAAATTATAAGTTTCTTGATTTTTTAGTCCAATATATAAATATTGTAATTATTATTAATTTCGTTACTAACTCATTTAATTTAACATAAAATAATTTAAATCTTAATATAAAAATATATGGGATGTAATGTACGTACTTTTATCTAATTAGTATTGTATGTATTATTTTAATAATTAAATGTGGTTTTTTATAAATTATAATTATAATAAGCAAATTAATTAAAAATTAATTTGTTTATTTTTTTTGTTTTTTAAAAAAAAATTATTAGATGTAGAGCATTTCAAAAAAAATTTAATTATAAAAAAATATTTTGTTTTTTATCATAATTTAATCAATTAAGTTTAAATAATATTTAAAACAAACAATTACAACGGAAGGCATAAATTTATTATTATGTTAGGAACATCAACAAAATGGTTCCTTGCTTTGTTTATTTACTTGCCCTTAATTATTGTCATTTTAGGATTTTTGTATTATTTAATTTTTTATTATCAACAAAAAATTAAAAGAATTATACAAACAACAAAAAAAAATGCTCAAGAAAAAATTTCTAATGCCCAAATAATAGCTCAAGAAATGATTTCAAAAGCTAAACAAGAAATCCATATTTTAAAAAAAGAAGTGGAAGAAGATTTGAATTTAAGAAGACGCATAATTGTTAATTTAGAAGAACAGATTATTCATAAAGAAGAATTATTAAATTCTCGTACTAGATATTTAAACGATAAAGAAGAATTGTTGTATATGAAAGAACAAAAAATTAATATTTCTCAAACACAAATTGAACAAATGCAAAATAAAGTTCAAAATCTCATTATAAAACAACAAAATGAATTAGAAAACATTGCTTCTTTAACTAAGGAACAAGCTAAAAAAATTATTATGGATGAAATTCGCAAAAATTCTCAACAAGAAATTATGAGTTATATAAAATCTCAAGAAGAAGAATGTAAATTTCAAGTTAAAAAGAAAGCTAATGTTTTGTTAGTTTCGGCTATGCAACAATTATCTCGTAAAATCTCTTCTGAAAATAATGTGGATATAGTTTATTTAGATAATAACGAATTAAAGGGGAGAATTATTGGCAAAGAAGGACGAAATATTAGAACTTTTCAAATTATAACAGGAGTAGATTTAATTATAGATGATATACCAAATACTGTTATATTAAGTTCTTTTGATGCTAAAAGACGTGAAATAGCACGTCGAACTTTAGAATTTTTAATTTTAGATGGACGTATTACACCTGTTAGTATAGAGCAAACTTTTACCAAGGTTCAAGATGAACTCGATAATTTTATTCAAGATATAGGTGAAGAAGCTGTTTTAGAAGCTAAAATAGGGTTTTTAAACGAAGAATTAATAAAATTATTAGGTTCTTTGCATTTTCGTACTAGTCATGGTCAAAATGTTTTACAACATTCTTTAGAAGTATCTTTTTTAGCAGGTAAATTAGCTGCAGAAATAGGAGAAAATGAATTATTAGCTCGTAGAGCAGGTTTATTGCATGATATTGGAAAATCTTTAGATTATCAATTAGAAGGAAGTCATGTAAAAATAGGTTTAGATATTGTTATGAAACATAAAGAACCTTTAGAAGTAATAGATGCTGTAGCATCTCATCATGAAGATCAAGAACCTAGTAGTATTATTGCTGTTTTGGTTGCTATTGCAGATGCCATTAGCGCTTCTAGACCAGGCGCTCGCCGTGATTCATTAGATAATTATATTAAAAGAATTACTCAATTAGAAGAAATCGCTAATAAAATTCCCGGTGTAGAAAAATCTTATGCTATTAAGTCTGGTCGAGAAATAAGAGTTATTGTGGATCCTAAACAAATTGATGATTTAGCAATTTTTACAGTAATTCAAACAATTAAAGATCAAATTATGAAAAATATTAGATATAATGGTAGTATTAAAATAACTGTTATTAGAGAAGTTCGTTTGACCGAAATTTCAAATTTAAGCATTAGTTAATTTTAATACAAAGGTAGTATCATTATGAATATTCTTTTTATTGGAGATATTTGCGGTTCCATAGGAATTAATTATTTAATTGAAAAAATTAATTTTTTAAAACAACGTTATCAAATTAATATTGTTGTCGCTAACGCAGAAAATGCTGCAGAAGGACAAGGATTAGATTTTCAAAGTTTTTATAATTTAAAAATTTCAGGTGTGAATATGATTACTATGGGAAATCATACTTGGAAAAATCATGATTTAAAGTCATTTATAGAGCATACTAATATTATAAGACCGTTAAATGATGATAGTTTACATATAGGTTATGGTCATAAAATTATTAAGTATAAAGATAAAAAACTTTTAATTATGAACGCTTTGGGTCGGGTTTTTATGAATAATAAATTTTTATCTTGCCCTTTTAAAAAAGTAGAAAATGTTTTAAAAGTTTATAAAAATCAATATCATTATGCTTTATTAGATTTTCATGCTCAGGCGACTAGCGAAAAACTAGCTTTAGCGAATTATTTTGATGGAAGAATTAATGCTATTGTCGGTACTCATACTCATGTTCAAACAAATGATGAAAGAATTTTGCCTAAAAAAACTCTTTATATTTCAGATGTAGGTATGACAGGCCCTTTGGATGGTATAATAGGTCAAGATAAAAATATTATTATTAATAATTTTTTAAATAATCATAAATTAAAACATAAAATTGCTAAAGGCAAAAGACAATTAAATGGAGTGGTTTTGACATTAGGTAAAAAACAAAAAATTATGAAAATTAAATATCATGAATAATAAAATGCAAAAAAAAATTATAGTTATTGTAGGTCCAACTGCTTCAGGAAAAACTTCTCTTTCTTTGAAATTAGCTAATTTTTTTTGTGGAGAAATTATTAATGCTGATTCAGTTCAAATGTATAAAGAATTTGATATTGGTTCTTCCAAAATTTCGCTTAAAGATACTCATATCCCTCATCATTTGTTGGACATTATTAATCCTGGAGAACAATATAATATTTTTTATTTCCAAAAAGATGTAAGAAATAAAATTATGAATATTAAAATTCCTTTTATTGTTGGTGGCAGTGGTCTTTATATTAAAGCAGCTTTATTTGATTATGAATTAAATATTTCTAAAAATTATGAAAATCAATTTTATCAAAATGTAACCATCGAACATATGTTAACTTTTCTTTTCGAAAAAGATCCGAATTTAGTTTTAGATATTAAAAACCCGCGCCGGATTATTAGTGCTTATCGTCAAGCAATTTGTAATAGTTTAAGGTCTCAAAAGAATGGTTCAAACAGGCCATTATTTGATATTTTGACTATTTATTTGAATATAGAAACTCAATTTTTAAAACCGCGTGTTATATTAAGATTAGAACAAATGTTAAAACAAGGTTTTGTTCAAGAAGTTAAATATTTAATGAATAAATATCCTAATGCTAATTTTAATATTATTGGTTATCGAGAGATTAAAGAGTTTTTGGAAAAGAAAATTTCTTTTCAACAAGCTTATGATTTAATCATTACCAAAACTCTTAAATATGCTAAAAGACAAAAAACTTGGTTTATGAATCAAATGTTATCTTTGGTGCAATTAGAAGCTTTGGATCCTCAATTAGAAACGAAATCTATTGATATAATTAAAAATTTTTTGAAAAAAGGTAAATTAAATGATTAATACAAATGATTTTAAAACAGGAATGACTATTAAATTAAAAAATAATATTTATCAAATAATTGATTTTCTTCATGTTAAACCTGGTAAGGGTTCTGCTTTTGTTAGAAGTAAATTAAAAAATTTAAAAACAGGTAGTATTATTGAATATACTTTCAATTCAGGTATTAAAATTGAAACAGCTTTAGTAAATAAATTGAAATTAAAATTTTCTTATATACAAAACGGAATATACGTTTTTTTTAACGAAAATACTTATGAACAAATTGAAATTGCTGAATCAGATGTTAAAAATATTAAAAAATATTTAGCTGAAAATGTTATGGTTGAATTTCTTTTTTGTGATCAAAATAATATTTTAGGAACAATTTTACCAGATAAAATAGTTTTAAAAGTGCATCAAACAGATCCTGTTATTTCCGGAGACAATAATCGTAAAAGCAATACTGCTTATAAAGAAGCTGTTTTAGAGACAGGTTTAATTATAAAAGTTCCTGTGTTTATTGAAACAGGAGAAAAGATTATTATTAATACCTCTAATGATTGTTATGTTTCTCGTTATAACGAAAAATAAATTTAATCATTTAAAATTTTTTTTATGTTTAAGAATTTTTTATTTTAATTAAAATATTGTTTATATTAAGGAGTTTCTTTTATTGCTATGAATTTTAAAGTAGCTATTGATGGCCCAGCTGGAGCTGGTAAAAGTACTGTTAGTCAACTATTAGCTAATAAATTAAAATGGTTTTATTTAAATACCGGATTATTATTTCGTATAATTACTTTTTATATATTAAAAAGTGAAATTAATTATAATAATGATAATTTGGCTTTTCATGAATTAGAAAAATTATTACAAAATTTAAATATTAGGTTAACAAATAATGGTTTTTATTTAAATAATGAATATTTTTCTGTTAATTTAAACGATTTTGATATTGAAAGTAAAGTTTCAAATATTTCTTCTTTGTTACCTGTTAGAAATAAAATTTTAATATTACAACATCAAATAATGCGTGAACATGATTATATTATTATGGATGGACGGGATATTGGTACCGTTGTTATGCCCGATGCTAATTTAAAAATTTTTTTAACTGCTAGTATAAAGCAACGAGCTTTAAGGAAACAAAAAGATTTACAAATTAAAAATAAAGATTTTATAAATTTATTTGAGATAATGAAAAAAATTAAATTACGAGATTTAAAAGATGAAAAACGCTCTATTGCTCCTTTAAAAAAAGCAGCAGATGCTATTTTAATAGATAGTACTAATTTGTCTATTGAAGAAACAGTGAATGCAATAGAGAATTTAATTAAAAGGGAAATATCGGTTAAAACATGTTTAAAGTAGCTATTGTAGGTCGCCCTAATGTAGGTAAATCTAGTTTATTTAATCGTCTTTTAAGGCAAAGATTAGCTATAGTGGATTCGAAAGCTGGCACTACTAAAGATCGTATTTATGCTGATACTCAATGGTTAAATCAAAATTTTATCATTATTGACACAGGTGGTATTAGTTTTAACGATTTACCTTTTCAGGAAAAAATTCAATATCAAACTCAAATAGCTATTCAAGAAGCGGATGTAATTGTATTTGTAACAGATATTCGAGATGGAATTACTCAAGATGATTTGTTAATAGCAAAACTTTTATATTCGAAAATTTCAAAAGTAATATTGGCAGTTAATAAAATGGATAATGTTAATTTATTATCGGAAACTTATGATTTTTACAGTTTAGGTTTTAATGAAATTTTAGGTATTAGTGTTCTCCATGGTATCGGTATAGGGACGCTTTTGGATAGTATTATTTCTAAACGTCCATTAGAGCAAATTCCTAATAACATTAAAACTGAAGATATGGTTAAGTTTTGTGTGATTGGAAAACCTAATGTTGGTAAATCTACTTTTATAAATGCTTTATTATCCGAAGAAAGAATGATTGTTTCTAGTATTCCTGGAACTACCACAGATATAGTTGATAATATATTTGAATATAATAAGCGTTTTTATTGTATTGTTGACACAGCAGGTTTAAAAAAAAGAGGGCAAATAAAAGCTGGTAAAGAAAAATACAGTTTTTTAAGAACTTCGATGGCTATATTAGAAAGCGATATTGTTTGTTTTATGATGGATTCGAGTCAAAAAATTAGTGATCAAGATAAAAATATCGCTTCTATGATTTTTAAAGCAAATAAACCTTGTATTATTATCGCTAACAAATGGGATTTAATTTCAAAAACAGATCAGGTTTATGATACATTTAAGATTAATATAAGAAATGAATTAAAATTTCTTGATTATATGCCATTAATTAATATTTCTGCTTTGCAAAAATATAATTTAGATGAGTTTATAAAGATTTTGGATAAGATTTTTGCCAATTATAAAAGTAATTTTACAGATCATGTTTTGAATGATATTTTGTATAAAGCTATTCAATTAAATCCGCCTCACATTTTTCAACAAGGTAAAGCTCGTTTTTATTATTTAAAACAAATTTTTAATAAACCGCCTACTTTTGTTTGTTTGGTTAATGAACCGAAATTTATTCATTTTTCTTATGAGAGATTTTTGAAAAATCAATTGAGATTAAATTTAGAATTACAAGGGTTACCTATTAAAATCATTTTCAAAAGGAAAAGTTAGCGTATATGCAAGAAAAAATTACTATTATAGGCGGTGGAGCTTGGGGAACTACTTTAGCTCAAGTTTTATCAGATAATGGCCATTGGGTTTTAGTATATGATAATAATATTGAATATGTAAATTGTATTAAACAACATAAACACCCTGTTTTTATTAAAGCTTTAAATCAAAAAATTCAAGCTACTTATATTTTATCTGAAGCTTTATTATATTCTGATTTAATAATTTTATCTATACCTGCGCAAAAAATAAGATTATTGTTGCGAGAAATCAATGTTATTTTGGAACAACGATCAAAAAATTTTATTAATGTTTCTAAAGGTATAGAAGTGGAAAGTTATAAGACTATTCAAGAAATTATTCAAGAAGAATTGGATTCATTTAAAATTGGTAATTATGGTTGCCTTATGGGGCCATCTCATGCTGAAGAAGTTATTGAAGGATATTTAACTTTTTTAGTATCTGCTTCTTCTGATTTACAATTCGCTAAATTGATAAATCGTATTTTTACTAATAAAAATTATTTAAAAGTTTTTTTGTCTAATGATGTTTATGGTTGCGAGATATGTAGTGCTTTTAAAAATGTTTTGTCTTTAATCAGTGGTATTTTAGATAGGAATAATTTTAAAAATAATGCTAAATCCGCTTTTTTTAGTATAGCTATTATGGAATTATATAAGTTAATGAAATGTTTAGGGTTTTCTTTAGAAACAATTTTAAGCGTAGCAGGTTTAGGTGATTTAATAGTAACGAGTTTTAATGAAAATTCTCGTAATTATAAAGCTGGTATCCAAATAGGTTTAGGTTTGGATATTGCATCAATTTATCATAATAGTCAACAAACTATAGAAGGTATTAATAATTTAAAAGCTTTTTATCATTTAATGTTAGATAAAAATATAAAATTGCCCCTTATTAAAAGTGCTTATCAAGTGGTTATAGAAAATAAACCTATAAATTATCTCTTTAAATCGATTATGAAATAAATTTACATTAAAATAACGATTTTGTGTTAATAAAACTTATTTTTATGCTAAAATCAAACTAGATTCAAGTTTTTTGACATTATTTTAATGTTTAAGAATATATTTATATTATTTTGTTCATAAAAACATTAATTTATTTTCTCTAAATTTGGATTTTAATAAAAAGTTAAAAAGATTTTTAGCTTTTATTTAATTGAAAATGATTTTAAAATTTAATAAAGGAGCCAAAACAAATAATGAGTAAGGCTGAATTGATATCTAAAGTAG
Organism: Candidatus Phytoplasma australasiaticum subsp. taiwanense; assembly: GCA_001307505.2. Lineage (GTDB taxonomy): Bacteria > Bacillota_I > Bacilli_A > Acholeplasmatales > Acholeplasmataceae > Phytoplasma > Phytoplasma australasiaticum. Next base: position 69,694 of record CP040925.1, read on the forward strand.
CTAAAGATACAAATATGAAAAAAAAAGATGTTGTTAAATTTTTCAAATCTTTATATGATATCATGGGTGACACTTTAAATAAAAAAGAAAAATTTACAATTCCTTATTTAGGTTTTTTTAAAATGTCCTATCGTAAATCAAGAAAATTTAAAATACCTACTACATCTGAAATCAGAATTACTCCTCCTCAAACAGTACCAACATTTAAAATGAGTCCTAAAGTTAAAAGAGATTTTAAAAAAATCTTATCCGAATAATAAAATATATAAATTAAATTGTTGGAAAAAGAGGTTGATTTTTTTTGAATTATTTAGATCAAAATATTAATCATTATCGCCATTTTATTGGAGCTAAAGTTAGTGTTGCAGGCGAACAAGAAATAGGTGTAGTTACTAGAATTGATATTCAAAATAAAATTGTATGTGTTTTATTTAAGAAAATGAGAGAAGTAAAATATCGTTATCCAGAGGTTTTGGATAAAAAACTTATTAAAATAATTGAAATTTAATGTAAATTAAATTTTTTTGTAGTTCAATTTCAATATAGTTTAATAAATATTAAATATTTAAAAATTTTATTATAGTATTAAAAGAATAGTTTTATAGCTATTTTTTTAATTTATAACGATATTAATTATCGTTTTAATTTTAGTAATAATTTGGATTATTTAGTTTTCAGAATATTCATGAGGTTATTAGAAAAATGAGTGAATTAGTAAAATTATTTTGTCAGAAATGTGGCAGAGAAAATTATCATACTTATAAAAATAAAAAACAAAATTCTAAAAATTTGGAATTAAATAAATACTGTCCTTTCGAAAGAAAATATTTACTCCATAAAGAGAAAAAATAAATTAATTTAATGATTAAAAGAATATTAATTTATATTATTTTTTCAGTTATTTAAATGCAATAAATTTTAAATTTTTATTATTTAGATATTTTGGAAAATAGTATTTTTACTTCTTTTATTATTATTTTTATGGCCCTGTAGCCAAGTGGTAAGGCATAGCTCTGCAAAAGCTTGAACATCGGTTCGAATCCGTTCAGGGCCTCCATTTTTTTAATATATGTTTCAAATATATTATTTTAATTGTAAATTAAATTGAATTTATTGTATTTGGAAATATATATTATTGAATTTTTTTATAAAATAATATTTTTTATAGATTTAAATATTATATAATAGTAGCATATGAATAAAAAAATGAAATTAATTTTAGCTATTGTTTCATCAGAAGATGCTGATGAAGTACAACATAATTTAAGTAAAAATAACTTTTTTAGCACAAGATTATCAACTCAAGGAGGCTTTTTAAGTAAAAAAAATGTTACTTTAATTATAGGTTTATCAGTTGATAAAGTGGAACAAGCTATAGAAATTATTAGATTCCATTCTCGACAAAAAACACAAATTATACCGAATGATATTTTAAATGAATTTTCCGCTTATTACTCTTTGCCTTCTGAAGTTTCTGTTGGTGGAGCTACTATTTTTATTTTAGATGTGGAAAAATTTTTAAAGTTATAATTATTCGTTAAAGGAGAAATATTTAATAATATTGATTGACATAAATAATAATTAATTTAATTAATCTATTGATTAATTTAAATTAATTTTGTTTTTGTAGTTTGAAAGGATATCACTGAGCCATGGCTTTGAATAAAGAGCAAAAGAAAAAAATTTTAGAACAATGTGATGCTAATCTCGTGAATACGGGTTCCAATAAAGTACAGTTTAATTTATTAAACTCTAATATCGAAGTATTATCATATCATGTTAAAAAACATCCTGGTGATTTTCAAGCTAAACGTAGTTTAATTATTAAACGTCATCAGTTAAAAATAATAAAAAGAAATATTCTTAATTAAGTTTTTATCTTAATCAAATATTTCTTTTTTATTTTTTTTTAAGTATTTAAATATTAAAAAAGTATTACCAATTTTTATAAAAATAAATAAAAATTTTAGACATAATAAAATATTAAATTTTTTACTTATAAAAATAAAATAATTACTATATAAAATTGTTTATAAAAAATTAAAAAAATAATTTGGTGATGTTAAAAATCTGTTATCTATTTGTTTGTTGTTTAAAGATAAGAGAAGTTATATTTACTGCATATAGCGAAATACATTGGTAAAAATTTTATAATCGATTTTTATTTTTAATTAATTATTTTTTCGATCATTCTTATTAATTTCAAAATTTTTTTGATTTATCTAAAATATGGCCTAAAATTTCTTTAGTAATTTTGGCCATTGATTTTGAGTTGATTTATGTACGATATTTTAATAAATATAATTACATGGCGTTTTAATTGTTAGGTGTCTTATTTAATTGAATAATCTTTTAAATTTAAAAAAATTTCAATAATTTTTAATCTTTTTAATAATTAATAAAATATATTTTCTTGCTAATTTTTTGATTTTATTAAATTTAAATATTTATTAATTCGATTTTGATTAATTTATAATTTTTCGAAATTTTATTTTTAAAAATTATTAAATTTTAAAATTTAATAAAATAATATTTTATTTATTAAAAATATTTATTTAGTGATAATTAATAAAAAATTTTTGTTTAGTTTGTTTTTTTACTTTAACAGTAATAATTTTTTATAAATATTGTTAATTTTTATGGAGCGAGTGAAGGGAATCGAACCCTCATTATATGCTTGGCAAGCATATGTAATAACCATTATACGACACCCGCATTTTAATTATAAATTATAATTTTTTTAAAAATTATTATTTAGTTTCTCTTACTATTAGATTTTACCAAAAAATTTAATGGATTTTACAAAATAATTGGTGCCCTTAATAAGAATTGAACTTATATTACATCATTACCATTGATGTGTTTTACCATTAAACTATAAGGGCTATATTGTTTAGCATTTAATAAATAATTATATCATAAACATAATAAAAAAAATAATTTTTGTAATATTAAATTTTATTGTTTCATTGTTAAATATAATATTTAATTTTATTATGAATTTGTGTATAATGGAAGTGACTATTTCGACTAATTAAAATAAAATTAGAGAATGAAATTAGAATGCAATTGCAGAGGAGTTTTTTTTAAAATGTCAGCAGATCAAATTAGTCCACGTAGTATAGGTTATTTAAAGTTTTTTTCAGAAAAAAGAACAACAGATAATCATGAAGAAAAAGGAAATTATGGATTTATTTATAGAAATCCTAATTTATCCGAAGAACAGCAATTAATGTTGCAAAATAAAGTACAAGAATTAAAAGATATGTCATCAGATTCTGAATTTTCAAGCGATGCTATTAATGACAAATATTCAGAAATTAAAGAGTTAATTGGTTTAGATACTAAATCATTAGAAGAAGTTTTTTTCCATGTTTCACAAATTGCAGATAGATCTGTTATAGAAATGACGCCTGAAGATAGAAGAAATTTTTTTTATCAAGGTGCTCTTTTTGAATTTGATGTAGAATCTACCCAGCAAGGTTTAAAAGCTGTGCGAATTAATAAAATTTTTTAATTTATTTTTATATATCATAAAAAAAGACTTGCAAAAGTCTTTTTTTATTGTTAGGTATAAAAAATAATTTATTGTTATAAAGTGTAATATAAGGAAGTGAGTTTTTAATCAATAAATGCAAAAGTTTACTGTAGAATCAGTTACTCAAGGACATCCTGACAAAATAGCAGATCAAATTTCTGATGTTTTATTAGATGCTTATCTTAAACAAGATTCTAATGCAAAAGTCGCTATTGAAACGATAGTAACTAAAAATAAAATTATTCTTTGTGGAGAAATTAAAAGTTCTATTAATTTAGAAAAACAAACAATAGAAACTATTATTCGAGAAACAGTAAAAAATATAGGATATATAAATAAAGAAGATAATTTTTATTATTCAGATTTGTTAATCGTTAATTTAAGGGCGGAAAAGATGCCTAAATATTTCGCAATTTAACCTATTGTACGTTTTGGAACAAAAAACGGCAACAGAGAATTGGTTATTTCTATGAAAATAGAAGTAATTATAGCAAATTCTCAAAGCAACGTGAGTAGAATATAGCTATACAAGAAAGCGATTGCAAGTTGAAATATGATTATGGATAAATTCTAGAAGCAGAATTGAAGAGAAAAAAGGAGTAATAACGAAACCTGTTGTAGCTATTTATTCGACAGTTTGCAATCTTATAAAAGGATATTAAATGTCTTTTATAATTGTTCTTTTCTTTTGGAAAAAATTTTATTTGCAATCCTACCAATATTATATTTTTTTATAATTAAATATTATTTGGTCTTCTCGCCTAATATCATGAGGTAAATATTTAGAGTAACTTTCATCTCCCTAAACTTTTTTGTATTTCAAAAAAGCAAGGGAAAAGCAGAATCATAGTAGTCGAGAGATATTTAAAGCTTAAAATGGAATTTTTAAGTGAACTGACTCTCCAAGGAAATTAGGAAAGCTAATTGCAAGGCGAAAGAGAAACTAAAACATTTTAATAAATTTTAATTTATTTATGTTTTGGAACCGCCGGATGCTTGGAAACTTGCTTGTCCGGTGGTGTGGGGGGCTTAGAGTAAATGAATGAAATACTTAAAACGCTCTAATTTCTATCCCGATTAAATCAACAATCTGAAGAAATTGGGCGCAAAAGATGCGCATAATTCCGCTATTTAACGCATAGCCTGGAGCGATAATCTCCAGAGGTCACGTAAACACTGTAAGGTGGGCTTGATTAATTGTCTCGAAAGAGTAATTAATAACAGCAAAAGCACGCAAGCGCGATGAGACGAAATATCTAGTCAATAAGTCAGCGCCAGACCAGAAGTTAAGGAGAAGGTGAAAATCCCTAAGCGGTTAGTTAGCGTGGTAATCTGTAAACATTCTGGTAAGGTATTGACACCAGGATTAGGAAAGATATATGATGTTAGAATTTTGCATCATTTATATTATCAATATGGTTAAAAACTAACCCTTTTCTACACTAATTTCATTAAAATATTGTTATTAATATTTTTTATGAATGCTCCAATTGGCAACAATTGTAAACTGCACCTAACACTTCTCGTAGAATTATGTCGTAACTTTGATCTCCCTAAAAGCACCATCAAAGGGTTAAAACTAACAGCTGTTAGGCTCAAGGGAAAAGCGAAACTTACAGTAGTCGTCAGTTTAATTCTAGAATTGGAATATTTTAGAAGAACCTGACCACGGCGAAGGGTAATAACCTTTACATGGCGAAAGAGTTTCAATATCTGTAATCAGATATTAGGCGCCGGATGCTTGGAAACTTGCTTGTCCGGTTCTGTGGGGGGCTAATTGCGAATATGAAAGTTAAATTATCAATGCACTTTCTAAACCGAGTTAATCTATCCCGATCATAAAGCTGTTTCTGTCAATGGTGGCGCTGGTGATCAAGGTTTAATGTTTGGTTATGCTACAAACGAAACAGCCTATTTTATGCCTTTACAGTTTATATTAGCTCGAAATTTATCTTTACAATTAACTAAAATAAGAGAAAATAAAATTTTACCTTTTTTAAAACCAGATGGTAAAACACAATTAACTATGATATATGATGAAAATGGTAATGCTAGTTATATTGATTCGATTGTTGTTTCTTGTCATCATAGTGATATTGTTAAAAATAATAAAAATTTTTCAGATTCTATTATAAAATACATCATTAACCCTATTATTCCATCGAAATTTATCAATTTAAAAACTAAATTTTATATTAATCCAGCAGGAAGTTTTGCACAAGGAGGTCCTTGTTTTGATACCGGATTAACTGGGAGAAAAATTATCCAAGATAGTTATGGTAGCGGAGTGCATCATGGAGGCGGTTGTTTTAGCGGCAAAGATGCTTCTAAAGTAGATCGTAGCGGAGCGTATATGTTAAGGTATTTAGCCAAAAATATTGTTGCTTCGGGAATTTGTGATAAATGCGAATTACAAATAGCTTATGTAATTGGATTAAATTTTCCTGTTGGTTTGTTTATTAATACTTTTAATACTAGTAATGTTGATGACAATTTAATTCTAGATACTATTTATAAGAATTTTGATTTAAGTCCTCAAGGTATTATTAAGAAATTAAAGTTAACTAAACCTATTTTTAATATTACTGCTAGATATGGACATTTTGGTATTAATAATGATCAATTTACTTGGGAAAAAACAGATCAAATTAAATTATTTTCTCAATTGTTAAAAAAAAATTAATTAATATATTTATTTTTATTTTTAGTTTTTAATATATTAAATATGTTAAATTTGGTGGAATATTTAATTTATTTCGATATTTTAATACTATTAAGATAATTTTAATTGTAAAAATATTCTTTAATAAATATTTATTATGTAATAATTGTAGTATTTTAAGGTTATTTTGTAAAAGGTTATAAGAAAAAATTATATGAAAAATAAATTAGTTAAAACGGTTCATTGTCGTGATATTAATTTTAGTCAATGGTATACAGACCTTTGTTTAAAAGCTAAATTAATTTCTTATTCTGATGTACCAGGTTTTTTTATTTATTTGCCCAATGGTTACTTTTTGTGGGAAATGATACAAAAATTTTTAAATCATTATTTAAAAAAAAGTAATCATAGGAATGTTTATTTTCCATTACTTTTTTCTGAAAATTTATTTCAACTCGAAAAAGAACATATTCAAGGTTTTGCTCCTGAAACTCTTATTATCGATAATGTTGCTAATCAACCTTTATTGTCTAGATTAATTCTGCGTCCTACTTCAGAAGTAATTTTTGCCAAGTATTATTCGAGTGTTATTACTTCTTATAGAGATTTGCCTAAATTATTTAATCAATGGTGCAGCGTAGTCCGTTGGGAAAAAAATACTAAACCTTTTTTAAGGAGTAAAGAATTTTTATGGCAAGAAGGACATACAGTTCATGCTACTAAACAAGAAGCTCTTAAAGAAACTCTTTATATTTTAAATTTGTATAAAAAATTAGGTAAAGAATTATTAGCTATACCTTTTATTTCAGGCATCAAAACAGAAAAAGAAAAATTTAAAGGGGCTTTAATCACTTATGCTATTGAAACTTTAATGTATGACGGTCAATCTTTGCAAGCAGGTACTTCTCATTATTTAGGAACTAATTTTTCTAAAATTTTTAAGATTCAATTTCAAGATCAAAATTCTATTATGCAATTAGCACATCAAACATCTTGGGCTGTTTCGTCTAGATTAATAGGTGCCATTATTATGGTACATGGCGATGATGAAGGGTTAGTGATGCCACCTTATATTGCGCCTATACAAATAGTTATTATTCCTTTAAGATTAAATAATTCACTTTTATTAACAAAAGTTAATTTTTATTATAAACAATTGTTTAAAAAATATCGTACTAAATTAGATATACAAAATAAAAATGTTGGATGGAAATTTAGTCATTATGAATTGCAAGGAGTTCCTTTGAGATTAGAAATAGGAGAACAAGAATTACAAAACGAACAAGTAACCATTTTTATTAGACACAGTCGAAAAAAACTTGTTATTAATGCTTCCGAATTGTTGTTAAATATCTCGAATTTGATTAAAAATATTCATAAAAACATGTTCGATAATGCTTTGCAACGTATGGAAAAAAATATTTATATTGCTAATAATTATGAAGAGTTTAAAATTTATTTATCTAAAAAGGGATATGTTAAGATGAGTGTTTTAGCTAACGAAGCGGAAGATATTATCAAAAAAGAAACAGGAGCAACAGCTAGAGTTATTTTAAAAGAAAAATTATTAAATAAAATTTGTCCTGTTACTAACAAAAAAGCAAATCAAACTATTTTATTTGCTAGAGCTTATTAAAAACATTGTAATTAAAATGAATTTAGAATTTAACGATTTTACTTTTATTTGAATTTATGGTAGAATTATTAAAAGTTGTTCTTGATAAAAGAAGAAATTAAAAAAAGGAGAATAAGGTAATTTAAACGTATATGGAAAATGATGATAAAAATAATTATTTAAAAAGTTTTATTTTTTATAACCCATATTTTATTACAGTTAAATGTGAAAGAGGTTATAGAATAAAATGAGTATAATTATTTTGACTATCATAGCATTAATTTTTATCAATGCTTTATTGTCAGCTATTGAAATTTCTTTAGTTTCTTTAAGTGAAAGCAAATTAGATCTTGAAATAGAAAAAGGTATTAAAAAAGCCGTAAAAATTAAAAAAATTAAATCTAAACCTACTCATTTTTTGTCTGTAATTCAAATAGTTATTCATATATTAACAGTTATTCAAGGTTATATGTTGCATCATGATTCTCATGGTGAAATTCAAATTTTATTAACTATTCTTTCTTTGGTTTTAGGGGATATTATTCCTAAGCGAATTGCTTTAATTTATCCTTTAAAAACTGCTTATTATTTGTTAGGTTTGTTTAATTTAGTTTGTTTTTTTATGAAACCTTTTGTTTGGTTGTTACATCAAATAAGCAATCTTATTTTATATTGTTTAAGAATTGATCCGAATAAAACTCAAGATATTGTTTCAGAAGATGAATTACGTTTTTTATTAAGTGCTTCTTATAGTCAAGGAGTTATTAATAGTAATGAAAACAATATGATACAAAATATTTTTGATTTTAATACCACTAAAGTTTCAGATATTATGCGTCATAGAAAAGAAATTGTAGCTATTCGTCATGATATTAGTATTAATGAATTGAGAGAATTTATTTTAAAAGAAAAATATACTCGATTTCCTGTTTATATGGAAAATTTAGATAAGATTTTAGGAATCGTTCATATTAAAGATCTTTTTAAGGTTTTATTAGTTACAAATGATCAACGTCCTTATAAGAATAATTATTCAAAGTTTAATATTAATCATTATTTAAGGCGAGTTTTTTATATTACAGAATTTAAAAATATTAGCGAATTATTGAAAGAAATGCAGTCTAAACAAAAACATATGGCTATTGTAGTTGATGAATACGGAGGTACAGCTGGTATCGTAACTATTGAGGATGTTATTGAAGAAATTCTAGGCGAAATTCAGGATGAATATGATAAAAACGATTTCGAAATTGTAAAAATTTCCGATCAAGAATTTATTATAAAAGGTACTGCTCATCTGTGTGATATAGAAGAATATTTAAACGCTAATTTACCAGTAGATGATTATGATACTTTAAGCGGTTTTATGTTAGATAAATTGCGTAGAATGCCAGAAAGTAATGAAAAAATTCGAATAATGTATAATGATTGGATTTTTGATGGTTTATCTCATAACGGTTTAGTTATAACCAAAGTTAGAGTTACTAAATCTAATATTCCTAAACAAATAAAATGATTTTAATTTTTTTATATCGACAATAATTAAAATTTTTTTATTAATTTTATTGTTTAAATTAATAATAATTATTAGGCATATTCCTTAGAAGGTTTGGTTTTCGTTATATATGAATTCTTTGTTTTATAATTCTGAAATATCATTATTAGTAGAAGAGTTACAAACTAATTTAAAAACAGGATTGACAGAACAACAAGTTCAATCTAGATTAATCGAACATGGTTTGAATACATTGTTCAAGCCCAAACCTAAGTCTTTAATAAAAAAATTTTTAAATCAATTTAATAATTTTTTTATATATATTTTATTAACATCAGCGTTTATTACTTTAATTATAGGTATTTTAAATCGTCATCAAGAAGAATTGTATGAAGGTATTTTAATTTTTTTAATTATATTAGGTAATGCTATTTTTGGTGTTTTTCATGAGTATCAAAAAGATAAATCTTTTGATATTATTACCCAAACTACTAAAATATATGTCAAAGTTTTACGAGAATCTAATATAAAATCCGTTGTTAGTGATCATTTAGTTCCAGGAGATATTATTTTTTTAGATAAAGGAGATATAGTTCCTGCTGATTTACGTCTATTAACTTCTAATAATTTACAAGTGGATGAAGCCATTTTAACAGGTGAATCAAATTCAGTTACTAAAAATACTAACGTTCAAGTTATTGATTCAAATTTATTAAATAATAAAAATTTGTTATTTATGAATACTGTTATAATTAATGGAAATGCCCAAGCTGTAGTTATTAATACAGGAATGAGAACGCAAATAGGTCGTATTACTAAATTGTCTCAAACAGTTAAAAAAGAAAAAACAGTTTTAGAATTTTATTTACAAAGATTAACTAAAATTTTGAGTTTTATTATTTTTATTTTGATTTTTATAAATTTTCTTTTTAATATTTTAAAATATTATTTATTTTTCAATAGTTTGAATTGGAATATTATAAGTAGTTATTTATTATCTTCCATTGCTTTAATTGTGGCTGTTATTCCTGAAGGTTTATTAGCTATTATGACTATTATTTTTGCTTTTGGAGTAAAAAAAATTGCTAAATCCAATGCTATTGTTAAAAGTTTAAAAACATTAGAACGTTTGGGAGCTATTAATGTTATTTGTACAGATAAAACAGGAACACTTACTCAAAATAAATTATTAATTAAATTTTTATATGTTTATTCAAATCACTTTAATATTGATTATTCTAGTCAATTAATTCCTGATAATTTAATTTCTAATTATCAACAATTAATTAATTATGGTATTTTATGTAATAGTATTGCTCAACATGATAATGAAAAAAATATTTCTTGTTTTGATTTATTAGATTCTGTAGATCGTTCTTTTTTGGAATTAGCTAAATTTTTAAATATTGATATTAATGTATTACGAAAACAATATAAATTAATTAAAATGTTTCCTTTTGATGACGAGTTCAAATTAATGATTACTATATATAAAGATAAAAATAAATATTTTACTATTGTTAAAGGTGCTGGTGAAATTTTATTGGATTTATCATATTATATTTGTATTAATAATACAAAAAATAATGTTATTAAAAATGCAAAATATAAAGACGAATTTGAATTTCAATTAAATAAACAAGCTAAAATAGGTTATAAAATATTAGGAGTCGCTTATACAAATTTTTTTGATTCTCAGTTTTTATCTGATAATATTTCTGTTAAAGAAATTTTATATATTTTACGTCGAAATCTTATTTTAGTGGGATTAACAGGTATCGAAGATCCTTTAAAATTGGAAGTTTTCCAGTCTATTCAGGAATGTCATAACTCTAATATTCAAACTATTATGATTACAGGTGATAATCGTTATACAGCTATCAAAGTAGCTAATAAATTAAACATTTTAAATAAAAAAACAGATTTAGTAATCGATGGATCTGAATTAGATAAATTAGATGAAAAAAAATTATTACAAAATTTGACGAATATTAAAGTTTATGCTCGTACTATTCCGGAACATAAATTAAAAATTGTTCGAGCTTGGCAGAAATTAGGTTATGTAGTTGCTATGATTGGTGATGGTGTTAATGATGTGCCTAGTATCAAACAAGCTGATGTAGGATTGGCTATGGGTTTGAATGGTACTGAAATTACTAAACAAAGCGCTGATATTGTTTTGATGGATGATAATTTTAATACTATTGTAACATCTATTAAAGAAGGGCAAAATGTTTTTGTTAATATTCGTAAAAGTTTAATGTTTTTATTAAGTTGTAATATGGGAGAAATTTGTCTTATATTATTTAATAGTTTATTGGGATTTTTTTGTTTTCCTTTGGATTTTGTTATTTTAAATACTTTACAAATACTTTGGATTAATTTAGTTACTGATTCTTTAGTGGCTTTAGCTTTAGGTATGGAGCCGCCTGAGACTAATATGATAAATAATTCCATGGTTAAAAAAGACATTAATTTTTTAAATAAAGCGTCATTGTATAAAATTTGTTTCGAAGGTTTGATGTTGGGCGTTATTGTTTTTGGTTCTGCTATTTTAGGATATTATATACATGATGTCGATAATGCTAAATATGCTCAAACTTTTGCTTTTATGGTTTTGGCTTTTTCACAATTATTTCATGCTTGGAATTTTAGAAGTTTATCAGAATCTATTTTTTCTCTTAAAACAAAAAATCCGATTTTTATTATTTATTTTATAATAAGTTTTTTAGTGCAATTAATTATTTTATTTATTCCTATTTGCCAAAAATATTTTAATTTGGCTAATTTATCGTTTTGGGATATTAATATAATTATGTTTTTGTCTTTTATCCCTATATTTATTATTGAATTGTATAAAAAATATTTGAAGTATAAATTGATTTAATATTTTTTGTATTTTTATTGTATTGGTTAAATTTTAATAATTTTTGAAAACATTTTAAAATTATTATTAATTATTTTTTTAGTTTTTATTGATTTTTGGTAATTTTTGTTATTTTTGATGGGGCGCCAAAGAGTCCTAAATTTCCTACTATTTAACCAATAGTCAGGGCCGATAAACCTTGAAAGGAGATGGTCGGTTTAGTAAACGAAAGAATACTGAATTATAGCAGACCATAAAAGCGGGTTGTGACGAAAGCAAATTAGTCAAGATGACTCCGCCACCGAATAATTCGATGGAGAAGCCTGTAATGGCCTAAGAAGGAAAATGGATGTAATTAATGAACCTATCTGTAAGTTGCTTGACCCAGATAGTCCGGAATCTATCGATATTTATATTTTGTATTGGATAGTTTATCAGATAAAGGAAACCTGGAATCAGCCTCTTAACGAGGATACTTCCCCTAAAGAATTAAGGTAGAATTTTAGTGTAACTTGGAGAATCCTAAAACTAAGTAATTAAATTTACTAATCCGGAAATAAAAGTCTGGATGGTCAAGGATAAAACATCTTTTTAGTAGTCGTAAGGGTAAACCTAGATGTGGAATAATCTAGTTAATCGTCTTATCAAGAAGAAGGTTAATCACCCTTATAGGGCGAAAGAACAAAGTAATTTACTAGTTATTCAATGGTATCAGGAAAAGGGGTTGATATATTATGTCAACAACAGTTTCACCAGAAACTAAACTTTTACAAACATTGAATAGAATTCAAAATTGTTCATCAAATGGTTACTCTCTAAAAAGAGAGCTGCAACAAGGAATGAATAACTTTTATAACACGTTAACAGCATTCAATAGAATCGCCGCTAACAAAGGGGCGGGTACACCTGGAATTGACAATAAAACCATCGATGGAATCAATCTGGAAAGATTAAAAAGATACTATCGGGAATACGTCAATAATGGTTACCACCCAAAACCAGTCAAAAAAATCTTCATTCCTAAAGATAATAAAAAAACCCGACCTTTGGGCATACCGACCATCAAGGATAGATTGATGCAAAAATGCCTGGAACAACTCTTAACTTCCTATTTCGAAAATATCTTCTCAGAATGGAGCTTTGGATTTAGAACCAAAAAATCTTGCCATGATGCTATCAAACGCGTCAAACAAAGATTTAAAGGAATAGATTATATTATCAAAATCGACTTAAAAGGTTACTTTGATACCATTAATCATGAGATTCTGATGAGAACCTTCAATCAGTTCATCAAAAAGCATAAAACGCTCTCAAACATTAACAAATGGTTGAAAGCCGGTTTCATGAAAGATGGCATCAAATATGAATCTTTATCAGGCTCTCCTCAAGGAGGAATTATTTCTCCTTTGTTGGCGAATGTATATTTATATATAAAGAAATTTTTTCAGAATAATTTTAAAGAATGGGGCATAATGGTGATTTTATAATGGGCTTTATAAAATATAAAAGGTATTTTAGGTTAAGTATAATTAGAAATATTATTTATTATTTTTTTAATCTATTTTTATTTTTTTTAGTTATATTTTTATTATGTAATTTAATTTTAGATAAAGAAAATACTACTAAAATTTTTCGTTTTAATTTTTCTCGAGTATCTAGTGATAGCATGTTACCTAAAATGCGTGTTGATGATATAGTTTTTTTTACTTTATTAGATGAAGATAAATGTAAACTTTTAAAAACAAGTAATCCCGGAAAATTAGATGGAGATATAATTATATTCAAAGCAGATTCTTCTGAATTTGCTTATTTAAAAGATAGTTTTATTATTCATAGAGTAGTTTTTAATAATACTCAAGAAAAATATGTCACTACGAAGGGTGATAATAATTCTTTTGTTCAAAAATTTGAAGAAAAAATTCCTTATCATAATATTTTTTATAAATATTCTTTTAAAATTCCTTATGAAATAACTTATATACTAATATGGAGTATGATTTTATTATTATTTTACTTTATTATTTTCGATGAATCTTCATCTAATGATAATTTAGTTTAAAACTTTAATTAGCTATTTTAGATTATTATTTTATTAAAAGGTTTATTATATATGGGTGATAATATTATTTTTCCTAATATAAATTGGGAATATATTCTCAAAAAAGAACAACAAAAAGAGTATTTTATTAAAATAAAAAAATTTTTAATAACTCAATATAAATTGGGTAAGAAAATTTTGCCACATCCAAAAAATCTTTTTAATGCGTTTAAGTGTACTCCTTGGGACAAAGTAAAAGTTGTTATTTTAGGTCAGGATCCTTATCCTGGACCTAATCAAGCTCACGGTTTAGCTTTTAGCACTTTATCTTCGGATACTCCTAAAAGTTTAAAGAATATTTTTATTGAGTTACAAAATGATTTATCCATTAAAGCTTCTACGAATCAATTATTTTCTTGGGCTTATGAAGGGGTATTATTATTGAATACTATTTTAACTGTTGAAGAAGGTTTTTCTTTAAGTCATAAAAATATTGGTTGGCATATTTTTACTATTAATATATTTAATTATTTGTCTTTTAAAAAAAATATTGTTTATATTTTGTGGGGGAAACAAGCTCAAGATTATAAAAGTTATCTAAATATTAAAGATAATTTGATTATTGAAAGTAGTCATCCTTCACCACTTTCGGTTTATCGAGGTTTTTTTGGTTCTAAGCCATTTTCTCGTGCTAATGAATATTTAAAATATCATCAAAAAAAACCTATTAATTGGGATGTGCGCTGAAGAGGTTTAAATATTGTGTGATTTCCCCAATATCCAGAGAAGATAAATCCTGAAACGATACGGTCAGTAGGTTAAATTAAAGAATGACTAATTACAACAGCAGACCATAAAAGCGGATTGAGATGAAAGCCAATTAGTGTCAATATGACACTCGCCACCAAATAATTCCATGGAGAAGCCTGAAAGGGCCTAAGAAGAAAAATTGATGTAAAAATAGCTTCACTTGTTCTGTAAGTTGCTTTAATCGGATATATGGATAAAGTATTTAGTAGTTTATCATGTAAAGAAAATCTGGCATCAGCCTCTCAAAAGGAAGGTAATTCATTTAAAGAATTAAGGTAGAAATTTAGAGTAACTTGGGAAATCCGAAAACCAAGTAATTAAATTTATCCGTATCTACATTACTAGTAACAAGTGGCTGATAAAAAATGAAAATGTCATTCTATCTCTGGTATTTTGTTAATGAAAAAAACCTGGAATCTTACCACTTTTCAAGAAATACAATATTACTTATTAGTAGTTACTTCGCTTAATAAATTAATTTAGATATTTGTTTGTAAGGTTTTATAGGGGAGTGTTTAGTAAGAATATATACAATTAAAAACTAATTTTGTTTTTTAAACGTAAATAATCTATTTTTATCATAGGATTAAAAGGATTATTAATATTTTATAATTATTTGGTTCATAACAATAAATTTAACGGAATAAAAGGAGTTTTTTAATTAATGAGAGAAAATTTTCAAAATTATATCGATTATGTTGGAGCTGATGAATCAGGTAAAGGCGATGTGTTCGGACCTATAGTAGTTGGTATAGTTTATATAAGAAATGAATTAGTAGATTTTTTATTGCGAAATAATGTTAAAGATTCAAAATTATTAAGTAAAAATGCTATTTTTAAAATAGCTCCTTTTTTAATGAAACATATTGATTATGATTTTGAAATTTTACAACCTTTTGATTATAATAATTTAATTAAGAAAAAATTCAATCTTAATCATATACTTGCTTGTTTATATAATAAATTAATTTTAAGATTTTGTAATAATTTAAAATTTTCATCTTCAGTGATTATCGATCAATTTGCTACTGAATCTTGTTATTTTAATTATTTAAAAACGGAATCGAAGGTTTATCATTCTATTATGGGCGCCAAAGAGGCCTAAATATCGTGTGATTTAACCAATCACCAGTGCGATAAACACTGAAAGGCTAAGAACGGTTCTTTAAAGGAAACAATAAAGAATTACAGCAGTTCTTAAAAGCGGTTTGCGATGAAGTAGTTAGTCAAGAAGATACCGCCACCGAATGATTTTAAGGATAAGCCTGAAAGGGCCTAAGAAGCTAAGAAGATGTAATTTGATAACCTGTCTCGTAAACTACTATAAACGAGCAGTCCAGAGACTATCAACCTAAAATAATTGGGCTGGATAGTTTATCAATTAAAAACCTGGAATCTCACCATTAGTAAAATGGTTAATTCACCTAAGGAATCAAGGTTGATATTTAGAGTAACTTGGAGAATCCTAAAAGCTAGTTATTAAATTAACTAATAATGAAATAAAAGTCATTAGGCTCAAGGATAAAGCGACTTTTTAGTAGTCGGAGGAGTAAAACTTAATTTGGAATAATTAAGTTAATCGCCCTCCCAAGATGAAGGTTAACGACCTTTATAGGGCGAAAGAAGTCAGTAATTTATTGTGCAATATCATAAAGTGTTACAGGACGATTATAATCAACAACTAACCAGTGGTGACATTAAGTTAGTCTTCGTAAGAAGGTAAATTATGGCAAGCCGGATGCTTGGAAACTTGCTTGTCCGGTTTAGAGGGGGGCTGTTTGTAATAGATATCAAAAATACCAATTTTGATATTGAAACGCAAATATTCTATCTCTATATTTAAAACTAAAGCTGAATCTAAATTTTTATGTGTAGCTGCTGCTTCTATTATTGCTCGTTATTTATTCTTACAAGAGATAGAAAAATTAGGGAAAGATAATAATTTAAAATTAATTTTAGGAGCTTCTGATTTAGTCAATCAACAAATTAAATTAATTTATGAAAAATATGGTTTATCAATTTTTTATAAAATTGCTAAGATTAATTTTAAAAATATTAGTAAGAACAAATTGTTTCATTTATCTTAAATTTAAAATTGAATTTGATGGATAATTTTTAAACCTATTATTTTGAATTAAAATTTTTATAAAAAAAAGGAAAAAATTTAAATATGCATAGTATTTTTTCTAAAATAGTTGATAAACAAATACCGAGTTATATTATTTATGAAGATGATTTGGTGATGGCTTTTTTAGATATTTCTCAAGTTACTCGTGGTCACACTTTGGTTATTACTAAAAAAGTTTATGCCGATATTCAAGATGTGCCACAAGATGTTTTTTTACATTTATTCAAAATAGTTTACCAAATTAGTCACGTATTGATTAAAGCTTTTAAAGCTTCTGGTTTAAATTTAATAAATAATAATGGATCAGTGGCTGGGCAAACTATTTTTCATTATCATGTTCATATAATTCCGCGTTTTTCTAAGGATGAAATATATGTCAAATTACTAGATAATTCTTCTTATTTAAGGGAACAAGATTATAAAACGATTTTAAAACAAATAATTGATTATAATTGTAATTGATTATAAAAAAATTAAAAAAATTTTTAATTTATTTAAGGAGTGGTTAATAATTTATTAAAAATATTCATAATTTTAATAATGATATTGAATATCTTTTACAACGAATTTATTTCAATTTGATTAACAAAATAAGATTATATTAAGAAATCATATTGATTTTCGATTTAATTTATTTAGTAATTTAATAGTTAAATTAGTTGCTATACGACCTTTTGGTGTTCTTTTTATATAGCCTTTTTGTATCAAATAAGGTTCATAAACTTCTTCTATAGTAAAAATTTCTTCTCCTAAAGTAGCGGCTAAATTTTTAATTCCTACAGGGCCACCATTAAATTTAAATACTAAATTATTTAAATAATTATAATCTGTTTCATTTAATCCATTTTCATCAATTTTTAATTTTTTTAATGTTTCTAGTGTTATTTGATGAGTAATTACTTTATTAGAATATATTTCTGCAAAATCACGCGTTCTACGAAACAAACGATTAGCTATTCTAGGTGTTCCTCGACTGCGCTTTACTAATTCTGTTAATGCTTCTTCTTCTATATAGTTATTATAAACTTTAGCTGTTCTTTGCAGAATAGTTTTTAATTCTGATTCTTTATAATAATCTAATTTTAAAGTTAAACCAAATCGATCTCTTAGTGGAAAAGAGATATGTCCAAATTTGGTAGTTGCCCCTATTAAAGAAAAAGCTGATAATTTAATTCTAATAGTTCTCCTATCATAATCTTTACCAATAACAATATCTAAAGCATAATCTTCCATAGCAGAATATAGTATTTCTTCTACTGTTTTTGGTAATCGATGAATTTCGTCAATAAATAAAATCTCTCCCGTTTGTAAGCTACTTAAAATAGCAGATAAATCTCCAGCTTTTTCTAAAATAGCCCCATTAGTAATTTTAATATTTGTCTTTAATTCATTAGCGATAATACGTGCTAAAGTAGTTTTCCCTAAACCTGGAGGTCCATAGAATAAAAGATGATCTAAAGTTTCTTTTCGTTTACGTGAAGCTTGTATATAAATATTTAAAATATGTTTAATATCTTCTTGTCCTGCATATTCTTGTAATGTTTGAGGTCTTAATAAGGTATCTTCGTTTTTGTTTTTTGGGTCTTTTTTATTTTTTAATATTTTTTCCATTTGAATTCCTATTTTTTTAATAATAATTGTAAAGATTCTTTAATCATAAATTCAATATCTTTTTCTGTATTAATTTTATTAATAATAGTATTAATTTGTTTTATGTCAAAACCTAAATTTAATAAAGCATTTTGAACATCTTTTTGTTTAGGATTTAATATATAATTTGTTTTTTTATTTTTATTTTTAGTATTTAGGTACCAAATAATTTGTTGTGCTGTTTTATCACCAATGCCGGGAAATTGTTTTAAAAAATTTATATCATCGGTTTCAATAGCTATTTTAATTTCTGGAAATAATTCTGTTTGTGTAAGAGAAATAGCTATTTTGGGACCTATACCTGGAATAGTAATTATTTGTTTAAAAAAATTTAATAAGTTAACATCTGTAAAACCATATAAATAACGTATATTTTCTTTGATATATAGATAAGTAAATAATTTTACTTTTTGATTTATTTTAAATAAATAAGGGTTGTAAAAACCTATTTCATAACCTATACCATTATTTTCAATAATTATGCTATTATTATTTATTAACTTAATTAAACCTATAATATAGTAATACATATTTTTAATAATTATTTGCTCCTTTTTATCATTTTATTTATTTTTAATTTAAAAATAATGATTAAATTTTAAATAATTTAAATTTTCTAAATTTGTTTAAAATATTAATTTTTTTATTTAAGTATTGATTATTTTCATATTTTTTGAAATTATATGATTATAATGACATATATTTTACTATATTTCTGATTATTAAATATAATTATATTTAGATTATATTATGATTTTTAATAAATTCAGTGGCATCTTTTTTTACTATACTATTTATATTAAAAACTATACTTAAAAAAACTTATAATTAAAATTATTTTATTGTATTCAGTATAAATTATTTTTATTAATGTTGAATTTTAATTTTTAAATAATTAATTTATTAAGAGATTTTTGTTCTATAATATTTTATAGATTATAATATTTTGTATTGTTTTGTAATTATTTATTGATATTATAATAATCGAAATGATTCAATATTTCATTGACAGTAATTATTTTTTATTTTATAATTACTTGAATTAGTATTTTTTTTAAAAATATTTTTTAATTAAATTGCGTTTGGAGTTAGAAAAATGTCAGTTAAAATCCGTTTACAACTTTTTGGTTCTCGTCACAAACCTTTTTATCGTGTGGTAGCTATTGATGCTCATAACAAAAGGAATGGTAAATTTTTAGAAATTTTAGGAAATTATGATCCTTTAAAAGGAGTAATTAATTTAAATTTAGATAAAATTAATTATTGGTTATCTTTGGGTGGTCAACTTACTACTACTGTTAAAAATTTGTGTAAAAAATTTAAAAAAACTCAAATTAGTTAATTTTAGAGATTTTGTTAAAAAAATAAAATAATTTAAGATAAAAAGTTTCAATACGAAATTTGTTTTTTGTTTTTGAACAAGAAAGATTATTTAATAAAACACATGCAGATAGACGTTATAACTATTTTTCCGAATTTCTTTGATTATTTCTTAGATCATTCTATTATTAAAAGAGCTCAAGAAAAAAATAAAGTTATTGTTAAGATACATGATTTAAGGAAATATAGTCATAATAAGCATTTTAAAATAGATGATAAGCCATATAGTGGTGATGCAGGTATGTTATTATCATTCCCACCTTTATATGATTGCTTAGCGAAAATAAAAAAAAATATTAGAATTAAGAATAAAATTATTTTATTATCTCCTCAAGGAAATTTGTTAACTCAATCAAAAGTTAATCAATATGTCAATCATTTTGAACAATTAGTAATTATTTGTGGTAATTATGAAGGTGTTGATGCTAGAATTTTAAATTTTATAGATGAAGAAGTGTCTATTGGAGATTATGTTTTAACTGGCGGCGAAATTGCTTCTTTAGTTTTTATAGATGTTTTAATTAGATTAATACCAGGGGTTATTAATGAAGTTTCTTATTTATCTGATTCGCATCAAAAAGGTTTATTAAAATATCCTCAATATACTAGGCCTTTTGAATATAAAAATTATAAAGTACCTTCAGTTCTTTTATCTGGAGATCATAAAAAAATCTATAAATGGCGTTTAAAAGAAAGTTTAAAAAACACTTTTAAAAAAAGACCAGATTTATTAAAAAACATTGATTTAGATCAGTCTTATCAAGCAATATTAGAAGAGCTTAAAAAAGAAGATGAATTATAAAATGTTTATTTTTTTTGATTATATCTAATTGTAAAAATTTTTATTAAGGAAACGGAAATATTAAGTTATGAAATTAAAAGGTCAAAGTTTAGTTAGATCTATAGAAAATCCAAGTTTTAAAAAAATACCTTTTTTTAAAGTTGGTGATACTGTTAGAATGTTAATTCGACAATCTAATAATGATAGTAAACGTGTTCAAAATTTTTCTGGATTAGTTATTAAGCGTCAGGGTAGCGGTATATCTTCAACTTTTACTGTACGTGCTATTAGATTTGGTGTAGGTGTAGAGCGTACTTTCCCTATTTATTCATCTTCTTTAGAAAATTTAGAAGTTCTTAGTTCGGGTATAGTTCGACGTGCTAAATTATATTACATTCGTCATTTATCATCAAAAGCTGCTAGAATTAAAACTAAACATAAATAAAATTAAATTTAATTAAATTTAAAAATTTTTATTTCATTTTATAAGTGGATTTTATTTGAAAATTGGTTTTATATAATATTGTTAAAAAAATAAATTAAAATTTGGAGATAAAAATGTCTTTGTTTGAAGAATTAAAACGGCGTAATTTAATAAAAGATTGTAGTAATGAATCGGAGTTAATTCATAAATTAAATTATGATACTGTTAATTTTTATTGCGGTTTCGATCCTACAGCTATTTCTTTAACCATAGGGCATTTAGTTCAAATAAATACTATTTTGTTATTATATAATAAAGGTCATACACCTTTTATTTTAATTGGTCAAGCTACTAGTTTAGTTGGTGATCCTAAAGAAACTAAAGAGAGAAATTTATTAATACCACAAGAAGTTGTTAAAAACACTCAAGATATCACTATGCAATTAAAAAGTTTATTACCTCGGAAAAGAGTATATTTTGTTAATAATTATGATTGGCTATCCCAAATTAATTTCTTAGATTTTTTGCGTCAATATGGTAAATTGTTTAATATAAAATATATTTTATCTAAGAAAATTATATCCGAAAGATTAAATAATGAAAGTGCTGGTATTTCTTATACTGAGTTTTCTTACAATTTATTGCAAGCTTTAGATTTTTATCATTTATATTTAAAAAATAATATAATATTACAAATCGGCGGTTCAGATCAATGGGGAAACATTACAAGTGGTTTAGAATTGATTAGAAAATTAATTAATCCTACTCAGTGTAAGCCTTTAGGTATGAGTATCCCTTTATTACTAAATGATCAAGGTGTTAAAATTGGTAAAAGCGAAAAAGGTAATATATGGTTAAATTCAGAATTAACTAGCCCTTATGAAATGTATCAATATTTTTTAAATTTACCTGATAGTCGTGTAATTTTATTTTTAAAACAAATGACTTTAATTACGTTAGATCGCATTAATTATTTAGCATCGGAATTGAAACTTAATCCTCAAAAAAGATTAGCTCAAAAAGAATTATCTAGATATATAGTTTCTTTAGTTCATGGTGAATCAGTTTCTAAAGATTGTGAAAAAGTTAGTTATCTTTTATTTAGTAAAAAAAGATCAGATTTAGCCGAATCAGACTTAAAATTTTTAAAAAAATATTTATTTTGTGTATCTGTTAATAATGATATTACTTTATTAGATGCTTTACTTAAAGGTAAAATGGCTTCTTCTAAAAAAGAAGCTAGATCATTATTGTTATCTCGAAGTATTAAAATTTTTCCTAATTCCCAAGATATTAATGATTCTTTGCATTTGACTACTTTAGTAGCTTTATTTCGAAAATATATTTTAGTGACTAAAAAGAATAAGTTTAATATTTTAATATATTTTTCTTAAATTCTGTTAATATTTATTTATTTAATTAATATTAAATCTTAACAATCAAGAATACGAGTAAATATTATGGTTAATTATTTATTATATCGTGAATTAATTATAACGCATTCACAAAAACCTTGCAATTATGGTTTATTGCCTGTAAATTTTTTTAATCATTGTCTTAGCGAAAAGAAACATAATTTATTATGTGGTGATGAAGTAATATTGCAAATTTTTTTTAATTCTGAAGTTATAACTACAATTCGTCATGAAACTAAAGGCTGTTCTATAATATGCGCTTCGTCATCTTTAATGTCAATTTATTTATCTAATAAAACATTTATACAAAGTTTAAAAGTTATTAATAATTTTGTTAATATGTTGAAAAATAAGCTTTTTGATATTAATGTTCTAGAAAAAGATTTGTTATTATTTCAAACAATTTCGAATTTTCCTAATAAATTTAATTGTGCTAGCATTCCTTGGTTGTTAGCTTTAAATCTAATCAAAAATCATTTGGATAAAATTAAATTAAGTTAAAATTATATTTGTTTAATTTAATATTTCCGAGATCTTATTTAAAGTGAGTTTTAATTTTTTATGATTTTATCATCTAATAATCCTATTTTCAAGAAAATGATGAAGTTATCTTCTAAAAAATATCGAGATTTATACCAAGAATTTATTGTATTTGGTAATCATTTAGTTCAAGAAGCTTTAAAAAAAGGAATAGTATTACATTTATATACTATTAAGCCCGAAAAAGAAGCAGGTTTATTTATTAAAAAATCTTTAATGAAAGCCTTGAATAATAATCATATTTTATATTCTCAAGTGGCTATTTGTAAAATGTTAAAATTTTCTGGATTTAGCGATAAAATACTTATTTTAGATAATATTCAAGATCCTTCTAACGCTGGACTTTTATTAAGAAGTGCTTGTGCTTTTGGTTTTAAAAATATTTTTTTTAGCAATAATAGCGTAGACATTTATAATGAAAAAACTATTCAAGTTAGTCAAGGAGCGATTTTTAATTTAGATTTTTTTCGGGGCGATTTAGCCAATTTTTTGTCATTTTTGAAAAAAAATGATTATTTCGTTATAGGAACTTGTGGACATGAAAATAATTTTTTATCGAATAATTTAATCAATATTTGTTCAAAATATTATAAAATCGCTTTAATCTTAGGAAATGAAGGTCAAGGAATTTCGGTTATTTCTCGTCAAAAATCAGATTATTTGATAGCTATTCCTACTACAAATTTAGTAGAAAGTTTAAATGTAGCTGTAGCTGGTAGTATTATTATGTTTTATATGTGGTTACCCAAGAAGCCTAAATATCCTGTGATTTAACCAATCACCAGTGCGATAAACACTGAAAGGCTAAGAACGGTTCTTTAAAGGAAACAATAAAGAATTATAGCAGTTCTTAAAAGCGGATTACGATGAAGTAGTTAGTCAAAAAGATACCGCCACCGAATGATTCTAAGGATAAGCTTGAAAGGGCCTAAGAAAAAAAGAAGATGTAATAAGCTAACCTGTTTGCAAATTACTAACACCAAACAGTCCAGAAACTATCAACATTTATCAATTGTGTAGGATATTTATCAACGAAAGTAAACCTGGAATCTCACCATTAGTAAATGGTCACTTCCCCTAACGGATTAAGGTAGATATTTAGAGTAACTCGGAGAATCCTAAAAGCTAGTTATTAAATTAACTAATAATGAAATAAAAGTCATTAGGCTCAAGGATAAAGCGACTTTTTAGTAGTCGGAGGAGTAAAACTTAATTTGGAATAATTAAGTTAATCGCCCTCCCAAGATGAAGGTTAACGACCTTTATAGGGCGAAAGAAGTAAGTATTAAATATATGGTAAATTTCTAGTTACTTGGAAACTTACTTTTTCGGAGCTATTTGTAATAAATATGACAAATGATAAATTCTGATATAGAAATGCAAATAATTTATTGATTTTTTAAATTTTCATTAAATTTTTTATTTTTAATCATAACAATTTCTTCTTTATAAATAGGTTTTTTGTTTACAAAAGGTGTCTCTAAAATTTTTGGAATGTTTTCAAACAACGGATAATATATAATTTTTATTAAAGTTTCGAATCCTATTTTTCCGTATCCAATGTTTTCATGACGATCTTTTTTACTACCTAAACAATTTTTAGAATCATTAATATGTATAACAGATAAATATTTTAAATTAATAATTTTATCAAATTTTTTTATTGTATTTTCGAATTGGTTTTTAATATCATAACCAGCATCGAATACATGACAAGTGTCAAAGCAAATAGAAATTCGTGTTTTATCTTCTATTAAATCGATAATATTTTTTAATTCTTCAAAATTAGCTCCAATTTCGTTACCTTTTCCTGCCATAGTTTCTAATGCTATTTTAGTTTTTAAATTAGGAGTATTTCTGAAAATTTTATTAATTCCTTGAGCAATCCAATAAATAGCTTCTGATTTATTTTTGTGTAAATTATTACCTGGATGCAGTACCATTTGAGGAATTTTCATTTGAGAAAATCTATTTAATTCTTGTGTCAGAAAGTTAATAGAAAATTCTCTTTTTTCTAAAGATGGGTTAGCTAAATTAATAATATATGGAGCATGACCTACTAAAAAATTAATGTTAATATTATGGTTTTTCATTTTTAATAAAGTTTTGTGAATATCATCTTTTTCAATAATATTTCTTTGAGCACTTTGAGGAGGACCTGAGTATAACATAAAAGTATTCGAATTAAATGATAAAGCTTGTTCTAAAGCTCCTAAATACATTTTAGGTTTTTTAAATGACACGTGACTACCTATTATTAACATGATATGATATTATTTTACCTTTCTGTTGTAATTGTATTTTTGATTTTCGGATATTTTATTTATATTTAGATTATTGATTATCTATTAAAGAGTATTTATTTTTAGTAAATTTAATTGGTTTAAACGAAATATTTAATTTTTTTTGGATTTTATTTATTAATAATTCGTCTTTTTCTGTCGTTAATATGATTACATCTCCTTTTTTCTCCATTCTACCTGTTCTACCACTACGGTGTTGAAAAAAATCTAAGTTTTTATGTGGTAAATCATAGTGTATTACTAAATCGATATCTAAATCTAAACCCCTGGCCATAATATCACTCGCTATAATATATTGATATTTTGCTTTTTTAATATCATTTATGTATTGTTTACGTTTTTTAGTATTTAATATCGAAGAAAAACAAATAACTTTTAAATTATGTTTTAGCATAGCTTCATAAATTTTAGTTTGTTCTTTGATATTTGAAACAAAAATAATCGAAATATAAGGGTTAATATTTTGTGTTAAATGTATTAAAGTTTTTAATTTTTGTTCTTCTGTAGTTACTAGATTGTAATAATTTAATTTTAATTTATGTTCTTGTGTAGTATTTAAAAATAGATTTTTACCAAAATATTTATCTATAAAAGGTTTTAATTTTTCAGTAATAGAAGCTGATATTATTAAAATTTTAGGATTACATCGAGTTAATATTGCATCTAATAATGACAAAGAATCTTGTTCAAATAACATATCTGCTTCTTCTAAAACTAAAAAAGAAATTTTATGAATTTTTAGTAATTTTTGATTAATAACATATTCATTTAGTTTGTTTAAAGTTGTTATTAATAAAGGGGGTTGTTTTTTTTTAAATTGGTCAGATATTTTTTGTTTATTTACACCGCCATATAAAATTTTAATATTTGCTATTATTTGAGGTTCAATTTTTTTTAACATATTTAATATTTGCCAAGCTAGTTCGTTAGTAGGACTTATTATGATGGCTTGTGTTGTGTTATTTTGCCAATTTATTTTGGATAATATAGGTAACAAATAAGCATGAGTTTTGCCAGTTCCTGTAGGAGCTACACACACTAAATGACAAGGTTTTTCAAAATTATTAAACATTTGTTTTTGAATAGGAGTTATTTTATTAAAATTTAGTTGTTTTAATTTTTGTTTTATATATTGTTTCAATTGAATAAGATTCCTTTTTAAAATTGGTATGAATATTTTTTTATAAGTTAATTTTAATATATGTTAAAATATTATTATCCGTTATTAATATATGAATTAAAGTTCTATTTATAAGATTGTATTATTAACAAGAAATGAATTTATCTTTTTTTATTAAAAAGATTTTATTTTTTAATTATTCATTTTAATAAAAAAATAATTTAAGAGGTTAATAATTTTTTATGATTCGCATTAATAACAAGAAAAAAGCTGATTCTTTAAAGAAAAAAAAATATTGTAATGATCAAACAAAAATATCGCTAAAAACTAATAAAGATAAAAAAAATTTATTATATAAATTTAAAAAAATCAGCAATTTAACTAAGATTATGTCTTTTTTGATTATATTGATTATATTTGTCACTATTGTCGGCATTCCTATAGGTTATTTTATTTATTTAAGTTTGCAGAAATGAATTATATAAATAATATAAAAAAATATAAAAATATATTGTATTAAGTGTTTTTTAAATAAAAGTTTTTTAAATAAAAATTAATATTCATCAGAGCAAGAGTTATTAATAAATAAAAATCCATCGGAAAAAAATATTTTTTTCCGACGGTTTTTTGCTTTAATATTTCTTCTTTGATATTTTTTTAATCTTTTATAATATCTTTATCTAAATTTTTTTTGATGCATTACAATTATTGATTAATTTAATGTTTTTCGTTTTAAGATGATAATTTGTAATTATTTTTGATTAAAAATATTTTTAAAATTTGCTTCTACTTGTTCCCAGTTAATTATATGAAAAAAAGATTCAATATAATCTTGACGACGATTTTGAAAATCTAAATAATAAGCATGCTCCCAGAGATCTAAACCTAAAATAGGGAAACCTAATGTATGAGTTGTATCTTGATTGACGGTTGTTATTATTTCTGATAAATTTTTATCATTAATGATCCACCATATCCAGCCGCTACCAAAAAGATTTAAAGCTTTTTGAGTAAATTGGTTTTTAAAATTATCTAAATTTTGAAAATCGCGTTTTATAATATCTTTTGTGTTTGTCAATAAAATGTTCTTATTTATTGTTTTAGGTTTTAAAATTTTCCAAAAAAAAGAGTGATTAAAATGCCCGCCACCATTATTACGAACAGATTCACGGATTTCTTGAGGAATTAAAGATAAATTTTGTAATAAATTATCTATATTATCGTTTATTGTTGTAAATTGAGATAAAGATATATTTAATTTATCGATATAAGTTTGATGATGTTTTTGATGATGTATCATCATTGTTTTGGCTGTTATAAAGGGTTCTAATTCATTATATTGATAATTTAAGTTCGGTAATTGATATTTATTAATCATATTTAGTTTTCATTACTCCTTAATTTTGAAATTTTTAAATAAATATTTTTAAGTAATTGAAACCATCCTTTATTATAACATTTTTAAAACCAAGATAGTTATTGGTATATTTTAAATTAATTTAAAATATATCCGATATAAAAGATATTTGATTTTATAATATATACATTATATATTTCTCATTCTATATAAATAATCAATATTATAATATAAAAATATAATTTGATTTTTATAAATTAAATTATTCAGAAAGAAGTTAAATTCGTTTTATGTTAAATAAACATAACTATATAAAAAATACAAGAAGTATTATGAAACAAATAATTTTAGGTTCGAATTTAGTTTCAATTTCTTGGATTTTATTTCAATTAAATAAATATTCTTTTTTAAGTAAAATTAATAAAATTCCTATATTAAATTCTAATTTATGGTTATTTTGGCATTTACCGTTATTTTTTTTGGGTTTTTTTTTAAATCTTAATTATTTAATTTTATTTTGGTTAGTTTATATTTTTATAGATTGTTTTTTTTATTCAGTACCGGGTTATTTAGCTACTTATGAATATTTAAAAAGCCATTATGTTTTTTTTATTAATGATAGATCTTTTTTTCTCATAAGTAATATTATTTTTGGTACTTTTATACCTAATTTATTTTTGTTAATGAGTTTTTTATTAAATTATCGTTACGTTAACAGTAAACGCATTTTTATTTTCGGTTTTTTGATTATTATTTTACAATCAATTTCTAGAATTTGTAATGGTTATCTAAATTATTGGGATATTATCAAAATTACTTTTTATCAATATAATTATGTTTATTCTGATAAGTTTATGAATATTGTTATTTGTTGTTTTAATATTATTCCTGTTATTTTTAATGTTACAATTAATTGTTTATTTTTTAGTTTGTTGTATAAAAAAATTCAAAATATATATTATGAAATTATTTAATAATTGATATTTAGTAAAATATTTTAAAAAATTATGCTATTCAATACCTATAATTCTTATTTTATAATAAATTTGATTATAATGTGTTAACTTAGAAGAGTGATTAATAAAATTAAAATATGTTATTAGTATAAAATTTGAAATATCTAATAAAGAAATTTTCGTTAGCTCAAAGAAGTAAAATACAAATTTTAATTAGTAAATAATTGTATTAATTTTAAACATTATTAGAAAGTATCATGTAAATTATGCAATAAGATTAAACTATTTATATATACTAATTTTATAAAAATATTTATATGGATATCTGAATTTTCATTAATGATTTAATTAATTATAATATTTTTTATAATTGTGTCTTAATTTTTATTTTTCTAAAAAAGTTTTCGATAATAATATTAAAATTAAAAAAGTATTTGATCCATAAAAACAAGTGAAAGTTAAAATGTGTATCGATATATAATTTTAAAATTTGTTTAATGTTTAGAAATTTATTAGACAAGTGCTAAAAATCTTTAATATTAATTTATCAAAAAAATTTAATTTAAAACTAATTTATATCCCTTAATTAAATAATTAAATATATTTTTTTATTAGCATTGTTTTATGTAAAAAAGAATTTTTTAAAATTAAATTATTTATTTTATGGTATCATTAATAATAAAATAATTATTTTTTTAACTATATTGAAACTCTTATTTAAATTAGTAAGTGTCTTTCCTGATAGAGGATTATTTTTTCATTTTTACTTATTATTTTTACTTTTATTTTTTAATTAAGATGGATATAGGTTACACTTTAATTTTCTAAATTTTAAAATTACAAAAACTTTTAATAAATATTTTTTTATTTTTTGAATTTTTTTCTTTAGAAAAAAATATAGTAACTAAATATTTCTTTTAATATTGGAGAATTTCGATTATTACTAGTTAGAATGCGAAAGATTTATTTTATTAAACTATTGAAAAAAAATTTCAATAAGATTGAAAGGAAAATATAATGATTTCTTCTTTTACGGAGTTAAATTTATTAACTCAAATACAAGAAGCTTTAAAAGAGCTTAATTTTATTAATCCTACTCCTGTTCAGGCTTTGGTTATTCCGAAAATGATTGAAGGTATCGATATTGTAGCTCGTTCCCAAACAGGAACAGGTAAAACTTTTGCTTTTGGAATCCCGATGATTCAAAAAATTGATCCTCAAATGTCACAAATTCAATCTTTAGTTTTGTGTCCTACACGTGAGTTGGCTTTACAAGTGTTTACGGAGATCAATAAATTATTAAAATTTTATTCTGAAATTCGAACTGCTGTTATTTATGGTGGCGAAAAATATTTTAAGCAATTTAGCGCTTTGAGTAAAAAACCTCATATTATTGTAGCTACTCCTGGTAGAATTTTAGATTTATTAAAACAAAAAAAAATAGATTTATCGAACGTTAAACTTTTAGTTTTAGATGAAGCTGATGAAATGTTGAAGATGGGATTTCAAGAAGATGTAGAAGATATTTTAAAAACTATTCCTTCGGAAAGACAAACAGCTTTATTTTCTGCAACCATGCCGGATTCCATTAAAAAAATAGCCGCTAAATATCAAAAAAATTCTCAAACTTTAGAAATTTCTAATAAAAATATCGCAGTTAAAAGTATTAAACAATTTTATTTTATTGTTGCGGATATGAGTAAAAATTTAGTTTTAGAACGTTTATTAGATTATCAAAATCCAGATTCTGTTATTATTTTTGCTAATACTAAAAGAAATGTTGATAATATTACTGATTATTTACAAACAAGAAATTTTTTAGTAGATGCTTTGCATGGAGATTTGAAACAAAATCAAAGACAATATGTTCTTAATAATTTTCGTAATAAAAAAATTAAAATTTTAGTAGCTACTGATGTAGCAGCTCGAGGTTTAGATATTTCTGATGTTCAAATGGTAATTAATTACGATTTATCTAATGATTATGAAAGTTATGTTCATAGAATAGGTCGTACCGGTAGAGCTGGAAAATCGGGAGTTTCTTATAGTTTTATTAATATTCGACAAAAAATGAAATTAAAAAACTTAGAATATTATTTAAAAGAAAAATTATTATTAGCGGAAATTCCTAAAATTGAAGATATTTATCAACAACAAGATCAATTATTTAGAAATAAAGTAATTCAATTAGTAGAAAATTATCAAAGCAATAATTTATCAATTGATACTGTTTTAATGGATAATTTATTAGAAAAATATAATCATGAATTGATTATTAAATCTTTGTTGAATTATATATCTCCTTGTCGCAAAAAATATGAAAATATTATTGTGCGAAATGTTTCTAGTTATAATAATGATGATTTTATCAAAAAACCTTATAATAAAAATAATCGTATTAATGGTGATTATGTTAAAAAATATGAACATAATAATGTTAATATGACGAAATTGATCATTAATATTGGCAAAAATGATCGTGTTTATAATCCTGCTACTTTTTTGCAAATTTTATATGATAAATTTAATATTTATAGAAAAAACATTGGTTATATTCAACATTTCCCTGATAAAACAGTTTTTGAAATTAATAATAACTTGGTTCAAAGGATTAAGTCTAAAAAAGATATTTATTGGGAAAATAAATTAATAATTATTAGTGATAATTTAGATAATTATTCTAATATTAATAACAAACATAATAATTAATAAATACCTTAATAAAAAATATTTTCGTTAAATAAAAAATAAAAAAGTCAAATTGTTATTTCATATAAGGATAAGCAATTTGACTTTTTGTATTTATAAGAGATAAAACTTTTTAAATACATTTATTGAATTATTTTATAAAATCATAAAATGTGATGATTTTGTTTAATAATATATCGATTTTATAAATATTAAATCTTTAGTTATTATGTTTTTTAAAAAGCGTTTTTTGTTTTAAAAATTGAGTTAAGCTTGCTAATGATATATAAATGATACTTATTATAATAAAAGGTGTTATAGTATCGTAAGTAATAGCTATATTACGTTGTGCTGTCCATAATAAATTTGGTAATCCAATAATAGAATATAAAGCAGTTTCTTTTAAATTTACTATAAATTGATCCCATATATTTGGTATCTCTCTTTTTAATATTTGTTCTAATATAATGTGTCTAAATACTTGTTTTGAAGTTAAACCGAGAGCATAGGCAGCCTCTATAGGTCCATATTCTAAAAAATTAATTTGTCTAGACATGTTGTTTAAAAAATAAAACGCATTATTAAGTAAAGTTATTGTTAAAGAGATGCAGAAAATTCCCATTAAGCCTTTTAAGAAAAATATTCTTTGAATTAATAAATTATACATTAATACCACTTGAATAGTAATAGGAACAGCTTTTGCAAAATGAATACATAAAACTAATATATAATTAATTGCTTTTTTAATGGGTTTTTTTGAATATTGACACCATATTTTTAAAGGCAATAATATTAACGCTAATAAGAATCCAATTAAAATAGCATCTATAGCTAGAGTTAATGATATATAAAAACTATCTTGGTAAGTTTTTATTATATTTACAATTCGAGTTCCTATTGTATTGTTTTGTTTATTATGAATGTGATCGTTTTTATAAGTTTGTATAGCTTTTTCGCGTAAATTTTCCATTATATTTGGATTATATGTTTTAATTTCATCAATTTTTTTAGTGATTTCTTGATATAATTTTTGATTTTTGGAGTTTATAAAAATACCTAATGGATGTTGTAATTCTTTGTTTGAATCATTGTTTTCGTTATCGATTAATTGTAAGGATTGAAATTTGTTTTGTTTATTTGCTTTTAAAAATGTCATTAAATTTATAACAGGATGTTCAAAAATAAATAAATCTACACGATTATTTTCTACTTCGTTTACACAATTTACTAAATCTTCTTTGAGATTAGATTTATGTAAATTTAATTTATGTAATATTTCTATATCATAAATAGAACTAACTGTAGTGGTTGCACTTATGTCGTGTTGTTTAATTAAAGTTTGTAAATCTTTTAAAGTAATTTCTTTTTTATTGATATAATTTTGGAATTTAAGATTATCTTTTCGAATTAAAAAACCAATTTTTGATTTATCATATTCGATAGTTTTCATTCTTTTTTTACGTTCTTCTGTAATATTCATGTTACCAATGGCAGCATCAATAGTTCCTTGCTCTACTTCATTTAAAATACCAGGGAAATTTAATGATTTTATTTTTAATCGTTTATTCATTTTTTTTGCTAATTCTTGAAATAAAAAAATGTCAGAACCACTTACATATGTACCTGCTTCTGTGCGATAACTATTATGATTATATGAATTACTGTCGAAACATAAAGGTGGAGAATTACTTACTACACCTAACATAATGCTGTCTGAAGAAGGTTTTTTAGAATTGCAAATTTGCAATAATTTATAATGCAAAAATAATATTATTATAACAAAAGTAAAAATTTTTAAGATTTGTTGGATTTTCGATTGAAACATTTAAATATTAGTTCTCTTTCTTATTTTTTTTAATTATTAAATTTTTGGAGATATTGCGCTAATTTTTAAAAAAATTATAATTTTTAACATTTATTTACAATATTATTTTTTTTCTTGTTCGAAAAAATATTTAATTTTAGGACATTTATTTAATTTAAAAATGTCATTTAAATTGCCTGTTTCTGCGATTTTTCCATTTTCTAATAAATAAATTTTATTGGAAACTTTCTTTGCAAATTGCAATTCATGAGTCACAATGATAAGAGTTATATTATGTTTATATACTAAATTTTTTAATAATTTTAATATTTCTTGAGCAGATTCGGAATCTAAAGCTGAAGTTGGTTCATCAAGTAAAATAATTTTCGGTTCCATACATAAAGTTCTGGCTATAGCTACTCTTTGTTTTTGTCCTCCGGAAAGTTTTTGAACATTTTCGTGAGCAAATTTCTCCATTCCTACTTCTTTTAATTTTTTTAAAGCTTTACGAGAAGCTTCTGTATAATTCATTTTAAATACACATCTTAATGCTAGACAACAATTTTCTAAAACAGTTTTTTCCGAAAACAAATTAAAATGTTGAAAAACCATTCCTATTTGTACTCTTAAATCAGTTAGGGAAGTATTTGAATCTAGAAGATTATAATTATTAAAAAAAATTTTTCCTGAATCTGGTTTAGTTAATAAATTTAAGCACCTTAATAAAGTTGATTTTCCGGAACCAGAACGACCGATAATAGAAACTATTTCTTTTGTTTTTATTTGCAGATTAATGTTATTTAAAATTATTTCTTTGTTAAAAGATCTTTTTAAGTTTTTAACTTCTATTATATAGCTCATTATAATTTTTACGCTCCTTTTTGGATTATAAAATTTAATTTTTATAAATAATTGTCAATATTTTTAGATTTTTATGATATTTTTAATCTAATTGGTTTTAATTTTTAAAATTCTATAAAAAAAAATGATGTTTGTCAAATTTTTAATAAAATATAAAATATTTTTGTATTTTATTAAAACAAAAATTTTTGATAAAATGCTTTGTGGTATTATAGTAAAGGTATAATTTTTTAGTTTACCATTAATTTTTGAAATTTTTGCATTGATATATAATTTTTTAATTGTGATATTTTAGTTATTTTTTATTAAATTTCAATTAATTTTTTGATTTTTTGAAAATTTTTTGTTTCTTTAGTTTAAAGAATATAAAATGATGATAAAAACAATAACATTAAATTAGTATAAAGATAAGCTTTATATTAAAATTAATCTAATGTGTAAATTAATTAATAGTATTTGAAAA
Source organism: Candidatus Phytoplasma australasiaticum subsp. taiwanense (assembly GCA_001307505.2). Lineage (GTDB taxonomy): Bacteria > Bacillota_I > Bacilli_A > Acholeplasmatales > Acholeplasmataceae > Phytoplasma > Phytoplasma australasiaticum. The sequence goes on from CP040925.1 coordinate 104,588, forward strand.
ATAATTTAATAACAAAGAAAATAGGTATTTAAATTATGAATAAAAAAAATATTAGAAAGAAAAAAATCTTTTTATTATCCATTTTAATAGCTTCTATTTTATTTTTTATTATTTTCATTTTTATGGGCAATATTTTAGTTGCTATTGGACAACAACACGATGAAATTTGTTCAAATGTTAGCAGTTCTTTGGAAAATAATTTAGAATCAGGACAAAAAGATTTGATTTTAAATCTGACGAATTATGCCGAAAAAAGTGTTAATGATATTACAGATCATATTAAAAATACAGTAGATCAAATAAGTCTAAAATTTGATAAATCTGTTGATGATTTAAAAGAAAATGTTCAACTTAAGTTGTATAAATCTATTGATCATTTGGAAAAGCACACTAAAGAACATTCTAGTAAAATTTTTTATCAAGTTTTAGAACCTGAAATTTCAAAAAATTTAACTAGTTTAAAATCTAATATTTTAAATATTTTTTCTGATTGGCTTTATGATACTTTGAAATTAGATAAGATTTGGCAACCTATTAAAAACATTAAAAACACTTTATTATCTTTTTTTCCTTATAAATCTGATGATTCAATTGATAATAACTACAATTCTAATATAAAGATAGAAGAAATTGACGAAGAAATTAAAAAAGAGATTGAAATAGAAAAAATTTATTAATATTTATTTGTAATATTATAAATATTGAATTAAATTTATTTGTTGATCTTAAAAAAAATCAATTTATTATTTTTTTAAGTAATAGATTTTGAAATTTATAGTATTTATAAAAATAAAATTATAATGGATTTGTTTTATATAAACTTAATTATATTATTAATTGTTTTTATGTGCTGGAATATTTTTAATATTTTTTCGAAAGTTATATAAGTATTTATAGTTATTTGATTCTTTGGTATTGGTTTATTTTAGTTTTTTTGGGGTTATTTTAGGAAATTATATAAAATATTGATTGTTATTTATCTTTCGTTTTGGATTTATTTTTAGATGTATTTTTTAATATAGATGTGATTATTTTGTTAAAAAATAATCACGTTTTATTTAACATTATATAAATATATTTTTATTAATTTTTTTATATCTGTTTATTTTTGTTAAAATTAGTTTATAATATTAAATGTAGTAATTATTTAATTTAAAATTTTAATTAAAGGAATGTAATTGCTACACGATTTTGACACTTATTTTTCTATGATAGATTAGTGTAAAAATGTTTTTGTTTATTTATTAATTTTGATTTTTTAATTGAATTTAATAAATATTTGATTTTGAAATTTGAATTTGAACATTGAAAAAAATATAAAAAATTATATTGTATTAAACATAATTGTAAATTATTTTAACTTTTTTAATAAAAAAAGATAGTATTGAAAATAATTTATCAATATTTTGATTTAAAATTGGTATATTTAATTATATAAAAGAAGGAAATAATAAATATAAATACTGCAAAAAAACAATTTATGTCATTAAAAAATATTAAAATTTTATCTGTTATTGTATTATTCATGATTATAGGAGCGATGGCATTTATTTTTTCGAGCCATTCAGAATCATCATTTATGCCTTTTAATTCTAAAGAAAATTTAACATCAGGGACCATTTTGCCTGAAGATCCTAAATTAAAAATAAACAATGATTCATTAATATTGCCGGAAGAGAATGATGATGATTTGAAGTATCAATTTTCATCTATAAGCGATAATAATGTTAATTTCCCGGAATTAAAAGATGAAGAAATTGCGAGTGTTTTAAGTAGAAAATCTTCGTTATTATCAGATGTTAATTCTACAAATGAAATGCAATCTAATATAGATGAAATCGAATCTAAAACTAAATCTAATTTTAAATTTAGTTCTTTATTTAAACCATTTCGTAATATTAAGAAAAATTTAAAAAAACTAAAAAAAATTAATTCTGCCAATACTCTTGTAAATCATAATGTTGATTTAGAACCAGAGTATGCTACTATTCAACAAAATAATACTTTAGAGAACCATAAAAACCGTTCTGCTGTTGAATTTTGTAAATTAATTGAGTCTCCAGGAGTTATTGCTTATAATAATAAATAAGTTTAAATTAATAAGTTCACCTAAATAATATCTAGGAATTTTTAATTATAATATATTGAAAAAAATCTAATATTAATTTTGGAGGTCTTGGGAAAATCACTAGTTTTTATTGATTTATAAAGTTTTTTAAAGTTTTTTATTAATTCTATTAAATATGATTAATATTTTGTTACATCAATATAAATTAATTTATTTGCATTAAATTTAAGTTTTTTGTTATATTAAATTTTTTAAATTATATTTTTAATTCTAAAAAAGATCTTGAAAAACAGATCTTTTTTATTTATTTTTGTTTTTTTGATATTTTTTATAAATATTTTAATTTATTCAATATACATTGTTAAATTATTTTTTAATATTTATTAATTTAATTTGGACTATATTCGTTAGAAAGATATTGGTCTAAATAGTTTTAATATGAAAATTCAAAAAAATTATTTATTTTTTTTTGTTTTTTTTTGTGTTTTTAAAATTTTAATTTTTTTATTTTGGTCTAATCTTATAATTAAAAGTAAAAATATTAATTTAACTCATTTTTCTTTACTTAACTCAAAATTTTCACAAGAACAAGATATTAATTTTGATAAAGAACTAAAACAAATTGAAATTAATGAATTTAAAGCTTTATTAAAAATTAAAAACTCTTTTCCTCAATATTTCCAGGAATCAAATAAAGATAAAATAAATTTTTTATTAAATCAAGTTTTAGTGTTGATTTTAGGTGAAATTAAAAATCATAATTATCAATTTAATAATCAAGAATCAATTTTTGATTTTACAAAGTATTTATCTATGTTAGATAAATATGATTTATTTAATGGATTCAAAGATAAAATAGAAGAAATAGTTTTCGATCCGGATAAATATATTTTTGTTTTTCCTGGTAGTTCTGTTGAATTTCAAAATTATGATAAATATTTAATGTATAAAGACAGTTCCTTTAAATTGGATAATAAAGGTATTTTTTGGAGTAATTGGTTTCCTAAAAATTTTTTATTTATATCTAAAAATTATTTAGATACTGTTTTAAAATTAAGTATAGATATTTGGGATTCAAAAAATAATCAAGATAAACAATCATTTATAAATGAATTAGAGTTATTGCAGAAAAAATATATTTTATTGTCTAAAGTGGATACAGATTTTCATTTTCTTAAACATAAAATAAAAAAAATAAACGTTTTTTCAAATACAGAAAGAGATATTATTGCTTCTTTGAAACAAACTATTGCAGATAAAGAATCTCAATATCGTCAACAAGCAGATTTATCCGAACAGGAACGTCACCAGTTAAAATCTGAAATCGATGGCTTAAAAGAAGATTTAATAACTAATAAAGGCAAGGTTGCTCGATACGAAAAAGATTTAGAAAAAGCGCATCAAGATTTGGCAAACATCTCTGTATCATTGGAAACCATTAAAGCCGAATTACAACAAGATCATCAATCTAGTGAAACAACTATTAATACACTTCAAACCGAATTACGAACTTTACAAGAAAAACGTGATCAATTACAGGGAAATTTGGACAGGGTTAAACAGGATAACGCAGATTTAAAGAACCAAAATGAACAATTAACACGACAATTAACCTCTTTACAAGAGGAAATGGGTTTGTTAAAAGAACGTCTTGCGCAACAACGTAAAATTATTGATCATCTCAATCAAGTGGTGTCAGAAACTCATGATCACCAAAGCAATTTATTAACAAGCATTGCTTCTTTGAAACAAACTATTGCAGATAAAGAATCTCAATATCGTCAACAAGCAGATTTATCCGAACAGGAACGTCACCAGTTAAAATCTGAAATCGATGGCTTAAAAGAAGATTTAATAACTAATAAAGGCAAGGTTGCTCGATACGAAAAAGATTTAGAAAAAGCGCATCAAGATTTGGCAAACATCTCTGTATCATTGGAAACCATTAAAGCCGAATTACAACAAGATCATCAATCTAGTGAAACAACTATTAATACACTTCAAACCGAATTACGAACTTTACAAGAAAAACGTGATCAATTACAGGGAAATTTGGACAGGGTTAAACAGGATAACGCAGATTTAAAGAACCAAAATGAACAATTAACACGACAATTAACCTCTTTACAAGAGGAAATGGGTTTGTTAAAAGAACGTCTTGCGCAACAACGTAAAATTATTGATCATCTCAATCAAGTGGTGTCAGAAACTCATGATCACCAAAGCAATTTATTAACAAGCATTGCTTCTTTGAAACAAACTATTGCAGATAAAGAATCTCAATATCGTCAACAAGCAGATTTATCCGAACAGGAACGTCACCAGTTAAAATCTGAAATCGATGGCTTAAAAGAAGATTTAATAACTAATAAAGGCAAGGTTGCTCGATACGAAAAAGATTTAGAAAAAGCGCATCAAGATTTGGCAAACATCTCTGTATCATTGGAAACCATTAAAGCCGAATTACAACAAGATCATCAATCTAGTGAAACAACTATTAATACACTTCAAACCGAATTACGAACTTTACAAGAAAAACGTGATCAATTACAGGGAAATTTGGACAGGGTTAAACAGGATAACGCAGATTTAAAGAACCAAAATGAACAATTAACACGACAATTAACCTCTTTACAAGAGGAAATGGGTTTGTTAAAAGAACGTCTTGCGCAACAACGTAAAATTATTGATCATCTCAATCAAGTGGTGTCAGAAACTCATGATCACCAAAGCAATTTATTAACAAGCATTGCTTCTTTGAAACAAACTATTGCAGATAAAGAATCTCAATATCGTCAACAAGCAGATTTATCCGAACAGGAACGTCACCAGTTAAAATCTGAAATCGATGGCTTAAAAGAAGATTTAATAACTAATAAAGGCAAGGTTGCTCGATACGAAAAAGATTTAGAAAAAGCGCATCAAGATTTGGCAAACATCTCTGTATCATTGGAAACCATTAAAGCCGAATTACAACAAGATCATCAATCTAGTGAAACAACTATTAATACACTTCAAACCGAATTACGAACTTTACAAGAAAAACGTGATCAATTACAGGGAAATTTGGACAGGGTTAAACGTGATAACGCAGATTTAAACCAAAAAATAGATAATCACCTTAATACTTTTGAACGTGTTTTAAAAAGTATGGAGACTGTTACATCTTCATTGTTAAATTTTTTAGATAAAAAAGATTCTGAAAATATTAAAAATACATCTTTAAATATTGATGCTCAAAGATTTTTTAAAGATACTTCTCAAATGCCTTTATTTAGTCAATTGATTGGTATGTCTAACGAAAAAGAACAATTGCAAGATTATCTGAATTATCTTAAAAATACTAATCAATATTTGACCATGGGTATGAAAAAGCCTCCTAAAGGTATTATCTTGTATGGTCCTCCAGGTACAGGTAAAACTTATTTAGCTGAAGCATTTGCTCGAGAATCAGGTTTATCGGTTTTTACTTTATCATCTTCGGATTTTTCAAAAACTTATGTAGGTGAAGCTCCGAGATTAATAGAAAATCTTTTTATGGAAGCTCGTAAAAAATTTCCAAGTATTATTTTAATAGATGAATGCGAAAGTGTATTTCGTTCTCGATCGAGCAATTCTTTGACTACTGATCATGGTAATATTGTGGCTGCTTTTTTATCTTATTTAGAAGGTGTTCACGAAGATAAAGAAAAACCTGTGTTTATTGTCGCTATGACAAATATCTTAGAAGAAATAGATTCAGCTATTTTAAGTCGTTTTGATAAACGTATTAAAGTTGATTTGTGGGATTTACCTTCTATTCAGGAATTTTTAAAATTAAAAGCTAAAGATTATAAATTAGATTTAATGGCTTATGATTATTTGATAAATGATATTCCTAAAATTATATTTAAGTTTAATTATGATGAATTAAAAACTCCTCGTGGTTTAATTAGTTTATTAAATCAAGCTGTTACTATCTCGCAAAGATTAAATCATCAACATCCTTATATAAAATTAATTGATTTGCAGTTATCTTTAGATTTAAAACTAGAAATTAATCAAGTTAATAAGGGACAAGGTAATTGGGAAAATCATCAACATCAAGCTAATAATTGGAAAGATTTAGCTTTTATTAAAGAATACAATGGTATCCCTATTAAGCAACTTTTTGAAGATAACGATTTCGAACCAATAGAATTAGAATATTATCAATTAATTAAAAATAATAGTCAAGAAAATAAAAAACCTGTCTATATTTCTTTAAGAAATGATGGAGGTTATTTTTATGATATTCATTTGAATAATATGTGGCCTGAACATTTATTAGGTTTTTATTTAGATTTTAAAGAGGTTATAACTGATAATTTGAGCTTTTATAATAGTTTGCCAACTTTAAAAATTTCTAATCCGGAAGAACTTTTAAGGTTATATATTACAAATGATAAATATAAGGTTAATTGTATATATTTTGTTTGGGATTTATCTAAACAAAAAGAAATTATTTCTTTATTGTCTGAAAAATGGGAAAATTTTATTAAAGAATATCCGTTTTTACGAAAAAAAAAGAATAATATGATAGAAGAGATTAATCCCCTAATTAATTCTTTAAATGATTTGGTATTAAATGAATTATTTAATGATTGGTTAAAACAATTTAAAGATAAATGGATTAACGAGATAATTTCTAAAATAAATTTATCTCAGAAAATGATTAAGGATTTATTGAATTTAAATATTGTTAAATTGATTGAAGAAGAAATCAATTTATGTTGGAAAGATTATAATATTTCTCGAGAAACTTGTTTAGAAAAGATTATTATACGATTAAATAAAGATCTTTATGATCGCCTTAAAAAATTGATTAATGATAAAATAACTGAAATAATTAATCAAATGAGTTTAAATAAAAAAATATTTTCTCAAATTCAAATTGAACAAATTAAAGAATATTTAAAAAAAACAACTATTCAAGAATTTGATCAAGAATTAGATTCATTGATTCGAAATAATATTTTATCTGAAGAAATTTTAAATAAAATATTTATGAATCAAGAAAAATATTTTTATCAACAAGATAGTTTATATTATAGAATTTGGGAAGAAAAAATATATCAACATTTAGATCTCTCTGTTCCTATTTTCGAAAAATCTAAATTGAAAAAAAATTTAATAAATCAATTAATTAAAAATTATTTTCAACAAAATTTAGAATTGGATAATATTATTGATAATTTAAAAAAATCAATCGAGATTTATCAACAACAATTTGAACAAAAGTTAGAAACAAAAATTAATCAAATTGTTAATCAATATTTTTTGTCTAATTATTTTCATGATTCTACTGATCTTAACACTATCAACTTAATCAGTAAACGAGCTAGTTTATGGATTAATCATAATTTAAAATTAGATGAAACAATTACATCAGAAGAAGAAATTGAAAATATGGTATTTAATTTTTTACAAAAATATTCAAAAAATATAATTCATACTCAACAAGGTTGGCAATTTTGGTTAGAACGTAATTTTATTAAAATTATTATTTTTATTATTTTATTTTATTTTGGTTATTCTTTGTTGCGTTTTTTTAATATAAAAAAATAAATTTAAAATTAATCAATTTGTTTAATTTTCCGTTTTATAACGGAGAATTATTGTTGATAATTTTAAAAAAAATAAGATTTTTTTTATTTCTTACTTTATATTTGTTATAATCTATTGCGTATTAACATTTTTTAAAATAAAAATTAATAAATTTTTTTATGGAGCAGTACTCAAGTGGCTATAAGAGGCATCTCTGCTAAGGATGTAGTTCAAGAAATTGATGCAAGGGTTCGAATCCCTTCTGCTCCGCCATTTTTATTTTTTGGATAATGAAATTTTAAAAAAATTTTAAATAAAAAAACACTCTCTAAATGTTTTTATACACATTAGGAGAGTGTTTTTTTATTTGTTTTAATAACAAATTTAAATATTTATAAATGATTTTTATGTTGAGGTTTTTTGTTAAATTGATAAATTATAAGTAAAAATGTTATTGTTATTATAACGCACAATAAGTAAAATAATTTGGTTGCTAATGAAGAGTTATTATCTGATGAAAGTTTAAAATTATCATTATCACTATTGTTAGTGTTAGTATTAGAATTATTATCAGTGTTTATAACTTGATTAATTTCATCTTTTAAATTTGTTAATTTTATGAATTCGTCGTTAAAAGTTTGTTTTATTATGGTATCTAATGATAGTTGTTTATAATTTGTAGATTGATCAATGATCTTTTCCTTTATAAGTTGTGCTTCCACGGGTATATATATGTTTTCTATTGCTATTTTTAGTTCGTCAAGTTCGTTTTTTATATCAGCATTTAAGTGTTCGCTCGTTGCTAAACTCAAAATATCAGAATTTAATTGTCTTAGTTTTTCCGTTTTGTCTTGGAAATTATTACATATCTCTTGAAATTTTGTTAAATTATTTGTTAATAAATCAATAGTTACTTCTTCTGGTTGTGTATTTTGTAAGTATAATGAACTTTCAATTAAATCGTTAATTGTATTTAAATATTCTGTTATTGAATCATCGAGTTCTTTTGATTTTGTTTTTAATGCATCGTTATCTTGGTTTGGTAGATTTTTTACTATATCATCAATGCTATTAATTCGGTTTCGGACTGAAGATATTTTTTCATCTTTTTTATCAAATAATGTTGATTTTAGTTGTTTAATGTTGGCATTTTCATTAAAAAAAGTATATATAGCTTTTTTTATTTGATCATATTCATTGATTAAAGCGTCGCATTGTGACGATAATGATGAATTTTTTGCTATTTCTGGTTTACTTTTAATTTCTTGTAAAAATGCCAATATATCGTCTGCTGTCGAAGTTTCTTCTGTCGTATTAGCTTTTAATAAAAATTTTGAATTTAAAGTTATATAATTAAAAGTAAATAATATTAAAATTATGAAAATATTTAATGAATTTTTAATGTTAAAAAATTTTTTGATATTGTTTATTTTTGTATGCATATATGTAAAATTTATCCTTTCATTAGTAAGATTAAAAAAATAAAAAATCATAATAAATTTGTTGATATTTTAATCTTATACAAGATTAATTCTAACATATTTTTTTTTTAAGATAATGTTTTATAAAAATTTTATTGTTAATTTTTTTAATTTTTTTTATATTTAATGGTTTAAAAAATTATTAATTTTAAATTAAAAATCAATTAAGTTCGATAAAATGATTATTTTAATATTGACTTTAATGGTTAATGTTGTTAGAATAAAAAGCAGTTTAATTAATTGAATTTTTTAATTTTGATTACGAACTATAAATATTCGAAATATTTAATTTGGGTTAAAAAAATTTAATATGTGAAGTTTTATTTAAGTGAGTATTTTGATATTTTGTTTATTTTATTTTTTATTTAAAATTATTTTATTTCAGATTATTATGAAAATGCATTTAGGCCCGTTGGAGAAATGGTTAACTCACATGCCTTTCACGCATGCATTCACGGGTTCGAATCCCGTACGGGTCACCAGAGTTAAAATTATTTTGTTTTTATAAATATTGCACCCATAGCTCAACTGGATAGAGCATCTGACTACGGAGGGCGCAAAAGATGCGCATAATTCCGCTATTTAACGCATAGCCTGGAGCGATAATCTCCAGAGGTCACGTAAACACTGTAAGGTGGGCTTGATTAATTGTCTCGAAAGAGTAATTAATAACAGCAAAAGCACGCAAGCGCGATGAGACGAAATATCTAGTCAATAAGTCGGCGCCAGACCAGAAGTCAAGGAGAAGGTGAAAATCCCTAATCAGTTAAAAAGCGTGGTAATTTCAGAGACATCTTCGGTAAGATATTGATAATAATAACCGAGATTTTGAAGGTAAAAGATATAGATTCGTAGTATCTTTTAATTATCTGTAAAGTTAGTTCAACTGACTCTTCAAACAAATACCTTTTTATGTTTTTTAAAATACATAAATGCCTCAATTTAATAAATAAATTGTAAACTGAACCTAAAACTTCACGTAGAATTATGTCGTAACTTTGATCTCCCTAAAGATAGATTTTTGATAAAAATCTTAAAACAGCCAGTGGCTGATCCAAGGGAAAAGTGAAACTTAGAGTAGTCGTCAGTTTAATTCTAAAATTGGAATATTTTAGAAGAACCTGATCACGGCGAAGGATAATAACCTTTACAAGGCGAAAGAGTTTCAATATCTTTCAGTTTTTTTATTTAATAAACTTAAAAATTAGTATTTAACTATTTTATCAATCCGCGTTAAGGTTCTTTTTTAATTTATGGATAATTTAACTTAAAAAATTTTTTCTAAAAATTTATTAAAATTTTTGTGATTATTATTTTTTATTTAATCATATTTATTTTTAAAATTTTTTAGTACCGGAGTAGATGAATAAATTATTAATATCTAATAGTTTTTTTTGATTTTAAGTTATTAAAATCTAATTCATCAACTATATGTTTAAAATCGATATAAACCTAAACCGGTTTAAACGAGTGATTATTTAGTGGATATTTTAAAATATAATAACATACTATTAATATGAGTTAGTAATAATTTTTTTATGTATTTAAATAACAAAACAAAGATATTAGGAGCCGGATGTTTGGAAACTTACTTGTCCGGTTCTGTGGGGGGCTAATTTCGAATATGAAATCTAATTAATTATTTTTCTAAACCGATTTAATCTATCCTAATTCAGAAGGTTGGGGGTTCAAATCCTCTTGGGTGTGCCATTCATTATTATTATTATTTGTCGGGAAGTAGCTTAGTTTGGTTAGAGCGCCTGGTTTGGGAGGGCGAGAAAGATGCCCAAAATTTTTAGTGGCTTAACCATCCACCATCATTATGATAATATGATGCAACATATATCTGGTTAATTAAATCGAAAGATTAATTGATTATAGCAAGATATAAAAGCGCATTGAGTAAAATAATTTTTACAATAGATTAGTGCAAGTTGAATGATGACTATGGATAAACTTTAATTAGAGTCTAAGAGAATTAAGAAATCGATTTTAATAAAGATAAACTAATAATTTTAGTTATTTTGAAGTTTTATTTTAATTTGTCCCAAGATTAAAATAATTATCACCTTTAGTTTTTTAATTAAAGGACTACATTTAAGATTCGCCTATTTTAAATTTTTTGATTAAAACAGATTTTAATTTATTATAGGTTATCTCACCTAAGGTCATCGGGTAAATAATTTGGAGTAACTTCTATCTCCCTAAACTGTATTATATCTTTTATAATTTTAAATTTATAATGCGGCAAGGGAAAAGCAAAACCATAGTAGTCATGGTGTATTCAAGGTAAGTTTTGGAATATTCTTATCATATGATCCCATTTAAGAGATTAGGAAAACTAATTACAAGGCGAAAGGGGCAAAATAATTTCTATTTATAATTGAATATCTCTAAAGTTAATAAAATTTAAATTTTATTCGTTAGAAATATTGAAATGAAATTATTTAAACGCCGTATACTTGGAAACTTGTTTGTACGGTGTTGTGTGGGGCTTGTTGTAATAATGAAAAAATCATGAAACGCAATAATTCTATCACAATCCAGGAGGTCGCGGGTTCGAATCCTGTCTTCCCGACCATTTTATTATTAATTTTAAATTTAATTTATCTAAAATTATGCGAATGTCGTATAATGGTTATTACCCTAGCCTTCCAAGCTAGATATGTGGGTTCGATTCCCATCATTCGCTCCAGTTTTAAATTAAAATTTATACAATAATAATTTGTAGCTATCTTATATAAAAAAATATTCTATTTTTAAATTTCGTCTTTTAATTTATTATTGTATTAATTTTATTTTATATTTTTATAAAAAAAACTATTTAAAAGATGCTTGACATTATTATTTGATTTTAATATAATTTGATTATCTATCTGTTTTATTGGGGTTTATTTTAAAGTTTTACCATTTCTTTTGGTAGTTTTTATTATATATTATGATTTTCATTGTTATTTTAAATGTTGCTGTTATGTCGGATATTATTGTTTTATAAATTTAATAACAAAATTTAAATATTTTTTTATTTTATTTAATTGGTTAATGTTTTATTATATATTTAATTTTACAATTTATATAAAATTTTATAATTTATATAAATTATTAATTGACAATTGTTATTAATTGTTTAAATGGAGATTTTTTGAATTTATGACTAATAATACTACAGTATTTTATAATAAAAACTTAACTGATTTAAATCGCACTTCTAGTATGAGTGAAAATGATTTAAAAAGAAAATGGTATATTATCGATGCCAATCAAAAAGTTTTAGGAAGAATAGCGACAAAAATTTCTTCTATTTTGATGGGTAAACATAAAACTGTTTATACTCCTCATATCGATAATGGTGATTATGTAATAGTTATTAATGCTAAAAAAGTTAATTTAACAGGAAAAAAAGTTAATCAAAAAAAATATTATAGACATTCAGGATATCCTGGCGGCTTGACTCAAGTAAAGTTTCAGGAAATGATGCAAAAATTTCCTAATAGAATCATTGAAAAAGCGGTTTTTGGTATGTTACCTAAACATAAATTAGGTAACAAAATAAGAAAAAAATTGTTTGTTTATGCTGATAATATTCATAAACATAAAGCTCAAAATCCAGAAAATTTAGAGGTATAATTTTAATATGACAATAATACAATTTAATGGAACTGGCAGGCGTAAAACTTCTGTTGCAAGAACTATTTTAAGAACAGGTTCAGGAAATATTATAATTAATAACAGAAATTTTGAAGAATATATATCATCCCCTATTAATCGTTCGGAAATTTTAAAACCTTTAAAATTAACTAATGAGTTAAATTGTTATAATATTCAAGTTATTGTTCATGGTGGAGGCTCTACCTCTCAAGCAGAAGCTATTCGTTTGGGCATTTCTAGAGCTTTGTTAAGAGCTAAACCATCTTTGAGAAGTATTTTAAAAAAAGCAGGTTTTTTAACTAGAGATGCTCGTATTGTAGAACGCAAAAAACCTGGTTACAGAAAATCACGAGCTCGTCCTCAATTTTCTAAACGTTGATGTTTTTATAATTTTCATTTTTATTTATTATTGAAATTAAATTTTTAAATTTAAATGATTAGTTTTGGTTTTCTTAAAAAAGGGGATAGTTATGGAATCTGTGAGATTGCGTTATGCGCCAAGTCCGACTGGTAACGGGTTACATATCGGCAATGCTAGAACAGCATTTTTTAATTATTTATTTGCTCATTTATTTAAAGGTTCTTTTATTATTCGTATAGAAGATACAGATACTATTCGTAATATAACTGGTAGCGAAGAAAAACAACTATCACAATTGAAATGGTTAGGTTTGGATTGGTCTGAAGGTCCTGATATCGGAGGATGTTATGGTCCTTATCGGCAATCCGAAAGATTATTGATTTATGAAAAATACACACGATTATTGTTGGAAAAACAATTAGCATATAAGGTTTACTCTGATGAAAATAAAAATGATTATGTAGTTCGTTTTAGAGTACCTAAAGATCAACAATATTCTTTTGTAGATTTAATTCGTGGTCCTATTAAATTTGCCAGTAAAGATATTGAAGATTGGATTATATTAAAGGAAAATGGTTATCCTACTTATAATTATGCTGTCGCAATAGATGATCATTTGATGAAAATTTCTCATATTTTTCGAGGAGAAGAGCATATTACTAATACCCCTAAACAAATAATGATTTATCAAGCTTTTAACTGGGATATACCCTGTTTCGCTCATATGTCATTAATTTTAGATAAAAATAAAAAAAAAATGAGTAAACGTAATTTCGATGCGATTCAATTTATTGAACAATATCAAAATTTAGGTTATTTACCGGAAGCAATTTTGAATTTTTTGTTTTTTTTAGGGTTTTCTCCGCAAACTAATCAAAATATTTTGAACAAAGAGCTTATGATTAATTTATTTAATGTTAAGCGTTTTATTAAAGATCCTGCTGTTTTCGATATTGATAAATTAAATTTTATCAATAAAGAATATTTAAAAAAATTATCTTTAGAAGAATTAGTTATTAGAGTAAAATTTTTTTTTCAACAATTTAATATTGATTTACAAGACGATCAATTAAGTAAATTAGTTATTTTATTACGTGATAGATTATGCTACGTAAAAGAAATTATTGAAATTTATAGATGGTTTTTTGAAACTGAACACAAAATAACAGATGAATTAAAACTTTTTTTACTAAAAAATAAAGGATACGAAGTTATACCTATTTTGTCGGAATTGTTGAATAAATTGGATATTTTTCAATCTTTAAATTTAAAACAAATAATTTTAAATTTAAAAAATCATTTTAATATAGAATTAAAACTTTTATTTAAAATAGTTAGAATATTATGTACTTGTCAATTACAAGGTCCTAATTTATTTGATTATCTAGAACTTTTAGGTAAAGATAAAGTATTAAATAATTTAGAAAAATTTAAACTAATTTCATGATTCATTATTTGATTAGAATAATTTTATTTTTTTCTTTTTTTTGATAAAAATAAATGTTATTTATAAAGTATAAAAAAATTTAAAGATATAAAAAGGTTTTTTAATGTTACAACTTTATAATTCTTTAACTGGTATTAAAGAGGATTTTCATCCTTTGAATGGTTCGCTAGTTAATATTTATGTTTGTGGTCCTACCGTCTATGATCATCTTCATATAGGTAATATTAGATCTTTAATTTTTTTTAATCTGTTAAAAAAATATTTAATGTTTATAGGCTTTAAAGTTTTTTGGGTTGTAAATATTACCGATTTGGATGATAAAATTATTAAAGTTGCTATTAAAAATAAAAGTACTGAGAGACAAATAGCTAATTACTATAAAGAACATTTTTTTAATTTGTTAGATAAATTAGATATTCACGGAATTGATAAGTTCCCTTTGGTGACTGATTATATAAATCAAATGATTATATATATTAGTTTACTTTTAAAAAAAAAATATGCTTATCTTGGTGATAAAGGCATTTATTTTTGTACTAATAGTATTATTGATTATGGTCGCTTAAGTAGTCAAAATATTGATAAATTATATAAAAATGTTCATCGAAAAAATGTTTTTTTAAAACAAAATTCAGAAGATTTTGTTTTATGGAAAAAAACTGATATCGGTATTCGTTATTCAAGTCCTTGGTTTTTGGGTAGACCTGGATGGCATACTGAATGTGTAGTAATGATTAGAGAGATTTTTCGGAATACTATTGATATTCATGGTGGAGGTCATGATTTAAAATTTCCTCATCACGAAAATGAACAAGCTCAATTTATAGCTAGCGACGGTAAACCTTTAGCTCGTTATTTTATGCATGTAGGACATGTTAATTATCATAATCATAAAATGAGTAAATCTTTAAATAATGTTATTTTAGTGAAAGATTTATTGATGGATATTAAAGAACCTAATGTGATTAAATTTTTATTTTGTCATTTTCATTATTTAAAACCAATCAATTATACTAAAGCCTTAATATATGATATTAAGTTTAAGTACTTTAAAATAGTAAAAATTTTAAACAAAATTAATTTTATATTAGTAATTAATAATTTTTATAATTATGAAATAAATAAAAATTATTTACAAAAATTTCATAAATTTATGCAAAATGATATTGACACTCCTAATGTTGTTACTTTGATTGAACAATTATTAAAAAATATTTCCAAAAATATAAATAATTTATTGGTATTATCGGAATTATATTATACTTTAATTTATATTTTAAATAATTTAGATATTTCGGTTACATTAAATAATGTAACAGAACAAATGATTGAATATTATTATTTATGGCAACAAGCTAAAAATATAAAAGACTTTAATCAAGCAGATTTTTTTAGAAATATTTTATTACAAAAAAATTTTATTTGATCGTTGATTTTAAGTAATTATTATTTTGGAGCAGGTGAAAATATGAATAACGATTTTAATAAAACAAGTTTGGAAAATTCTGCAATTAATAATTTTTCGCATCAAGATTTAAGCAATTTAGGTCTTACTAATCATGAAGTAAATCAAAGATTGAAAAATCAAAAACAATATAAATCAATCAATAATGATAAAAGTATTTTAAGTATTATTGGGAATAATTTGTTTACATGTCTAAATTTGTTATTACTTTTTATTGTTATTGTTATTTTGAAAATTCGACGTTATGATCAATTATTTTTTTTAATAGTTAATTCTTTGAATATTATTATTAGTATTATTCAAGAAATTAAAATAAAAAAAACTTTAGATAAAATTAATTTAATTTTACCTAATAATATTAAAGTTGTTCGAAATGGTCATATTATAGAAATTTTAAGTTCTAATTTAGTTTTAGGCGATTGTTTAGTTTTAGATTTAGGAAATCAAATTGTTGCTGATGCTCGTGTTAAATATGGAGTTTTAGAAGTTAATGAATCATTTTTAACAGGAGAATCTAAATCAGTTTTGAAAAAAACAGGTGATATTTTATATTCTGGTAGTTATATTGTTTCAGGTTCAGCTTATGCAGAAGTTATCGCTTTAGATGAAGACACTTATGTTTCTAATTTGATTAAACAAGCTAAAAAATATCAAAATATTAAAACACCTTTAATAAAAACATTTTCCGCTTTGGTAAAATTAATTTTTTTTGTAACTATACCTACTACTATAATTTTATTTTTTTCTTATAAATCTAATTTTTATAATTTTTCTGATGATTATTTATTGGGGATATGCGGGTTCATGCTTGGTATGACGCCTTCTGGATTATTTTTGTTAATGAGTATGATTTCTATTTTAGGTTTTATTCGCTTATTTAAACGTAAAGCTTACATGAAAGATTTATTAGGGATTGAGATGTTGTCTCAAATAAATATATTATGTTTAGATAAGACTGGTACTATTACTGATGGAAAAATGAGTGTTCAAAAAGTTTTAAATTACTTTAATGATGATGTTATTTCTTTAAACGTTTTAATGGCTAATTTTGTTCAACATTTTTCTAATAACAATCCTACTCAACAAGCTTTGTATAATTATTTTAATGGTTATTTGAATTCTAATATTATTTATAAAGTACGAGATTTGCAATCTTTTTCTAGTATAAGAAAATATAGCGCTATTGAATTTGAAAAATTAGGTACATTTTTATTGGGTGCTCCGGAATTTGTTTTAAAACAAAAAAATGATATTATTGATAAAGATGTTTCAAAATATACTAATTTAGGATATAGAGTATTATTATTAGTTCGTACTAATGATATTTTATCTAATATTAATAATAATACAGATTATCAAGTTATCTCTTTAATTTTGTTAGAAGATATTATTAAAAATGATGCTGTTGAAACTATTAATTATTTTAAAAAATTAGGAATTAAAATAAAAATTATTTCTGGTGACAGTGCTTTTACTACAGGTTTTATAGCTAAACGAATTGGTTTAATTGATTCAGTGTCAGACAAATCTATTAATTTGACTAATTTTAAATCTGAGCAATTGTTGGATATATCAACTAAATACGATGTTTTTGGTAGGGCTACTCCGGAACAAAAACAAATATTAATCTCTTCTTTAAAGAATAATAATCAAAAAGTTGCTATGATTGGAGATGGAGTGAATGATATTTTAGCTTTTAAAACAGCAGATTTATCTATCGCTATGGCTTCTGGTAGTAAAGCTGCTCAAAATGTGGCAAATTTAATTTTAATAAATTCTAAATTTAATTCTTTACCAGTTGTTTTTTTAGAAGGACGTAGATTAATTAATAATTTAGAAAAAAATTCGATTGTTTTTTTAACTAAGACTATTTTTACTTTTTTATTAGCTTGGATTACAATAATTAATAATTTTTTTTGTAAGAATCTAATTTTTTTCCCTTTTACTCCTTTGCAATTAAACTTTATTGATATTTTTTTTATAGGTATACCTTCTTTTTTCTTATCTTTAGAAGCTAATTATAAACCTTTAAATAATTTTTTTATTAGGGATGTTTTAAAAAAATCAGGAATTTATGGATTATTAATTAGTGTCAATTATATTTTGATATTAACTTTATATAATGGATTACCTAATACTTTTCAATCTAATTACCAAATATCCTATTTATTAACTTTAGTAACTGCTTTTATTTTTAGTAATATTTTATTTATAAACTGTCGTCCTTTTAATAAGTTTAAATTATTATTGTTTTCTGTAATTATGTCTATTTTCTGTTTATTAGTTATTATGTTGATATGGCAAGTTCCTTTTATTCGTGAAATTGCAGCGGCTATTAGATATGTTATGTTTACTAAAACTTTTGATTTTTTTCTATTATTTATGATTAATTTGTTAATATTATGGCGAATCAAGAAATAATATTAAATTAAATTTTATTTTGATTTTTTTTTGAAAGAATTATATTATATGGTAATTATTTATGGTAAAAATATAATTAAAGAAGCTATCAAAGCTCAACGAAAAATTTATGTTTTATATATTAACCCTCTTATGAAAGATAAAGCTTTTTTGAATTTTATATTTCAATCTTATCCGAATTATTGTTATTTAGATAAACATCAATTAAATAGTAAAGTTCAAAATAATAATCATCAAGGTGTAGTGGCAGAAGTTCAAGATTATTTTTATAGAAAAGATTTATTGACATATTTAATAGAAAAATCCAATAAAATAGTTAAATTTTTAATTTTGGATGCTATTCAAGATCCTCATAATTTGGGGGCAATTATACGCACTGTAGAAGCAAGTGATTTTGATGGTATTATTGTTAGCAAAAAGCACCAAGTACCTTTGAATAGTACAGTAGCAAAAACTTCTAGTGGAGCTTTAGAATATGTTAATATTTTTTTAGTATGTAATTTATATCAAACTATTTTAACTTTACAAAAATTTAATTTTATAATTATCGGAACTGAAATCGGATTAGATAAAAATATAGATATTATTCCCGTAGAACAATCATTAGCTATTATATTAGGCAACGAAGGTATAGGGATGCGTCCTTTGTTAAAAAAAAAATGTAATTTTTTAGTTAGTATTCCGACACAAGGTATGGTGAATTCATTAAATGTTAGTGTTTCTGCAGCAGTCATTATTTTTTATTTATATATGAAAAATAAAAAATATTAATTTATTTACAATTTAATCATGTTATAATATTGAGAAAAGTTATCTTGATTTAAAAATTTATAATTATATTTTTTATTTATTTTAATTTATATTAATTAATTATTAAATTTTATAAAATTGTCGAGATTTAAAAAAAGAATATAAGAAAAATGGTTAAGAGTAATATTTTAATATGTAAGGTTTGTTTAAGTCGTAATTATCGTGTAAAGGTTCATAATCGCAATCAAAAATTAGTTTTAAATAAATATTGTTGCTATTGTAAAAAGCATATTATTCATGAAGAAACGAGATAAATAAAATTATCTTAATATAAAGGAGATAGCTATGGCATATAAAAAGTTTGAAGAAAAACCAACCATTCCTTTAATGCAAATATTAAGGGAAGAATATAGTTTAATTAATGTTTTTTGTGTTTTTTTATCTATGATTTTTCTAGGGATATGTTGTAATTTTATACATAATTCTACAGATCAAAAAACTTTGAGTATTTATTTATTATCTTTATCCAGTGTTTTCTTTGTGATTAGTATTTTTCCTTTTATAAGGAAAATTTTTTTTGATATTCGTTTTGTGAGTTTTCCGACAAAATTTCAAATTTTTAAACAAATTATTCAAGTTTTTTTATTTACAGCTATTTTAATTTTTATTTTAAATTTATTTCAATATTTTTATGATATATATATGATATCTTTTTTTAAAAATATTTTAAAATAAAGTTAATTTTTAGAAATTAAATTTATTTTAATTATTGAAAATTGTTAATGGAATTGTCTTTAGGTGCTGAAAATGAAATCAAAAATAAAAAATAATAAAATACTTGATAACAATGCATTTGGTGAGGATGAAAATAGTTTTCAATCTAAATGGTATATTTTACAAACTCAATCGGGTTATGAAAAAGTTGTTCAACAAGATTTATTAAAAATAGCTAATAGTGGTATCGGAATATCTAGTTTAATTCACGAGGTTATTTGTCCGACCGAAAAACATATTAAAATTAAAGCTGATGGAACTAAACAAGAAATAGAAAAAAAGATTTATATTGGTTATATTTTTATTAAAATGATTATGACAAATCAATCTTGGTTTATAGTTCGTAATATTCCGAAAGTAACTGGATTTTTAGGTTCTATTAAAAAAGAAAAAGGTTCTAAACCTATACCTTTAAGTGAAAGTGAAATTAATCCTATATTATTGAAAATGGGAATAATTTCTAAGCCAAATTATGATCATTTAATTAATAAACAAGTTCAAATTATAAATGGTTCTTTTACTGGTCAAGTAGGCAGAGTATCTTTAGTAGATTACGAAAGAGATAAAGTTATGGTTGAAATTGATTTGTTTGGTCGAGCAACTCCTATAGAAATTTCTTTTTCTTCTTTTAAAGAAATGAATTAAAATATAATAATAATTTTAAATTTGTTTAGAAATTTAATTAGTATTGCGAAATATGTTATAATACTATGAATATTTTGGATATTTTTATGGATTAATTACGGAATTAATTATTTTTTTATATTTAATAATCGTATTTTTCTCTCATAAAATAGTTTTTTAAACAAATAATAAAATTTTAAACATTTTTAGAAACAAAAAGGTTGGTATTAAATAATTATAATGGCAAGAAAAGTTATTAAAAATATTAAGTTACAAATTTTGGCTGGTAAAGCGAATCCTGCTCCCCCTATAGGACCTGTGTTAGGACAAGCTCAAGTTAATATTCCTTTATTTTGTTCTCAATTTAATGAAGCTACTAAAGATAAATTAGGTTTTACTCTGCCAGTAGAAATTACAGTTTTTGATGATAAAAGTTTTAAATTTATTGTAAAAACCCCAATAACAAGCGATTTATTAAAAAAAGCTGCTAATATTTCTAAAGGTTCTTCAGATTCAAGTAAAAATAAAGTAGCTACTCTTAAGTATGAACAAATTATAGAAATAGCTAAATTAAAAATGCCAGATTTAAATGCTTATTCATTAGAACAAGCTTCTAAGATTATAGAAGGAACTGCCATTAATATGGGGATTATTGTGGAAAAATAATAATTTATTGTGCAGTATCAATAAAAAAGAAAGGCATATTATTATAGTATACAAGGCTTAAAATTTATGACAAGAAGTAAAAAATATTTATCAGTTAGTAAAAAAATAGAATTTAATCAAGTTTATAAAATGCATGATGCTATTCAATTGTTATATAATGTTAAAACTGCAAAATTCGATGAAACTGCTGAATGCGTTTTTGTTTTAAATGTGGAACATAAAAAAGTAGATCAACATATACGTGGTTCTGTGGTTTTACCTTATGGTTTGGGTAAAAAGTTTTGTATTGTTGTAATTGCTCAAGGTGAACAGGCTCAGAAGGCTAAAGAATTAGGTGCGGATTATGTTGGCGAACAAGAATTGATTGACAAAATATCTAATGGTTGGACAGATTTTGATGTTTTAATATCTGTTTCTAGTTTTATGCCTTCTTTGACGAAGTTAGGAAAAATTTTAGGACCTAAAGGATTAATGCCTAATCCGAAATTAGGGACTATGACAGATGATGTTGAACAAATTATCCGAGATATCCAAAAAGGTAGAATAGAATATAAAACAGATAAATTTGGTAATCTTCATACGATAATAGGTAAAATATCGTTTAATAAAGAACAATTAACAGGAAATTTGATTTTTTTATATAATCATTTGATTTCTATCAAACCTAAAACAATAAAAGGTGAATTGATTAAAAATATTACTATTTCTTCAACTATGTCGCCTGGTATTAAAGTTGATCCTTTATCCATTAAGTAATATTATAAAAAAATGGTTATATTATTTTTAATTTTTATTATTTTTAAAATAAAAAATTTTTTCAATTATACTATAAATTTATAATTTATATTGTTTAAAAAAAGGAAACAACAATTTATGTTAAAATCTGTTATTAAAGAGAAAAGTAATTATGTTGATTATCTATCTCAAAATATTGATAATTCCAACTTAGTTGTTTTGTTAGAATTTAAAGGTTCGAAAGTAAGTGATTTAACCCATTTACGTCGTAAATTACAAGAATTGGTTCCTTGTAAGTTTCAAATAATACCAAATAACATTATTAAAAGAGCGTTAACTAAATCAAGATATGACGAATTAACAGAATTTAAAAATCCTAAAGCTTTATTTTGGACTTTATCTACTTCTTCAGATATTTTTGTTTCTTTAAATGCTTTATATAAATTTTCCAAGGTTAATGAGTTTTTAAAAATTAATTTTGGTATTATAGAAAATGAAATTTGTTCTGAAGAGCAAATGATTAAGTTAGCGCAAATACCATCTAAATCAGCATTATTATCTATGTTGTTATTTAGTGTTTCAGCGCCTGTTAAAAATATAATTACTGTTTTACAATTATTAATAAAACAGAAACAAGAAAAAATTTAAAATAATAATTATTACATATTATATTTTTAATATTGTATAGAAATCGAAAATATCTGTTTAAAATAGATAAAATTTAATTATAAATAGGAGATTAACAATGGCAGACAACAACAAAATAGAGCAAATTATTGAGTTTTTAGGTGATATGAAAGTTAAAGAATTACAAGAATTAGTAAATAAAATTCAAGATTCTTTTGGTATTGAAATGGAAAATGTTTCAAATTTAAACAGTACTAATGAAGCAGTTTCTACAGAAAAAAATGAACAAACAGAGTTTAAAGTTGTTATGACTTCTGCGGGTCAATCTCGTCCTGCGGTTATTCAATATTTAGCAAAAAATTTTGGATTTAGTATTGGAGATTTACTAACATCATGTAAAACTGAAAATGCTAATTTATTAATTAAAGAAAATGTAAATAAAGAACAAGCTGAAGAAATTAAAAAACAAATAGAAAATTTAGGAGCTCAAGTCAAAATTGAATAAAAAAATATATTTGATAAATTGGTTGAAAAATATAATTTTTCATAACAATAAATAAAATTTTTTGATAACTTAAATATTATGAAACCTGAGAACTAAATTAAGTATCTTAGGTTTTTTATTATCTTTATCGTTATCAGTATTTTTTAATGTTTTTTTTATTAAGAATTTAATTTTTGTGAAATTTGAATTAAATGTATGTTGATATTTGTTGGGAGTTCTAAATAAAAAAATGAAAAAATATTGTAATGTCAAATATGGTACTAAGGTGGAACGACGAAATTATTCTAAAATGAAATATGATTTGGATTTACCAAATTTAATCGAAATTCAAACGAAATCATTTCAAGAGTTTTTAGATTACGGTATTCAAGCATCATTGAAAAGTATTTTTCCTATTGAGAGTTATAATGGTGATTTAAAGTTACATTTTAATGATTTTTTTTTAGAAGAACCTAAATTTAATGCTGAAGATTCCAAAAAAAGAGGTTTTACTTATAGTGCAGAATTATTTTTAAATGTTACCTTGGAAAATGTTATAACTAAACAAACTAAAAAAGCTCGTATATTAATGACTGATTTACCTTTAATGACTATTGCAGGAACCTTTATAATTAATGGTACAGAAAGAGTTGTAGTTTCCCAAATAGTTCGCTCAGCAGGAGCATATTTTACTTCTAAATTAGATAATAAAATTAATAAAAATCGTTTTACTGCCCAAATTATTCCTACTAGAGGTGCTTGGATAGAGTTTGAACAAAATAATAAAGATTTTTTATATGCTAAATTGGATCGTTCAAAAAAAATACCTTTAACTAAATTTATTCATGCTTTAGGATTTGATACTCAAGAAGAAATTGAAAAAGCTTTTGGAATTAATTCTTTATTAGATTTAAGTTTTAAAAAAGATAATGATTCTAATTGTAATGATGCTATTGTAGAATTATATTCTAAATTGCACCAAGGAGAAAGAGTTCCTACTAATGCAGCAAGAGAATTTATTCGTACTCGTTTATTTGATAAGGATAAATATGATTTATCTTTAGTAGGGAGATATAAATTAAATCGTAAATTGGATGTTTTAAATAGAGCTGAAAATACTTTTTTAGCCCAAGATATTAAAGATTTAACAAATAATAAAATTTTATTTCCGGCAGGAACATTTTTAAATTATGAAATTATTAAACAATTAGCATTACATAGAGATAAATTTCGTGTAGAATTAGTTAATTCAGATTTTCATTTACAAAATCAAAATCATGATGAAAATATATTTACTTATAGAAAAAGTATACATGATAATCAAATTTATATTAAAGAAGATATTGTGCATTTTCAAACGGGACAAGTATTAGTTAAGGCTGATACACTTTTAGACGATAACGTTTTAAATACTTTACTAGAAACTCATAAATATAATATTGATGATAAAATTATTAAATATTTCGCTAATAAAGAGTATATTAATAAAGTTGTTAGAGATCGACAAAAAGTTTTTAATGAGAGTTTAGAAGTTTACATTTTAGATAATAAAAATAATAAAAGTTTTATTAAAATTGTAGGTAATGATCAATCTGAAGATGCAGAAAATATTGTTTTATCTGATATAATAGCGTCTATTAGTTATTATTTAAATCTTTATCATAACATAGGAACTATTGATGATATTGATCATTTAGGTAATAGACGATTAAGATTAATTGGAGAACTTTTAAAAAATCAATTACGTGTAGGTTTAAATAGAACTAAAAAAAACATTAAAGATCGTATGTCTATAAGTAAATTTGAATCTATTACGCCAGGGGGGTTATTTAATTTTTCATCTCTTTCTATGGCTATTAAAACTTTTTTTTGTAGTTCTCGTTTGTCTCATTTTATGGATCAAATTAATCCTTTGGCGATTATTACTCAAAAGCGTAGAATTTCTGCATTGGGTAGCGGAGG
Source organism: Candidatus Phytoplasma australasiaticum subsp. taiwanense (assembly GCA_001307505.2). GTDB lineage: Bacteria > Bacillota_I > Bacilli_A > Acholeplasmatales > Acholeplasmataceae > Phytoplasma > Phytoplasma australasiaticum. The sequence continues at coordinate 129,666 of CP040925.1, forward strand.
TATCGATCGTGATCGAGCAGGTGTAGAATTAAGAGATGTTAATGACTCTTATTATGGTAGATTATGTCCTATTGAAACTCCAGAAGGACCATCTATCGGACTTATTTGTTCGTTGGCTACTTATGCTCAAGTAGATAAATATGGTTTTATTGAGACTCCTTTTTTTAAAGTTATTCGTGAAAATGGTAAATCAGTAGTATCTCCTAAATATGAATATTTGACTTCTATTCAAGAAGAAAATCGTATTATTGCTACATCTTCATCTTGTTTAAATGATGATTTTAGTTTTAAACAACAAAAAGTAATTGCTAGAAGAAACGGAGAAATTAGTTTATATAATGTTGATCAAATTGATTATATAGACGTTTCCCCTAAGCAAATTGTATCTGTAGCTACAGCATCGATCCCTTTTTTAGAACATAATGACGCTTCTAGGGCGTTAATGGGCGCTAATATGCAAAGACAAGCTTTACCATTGTTAATTTCTGAAGCTCCTATTGTAGCTACTGGTATTGAACATAGAATAGTGAAAGATTCTGGTTGTGTAGTTATTGCTGAAGATAGTGGTTTTGTAGTTTATGTAGATGCTAAAAAAATTATTATTCAAAATAATCACGGAGAAAAAAAGGTTTATATTTTATCTACTTTTGATAAATCTAATCAAGATACTTTGATTTTGCAAAAACCTATTGTTAAGTTTAATGAGTATGTTAATAAAGGTGATATTATCGCTGATGGCTCATCTACTCATCAAGGCGAATTAGCTTTAGGTAAAAATGTTACAGTAGCTTTTATGACTTGGGATGGTTATAATTATGAAGATGCTGTTATTTTATCAGAACGTTTGGTTCAAGAAGATATTTTTACTTCTGTTCATATTAGTAAATATGAAATTCAAGTTAGAGAATTAAAAAAAGGCGCTGGACGAGAAGAAATAACTCGCGAAATACCTAATGTCAGTGCTGAAGCTATTAAAAATTTAGATTCTCGAGGAATTATTATTCCAGGTTCTGAAGTTAATGAAGGTGATTATTTGGTTGGTAAAATAGTTATTATTCCTCAAAGTTCTTTAGAAAATAATCCTTATGAAAAATTAATTCAAACTATTATTGGAGAAAAGTCTCGAGATTATAAAGATGCTTCTTTAAAAGTTCCTTGCGGCGAAAGCGGTATCGTTCAAAGTGTACAATATTTTTCTGTTAAAAAAGGTGATTTCATTTCTACTCCTGGTGTAAATGAAATTATTAAAGTTTATATAGCTAAAAAGAGAAAAATTCGAGAAGGTGATAAAATAGCCGGAAGACATGGTAATAAAGGTGTAATTTCTTGTATTGCTGCTAAAGTAGATATGCCTTATATGTCTGATGGAACTCCTATAGATGTTATTTTAAATCCTTTAGGGGTGCCTAGTAGGATGAATATCGGACAAATTTTAGAAATGCATTTAGGAATGGCCGCACATAAATTAAATATTAAGGTTGCCACTCCGGTTTTAGATGGAGCTAATAATGAGGATTTAAAAAATATTATGCAAGAAGCTAATTTACCTTTTGATGGTAAAATGACTTTATATGATGGTAGAACAGGTGAACCATATGATAATTCTATATCTGTTGGTATTTTGTATATGCTAAAATTATCTCATATGGTGGAAGATAAAATACATGCTAGAAATGTTGGAACTTATACTTTGATTTTACAACAACCTGGTAGTGGACGTAATTTTTTAGGTGGTCAAAGAATTGGAGAAATGGAAACTTGGAGTTTATTAGCTTATGGAGCCGCTCATACTTTACAAGAAATTTTAACTTTGAAAAGTGATGATATTATAGGGCGTAATCAATTATATCATGCCATAGTAAATGGTTTACGTTTTCCTAAACCTTCTATTCCTGAAAGTTTTAGAGTTTTTACTAAAGAATTACAAGCATTAGGATTACATGTAGAATTAATTAAAGCTGATACTAAGGATAATCAAATTAATCGTTCTTTAGTTTCAAATAATAAGGAGAACAAAAAGTAAACCGAATTATGTTAAATATGAAAATTGAAGATTTTGCTTTAACTAAAAGAACTTTAAAAAATTTAAAATCTATAGGTATTAATAGTTTAGGGGATATTAATAATTATCATTTGAATGAATTAATTACTTCGTTAAATGAGGAATCTTTTGAAGAATTTGTGATTATTTTAAAAAAATATGGTTTACCTGAATCCCTAAATAATTTAAATTTAAATAAAGATATTTTAGATGTTTTGTATCAAAATAATATTTTAAATTGTTATTCTTTATTAACTACTGATAAAGATGCATTGTTTAAGTTGTTTAATCATAATCACTCTCATTTAAATATTTTGAGAAATGTTTTGGATTTATATAATTTGCAAAAAAATAATATTCACAATCTTAAAAATAAAATAGATAATTCTGTTGTTGATAAAGATGAAATTATTTGGCGAAATGAAAATCAAGAACATGAATCTGCATCTTCATGGGTAATCGATAAAGCTATTTTCCCTAATAATAGTAATCGAGAGTATGATTATTTTAAAATTCGTTTATCTTCTCCTCATGAAATTCGTCAAAAATCTTATGGCGAAGTAGTTAATTATGAAACTATTAATTATCGTACAGCTAAACCAGAAAAGGGAGGATTGTTTTGTCCTATTATTTTTGGCCCTGTTCAAGATTTACAATGCATATGCTCTAAAAAACAAACTTTAAAAAAAGGTCAAACCTGTTCTAAATGCGGAGTAGAAATTACAGAACAACTAGTTCGACGAGAAAGAATGGGTCATATTGATTTAGCTGCTCCTGTAGTACATACATGGTTTTTAAATAGTTTACCGAGTCGTTTAGCTATTTTATTAGGTATGAAAGCTAAAGAATTAGCAGAAATTGTTTATTATGTGTCGTATATAGTTATTAATCCTGGTAATAGTGATTTAAATAAATATAGTATTATATCTGAATTAGAATATGGTCAATATTTAGAACGTTGTGACCATAACTTTGTTGCTTTAACCGGTGCTGAAGCTGTTAAAACTATGTTACAAGAATTAAATATGGAAGAAACTATCAAAACATTGAGATTAGAGTTAAAACAGGCTTCAAAACAAAAACGAGATTTAATTGTTAAAAGATTAGAATTGATGGAATCTTTTTATCAATCTGATAATAAACCAGAATGGATTGTTTTAGAAGCTATTAATGTAATTCCTCCTAGTTTAAGACCTATAGTAGCTTTGGAACAAGGTGTGCGTTTCGCTTCTGCTGACATTAACGATTTATATCGTAGGATTTTAAATCGTAATAATCGTTTAAAAAGACAATTGAAGCAAAATGCTCCTAGATTAATTATTAAAAACGAAAAAAGAATGTTGCAAGAAGCTGTTGACGCTTTATTTGATAATGCTAAATCTAGCAAAAAAAGCACTTCTAATATTGAACGCAATAAGCCTTTAAAGTCTTTATCAGAAATGTTAAGAGGTAAACAAGGACGTTTTCGTCAAAATTTATTAGGAAAAAGGGTAGATTATTCAGGACGTTCTGTTATTATTGTAGGACCTGATTTAAAGTTGCATCAATGCGGTATCCCGCGACAAATGGCTATAGTTTTATTCAAACCATTTGTATTAAATAAATTACAAGAAGCTAAAGGTATTGATAAAAAAAGTGCTAATATTTTATATGAAAAAATGAATGAGCATGTTTGGAAATTATTGGAAGAAGTGGTACAAGAACATCCTGTTTTATTAAATAGAGCGCCTACTTTGCATCGTCAAGGGTTACAAGGTTTTCAAGTGAAATTAATTGATGGTAAAGCTATTAGATTACATCCTTTGGTTACTTTAGCTTTTAATGCGGATTTTGATGGAGATCAAATGGCTGTTTATGTTCCTTTGTCTGTAGAAGCTCAAGCTGAAGCTCGTTTGTTAATGTTGTCTTCTTATAACATCTTGGATCCTAAAAACGGTAGTCCGGTTTTATCCCCTTCTCAAGATATGGTTTTAGGTAATTATTATTTAACTATTGAAGAGACGCGTAAACGTATTTTAAAAGGTTATAATTCTGAGATTAGAAACGAACAACATCAATATAAACATCGTAATGAAGGCAAGGTTTTTAACGATTTACAAGAGGCTGAATTGGCTTTTTATAATAAACAAATAGCTTTACACACGCGTATTTTAGTACGTACTTCTAAAATCTCTTCTTACTTTAATGATGAACAAAAAAATAAATATTTAGTTACTACATTAGGTAAACTTATTTTTAATAGTATTTTACCTAATGATTTCCCTTATTTACAAGAACCTACTATATTTAATTTAGAAACTAAAACACCAGATATTTATTTTATACCTAAAGGTGTTAATTTGCTAGAATATTTAAATAATATTCCTACTCCAGAACCTTTTAAAAAACGTTTTTTATCACTTATAATTGATCGTGTTTTTAAAAGAAGTAATATCTCGGAAACATCTAAAATGTTAGATGATATTAAAAATTTAGGTTTTAAATATTCTACTATGTCTGGAGTGACCATTTCGCATGCAGATATTAATGTTTATTCTAAAAAAGCTGAATTAATATCACAAGTAGAAGATAAAATTACAGAAATTGAAAAGTGGCATGATAAAGGTTTTTTAACAACTGGCGAAAAGAAGAGTTTGATTATTCAGGAATGGAAAAATGTACGTAATGTTATTCAAGAAGGTTTAATGCAAGAATTTAATCAAGATAATCATTTATTTATGATAAGTGATAGTGGTGCTCGTGGTAATGTTTCTAATTTTTCACAGTTATCAGGTATGAGAGGTTTAATGCACAGCCCTACCAATAATCAATTAGAAATTCCTGTTAAATCTTCTTTTAAAGAAGGTTTGAATGTGCATGAATTTTTTATTTCAACACATGGAGCTAGAAAGGTATCTACTGATACAGCTTTAAAAACAGCGGAATCCGGATATTTAACTCGTCGTTTAGTTGATGTCGCTCAAGATGTCATTATTATGTCACAAGATTGCGGTAGTGATAAAGGTGTTTATATAACTTCTTTAGAACAAGATGGAAAAGAGATTATTTCATTGCAACAACGTTTATTTGGTCGTTATATTGCTCAAAGTATTGTAGATTCTTCTGATCAAAAAATTATCGTGAATTGTGGCGAATTGATTACTAGAGAAATAGCAGAAAATATTGTTAAAATGGGTTTTTTATCTGTTAAAATTAGAAGTGTTTTAACTTGTAATTCTGATTATGGTATTTGTGCTAAATGTTATGGGTTAAATTTAGCTACTAATAAAGAAGTTGAGATCGGAGAAGCTGTAGGTATTATTGCTGCTCAGTCTATCGGTGAACCTGGTACTCAATTAACTATGAGAACATTCCATACAGGAGGAGTTTTATCGGTTTCTGATATTACTCAAGGATTGCCACGTATTCAGGAATTATTTGAAGCTCGTAAACCTAAAGGTAAAGCTCTTATTAGTGAATATGATGGCGTAGTTAAAGAAATTAAATCTAGTAATATTTATTCATCCGATATTGTTATAGCATCAGCAATTAATCCTCAACAAGAATATACTTATACCGTAGATTCTAATGTAGATATTTTAGTTCAAGATGGTATGTCTATTAAAGCTGGACAACGTTTAACTTCGGGTTCGATAGATTTAAGGGAATTATTGCGTATTAGTTCTGTAGTAACTACTCAAAAATATATTTTAGAAGAAGTTCAACAAGTATATCAATCTCAAAGTGTTTATATCAGTGATAAACATATTGAAATTATTATTCGTCAAATGTTTAAACAAATTTTAATTATTTCTGAAGGAGATAGTAATTTATTACCAGGATCTGAAGTTTCTATTAAAGAATTCAAAAGGATAAATATGCAATTGATTCAACAAAATAAAAAATTAGCAGCTGGGCGTCCTATAGTTTTAGGTATTACAAGATCTTCCTTAAAAAGTGATTCTTTACTATCTGCGGCTTCTTTTCAAGAAACTACTAAAATTTTAATTGATGCTACTATTAAAGGCCAAAAAGATTTTTTATTGGGATTAAAAGAGAATGTTATTTTAGGAGGATTGATACCTGCCGGAACTGGAATTTTAAATCATTCTTTATTTGAATATCCATTAATAGAAGACGATAAATCATAAATTGTCTTATAATATATTAATAAATTATATTTATTATATTTTTATTTGTTAGATAATTATGATTATTAAGCTTTTATTATAAAAATCTTTTTTGATGAAATTCATTTTATATTGACTTTTGTTGAAAAAAAATATAAAATTTAGGTCGTCTTATATTTCTAATTAAAAAATAATAATGAAAGGTTTTATTATTTAAATATGCCTACTATTTCTCAGTTAATAAGAAAACGAAGAGTAAAAAAGAATACTAAAACCAAATCACCAGCTTTATCTGTTCGTTTTAATGTTTTAAAAAAGAAATTTAAAAATATTAATTCTCCTCAAAAATCTGGAGTTTGTTTGAAAGTATATACTACCACTCCTAAAAAGCCTAATTCCGCTTTAAGAAAGGTAGCTAGAGTTCGTTTATCAAATCGTCACGAAGTAACAGCTTATATTCCTGGTATAGGTCATAATTTACAAGAACATAGTCTTGTATTGATAAGAGGCGGTCGTGTTAAAGATTTACCTGGAGTTCGTTATCAAATTATTCGAGGGGTTCTTGATACTGCTGGAGTAGCTAATCGAAAACAAAGTCGTTCTCGATATGGTGCGAAAAAATAATAATTTATTAAAATTCAAATAAATTAAGGTGTATAAACTTATGTCTCGTAAAAAAAGTTTTAAAAAAAGAACATTGCCTTTAGATCCTATTCATAATTCTGTTTTAGTGACTAGAATTATTAATAAGCTTATGAAAGATGGCAAAAAGGATATTGCTTGCTCTATAGTATATAGTTGTTTATCTCAAATTAAAATATTAACTAAAAAAACACCTATTGATGTTTTAAATGAAGCTTTTAATAATATTATGCCTTTGGTAGAATTACGTACACGTACTATTGGTAGTCAAAAATATCAAGTTCCTTTAGAAGTTTCTGTAGAAAGACGTTATTCTTTAGGTTTGAAATGGTTGATTATGGGAGCACGCAAACGTAATGAAAAGGGTATGAAAGAAAAACTTGTTCAAGAAATTATTGCTGCTGCTTCCGGAACAGGATTAGCAGTTAAAAAACGTGATGAAATTCATCGCATGTCTGAAGCTAATAGGAGTTTTGCTCATTATCGTTGGTAAAATAGTGCATTTAATATTATTCAACTTAAAGGGGGGAACATGGGAATTGAATTAGAATTAGATAAAATACGTAATATCGGTATTATGGCTCATATCGATGCAGGAAAAACTACTACTACCGAAAGGATTTTATTTTATACTGGTAAAATTCGTGTAGCTAAAGAAACCCATGAAGGTTTAGCACAGATGGATTGGATGGATCAAGAAAAAGAACGAGGCATCACAATTACATCAGCAGCTACTACCGTTTTTTGGAATAATTGTAAAATTAATATTATTGATACTCCTGGTCACATTGATTTTTCTTCAGAAGTAAATCGTTCTTTACGTGTTTTGGATGGTGGTGTTGTAGTTATAGATGCCCAAGCTGGAGTAGAACCGCAAACAGAAACTGTTTGGCGTCAAGCAACTTATTATAAAGTGCCTCGAATTGTTTTTGTCAATAAAATTGATAAATTAGGCGCTAATTTTGAAAACGCTATTACTAGTTTAGAAAAAAGATTAAATGTTTTAGCATACGCTATCCAATGGCCTATTGGTGTAGAGAATAATTTTCGTGGCTTCGTCGATTTAATAGAAATGCAAGCTTGGGAATATTCTTCTAGTCCTGATCAAGAAAATAGATTAATTCCTATTCCTGAAGAATTAAAGGAAATTGTTAATTCTAAAAGGCAAATATTAATAGACAAATTAGCTTCTTTAGATGATGAATTGTTAAATTATCTTTTAGAAAATAAACCTATTTCTACCGCTTTAATAAAAAAAGCGATTCGTAAAGCAACTTTGGAAGTTAATTTCTTTCCGGTTTTATGTGGTTCAGCTTTGAAGAATAAAGGTATTGTTCCTTTGTTAAATGCTTTAGTGGATTTTTTACCTTCACCTTTAGATTTGCCAACTATTAATGGTTATGATAAAAATGAACAACCTATTATACGTAAAATCGATATCAAAGAATCTTTTATTGCGTTAGCTTTTAAAGTTATGACAGATTCTTTTGGTCGTTTAACTTTTGTACGTATTTATTCGGGTTGTTTAAAAGCTGGTTCTTATGTAAAAAATAATAATAAAAATATTACAGAACGTGCTTCACGTTTATTACTTATGCATGCTAATTCTAGACAAGATATTAAAGAAGCTTATGCTGGTGATATTGTAGCTGTAATTGGTTTAAAAAATACCATTACAGGCGATACATTAACATATGGAAATGATTTTATTGTTTTAGAAAAAATGAGTTTTCCTGAACCAGTATTACAAGTTGCAGTAGAGCCTGTTTTCGCTAAAGAACAGGAAAAAATTAGTTCTGCCTTGTTTGGTTTTACTCAAGAAGATCCTACTTTTAAATTTACTGTAGATCCGGAATCAAAACAAATGATTGCTGCTGGAATGGGTGATTTGCATTTAGATGTTTTAATGGAACGTTTAAAAAGAGAATTTCAAATTCAAGTTAAAGTTTCAGAACCTCAAGTTGCTTATCGAGAAACTTTAGTTAATTCTATAGAGGTTGACGGAGAATGTAAACATCAAACGGGAGGCCGAGGTCAATATGGTTATGTACAAATTTTATTCGAACCTAATCCTGGTAAAGGTTTTGAGTTTGTAAATAATGTTAAATATGGCGCTATTCCTCAAAATTATATTCCCGCTGTATCGAAAGGTTTGCAAGAATCTTTATCTAGTGGTATAATTGCCGGTTATCCTTTGACCGATATTAAAGCTACTTTATTTAGCGGCGCTTTCCATGAAGTTGACTCTTCTGAATTTGCTTTTAAATCTGCTGCAGCTGCAGCCTTACGTAAATTACGTAATAGTAAATTAGTTGTTATTTTAGAGCCTATTATGAAATTAGAGTTAATTACTCCTCACGAATATATTGGTAATGTTATAGGAGATTTAGTTTCTCGTCGAGGCCGTTTAGAAAAACAAGAAAATGAAGGCATGGTTATGAAAATTCAAGCTTTTGTTCCTTTAGCAGAAATGTTTAAGTATTCTAGTAGTTTACGTTCTAATACTCAGGGAAGAGCAAATTTTTCTATGGAATTTTTTAAATATGAAAAGGCTCCTGAACATATTGCTAATAAAATTATTGAATCACGTAATAAATAAAATTAGTTAAATACAATTTTGTTAGATATTTCCGAAATTATAATAATTAAGAATGATTTTTGGTAAAAAATATTTAAATGGAGAAAAAATAAAATGTCAAAAGCAAAAATAAACAATAAAGAAGAATCACAAGCAATTAAACCTCATTTAAATGTAGGAACACTTGGTCATGTAGATCATGGTAAAAGCACTTTAAGTTTAGCTATTAATAATTATTTAGCTGCTAAAAATTTAGCTAAATTTCGCAAAGATATTAAAACTTTAGATAAAACCGTTGAAGAACAAGAACGTGGTATTACTATTAATGCTCATCATTTAGAGTATGAAAGTGATACTCGTAATTATGCTCATATTGATTGTCCTGGTCATAAAGATTATATTAAAAATATGATTACTGGAGCAGCTCAAATGGATGCTGCTATTTTAGTGGTTTCAGCTGCTGATGGTGCTCAACCTCAAACTCGTGAACATATTTTATTAGCTAAGCACGTAGGTGTTCCTAATTTAATAGTTTTTTTAAATAAATGTGATAAAGCTATTCCTGATTTAATACCTTTAGTAGAGCATGAAATACGTGAAATTTTAACTAAAAATGGTTATAATGGTTCAGAAATTCCTATTATTCAAGGTTCTGCTTTAAAAGCTTTAGATGGCGATGAAAATTATTTATCAAAAATTGCAGATTTAGTAGCGGAGTTAGATAAATTACCTCTTCCTTTGCGTGATATTGATAAACCTTTTTTAATGCCTATAGAAGATATATATTCTATTACGGGTCGTGGTACTACCGCTTCTGGTCGAGTAGAGAGAGGAACATTAACTTTAGGTGAAGAGATTGAAATTCTTGGTTTGGATAAAGATACTTCTACTGTTGCAATAGGTTTAGAAATTTTTAAAAAATCTAAAACTCAAATTCAAGCCGGGGATAATGCTGCTATTTTATTACGCGGTATTAAACATAGCGATATTAAAAAAGGTCAGGTAATAGTTAAACCTAATTCTTTAAAAGTATATTCTCAATTTAAAGCAGAAGTTTATATTTTGACTGAAGAAGAAGGTGGTCGTAAAAAATCTTTCCGAACTAATTATAGACCTCAATTTTTCTTTAGAACTGCTAATGTAACAGGTGTTATTACTTTACCAGAAGATGTTGCTGTTGCGATGCCAGGTGATAATGTTACTATTAAAGTGGATTTGATTAAACCTGTAGCATTAGAAGTTGGTACTTCATTTGCTTTCCGTGAAGGTGGCAAAACTATTGGTTCAGGAAAAATTATTGAAATTTTACCGAATTAATTAAAGTTAATCAATTATAAAGAAGACTAGTTTATAGTCTTTTTTTATATTTTAATCGTATTGAATATTTATGATTAAATCAAAATATGTTTATAGATATTTAAACAATATATTGATGTTGATATGTTAAAAATTTTAAGGTAAAATTAATTAATTGCAATACAATAAATGATAAAATTTAATATTATTTAATTGAGGATTAATAATAATTTTATTTATTATATGAAATTTTGTTTGTAATTTTAAGTTAATTAACTGTAATAAAATCAAAATAACTGTTTTTTAATACGAAAAAATTAGTTATCTTTTAAAAAATATTAATATTCTGGGGTTTAGAAACTTTTTTGTTTATTTATCTTCATAGAAAGTTAATTTCTAATATTAAAAAAGCTCAATATAATTAAAGTGATTTAATCTATTCTGATTTTATTAATATATAATAATGAAGGCTATTTTAAATAATTTCGGTTTTTACTAAAATTATAAATATAGTTTTAAAAAGGAGTTAAGCATATTATTAAACATAAAAAAAATAAAAAAGAAAATTTAAAGATTAGTTTTTTATACAATGAAAAAGTTCCTGCAGGAGAATATTTAGTTATTGATAGCCAAGGAAAACAATTAGGGCTTTTTCAAAAGGAACAAATCTTTGATTTAGCTAAACCTAATAATGAAGATTTTGTTTTAATTAATGCTCATTCTGATCCTAAAGTGGTGCGTTTAGTTGATTATTCTAAATTTTATTATGAACAACAAAAAAAAATTAAACAAAATCGAAAAAAACAGCATAATCAAATGAATATTAAAACTATTTGTGTAAGCCCTCGTATTCAAGATAATGATTTAGATACTAAAATGAAAAAAGCTAAGGATTTTTTAAAAAGCGGACAAAAAGTAAAAATTAATATGTCTTTGCCTGGTAGAATGGCTATAAACCCTAATATTGGTATCGATATTTTTAAGAAAATTATATCTTCATTGAGTTTAGTATCAAAAGTTGATATTCCTCCTAAAATAGAAGGTAATCAAATTAATTGTTTATTAATTCCTTTAAAGTCTAATTAATTTTATTATTAGGCTTTTGGGTTTATTATTTATTTGGTTTTTTATTTTAAAAAAAATTAGAAAGAAATAATGGTAATTGATTTTGAAAAAAAAAACACATAAAGGTTTAAAAAAACGTATCAAAATTACTGAAACTGGTAAATGGTTGCGCAAACATGCTTTTAAAAATCATTTAGCCGGTTCTAAAACTACTAAACAAAATAGACAATTGAGAGGATTTACTGTTGTAGATTCTTCGGATTTAAAGCGCATTAAAAATTTAATTTAGCAAATTGATATAAATCTAAGGAAAGAAGAAAAGTCATGGTTAAAGTAAATTTAGTTCCAGCTCGACGTAAACGTCGTAAAAAAATATTAAAATTAGCTAAAGGTTATGTAGGTTCTAAAAGTACTATTTATAAAACTGCTCATGAACAAGTAATGCGTTCATGGCAATATGCTTATGTTGGTCGTAAAAGAAATAAAAGAGATTGGCGTTCTTTATGGATTCGTCGTATTAATGCTGGTTGTTCAGAAAACGGTATTAATTATTCTTCTTTTATATATGGTTTAAAATTAGCTGGCGTTGATGTAAATCGTAAAATTTTAGCTAATTTAATTATTAATAAACCTGAAATTTTTAAATTTTATACCGAATTGGCTCAAAAAAGTTTGTTTGATTTAAATAACAATAAATTAATAGAAGATATTTCTCAATCTAAATTAAATTCAAACGATATTATTAAATCTGATTTAGATTCAGATTCTCTAACTCAACAATCTATTAAAAACGATTTTTCAGATAGTGTTTCTCAAAATTCTGTTTCTATAAATAATTCTGCGATTGATAATGTAAATGATATAGAAAAAAATAATTCAGATATTTTAGAAGATAATTCATTTTCACCAAATTTATCATCTTTACAAAAAATGAATTTATTAAATTTGCGTCAGTTAGCTAAAAAACATAACATTAATAAGGTTTCTAAGTTAAAAAAAGCGGAATTAATTGATTTATTACTAGAAAAATTATAAATAAATATACATTAATTATAGATCGTTTTAAAGAGGTTTGGAAATATGTATGAAATTAAAAAAATAACTTTTAATAAAATTATTTTAAATGCTCTAATAACTATTTTATTTTTGTTCAGTTCTGTAGCATGTTTTGAACCTAAATATTTTTCTATAAAAGGAATTCGAATAAGTGATATTTTATTAGGAATATTATTGTTGTTATTTAATTATTATTTTGTGTTTTTTAATTTTAAAAAAAATTCAGGATTAAAAAAGTTTTTCTTTTTAATAGAAACATTTTTTTTATTAATTATTTCGAGTAGTTTATTTTTATCTTTTTTAATTACTAATCCTTTTATAAAAAAAATGTTAGCTTTAAGTAATATTATTAGCTATATTTTAATGATTCATTGTTTTATTTCTTTGAATTTGTTTGGTTGGAAAAACGATAAAATAGGTATTTGGCGTTTAAATGGTTATTTAGTAACTTTTGGATTGAGCTGCTTTTTATTAGGAAAAAATATTGATTTTTCCCATATTATTTTAAGAATTTTGTCGATTTTTTTTGCTATTTTGTTTTTATTTTATCTATCTATCGTAATTAAACAAATTTCTAATCGTAATAAAATCATTGTTCAATGATAAAAAAATAAAATTTTATTGTAATACAAAGGAGATTTAATCAAAAAAATGTCAAATTTATTAATTAAAATGAAAGAATTAACTATGTTAAATGGTATTTCGGGACAAGAAAAACAGATTACTAATTATGTTAAAAATAGTATTCTTTCTTTTGTAGATAAAATAGAATATGATAATTTAGGTAGTTTAATAGCTTATAAAGGGCAAAATGGTCCAAAAATTATGTTAGCTGGCCATATGGATGAAATCGGTTTAATGGTAACTGAAATCACGGAAAATGGTTTTGTGAAATTTCAAACTATAGGCGGTTGGTTACCTACGGTTATGTTGGCTCAAGTTTGGCAGATTCATACTACCAAAGGTATTGTTTGGGGCGTGACTGGTGCTAAACCTCCTCATTCTTTGAGTATTACTGAACGCAATCAAAATCCAAATCTTAAAAATTTATTTTTAGATATAGGCGTTTCGACTAAAGAAGCGGCTCAAAAATTAGGAATTACCATCGGAAATATGATTACTCCTTATTTAGAGTTCCGTACTTTGGGAAGTGAAGATTTTGTTTTGGCTAAAGCAATAGATAATCGTGTGGGAGTTTTGATTGTCACCGAGGTATTAGAGAAATTAAAAAATAATCCTAATCAATTTATAGGAGCTTTTACAGTTCAAGAAGAAGTTGGTTTGCGAGGAGCTATTACTAGCGCAAATAAAGTAAAACCTGAAATTGCTATAGCAGTGGATGTTTGCGTTGCTAATGATGTTCCAGGTAATTCCGACACATCTATTAGTTATTTAGGAAAAGGACCACAAATATCTTGTTACGATCATGGATTAGTCGCTCATACAGCTTTGCGAGAATTCGTGATAAATGTGGCTCGAGAAAATAACATCCCTTTTCAAGAAGCTGCTCCAGAAGGTGGCACTACAGATGCTGCGGCTATGCATACACGTCATATAGGAGCGGCAGCTTTAGTAATTTCAGTGCCTACTCGTTATATACATTCTCATGCTTCAGTTGTGCATCAGCAAGATATTAAACACACAATTGATTTATTAACTCTATTAATACAAAAATTAGATCAAAATCAAGTTCAAAAAATTTTATTTAGTTAATTTGGATATTAATTTGATTATAAATTTTTAAATAATTAATATTAATATTTTTTAGTGTTTTATTTTAGTTACTATTAAAATTTAAAATATTCAAAGGAAAAGATATTAAAAAATGAAAAGAACTTATCAACCTAGTAAAATTAAGCGAAAAAGAACACATGGTTTTTTAAAAAGAATGTCTAATGCTAGTGGTCGTCGTTTATTATCTAATAGAAGATATAAAGGGCGTCATCAATTAACAGTTTAATAATTATGTTGAATCAAATTAAAATTGTTAATTTTTATAATATTCCAATGAATCAAATTTAAAACTTTATTATGATGAAAAAAAAATTTATTTTAAGCAAAAATAAAGAAATTAATTTAATTTTCAAACATGATAAAAATAGTGTAGCTAATTATTTTTTTAAAATATATTATGTTAATTGCGCGAAAACTTTGAATTTTAAATTTGCTTTAAGTATTAATAAAAGATATGGAAAATCTCATGAGAGAAATTTAATTAAACGCCGTATAAGGGCAATAATTTATAATTATTATTCGGTTTTAAAACCTAATGCTTTTTTTATTATTATTATTAAACCGACAGCGAGACAATTGAACTTTGTAGATTTATCTGAAAAATTATCGGTTTTGTTGAGAAAAGCTCGTCTTATAAGTTCCTGATAAGGATATTTAATTGGATATATTATATGAATGATGATAAATTTATTTTTTTAAAAAGAATTTTAATGATGTTTTTATTTTGTTTTTTTATAACTATGATTCTTAGATTTTTATTTCTTGATGATGAAAATGTTAATATTCAGTCTAATATTAGCGATTTAAAAATTATTATGAAAAATAATAGGGATATTTCTGATAATCAAGTGTTTGATAAATTACAAAAAATAGAAAATTGTGATTTATATGAATATCAAAAATATTTAGATATTGTCGTTTGCGAAATTCAAGATAATAGTTATTTTAAATGGTATTCATTAGATAATCAAAAATGTAATGATTATATAAAAAAACAATTACGAGATAAAATTAATAAAATATGTTCCGGTTTAGAATACTATTTTAGTTTTAACGACACCAATATTACATTAGAAAATAAAATCATTATATTGAAAAAATTTTTTACAGTTGTAATAGGGGTTAATAGAAGTTATTTTTTAAATCGTTTTATACAAGAAAAATGTTTTCAAAGTTTATTTATCAAGAATATTAGCACTAAAACAAATACAATTAATTCAGTTTCATCTAATGATTTATTAAATTTTAAAATTTATAAAAATTTTGATGATAATATAGAAATATCTAATCGAGATTACAATGATATTGTTAGACAGAAATATTCAAATTTAGAGTCTCAACCTAAAAAATTAAATTATTTTATTTTGAGAAATAATAATTCTGATAATCAAAATTTGGGTTTAAAAATTTTTGTGAATGATCAAGAAGATTTGCCTATTCAATGGCCTTCTAAATTAGAGTGGAGTAAATTTTTAGGTTTAGGTTATATTTGGAATTTTTTAATTATTTTTATAGCTTCTTTATTAAATTTTTTTTCTTCTATGGGTTCCCATGGAATAGATGGATTTGTATTAGGAAATTTAGGAATTGGAATTGTATTAACTACTATTTTAATTCGAACTTTGTCATGGCCTATTTATACTAAAACTAACACTTTTGCGTTTAATATGAATTTAGCGCAACCAGAAATTACTAAAATTCAATCAAAATATGCTTCCTCTAAAGATCCTAAAGAAATGCAACGTATGTATTTTGAAATTATGCGAGTTTATAAAAAGTATAATGTTAATATGTTTTCTAGTTTTTTAATGTCTTTTTTTCAAATGTTTTTATTTTTAGCTATGTTTCGTGTTTTACGTCGTTTCCGTATTCCAGGTGGTATTTTTAAAATTTATACTCAAAAACCTTTTTTAGGTGTAATGAATTTGCAACTTGAAAATAATAATGATAATTTATTTTTTTCTATATTTTTAACTTTAATAACAGGTTTGAGTATGTTTATTTTAAATCAATTAATGTTGAAAAATTCTGAAAATATAAAAAATAAAAATGTTTTATTAACTTCTGATGAATCTCAACCGATTAAACCAGAAAATATAATGAAATTTGTTAATTATGCAATGATTTTATTTATGATGTTTTTATCTTTTCGTGATCCTATGTTATCTTTATATTGGATTATAGGTAATTCTTATACTATTTTACAAACATTAATTAATAAAAAAATTATATTAAAAAAAAATGCAAAAATTAAAAAATATTAAAAATATATTGATAATATTTTAATAATTCCTGATTATTTCTTCAAGATAAGTTTTTCATATGATAAAAAATCAGGAATAAAAAATATTTTTTAAATATTAAAAATTAATTTTATTATTGATTTTTAATTTTTTTATAAAAAAAATAAAAATATTTATATTTTTATCCATAAATTATGTTAAAATCAATTAGTAAGTTTTTTCGACAAAAATTATAAATTTTTTTCGAATTAGTAATTTTTTAAATGGAGGGATAGCGAAGTGGCTAAACGCAGCAGTCTGTAAAACTGTTCCGAAAGGTACGGCGGTTCGAATCCGTCTCCCTCCACCATATTAAGTAAAATTATAGTAATTTAAGTTGATCACTACTTCTTTGAAAACTGAAGATGATATTTTATTATTTATTATGATGTTTATATCATAAAAATTTTAAATATTACTATAATTTAAATAAGTAATATTTACTTATTTAAATAATTTATTACGAAGAGTTTGATCCTGGCTCAGGATGAACGCTGGCGGCGTGCCTAATACATGCAAGTCGAACGGAAACCTTCGGGTTTTAGTGGCGAACGGGTGAGTAACACGTAAGCAACCTACCCTAAAGACGAGGATAACCATTGGAAACAGTGGCTAAGACTGGATAGGAAGATAAAAGGCATCTTGTATCTTTTAAAAGACCTAGTTAATAGGTATGCTTTAGGAGGGGCTTGCGCCATATTAGTTAGTTGGTAGGGTAATGGCCTACCAAGACGATGATGTGTAGCTGGACTGAGAGGTTGAACAGCCACATTGGGACTGAGACACGGCCCAAACTCCTACGGGAGGCAGCAGTAGGGAATTTTCGGCAATGGAGGAAACTCTGACCGAGCAACGCCGCGTGAATGACGAAGTACTTCGGTATGTAAAGTTCTTTTATCGAGGAAGAAAAGCAAATGGCGAACCATTTGTTTGCCGGTACTTGATGAATAAGCCCCGGCTAATTATGTGCCAGCAGCCGCGGTAAGACATAAGGGGCAAGTGTTATCCGGAATTATTGGGCGTAAAGGGTGCGTAGGCGGTCTAGTAAGTCAGTGGTGTAATGGCAACGCTTAACGTTGTCCGGCTATTGAAACTGCTAAACTTGAGTTAGATAGAGGCGAGTGGAATTCCATGTGTAGCGGTAAAATGCGTAAATATATGGAGGAACACCAGAGGCGTAGGCGGCTCGCTGGGTCTTAACTGACGCTGAGGCACGAAAGCGTGGGGAGCAAACAGGATTAGATACCCTGGTAGTCCACGCCGTAAACGATGAGTACTAAGTGTCGGGTTAAACCGGTACTGAAGTTAACACATTAAGTACTCCGCCTGAGTAGTACGTACGCAAGTATGAAACTTAAAGGAATTGACGGGACTCCGCACAAGCGGTGGATCATGTTGTTTAATTCGAAGATACCCGAAAAACCTTACCAGGTCTTGACATGTTTTTGCAAAATGATAGTAATATCGTGGAGGTTACCAGAAACACAGGTGGTGCATGGTTGTCGTCAGCTCGTGTCGTGAGATGTTAGGTTAAGTCCTAAAACGAGCGAAACCCTTATCGTTAGTTGCCAGCACGTTATGGTGGGGACTTTAACGAGACTGCCAATGATAAATTGGAGGAAGGTGAGGATCACGTCAAATCAGCATGCCCCTTATGACCTGGGCTACAAACGTGATACAATGGCTGTTACAAAGGGTAGCTGAAACGCAAGTTCTTGGCCAATCCCAAAACAGTCCCAGTCCGGATTGAAGTCTGCAACTCGACTTCATGAAGTTGGAATCGCTAGTAATCGCGAATCAGCATGTCGCGGTGAATACGTTCTCGGGTTTGTACACACCGCCCGTCAAACCACGAAAGTTGGCAATACCCCAAAACGGTAGCCTAACTCGTTTATTCGAGAGGGCGCCGTCTAAGGTAGGGTCGATGATTGGGGTTAAGTCGTAACAAGGTATCCCTACCGGAAGGTGGGGATGGATCACCTCCTTTCTAAGGAAACCAATAAAATCAATCATCTTCAGTTTTGAAAGACTTAGGCAACTAAGTTTTTCTTCGTGACTTCACGAAGGGCCTATAGCTCAGTTGGTTAGAGCACACGCCTGATAAGCGTGAGGTCGGTGGTTCAAGTCCATTTAGGCCCACCAGAGTTATAGGTTTCGTAAGAACACAAATTCTTTGAAAATTAGGTAAATAATAGTTATTTATCCGGAACATTAAAGGAAATAAGAGCGCACAGTGGATGCCTAGGCACCAAGAGCTGATGAAGGACGCAATTAACGGCGATACGCTACGGGAGCTGTAAATAAGTGTAGATCCGTGGATTTCCGAATGGGGCAACCTACTATAAGAAGTTATAGTATCAATTGTTAGGCAACTAACTGATTGAAAGGAACGCAGTGAACTGAAATATCTAAGTAACTGCAGGAACAGAAAGTAATAACGATTCCGGTAGTAGTGACGAGCGAATCCGGAACAGCCGGATACCAATAACTAGTTACCAAATTTTAATTAACTCGAAATAGTTGGAAAGCTATATCCCAGAAGGTGAAAATCCTGTAGAGGTAAGTTAAAATCTAGGGTATCCTCAAGTACGGCGAGACACGAGAAATCTTGTTGGAAGATAGGAGGACCATCTCCTAAGGCTAAATACTCCTTGGTGACCGATAGTGAACTAGTACCGTGAGGGAAAGGTGAAAAGAACCCCGGAAGGGGAGTGAAATAGATCCTGAAACTGTGTGCTTACAAGTAGTCAAAGCTCGTTTAAGAGTGATGGCGTGCCTTTTGCAGAATGAACCGGCGAGTTATGATATAGAGCAAGGTTAAGTTTGAAGGAACGTAGCCGTAGCGAAAGCGAGTCTGAATAGGGCGTTTAGTTGTATGTCATAGACCCGAAACTGAAGTGAGCTAGCCATGAACAGGCTGAAGTGACGTGACCACGTCATGGAGGGCCGAACCAGGACACGTTGAAAAGTGTTTGGATGATTTGTGGCTAGAGGTGAAATTCCAATCGAACTCAGAGATAGCTGGTTCTCCCCGAAATAGCTTTAGGGCTAGCGTTGGGTATTTAATAGTTCTTGAAGGTAGAGCACTAAATGAGTGCGGGCTCCACCTCGGGGTACCAATCTCAATTAAACTCCGAATGTCAAGAACCGTATCCCAGCAGTCAGACGATGGGTGATAAGGTCCATGGTCAAAAGGGAAAGAGCCCAGACCGTCAGCTAAGGTCCCTAAATTAATGTTAAGTGGTTAAGGAGTAAAAACGTTAAAACAATTAGGAAGTTGGCTTAGAAGCAGCCACCCTTTAAAGAGTGCGTAATAGCTCACTAATCTAATATTTTGCACCGAAAATGTAACGGGGCTAAACATTATACCGAAGCTACGGATATGTTCCGGCTAGTAATAGCTAAGGAACATGTGGTAGAAACGTTCTAACATCGTAGAAGCTATAGCGGAAGCAGTAGTGGAGAGGTTAGAAGTGAGAATGCCGGTGTAAGTAACGAAAAGATAGATGAGAATTCTATCCGTCGAAAACCCAAGGTTTCCAGGGGCAGGGTCGTCCGCCCTGGGTTAGTCAGGAACTAAGGCGAGGCAGCAATGCGTAGTCGATGACCAGCAGGCTAAAATTCCTGCACTAAAAAAATCACTGATGGAGGGACAAAAGAGGATAAGCACGCCCTTTATTGGATTAGGGTTGAAAAATCGAGTTTGAGAAGATAGGCAAATCCGTCTTCTTACTTGCCAAAAAATGAGATTTGAGGGTAACGTGACTGTGTTCATATTTTCTAGAAAAGCTTCTAGGGTTAATGATTTTTTTACCTGTACCGTAAACCGACACAGGTGGGAAGGTAGAGTATACTAAGACGCGCGAGAAAACTCTTGTTAAGGAACTCGGCAAAATGACTCCGTAACTTCGGGATAAGGAGAGCTTTTATGATAAAAAGTAAAAGCCGCAGAGAATAGGCCCAAGCGACTGTTTATCAAAAACACAGGTCTCTGCTAAACCGTAAGGTGATGTATAGGGGCTGATGCCTGCCCGGTGCTGGAAGATTAAGAGGAGATGTTCGGGCTTGCCCAAAGCATTGAATTGAAGTCCCAGTGAACGGCGGCCGTAACTATAACGGTCCTAAGGTAGCGAAATTCCTTGTCGGGTAAATTCCGACCTGCACGAAAGGCATAACGATTTGGGCGCTGTCTCAACAAGAGTCTCGGTGAAATCAAATTACCGGTGAAAATGCCGGTTACCCGCGACAGGACGAAAAGACCCCATGGAGCTTTACTGTAGCTTAATATTGGAATTGGAAATCTCATGTACAGGATAGGTGGGAGACAGAGAACTTTAGACGCTAGTTTAAAGGGAGTCACCGGTGGGATACCACTCTTGAGATTTTTAGTTTCTAACCTGCATAAGTGGATTATGAGGGACAGTGTTTGGTGGGCAGTTTGACTGGGGCGGTCGCCTCCTAAAAAGTAACGGAGGCGTTCAAAGGTTCCCTCAAAATGGTCAGAAATCATTTTTAGAGCGTAAAGGTATAAGGGAGCTTGACTGTGAGACCTACAAGTCGAGCAGGGACGAAAGTCGGACTTAGTGATCTTGCGGTACCGAATGGAAGGGCCGTGACTCAACGGATAAAAGCTACCCTGGGGATAACAGCCTTATCGCCCCCGAGCGTTCACAGCGACGGGGCGGTTTGGGACCTCGATGTCGGCTCATCGCATCCTGGAGCTGGAGCAGGTTCCAAGGGTTGGGCTGTTCGCCCATTAAAGCGGTACGCGAGCTGGGTTCAGAACGTCGTGAGACAGTTCGGTCTCTATCCGTCGTGGGCGTTGGAAATTTGCGAGGAACTGTCCCTAGTATGAGAAGACCGGGATGGATATACCGCTGGTGCACCAGTTGGTTCGCCAGAGCCATAGCTGGGTAGCTATGTATAGTATGGATAAACACTGAAAGCATCTAAGTGTGAAGCCTCCCTCAAGATGAGATTTCCCTAAGAGATCCCTGAAAGACGATCAGGTTGATAGGCTAGAAGTGGAAGAGTAGTGATATTTGGAGCTGACTAGTACTAATAGATCCAACGACTTTGATGATAATGGAAAATAACTAGAATTTGCCTAGTTTTGAGAGATTCCGGGTGATTTAACACAGGGGGTCCACCTGTTCCCATCCCGAACACAGCAGTTAAGACCTGTGGTCCCCACAATAGTAATTCATTTGGATTGCCAAGATAGGGGTTTGCCCGGAATTATTTGTAGTAGAGAATTAGCTCAGCTGGGAGAGCGTCTGCCTTACAAGCAGAAGGTCGGGGGTTCGATCCCCTCATTCTCTACCAAAACCGGAAACTTAAGAAGTAAATTTTTAAGATTTTTAGGTAATTATAAGTTTTTAGGTAATTATAAGTGTTATTTAAGCCTATGTAGCTCAGTTGGTAGAGCATCTGACTGTTAATCAGAATGTCCTAGGTTCGATCCCTAGCATAGGCGCCATTTTAAATTTTTAATATTTTATTTTCAAAAGTAGTTTGTGATGTTTGTCGCATTTATTTTAGAAAAAAAGGGGATTTTCATGACTTTAAAAGTGTTTGAAACTACTTTTGAAAATAATTTACTTATTATAGAAGTTAATAAATTAGCTAAACAAGCTAATAGCTCTATTTTAGTGCGTTATAAAGATACTGTTTTATTAAGTGTTTTGGTTATTGGTGATAATGAAGTTTCTTTAGATTATTTACCTTTGATGATTTTTTATCAAGAAAAATTTTATGCAGCAGGAAAAATACCAGGAAATTTTTCTAAAAGAGAAGGTAAACCTTCTGATGCAGGTATATTGAATGCTCGTTTGATAGATAGAACATTAAGACCATTATTTATTAAGAATTTTAATAAAGAAATTCAAATTGTAAATACTATTTTAAGTAATGATGATAGTTGTAATAATGAAATTTTTGCTATTTTAGGTAGTTCTTTAGCATCTTTAATTTCTGACGCTCCTTTTGATAAAGCTGTTGCAGCAGTATGTGTAGGTCGAATTAATAATAAATTCATTATTAATCCTGATCCTCAACAAAAAAATATTTCTGATTTATGGTTATTATTAAGTGGTACTGAAGATAAATTAAATATGATAGAAATTAGTTCCAAAGAAATTTCAGAAAAAGATTTAATATCAGCTATGTTATTTGGTCATGAATTTATTAAACAATTATGTAGTTTCCAGGAAGAAATTAAAAGAAAATTAAATATTGTTAAAAATATTCATTCAATAAATAATTATAATATTGATTTGTTTAATAAATTTAAATTTAAATATTTTGATATTTTTAAAAATAATTTTAAAAAATTAATTAATAAAAAATTTGTTAAAAAGATTTTTTCGGATGAAATTAATAATATTAAACATATTATTTGGGAAAAATTTATAGAAGATAAAGAATTTGTAATTAATATACCCAAAGATTTTATTGTTGTTTGTGAACATCAATATAAATTGGAAAAAACAAAAGAACAATTTACACATATGTTTAATGATTTATTCACAGATATAATGAGAGAAATTGTTTTAAAAGAAAAAAAAAGAATTGACGGTCGAACTTTAAACGAAATTCGTGTTATTCAAACTGAAGTAGGAGTTTTGCCGCGTACTCACGGATCAGCTCTTTTTTCTAGAGGTGAAACTCAAAGTTTAGCGGTGGTTACTATTGGTGCTTTAAGTGAATGTAAATTAATAGATGATCTTAGCGAAGAAGAAAAAGAATCTTTTATTGTTCATTATAATTCTCCACCTTTTGCTGTAGGTTCGATTGGTAAATATATGATGCCTTCTAGAAGAGAAATTGGTCATGGAATGTTAACTAAAAAAGCTTTATCTAATGTACTTCCTATTGAAAAAGATTTTCCATATACTATTAGGGTAGTATCGGAAATTTTAGAATCTAACGGTTCATCTTCTCAGGCAACTATTTGTGCAGCTTCTATGGCTTTGATGGATGCAGGAGTACCTTTATTACGACCTGTAGCGGGTTTAGCAATGGGATTATTTTTTGAAAACGAAGATAATTATGCTATTTTAAGTGATATTCAAGGTTTAGAAGATCAAAAAGGTGATATGGATTTCAAAATCGCCGGTACTATTAAAGGTATTACAGCTGCACAAATGGATATTAAAATAGAAGGTATTAGTTTTAATATTTTACAAGAAGTTTTGGAAAAGTCTCGTTTAGGCAGAATAGAAATTTTAGAAAAGATGAACAATACTATTCAAAAACCTCGAGAACATATGTCTGTTTATGTTCCAAAGGTGAAGATGATTAATATTCCTGTAGATAAAATTCGTGATATTATCGGTGCTGGTGGTAAAATTATTAATCAAATCATTGAGACTTATGATAATGTTAAAATAGATATTCAACAAAACGGTAATATTTTTATTATGCATAATAATGAAAGTATTGTTAATCAAGTATCTAATTATATTTTGAATTTAGTAGATGAAATAAAAATAGGTAAAGTGTATGAAGTTACTGTTATAAAAATTTTGTATGATAAAAAAAGTGGTCATTCTTTTGCTGCTATAGTTCAGATTTTTCCTGGGATCGAAGGATTTATTCATATTAGTAAATTATCTAATTCGAAAGTTGAATGTGTTGAAGATGTTATTTCGATAGGACAAAAAGTTTTAGCTAAATGTATTTGTATTAATGAAAAAGGTAAAATAGATTTATCTTTGATTTTGGAAAAATAATTATTTAAATTAATATTTAATTTTAAAAAAAATTTGTTAAAATAATCGATGATAAGAATAATGGAAGGTGATCGAAGTTAGATATTTTTTTGAAATTAAAAATTTCTAATTTAGGAAAGTCCATGTTAGCACATAGGGCGCCAAAGAGGCCTAATTATCTTGTCAATTGACCAATGACCAGTGCGATAAACACCGAAAGGGTAAGAACGGTTCCGGAATGGAAACACTCAGGAATTACAGCAGTTCTTAAAAGCGGATTGCGACGAAGTAGCTAGTCAAAACGATCTCGCCACCGAATGGTTCCATGGATAAGCCTGCAATGGCCTAAGAAGAACAAGTAGATGTAATTAACAAACCTGTTCGTAAGCTACTATAAATGAACAGTCCAGGACCTATCAATTTGGTATGTGGATTAGATAGTTTATCAATTTAAATCTGGAATCTCACCATTTTAAAATGGTTACTTCACCTAAAGAACCAAGGTAGATATTTAGAGCAACTTGGAGAATCCTAAAACCAAATAATTAAATTTATAAATCAGGAAATAAAAGCCCTGATGGGTAAGGATAAAGAATCTTCTTAGTAGTCGTAAGAGTAAACCTAGATTTGGAATAATCTAGACAATCGTCTTACCAAGAAGAGAGATAACGACTCTCATAGGGCGAAGGAAGAAAGTAATTTATTGTTTATTCATTGAGACCGCAGAAGGGATAGGCAATACCTATGAACGATTTTGAGTCATTAAAATCAAGGCTTCTACGGACCATGAATGAGATTCATGACCAGTCTTTAAAATAATACCCATTAAAACAAGAACTCAAATGGGGGGATGAACAACTTAATTAATTCACACCTCGCGTTCAACCAAGTGGCCACCAATAAGGGGGCAGGAACACCGGGAATCGACGAGAGAATAATAGATGATATGGACTTAAATAAACTAAAGAAATATCACCAAAAATACGTTCACAACCAATATAACCCAAAACCGGTTAAAAGAGTTCACATTCCGAAGGGGAAGGGTAAAACCAGACCACTCGGTATCCCAACCATGCACGATAGAATTATCCAGAAAGCCCTGGAACAGTTACTAACTCCCTACTTTGAGAATATCTTTTCGGAATGGAGCTTTGGATTTAGGCCTAAGAAATATGGGCTGGATGCTGTTAAGCGGATAGAACAGAGATTCAAAGGCATTGACTACCTGATTAAGATTGACATTGAAGGTTTCTTCGACATCATTGACCATGACATTCTCCAAAAGATGCTACACAAGTACATCCGCAAGGAGAAAGTGCTTAAGACCATCCAAGGATGGCTGAAAGCAGATTTCATGGATAAAGGATGGCAATATAAAACTACTTCAGGTTCTCCACAAGGTGGAATCATCTCCCCTCTACTAGCTAATATCTATCTAGATTATCTGGACAAGAAATTAGGGTTACTAGTTAAAGAAGGAAAACCGCAGTTCAAAATAAATCCGGAGTACAAAAAAACCATACGATTAAGAACCTATAAGGAAAGGGAAAAATTCAACAGCCAAATTAACCTCAATCCTAATCTTCGCGTAGAATACGTAAGTTATGCCGATGATTTCATTATCGGTGTTAAAGGAGAAAGAGATAAAGCTGAGAGAATTAAGAAACTGGTTAGTCAATGGTTGACGAGAGACCTAGGTCTTAAAGTCAGCAAAGATAAATCAAAAATTGTTCCAGCGACCAAAGGATGTAAATTTCTATCGTACCTGGTTAAGATTAATCCTACCAGAAATACCATAACGAAGAAAACAACCAAGAATTCTTTGAATGGTAGAGTTAATATATTGATAACACGGGAGACTGTAAGAAAATATACTAACAACTATGGTTGAAAAAAAGGGGAAAAAATAGTACCTGACCAAACCCTAGCTCATCGGGAACCATTGGAAATTATTAAGACATACAAAACAATTGTCCGAGGAATCATCCAATATTTCTGCATGGCTAGGAACCTAAGTCAACTAACGTATTTAAACTGCATCGCAGAATACAGTTGTTTAAAGACACTAGCAGGAAAATGGAAAACCTCCATTGCTAAGGTCCGGAGGAAGCTCAACCATCCGCTAGGATGGGGTATTAAATACAATTTACAACCCCAAAAGGCAAAAGTTGAGTTATGGGATAATTTTTCCTGGGGAAGAATCAAAAGAATGAGAAACTATAAAGGCAAAATAGCCGAAATAGCAATCAATCCGAATCTTTTCAAAGGAAGAACGAAACTAACTGACAGACTGGCAGCACAAAAATGCGAGGTCTGCCAATTAGGAAATCAACTCCTCGAAATCCACCATGTCGGAACCATTAGAGATTCTAATTGGAGAAGCGTGATGAACAAGAAAACAACGGTACTCTGTCAGGTTTGTCATCGTAAGAGGACCAACCAACAAATGTATGATATTAAAATATTTGAGAAGAACAAAAGGTCAAGAATAAGCATTTAACCAGTGGTGACACGAAGTTAAACTCTAAAAAGGGGTAAATTACGGAAAGCGGTGTGCTTGGAAACTTGCCCGCACCGTTTGGACGGGGGCTATTGGTAATATTTGATAGAAAAACAAATCCTATCAGAGAAACGCAAATAATCTATCCGTATCCCGGGAAATGTATGTAGTGTTTGTGCTTAAGAAAAAAATAACTTAAGGCATTTAAATTTATTTAAATGACGGCTTTGAAATTCTAATAACTTATTTATAAAGTAAAATAAGTTGATGAATGTAAAAATAAAGTGCCACAGAGACGAATTGATTAGAAATGATCAAGTGAAACGCGGTAAACCCCTCAAGCTAGCAACCCAAAAAAAGGTAGGGGCATATAAAAATTAATATTCCCTTTATGCAATATAAAAAATTAATTTTTATACTATTTTAAAAATAGAGATAAATGATCACACTTATTGATGAAATAAGAACAGAACATGGCTTATGCACATTATTTTCTTATCTGGAGAATCTTTTTTTTAAAAAAGATTCTTTTTTTATTTATTTTAAATGTTACAATTGTTAATTTAAAAAAAATTATAATAGTATAATAATATGGGTTATGATTTGCCAAGTAGGAGTTTTTACATTATATGAATAAAGAAGATATGACAGAACAAGAAACAATTAGAAGAGTTAAGTTAGATAATTTAAGAAAAAATAATGTAGAACCTTTTCGTAATAAATTTATAGAAACTGAATCTATTAGTTCTTTATTGTTTCAATATAACTCTTGGACAGCTAATCAATTGGAAAAAAATCAAATATTAGTCTCTGTAGCTGGTCGAATCATTTTAAACAGAATACAAGGTAAAGCTGGTTTCGCTAACATACGTGATTTTGAATCTGATATACAAATTTATATTCGTCGTGATAACATTACAGAACAAGAATTTAAAATTTATAATTTGTTGGATTTAGGAGATATTATTGGCGTTACAGGTATATTATTTAAAACGAATACGGGTGAATTGACTATTAAAATTTTTAAATTAGTTGTTTTAAGCAAAAGTTTGCGACCTCTTCCTGATAAATATAAAGGCTTACAAGATAAAGAGGTAATGCGAAAAAAACGTTATTTAGATTTGATTGTTAATCCTAAAGCTCGTAAAACTTTTGTAGATAGAGTTAAAATTATTCGTTTTCTTAGAGATTTTTTTAATAGTGAAAATTTTTTAGAGGTTGAAACAGCTGTATTAAATTCTTGTGTTGGCGGCGCTAATGCTAGACCTTTCGTTACTTATCATAATACTTTAGCAGCTAATTTTTATTTAAGAATTGCTACAGAAATTTCGTTAAAAAAGTTAATTATAGGCGGTATGAAAGCCGTTTATGAAATAGGTAAAGTATTCCGTAATGAAGGTATTGATGCCAGTCATAATCCTGAATTTACAACTATAGAAGCTTATTTGGCTTACGCCAATATGGATACTATGATGTCTTTAGTTGAAAAATGTTTGAAAGAAGTTTGTTATAAACTTTTAGGTAAGTTAGAGTTTAATTATCAAGGAAATTTGATTAAATTTGATCACTTTTATAAATATGATATGATTGAGATTATTAAACAAAAAACTAATATTGATTTTAATAATAATATGTCTTTATTAGAGTGTCAAAAGTTAGCTAAAAATCACGATATCACTTTAGAAGGTTTTTACAAAAAAGGTCATATTATATCTGCTTTTTTTGAGAAATTTGTTGAACCATATTTGATACAACCTACTTTTATTTGTAATTATCCTATAGAAATTAGTCCTTTAGCTCAAGTACATCCGCGCAATTCACAATTAACAGAAAGATTTGAATTATTTGTGGCTGGTAAAGAATTGGTCAATGCTTTTAGTGAATTAAATGATCCTATAGAACAAAGAAAACGTTTTGAAGAGCAGATCTTGCAAAAGTCATTAGGTAATGATGAGGCTCATGAATTAGATGAAGATTTTATAGAAGCTTTAGAATACGGTATGCCCCCAACTGGTGGTTTAGGTATAGGAATAGATCGTTTAATCATGTTATTAACTGATAATTCTAATATTCGTGATGTTATTTTATTTCCTCATTTAAAAAAGTAACATAGGAATCATCATATTATAATAATTAATTATTAATTTGTTGTTCTATTTTATTAGTGAAGGATTGATAATAATGAACAATTTATTTTTATTTTGTAAAATAAAAAAGTTATTTTTATATTTTTTGAAAATCATAAATCATTCTCATATTAATTCTGATATGGATTATGAAAATATGGATAATATCTATATTATTAAATTAGCTGATAAAATTATAGAACAATTTTCGTTGTCAGAAATAACAATAAATATTGAATTTTTACAAGAACATTTATTGTATTATCTTCAAGAACAAGAATCGTTTTTACCTACTCAAGAATATAATTTATATATGATTATAATATTTTTAGAATCTTTTTATTTTGCTGAATTTCAAATATTAAATCATGATGAAAATAATAATATTTTAAATTATTTTGAAACGGAGTATGATAAACGAAATTTAAAAAAAATTTTTAATTAAAAAGTATTTATTAATTATAATATAATTTTTTATATAATCAGAATGATTTTTATATATTAGTTATTTGGGTATTTAATGTTATTGGTTATTGGTAAGAAAGTGTTTTGCGTGTTATGATAGGGGTTTTTTATTTACAAAGTTTTTATAGCATTAAAAAAAGTGTTCATTCAGTGGAATCTTTGGTTAAAAAAGCGTACGAAAGTAAATATGATTTTGTAGCTTTAAGTGATGTCGAAAACTTGTACGGGATGATTCAATTAATGAAGTTTTGCCGTGAATATAAAATTAAACCTATTATAGGAGTGCAAATTTATATTTATTTTGATCTTTTAAAATATCGTGATATTAAAATTAGTTTTTTAATTTATGCTTTTGATAATGATGGTATTAATAATTTAATTAAGATTTTAAACTTTATTCAATTAAATAATAAAATAACTGTAATGGATCTTCAAAAATTTCAAGATGGTATTTTTTGCATTTTATCTAATTTAGATTTTATTTTATGTGATATTTTAAAAGATGAAATTATGAATTTAACCATTTATGAAAATAAAACTCTTTTTATTTTTGAAACTTTGCGATTTTTTCAAAAAAATATTAAAAAATTATTTTTTGGATTTTCGTTACAATCTTTTTTATTACAAGATTATGCAGGTTTTTTTTTAAATATAGCTAAAAAATTAAATTTAAAAGTGGTTTTAGTTAATAAAACTAATTATTTAGTTTCGGAAGAAAAATTAATTTATCAATATTTATATAAAATAAATGATTATCAAAATAATATTAAAAAATTTATTAATCCTCAGCAAATTAATGAACAAATTACTTTGGATGTTGAATTTATTGACTATAAACAAATTCAAGAACGTTATCAATTTTACAATATTAATGATTTTGAATTATTTCTTGATTTAGAAAAATTTTTACCATTAATTAAATATGATATTTCCCCTCCCTCAACTGTATGCGATTTTAAACATGATTTAGATTGCGATAATTTTAAATATTTACAAAAAAAAGCTAATAATTTTTTAACCTATTATTTGCAAAAAAATATAAATATAAAAAAACATATTTTTTATATTCAACAACTACAAAAAGAATTAATTTTGATTAAAAAAATGAATTATGTTGATTTTTTTTTAATTGTTTTTGATTTAATACAATATGCTAAAAATAAAAAAATTTTAATAGGGCCTGGAAGAGGTTCTTCAGTTGGTTCTTTATTATGTTTTTGTTTAGGAATTACTGAGATTGATCCTGTAAAATATAATTTGCTTTTTGAGAGATTTTTAAATTTTCAACGAACAACTGTTCCTGATATTGATATAGATGTACCTGATGATCAGGTTACTAGAATGATTAAATATCTTGTTGATAAATATGGAATTGAACATATCGCTAATTTAATTACTTTTCAGAAATATTCTAAAGATTCTTTTCTTATGGATTTAAAATTAATTAACCAAAATGGTATTGAAATCAATATATCTCGTGCTAAAGCGATTTGTTCTCGATTTGCTTCTATTATTCAAGGTATTCCAAGATTAGTTGGCACTCATCCTTCTGGAGTCATTATTACTAAATTAGATTTATCTAAACATTTACCTATTCAAAAAAATTCTAATAATTCTGTTATATTATATCGTGTGCAATTTGATCATAAACAGTTAGAACAATTAGGTTTTATTAAATTAGATTTGTTAAATTTGCGAAATCTTTTTTTAATTAATAAAATTGTTACTTTAATTGAACAAACAAATCAAATCAAAATAGATTTATCAAATATACCGTTAAATGATTCTAATACCTATAATATATTACAAAAAGGAGATACCAATTATATTTTTCAATTAGAATCTTTATCTGCTAGGAAAGTTATTGAACGTCTTAAACCTAAAACATTTGAAGATTTGGTTGCTGTTTTATCTTTTAATAGGCCTGGTGCTATAAAATTTGTAGATCTTTATATACAAAATAGAATAAATCAAGAATCAAAATTTATTGATATAGAAATTGTAGATAATATATTATGTGATACTTATGGTGTGGTTTTGTATCAAGAACAAATGATGAGAATAGCTTCAGAGTTTGCAGGTTATAATTTGGGGCAAGCGGATTTATTTATGAGACAGATTATGGCTAAATCTTCCGAATCTGTTAAAATTAATTTAAAAAAAAGTTTTATTACTCAAAGTGTTTTGTATCAGAGAACAGATGAAATGGCTAGTAAAGTTTATGATTATATTGCAAAGTTTTCTAATTATATTTTTAATAAAAGTCATGGTGTAGCATATGCTTTAATAAGTTATAGAATGGCTTATTTAAAAGCTAATTATTTACTTTATTTTGGTATAGTTTATGCAGAAGAATATCCAGATGATTATGCTAATATTCGAACGTGGTTATCACAAATTAAAAAATATATTAAAATACAAAAACCTCATATTTTATATAGTGATGTTAGTAATTTTCGTATTTTAAATAATCAACTTTTTTTACCTTTAAATTTTATTAGAGATATTAGTTTAGAAATATGCCGTACTCTTATAAAAGAACGTTCTATAAAAAAATTTGAAAATTTTGATGATTTTAAAATAAGATTAAAAAATGTTTTAAATAAGGAATCGTTGCAAAAATTTATTTTTGCTGGAGCATTAGATAATATATTCGCTTTAAATCGTATACAATTATTGCAAAATTGCGATTTTAATTATATAGAGCATAGTCAATATTTAACTAATTTTCGCAAAAAAGAATTAAAAGATAATTATGATCAATTAATTTTAAAAAAAAATTTTCAAAATGCTTTTAAATTTAAATTAGATATTATTGATTAATAATAATTTTGTAATATAGGAGGAAATAATAAATTTTGTTAAATAAAAAGTGGGATATTTTTAGGAAATATTTAATAGATAGTAAATTTTGGAAACAGTCATGGTTTATTATTTTAATTTATAGTGTTAATTTTTTAGGTTTTTTATTGATTATTTCATGGAAATTAAATAATAGAACTGTGTATCAATATAATCAAATAAATTTTTCTAATGTTTTTGATATTCATAAAATATATCAATTTCAAATTAATGATCGACAAGAATTAGAAGAAACTATTATTTTTTTAAAATCTATGTTTCTTGGTATTATTAATGGCATTTTTTTTATGAGTTTACGAAGAGGCCTTTTAGGAATTACTTTAGGTACTTTTATTGGAGCATTTTTAGGTCTGAGTGTAGGTATGATTTATCCATCAATTATTTATTTTTTGGAATTAATTTATAAAGGAGTTTTTAAAGTTTAAAAAAATAATATTTAATTACGAGAATAGTTTTGAAAAAGTAATTAATATTTTTTTATGTTTATGCGCTTGTTGAATAATTGTATATTACGTAAAGTTGTTTTAGTAAGTTATTTTTTATCTTTAGTGATTTTTATAGATTTAGCCTTTGGAAAAGTTTTAACTTCATTTTTACACTTGCCCTTGGGTGGCCAAGTATTTAAAATTTCTTTAGTGATTTTGTGTTTATCAGGTATTTATAATAGTTTTTTAATTCATTTATTAATTTGTTGTTTATATGCTGTTTTTCATTTAATAAAAAGTTATAATTTTTTCATCTCTTTAAATCAAATTTTCTTATTGAATAAAATCCAATTATTTATTTCGTGTATTTTTGATTATATTTTACCGGATTTATTAATGAGTTTAGTAGGAGTTTTTATTAATAAAAAAGTGTTTATTACTAAAAATAAAAAAAATATTTTTTTGGGTTTATTATTGGCATATTCTTTGAGGAGTTGTTCTTTTTTTATCTCCAGTTATTGGGTTTATGCCAATATGCAATTATCTTTAAGCAATGTATGGTATGATTGGTTTTTGAATTTATTTCATGTGAAAAATGTTAATAATCAAATATTATTAATTTGTTTGACTTATTGTTTAGGAATTTTTATTATTAATTTTATTTTAAGTAATATCTTATTGTTTTTTATATTATCAAAAATTACTTATTTTTTTGATAAATATTTATAAAATTTGCTTTTTTAGTGTTAAAATAATTAGTATAGTTAAATTAAATTTCTTTTATTATTTTTGTTGAATAGATTTAATATTAAGAAATATGTTTTGTACCTAAAATATAGACACTTATTTGAAGAGGTGATTAGATATTTGTTATTATCAAATGCCAAAAATTGTTACTGAAAAAGATATTAATGAAATATTATCTATTCAAAAATTATTATTTCAAAACGGCTTAACAAATGATTTGGTTCATGAATATGTTATAATTAAGAATTTAAATGATAAATTAATCGGAGTAGTTGGTCGATATTATAATAATATTCGATGTTTAGCGGTAGATCCGGAATATCAAGGTTATAATTTGTCTAATGCATTAATTAGTTATATTATCAAAAGAATTTATCAAGATAATTTTAATGAAATTTTTGTATTTACAAAACCTGTTAATTTTGCTATTTTTAAATACTTAGGTTTTAGAATGATTTATTGTAATGAAGAATTTGGTTTTTTGACTAATAGATATGATTGTTTTGAAGAATATTTATCTTATTTATCGGATTTACGAAAAAATAATATTAAATCTAATTTCAAGAATATCTCTGCTATAGTTATGAATGCTAATCCTTTTACTAAAGGGCATCAATATTTAGTTGAAACAGCATCTAATAACAGTGATTTAGTTTATATTATTATGGTTAAAGAAGATGTATCTTTATTTTCTTATAAACAACGTAAAGAAATGGTAAAATTATTTACTGAAAATATTAAAAATGTTTTTATTGTTGAAGGTAGTAATTATTTAGTGTCTAGAAATGTTTTCCCTTCTTATTTTTTATCATCTCCGGAAAAAGTGATTCGTTCTCAAATTATTTTAGACACGCATATTTTTAAAAATTATATAGCTCGCAATTTAGGTATTAAAAAACGTTACGTAGGAGAAGAACCGTTTTCACCTACAACAAATTTATATAATGTGATTATGCAAGAAGTTTTGGTTAAATCAGAAATAGAATTAGTAGTTTGTCCTCGATTAATGTGGGATTTTAAGTCGATTTCGGCAACGCAAGTTCGTAAATTATTTATTACAGGAAATTTTAAAGATATGAAAAATTTAGTACCTACGACTACTTTAAAATTTTTGCAAAAATTGAATTATAAAAAATATGCTCAAGATCCTAAACTTTCTAAATTGATTGATAAAAGTTTTTAACTATATTTAATTAAAAGATTTAGGTTATTAAAATTTAAATAATTCATAAATGAGTTATTATTTTATACACATATACTTATATTTTTTTTAAAATAAAGGAATTATTAAATACTATGGTATCCAATAACAATCAAATTGATGAAAATATTTATCAAGTTATTTTATTTTATAATTATACTTATATTAAAAATCCTCAATATTTATGCGATATACATCAGAAATTTTGTATTCAAAATCAATTATTAGGTAGGATTATTATTTCCGAAGAAGGTATCAATGGCACTTTATCAGGTTTAAAGAAAGATATTAATTTGTATATGCAATTTTTATTACAAGATGATTGCTTTTCTAAAACTGAATTTAAAATAGATTCAGTTTATGGACATGTTTTTCCAAAACTTTCTGTTAAATATAAAAAAGAAATAGTATCTTTAAAGTTAATAAATGATATTTTTCCTAAAGCTAGTCGTTATGTTGAACCTAAAGAATTTTATAATTTATCTAGAAAATCTGATATTATTTTATTAGATGCTCGTAATAATTATGAAACAAAACTTGGATATTTTTTAAATGCTATTTTGCCTGATATTAATAATTTTCGAGAATTACCTTCTTGGATAGATAAAAATTTATTTTTTTTTAAAAATAAAAAAGTTTTAACATATTGTACTGGCGGAGTGAGATGTGAAAAATTATCTGTTTATTTACAACAAAAAGGGGTTTCTGAAGTTTTTCAACTAAAAGGAGGGATTATCAAATATAGTCAAGACAAGGAAATTCAAGGTGATGGATTCCAAGGTAGTCTTTATGTTTTTGATAAAAGAATTTCCGTTAGAGTTAATAAAAAAAGGCATTCTATTGTAGGTAAAGATTTTTTTGATCAAACTCCTTGTGAAAGATATATTAATTGCGCTAATCCTGAATGTAATAAGCAAATTTTATGTAGTTTAGCGAACGAAATAAAATATTCAGGTAGTTGTTGTCTTCTTTGTCGACAACATATTAATAATCGTTTTAATCGCGAAAATAATAAAAAAACTATAAATGTTAATTTTTAATTATGAATAAATGATTTTATAATATTTAGTAATTAAAATAATATGCTAATTTATTTTAATTATATTGAAATGATGTTAAGGAAGATGATTTCGATGAAAATCGATTTAATAAAGAAAGAGGTTATTTATGGATAAATTTGCTATTGTTGCTAATGGTAATAAACAATTTCAAGTTACTTTGAACCAAGAAATTTTTACAGATAAATTACCAGTACAACCAGAAGAAATTTATGTTTTTAGAAAAGTTTTAGCTATTCATTCTGAAGGCAATTCTATTTTAGGTACTCCTTGTGTTGAAGGAGCAACAGTAGAAGCTAAAGTTATTAAACAAGGTAAATCCAAAAAAATTATTGTAGCAACTTATAAAAGAAGAAAAAAGTACCGTTGCAAAAAGGGACATCGACAGTTATATACGAAACTTTTGATTACAAATATTAATTTTCCTAAGTTATGATATGTCAATTATATGATTGAATGTTGTATACGATATAATAACGAAAGTATTACTGCTATTTTTGTAAAAGGGCATGCGCAATATTCTGGTTTACATGATATAGTTTGTTCTTCGGTATCTACTGCTATTATAGTTACAATTAATGCTATTGAATTGTTAGACTTAAATAATAAAATTAGTTTTAAATTAAAAAAAGGTTATTTTAAATTAATTTTATTAGAATCTAATTTAATAGTGAATAAATTATTGCAAAATTTAAAATATACTTTAAAAGATTTAAGTCAACAATATCAAAATTGTTTGAGAATTAAATTAATTAAAAATACAAATTAAAAAAGAGGGTTTGTTATGTTAAAGTTAAATATTCAATTATTTGCAACTAAAAAAGGTGTTAGTTCAACGCGTAACGGTCGTGATTCGCATTCTAAATCTTTAGGGGCTAAATTATCAGATGGTCAATATACAAATGCCGGATCTATTATTTATCGTCAAAGAGGAACTAAAATAAGACCTGGAAAAAATGTTGGCATTGGTAAAGATGACACTTTATTTTCTCTTATCAATGGTTTTGTGAAATTTGAAAAAATTCGTATTAATAAAAAACAGAGAACTTGCGCATCGGTTTATGATAGTGTTTTAAAAAAATAATTTAATTATTTATATAAAAACGATAATTATATAATTATGTTATTTAAAAAAGAAGATAATTATAAGTTTATAAATTTTTACTAGAATAATAAACTATTTTAAATTATTACATAGTTTTTAATCTGTTTGTACAACATTATAAGATGTACTTACTAGAATAAATATAACTATATTAAAAATTTTAAAAGTTTTAATATTTTTTTAAATATAAATATCATAATTAATATACTTTGGCATTTGCTGATTTGGTTTTGTAGGAATATTATTTTGAGATATATAATGAAAAAATCAATATTATTATTAATTTTAGCTAATCTATTTTAATAAATTAATTTAGGGATTGATTATGAATTTTGTTGATGAAGTTATAAATTATGTTAAAGCTGGCGATGGAGGATGTGGTAAAGTCGCCTTTAGAAGAGAGAAATATGTCCCTTATGGCGGCCCTTCGGGAGGGAACGGGGGTCACGGAGGATCTGTTATTTTTATTGGAGTTTTAGGAGAAAATAATTTATTTAAACTTCAATATCGTAAAAAAATTAAAGCTTTAAATGGATATAATGGCGAAAATAAAAACAAAAACGGAGCTAATGCTCCTGATTTATTTGTTGAAGTTCCTTTAGGTTGTTTAATTTATAATCATGAAAATAATCAATTAATTGGAGAAATTTTAAAAGCTGGAGAACGTTTAGTAATTGCCCGAGGTGGTAAAGGTGGTAAAGGTAATTTTGCCTTAGCTAGTCATTCTAATCCGGCTCCTACATATGCTGAAAAAGGGGATTTAGGCGAAAATATTATTGTTAGAACAGAATTAAAAATGTTAGCGGATGTAGGTTTATTAGGTTTTCCTAATGTAGGTAAATCTTCTTTATTAGCTGCTTTATCTAATGCTAAGCCAAAAATAGCTCCTTATCCTTTTACAACTTTAACACCTTATTTAGGAATGGTTTTTGATAAAAAATTAAATTTTGTTATCGCCGACATTCCTGGTTTAATCGAAAATGCTTCTTTAGGGCGTGGCCAAGGTATTCATTTTTTAAAGCATATTGAAAGATGTAAATTATTATTACATATATGCGATGCTTCAAGCAATGATATTTATTCAGAATATTTATTGTTAAATAAAGAGTTAAAAAATTATCATATTAATATGTTGAAAAAACCTCAAATAATAGTGATCAATAAATCAGATTTACCTGGTTTTCATAAAAATTTTATATTTTTATCCGAAAAATTAAAAGATAAAATGATTATTCCTATTTCTGCTATTAATTATTCAGGTTTACAAGAATTAAAAAAAACTATTATAGAACATTTACAGAAAAGTGATTTATATAATCACGAAATTATTAATGATGATATACAAGAAAAACGAATTTTTACACTTAATGAACCGGCTAAATTTATTATTTCGCAAGAAAATAACGGATGTTTTGTAGTTACTGGCAATTATATCGAAAAATTATTTCATAGAACAGATTTTAATAATCACGAATCGATAAGTCGTTTTTCTTATATTTTAAAAAAAATAGGAGTCGAAGAAGAGTTAAAAAAAAGAGGAATGAAGCCTTGTGATCAGGTGAAAATTGGAAATTATATTTTTGAATTTGTAAATGAGAAAAATTTTTAAATAAATAGCGCATTTATAAAATCAAAAAGGAAAATTATACATATGAAAAAACTTAAATTATCGGCGTTAGAACAAATTATTTTTTTAGCTTGTTTATCATCTTTATCTTTGGTTTTAGATTTGATTTTTAAAAAGCTGTTCGCTTCTTATGCTCTATTACGTTTTTGGAATTCTATTATTTGGTTAGATGGTTTTAAATTAATACCTTTATTTTTTATTCCTTTAGTTAATAGAAACTATTTTTGGGTTTTTATTTCGGTTTCATTAATAGAAATTTTTGGATTTTGCTTTAGAGGAACGATTTATCCTTATAATCCTTTATTAACTTTGTTTTATGGTCTTTGTTTAGGTATTGGACCTATTTTATTATTATCAAAATGTTGTAAATCATTTTTTTCTGTTTATTGGAGATTAAGTTTGATTTGTGCTTTATATTTTATAACATCAATCTTATTAAATCTATTTTTTTTAGATTGTATTTTTTACAATAAAAGTTATGGTTATCTAAATAATTTTTATTTTCACAATAGATTTATGAAAAGATTTTTATCACCTTGGATTTATTTCCGTTTCTTATCAGTTTTTTTCTTTTCTGGAATTTTAACTTATATTTATTTAACAATATACCGACAATTTTTATCATTTTATCTCATTAATAAAACAAAAATATTATGAATATTAAATTATATTAAAATCTATTTTTTTAATTGATCTTTGGCTTTAAAATATTATTCTTTTTAATATTTGGAAAGTTTTTGTAATAAAATTTTTGTTACATCATTAATAGACATATCATCATCATCAATACGAATTTCTAAAAGTTGATTTTGTTGACGGTATTGTTCTATCAAAGGATAAGTTTCTTTTTGATAAATGGCTAAGCGTTCATTAAAGGTTACTAAATTATCATCTTTTCTTTGGATTAAAATAGCATTATCTTTGTCGCATATTCCATTCTTTTTAGGTTTTTTTGTTTCTAAATGATAAATTTCTCTACATTTCGGACATATTCTTCGTCCTAAAATTCTTTTTTGTAAAATTTTTATATCAGAGTTAAAATAAATTACTTTTGTTAGAATGATATTTTGTTGTTGAAGGAAGTTGTTCAAGAAAATAGCTTGTAGTGAATTTCTAGGAAAACCATCCAAAATAAAACCTTTTTTATTTTCATCTTTTAATAAATTTTCTTTAATCATGGCATTAGTTATGTAATCCGGAACCAAAAAACCTTTTTCGATATATGAATTAGCTGATTTTCCTAAATCCGTATTTAATTGTAAATTTTTTCTGAAAATATCTCCTGTCGAAATATGTGGAATGTTAAAATATTTAGATAAAATTATCGCTTGTGTTCCTTTACCAGTAGCAGGCGGGCCTATTAATATTATATTCATTCTATAACCTTTCTCATTTGGATAGTATTTAATTAAGGGATTAATATATTAAATTCATTTTTAATGTTTAAATGATTATATAAATTTATATTTATATTTTTAGTTTAAAAATATATTATATTTGGATTTAAATTAAATGTTTAATGAAAAATTTTACCTTGGCATCAAACAAAATGTGCTTATTAAGGTTTTAAATATAATTGTTTTATATAATTTCATAAAATTTACAATTAAAATGGAAAATGATAAACACTAAGTATTTATATCACATAAATTCACTAATTTCAACAATATTAATATTTATGTTGTTTTAAAATATAAGATATATTTTTTAAATTTTTATATTTGATTATATAATGAAGATTTTTATTATTAAATTAACTATTTGCTTGACTATCTTTTGGTTTTATCATAAAATATATGGTATATAGTGTTTTATTGATTAATTTATATGTACGTTAATTTTTATCGGAATAAATAAATAATAAAATATCACTAGTAAGTGAATTAAAAAAAGGAGCATTGTGGATGTCTACCGCGAAACCAATTTGGAAAAAATCACGTTTTTTAAATTTTTCTTTAACTGGAACAGGAAAAGAATTATTACGTAAAAAGGATCATTTTAATTTAAGCAAAAACAAAAAAAGAAAAAACAAATTAAGTGATTATGGATTGCAATTACAAGAAAAGCAAAAAGTTCGTTTCACTTATTGTATGTCTGAAAAACAATTTAAGCGATTTTTCGTTAATGCAGCAAAATTTAAAGGTTCTCATGGGGAAAATTTTTTGAAATCATTAGAATCTCGTTTAGATCGAATTGTTCATTTATTAGGTTTTGCTAAAACAATTTTACAAGCTAGACAATTAATTTCTCATGGTCATATTTTAGTAGATAGTAAAAAAGTTGATATTAGCTCTTATATT
The DNA here is from genome assembly GCA_001307505.2 of Candidatus Phytoplasma australasiaticum subsp. taiwanense. Taxonomy (GTDB): domain Bacteria; phylum Bacillota_I; class Bacilli_A; order Acholeplasmatales; family Acholeplasmataceae; genus Phytoplasma; species Phytoplasma australasiaticum. The sequence goes on from CP040925.1 coordinate 170,597, forward strand.
GTTAAACCAGGTCAAAAAATTACTTTAAAAGAAAAATCTAAAAAAATAAAAATAGTTTCTCATTGTTTAGAAACATTAACTAATAATAAAGTTGATTATGTTGTTTTAGATAAAAATTCTTTAATAGGTAGTTATGTTAGATACCCTTACAGAAATGAGTTTTTAACAGATATCAATGAGCAATTAATTGTGGAATATTATAATAGATAAAATTTAGATAAAATTTAATATTTTAATTAATAAATAATTAATAAAGCATGTTTGACTAATTTAATATATTTATTGAAATGGAAAATTTTACTTTATTTAGGGAGTTATATAATAGAAATGAAGTTACCTTTTAGAAAAAGTTTTTTTTCTAACGCGCATTTTCTTAAGAAAGTTAGTAACCAGAATATCAATGAACTTTTAATCCATTTATCTTCTAGTCTTAACGGTTTATCTTTAGAGGATATTGATGAAAGAAAAAAAAATAATGTTAATATTTTAAATAAAAAAAAAATTATTATTTTGTCAAAATTATAAGAGTTTTACTAAATCCTTTTAATTTTATTTTGTTGTTTTTATTAATTTTTTATTTTTTTAAAGATATTTATTTAGCTGAATCAGAAATGAGAGATTATGCTACCTGTTTAATTGTATCAGTGATTTTATTAGTTTCGAATTTTATGCATTGGTTGCAAGAAGCTAGATTTTCTGGTGTAATAGATAAACTTAAAAAAATTGTTTCTTTAACTGCTTCTGTAAAAAGATCTGGTCAAATTTTTAAAATACCTTTAAATGAATTATTAGTTGGAGATATAGTTTTATTATCGGCTGGGGATATTATTCCTGCAGATATTAGATTATTAGAAACTAAAGATTTTTTTGTTAAAGAAACGACTTTTACAGGGGAATCTGATGCAGTAGAAAAAAACGCTTTTTCTAAAAAAAAATCTACCGATCTTTTGGATGATCCTAGATTAGTTTTTATGGGGACTAATGTTATTTCAGGTTATGCTGTCGGAATTACGGTATTAACAGGTTCAGATACTTATTTAGGTAATTTACATAAATCTTTAGATCAAGAAAAAACCTATTCTAGTTTAAAAAAAGGTATTAATTCTATTGTTAAAATATTAATTAGTTGTATTTTAATTTTATTTCCTTTAATTTTTTTGTTAAATTGGTATAAATGTACAGAAAAATTTATTTTTTGGAATGTTTTTGCTTTTGCTTTAAGCATGATTCTGGGAATTACACCTGAAATGTTACCTTTAATTGTAACAACTTCTTTTATGAGAGGAGTTGCTTTTCTATCCAAATATAATGTTATTGTAAAGAATTTATATTCTATGCAAGATTTTGGTTCTATAGATATTTTGTTCTCTGATAAGACAGGAACTTTAACAGAAGATAGTGTTGCTATTGAAAATTTTTTAGATATTAATGATAAAAGTAATTTTAAAATTTTGCAATATGCTTATTTAAATAGTTATTTTCAAACAGGTTTGAAAAATGTTATAGATAAAGCAATTATTGATAAAATGCATATGAATTTCAATTTTGATTCTCTTTTTATAGAAAATTTTATTAAAATTGATGAAATACCGTTTGATTTTAAACGTCGAATTATGACTATTTCTCTTCATAATATTCTTGAAGATTACTATTTAATTATCAGTAAAGGAGCGATTGAAGAAATATTAAATATTTGTGATTATGCTGAATCTATTGATCCGATAACTAATCAATCTCAAATATTAAACATTGATAAATCTAAAATTTTAAATTATGTTTCCCATTATAATCAATTAGGATTTCGTGTAATAGGAGTTTCTTATAAACTGATTAGAAAAAATCATAATTCTACAAATAATAATGATGAACATATAGAAAATAATATGATTATGTTGGGTTTTTTAATTTTATTAGATCCTCCAAAAATTAGTTCTGCAGATGCTGTTTTAGCTTTAAAAAGTTGCGGCGTAGATGTTAAAATTTTGACCGGTGATAATGAAGTTTTATCTAAAATTATTGCCAGTAAAGTTAATATTCAATCTTCAGAATGTTTATTAGGTTCTCATTTGATCGAAATGAGTGATGAACAAATTTATAAAAAAGCTTGTTATACTAGTATTTTTGCTAAATTATATCCAGAACAAAAAGCTAGGATTATTAATATTTTTCGTCAAAAAGGACATATTGTTGGTTTTATAGGGGATGGCATTAATGATGCTATCGCCATGAAAGCCGCAGATTTATCTATTACTGTCGATTCAGGAGCTGAGGTTGCTAAAGAATCAGCAGATGTTATTTTATTAAATAAAAATTTAACTGTACTAAAAGATGCCATTTTAGAAGGTCGTAAGAATTATATTAATATGTTAAAGTATATTAAATTCACTTTAGCTTCTAATTTTGGTAATATTTTAAGTATTTTATTAGCTTCTTATTACTTGCCTTTTATTCCTTTTATGCCAATTCAAATTTTGTGTTTAAATTTAATTTATGATTTATCTTGTTTGGTATTACCTTTTGATGATGTAGAACCAATTTATTTACATAAAAAATCTCGCTGGGATAGTCGTAATATTTGTTTTTTTATGATTACCTTCGGAGTATTAACTTTTATTTTTGATATTTTGTTTTGTTCCAGTTTGTTATGGAATTATGGTATTTTTTCTTCTAATAATTGGGATTGCGATAAAATTAATTTATTTAGAGCAGGGTGGTTTATTTTTTCAATTTGGACTCAATTTTTGACTATTTTGTATCTTAGAACTCCTAATTTTTTCAAAAATTGGAAAAAAACTATTTATATATTTACATTTCCTTTTGTTGCTGGCATGTTAGCTTCTTATTTGCCTTGTATAAATTTTTTATCTAAAAGATTATATTTTAATAATCCTTTTGATCAGGGTTATGTGGTTATTTTAGGAAGTTTTTTAGTTTTGTATTGTTTGTTTTTATTTTTAATTAAAAAAATATTTTTGATAAATAAATGTGATCTTTTGTAAGGTGATATTAAATTTTATCGAATTGGATGGGTGCGCGAAATGATTTATTGGCAAGATATTTTGAATATATTATTGTTTTGTGTGGCTACTGCGTTTTTATGTTATGTTTCTTTAAATATTTTTTTTAGTAAATATGAAGTTCTTAAGATAGTTTATTGTTTTTGTTTAGGTATTTTATTTGTTTATTTTTTAAAATTTTTTTTAGAAAAATATAATAGTTTTCAACAAATTAGAATTTTTTTAGAAAAAATTAATATTTATAATGTAATATTAAATTTTGTTTTGATAGTGCCTATTATTATTAAAGCTCCTTATTTACGGTTTTATATTCAAAATTGGTCCGGCTTCTGGAATAGAAAAAAAATGATAGTCATGGGTAATAAAAATACACAAAATCAAATTTTAAAAGCTGTTTGGTTCATGTCAGAAAAAAAAATTGGTTCTTTAATTACTATTGAAAAATACAATACCTTAGAACAATTTGCTCAAAAATCTATTTTTATTGATGCTAATGTTTCTTATGAATTGTTAATTAATATTTTTATGCCTAATACACCTTTACATGATGGTGCTGTGATTATTCGTGGTAATAAAATTTTATCCGCTGGAACTTATTTTATGTTATCTGATAATCAACATTTTGAAAAAATTACAGGTTCTCGGCATCGCGCAGCTTTAGGTATTAGCGAACATACTGATAGTATGACTATTATAGTTTCTGAAGAAACAGGTGATATTTCTATTGCTGTTGATGGAATTATGTTATTAATGAATGATCGTAATAAATTTCAGGAATATTTAACTATGTTTATGGGTTAATTTTTGTTAAATTTTTTTATTAAAATTATGTGTTTAAAAAAATATTATTTTAACTTTTGATAAACTAAATTATTTACATATCGTATTTATAATTAGTTTTTTTTATTAAATGAAACTTTTTTAGTATAATTGAAGTAAAGTTTTTTTGAATTGGAACATTTTGATATGAATTAATTCAACATTTTTTGATAGTTATTTTTTATTTATTGTATTATAATAATTTAATTATAAATTTATGTTAATAATAGTTATTCTTGATATATTTATATTTTTTTTATAAAATAAATTTTATATATGGAGTGAATCGTGTTTAATAAAATTAAAAAAATAATTGCAGAGCAATTATCAATTTCTGAAGATATAATCACATTAGAAACAAAATTAAAGGAAGATTTAGGTATGGATTCTATTGATGCCGTTAATTTAGCAATTCAATTAGAAAAGATTTTTGATATTAAAATTAGTGATGAACAATTGCAACAATTTAAATTAGTCAAAGATATTACGGTTTATATCGAATCTAACTTTTCTGGATGTCTAGATGAAAATAAAATTGTTGAATCTAAAAAAAATCGGAGTTAAAAAAGTTTTTTATGTTAGTTTATGATTTTCGCAGTATTGAAGCTAAATGGCAGTTGCATTGGGACGAACAACAAACTTTTAAAACAGATATTGATTATAATAAAAAAAAATTTTATTGTTTAGATATGTTTCCTTATCCTTCTGCTCAAGGATTGCATGTGGGACATTTAGAAGGTTATTCTGCTAGTGATATTATTAATAGATTTTTCAGAATGCAAGGTTTTAATGTTTTACATCCTTTTGGTTGGGATTCCTTTGGTTTACCTACAGAACGTTATGCCGCTCAAACAGGACAACATCCTGCTTATGTAACTTATCAAAATATTGCGAATTTTAAAAAACAAATTAAATCGCTTGGAAAAGGTATTGACTGGAGTAGAGAATTAGCTACTTCTGATTCTTATTATTATAAATGGACTCAATGGATTTTTAAAAAACTTTATCAAAATCAATTGGCTGTTTTGCAAGATGTTGAGGTTAATTTTTGCCCTAATTTAGGGACAGTATTGGCTAATGAAGAAGTTATTTCGACTCCTGAAGGTATTATATCGGAACGCGGTGGTCATCCTGTTTTTAAACGAAAAATGAAACAATGGGTTTTAAAAATTACTAAATATGCAGATAGACTTTTGAATGATTTGTCATTATTAGATTGGCCTACATCTATTAAAGAAATGCAAATTAAATGGATTGGTAAAACATCAGGTTTTATTTTTTATTTTCCTTTATTGATGAATAATGCACAATATTTATCAGTTTTTACCACTATGCCTCAAATGATTTTTGGAGTTAGCGCTTTAATCTTAGCTCCTGAACATCCTTGGGTATCGCTTTTAACTACTGCTGAAAATCAAAGCAATGTTAATGATTATTTAAGCAAAACTCAACGCAAGAGTAATTTAGAACGAGATATCAATAGAGAAATAACTGGAGTTTTTACTGGTAGTTATGCTATTAATCCCTGTAATAAACAAAAAATTCCTATTTGGATTTCTGATTATGTTTTTATGCATTTTGGTACAGGAGCTTTAATGTCGGTTCCTTTATACAATCAAAAAGATTTTGTTTTCGCTACGAAATATAATTTGAACAAATATATTATTAAATATTGTAGTTCTTGTTGTCATTTATATTCAGAAATAAAACGAATCAAAAAACCATGTTTGCAAACTAGTGGTACTTTCATCAATAGTGATTTTTTAAATGGTTTAGATGAAAATTTGGCTAAAGAAAAAATTATGGATTTATCTATTAAAAATAAATGGGGAGAACCATTTAATACTTATAAAATTCATGATTGGTTATATTCTCGTCAAATTTATTGGGGAGAACCTTTCCCTGTTTATTATGATGAAAATAATAAAATTTATTTAATGTCTGATCACGAATTACCTTTAGAATTGCCTGAAACAGATAAAATAGAATATTTATATAAAAGCGAATCTCCTTTATCTCAAATTGATTCTTGGTTGTACTTTTGTAAAAACGGCAAAAATTATAAACGTGATTCTAATACTATGCCACAATTCGCAGGTAGTTCTTGGTATTATATAGGTTATATTTTGAAAAATTATTTAAGTATGATACCTATAAATACTATGGAAGCTAAAAAGTTATTAGATTATTTTTTACCTGTAGATATTTATATAGGCGGAGCTGAACATGCTCATGGTCATTTAATTTATGCTCGTTTTTGGTGTAAATGTTTATATGATTGGGGATTAATCTCTACTCCGGAACCTTTCTACAAATTAATTAATCAAGGTATGATTTTAGGTAATGATAATTTAAAAATGAGCAAATCTAGGGGTAATATAGTCAATGCATCAGAAGTTTTAGATACTTATGGAGCTGATGTAATAAGACTTTATATTATGTTTTTAGGCCCTTTAGAAGAGAATAAATCTTGGTCAGGACAAGGTTTAAAAGGTATTCAACGTTTTTTAAATCGTATTTATAATATTTTTGATAAATTTACTATTTGTGAACAAGCATTTACATCTTTAAATAAAATTACACATCAAACTATTCGAAATGTTACTGAATATTATAATAAATTTCAATTTAATAAAGTTATTAGTCAATTAATGATTATGACCAATCATATTTATCAATATGAAAAAGTAGATCGTTTTCAAATTCGAATTTTATTACAATTACTTAATCCTATAGCTCCGCATATTACAGAGGAATTGAATCAAATTAAATTAAATTCCAAAGAAGAATTGGTGTATTCTTCGTGGCCAAAATATAATATTTCTATATTAGAAGAGAAAGAAACTACTATTATTATTCAAATTAATGGTAAAATGAAATCTCAGTTATTGATTCCTTTTGATACAGATAAATCTGAAATTTTAAAAATTGTTGAAAAAGATGAAAAAATTTTAAGATTTATTAAAAACAAGAAAATTATTAATACTATTTATGTAAAAAATAAATTATTAAATATAGTTTTGATATAGATTTAATTCGATTTTAATTAATAAATAAAATTTTACTTATAATTTTTTGAGAAAGAATGGTTGTTTTATTATTTATGAAATTAAATAAAGAAGGGATGTTGATAATTATTTCGGGACCATCAGGAGTAGGTAAAGGAACAGTTAAGAAATTATTATTAGATAGAATTAAAAATAATTTAGTTTATTCAGTTTCTATGACTACTCGAGATCCGCGAATAAATGAAAAAAATGGAAAAGATTATTTTTTTGTTAGTAAAAAATTTTTTGAAGATAAAATTAAAGAAAATTATTTTTTAGAGTATAACGAATTCATTGGTAATTATTATGGTACTCCTAAAATTAAAGTAATCGAAGAATTAAAAAATAATAAAGATGTCTTGTTAGAAATAGATGTTCAAGGTGCTTTAAAAATTAGTCATAATTTTATTAAAAGTAAAAGTATTTTTATTTTTTTAGCTCCTCCTTCTATTTCGATTTTACAAAATCGCATCAAATGTCGCAATACAGAATCTTTACAAACAATTAACGAACGTATTGATAAAGCGCGTCAAGAATTATTATTAATTAAAAAAATCAAAAAGTATGATTACATGATTATTAATGACCAATTAGATGAAACGGTTAATATTATCATGTCTATTTTAGTCGCAGAGCGTGTAAAATTTAAAAGGATGATTAAGTCTTATTCATCTAAAATTTTAATTTAAAACTATATTTAAGAAAGGTTATGAAGTTAAAGATGCTTTCAAATCAAAAAAAAGGTTTTTCCACTTCTTCTATCGATGATTTATTGAAGTGTATTGATTCTAAATATAAATTAGCTTATGTTGCTGGTAAAATTGCTCATGTTTTAGAAACTAAAGACGAAAATTATAAATCCCAAATTAAAGGTAAAAAAATTGTTAGTAAAGCTTTATCAGAAATAGTTAATCAAAATTTTAGAATTATTTTTATAGAAAATTAAAAAAAGTTGTTGCTGTCATGATTGATGAGGTTTTATAGAATTGTTAAATAAAAATCATATCCCTGTTATGATTAGGGAAGTTGTACAATATTTGAATATTAATTCTTCAGGAGTTTATGTTGATGCTACTTTAGGAATGGGTGGTCATAGCAATGCTATTTTAAACAAACTTGTTGACGGTACTTTATACTCGTTTGATCAGGATATTCAAGCTATTAGACAATGCCAAAAAAGATTTATTAATTATAAAAATATTTTTTTAATAAATAAAAATTTTTCTTTTTTATATGATGAATTATTAGCTCGTAATGTAAATAGGATCGATGGGATAGTGTTTGATTTAGGTCTATCTTTGTTGCAAATCAATGATAATGAAAGAGGTTTCAGTTATTTACGTAATAATATATTAGATATGAGAATGGATTGTAATAACCCTATTACTGCTCAATATATTCTAAATAATTATTCTTTAGAAAATTTGCAAAATATTTTCCAGATTTACGGAGAAGAACCAAAATCTCGTTCAATTGCTAAAGAAATTATTAAAAATAGACCATTTTATAGGACCGCTGAATTAGTTAATATTACAGATAAATTTAAGAATCCTTATAATAATCGTGGGGGCGCCAAAGAGGCCTAAATTTCGTGCTATTTAACCAATAGTCAGGGCCGATAAACCTTGAAAGGAGATGGTCGGTTTAGTAAACGAAAGAATACTGAATTATAGCAGACCATAAAAGCGGGTTGCGACGAAAGCAAATTAGTCAAGATGACTCCGCCACCGAATAATTCGATGGAGAAGCCTGTAATGGCCTAAGAAGGAAAATTGATGTAATTATTAAACCTGTTCCGGAAGTTGTTTAAACGGACAGTCCAGAGTCTATCGACATAGTCCACGAATGTTGGATAGTTTATCGAATAAAGAAACCTGGAATCAGCCTCTGAACGAGGATACTTCCCCTAAAGAATTAAGGTAGAAATTTAGTGTAACTTGGAGAATCCTAAAACTAAGTAATTAAATTTACTAATCCGGAAATAAAAGCCCGGATGGTCAAGGATAAAGCATCTTCTTAGTAGTCGTAAAAGTAAACCTAAATTTGGAATAATTTAGTTAATCGTCTTACCAAGAAGAGAGTTAATCACTCTTATAGGGCGAAAGAAGAAAGTAATTTACTAGTTATTCAATGGTATCGGGAAAGGGGTTGATATATTATGTCAACAACAGTTTCGCCAGAAACTAAACTTTTACGAACATTGAATAAGATTCAATATTGTTCATCAAATGGTTATTCTCTAAAAAGAGAGTTGCAGCAAGGAATGAATAACTTTTGCAACACGTTAACAGCATTTAATAAAATTGCGGCTAACAAAGGAGCGGGTACACCTGGAATTGACAATAAAACCATCGATGGAATTAATCTGGAAAGATTACAAAGATACCATCGGGAATACGTCAACAATGGTTACCACCCAAAGCCAGTTAAAAGAATCTTCATTCCTAAAGATAATAAAAAAACCGACCTTTGGGCATACCGACCATCAAGGATAGATTGATGCAAAAATGCCTGGAACAACTCTTAACTTCCTATTTCGAAAATATCTTCTCAGAATGGAGTTTTGGATTTAGAACCAAAAAATCTGGTCATGACGCTATCAAACGCGTCAAACAAAGATTTAAAGGAATTGATTACCTTGTCAAAATTGACTTAAAAGGCTACTTTGATACCATCAATCATGAGATTCTGATGAGAACCTTCAATCAGTTCATCAAAAAGCATAAAACACTCGCAACCATTAAACAAATGGTTAAAAGCGGGCTTCATTAAAGATGGCATCAAATATGAATCTTTATCAGGCTCTCCTCAAGGAGGGATTATTTCTCCTTTATTGGCGAATGTATATTTACACCACATTGACCTGAAAATGGAGAGACTGATTAAAGAAGGAATACCGATTAGGAAGAGTAACCCAAAATATAAGAAAGCATGGTCTAAAAACCAACATCATAGTCTGGTAATTGATAGTCATATCAATCTAAATCCAAAAATAAGAGTTGAATATAGCCGGTATGCTGATGACTTTATTATTGGCGTTAAGGGAGAATATAATGAGGCGTATAACATCAAAAACCAAGTAACACAGTGGTTAGAGCAAGACCTAAACCTTACGATTAGTAAGGATAAGTCAAAAATTGTGAAAGCCAGCAAAGGAACGAGGTTTCTATCCTACATGATCAAGGTCAACCCCACCAATAAAACTCGTCAAGAGAAGGCCACCAAGAATTCCTTAAATGGCAAAGTTCTTGTCCGAATTCCCCAAGCGAAAGCGGAAGAATATGGATATGAATACAATTGGTTAAAAGAGGGAAAGGTGAAACACGACGAAACATTAGCAGAAAGGGATGAATTAGAAATAATCCGGACCTATAAGACAATTGTTAGAGGAATTATCCAATACTTTTGTTTAGCTAACAATCTCGGGGTCTTAACCCATTTAAATTATCTAGCGGAATATAGCTGTTTGAAAACGCTGGCAAGAAAACAGAAAACGTCAATTGCTAGAGTTCGAAAGAAATGTAAAATTGGTTCAACTTGGGGGATTGTTTATATTAACAAAAGGGAAACCCAATACGAACCATGGAATGTTTACACTTGGGACAAAATTAAAAAAATGCGTAATTATAAGGGAAACCCCGGAAATTACCATTAATAGATTTATATTCCAAGGTTGTACTCATCTAATTGACCGTCTAAAAGCGGAATGTTGTGAGAATTGCGACAAAACAACCCAACTTCAAATTCATCACATTGGGATGGTCCGCAATAAGCATTACCAAAGTATCATGAATAAAAGAACAAAGGTATTGTGTAAAGATTGTCATCGCAAGATAACCAATCAACAAATACATGATATTAGAAAACAAGAACAATAAGAATAAATAGCTAATTAACCGCGAGGAGACATTAGTTCTCGAGAGAGAGTGAATTATGGAAAGCCGGATGCTGGGAAACTTGCTTGTCCGGTTTGGACGGGGGCTGATTGTAAATAAAACAGCAAAGACAAATCGCTGAATAAAACGCAATTAATCTATCCGCATACATAGTGCCAAAAGAATTTTTCAAGCTTTGCGTATAGAAGTTAATCAAGAATTAAAATGTTTAAAAGTAGCTTTAGAACAAAGTGGGCGCAAAAGATGCGCATAATTCCGCTATTTAACGCATAGCCTGGAGTGATAATCTCCAGAGGTCACGTAAACACTGTAAGGTGGGCTTGATTAATTGTCTCGAAAGAGTAATTAATAACAGCAAAAGCACGCAAGCGCGATGAGACGAAATATCTAGTCAATAAGTCAGCGCCAGACCAGAAGTTAAGGAGAAGGTGAAAATCCCTAAGCGGTTAAGTAGCGTGGTAATCTGTAAACATTCTGGTAAGATATTGACACCAGGATTAGGAAAGATATATAATATAAAAACTTTGGTATTATATATATTATCAATATGGTTAAAAAACTAACCCTTTTCTACACTAATTTCATTAAAATATTGTTATTAATATTTTTATGAATGCTCCAATTGGCAACAATTGTAAACTGCACCTAACACTTCTCGTAGAATTATGTCGTAACTTTGATCTCCCTAAAAGCACCACCAAAGGGTTAAAACTAACAGCTGTTAGGCTCAAGGGAAAAGCGAAACTTACAGTAGTCGTCAGTTTAATTCTAGAATTGGAATATTTTAGAAGAACCTGACCACGGCAAAGGGTAATAACCTTTACATGGCGAAAGAGTTTCAATATCTGTAATCAGATATTAGGCGCCGGATGCTTGGAAACTTGCTTGTCCGGTTCTGTGGGGGGCTAATTGCGAATATGAAAGTTAAATTATCAATGCACTTTCTAAACCGAGTTAATCTATCCCGATTTAAAATTATTAAAAAAAGGTGGTATTATAGTTGTTATTAGTTTTAATTCTTTAGAAGATCGTTTGGTAAAACATTTTTTTAAAAAGAATAGTTCTAATGATGCCATTTTATCTCGCTTGCCCATTCAACAACAATATTTACCGATTCCTGCTTTAAGAATAATAAATAAAAAAGTTCTTCGTCCGTCTGCTGAAGAACAAGCTTTTAATTCTTGTAGTCGTTCAGCTAAACTTAGAGCTGCTATTAAGAATATATAAAAATAATTTTTATATTTTGTTAGAAATTATATTTTTATTATATTTTTTTTGTTGATATAAATAGATATATTTTTTTATGATATAATGATAAATGTGTATATTCTGTGAATATTTTATATTATTTGAGGTAATTTCGGAATAATATAAAATATTTTATTTTTTAATTTGATTATTTATTATAATAAATTAAATTATTTTTTATATTAATAAAAAATTTTTTATATATGTTATTTTCTTATAAAAATTAAGAATTTATATATATAAATATAAAGTAAATATTTTATTTACCTAAAATAGGAAAGGTAATTCAAGTAATGAAAAAAAAACCAGAAATTTTTCAAATTTGTTTAAAAACTTATGATTTTAAAATGTTAAAACCAACTGTTCAAAAAATTATTGATAGTATTATTGCAACTGGAGCCAAAATAAAAGGTCCTATACCATTGCCTACTCGTAAAGAAATATTTACTGTTTTGCGATCTACTTTTGTTAATAAAGATAGTCGAGAACAATTTGGTCGTTTTACTCATAAACGTTTAATTCAGATTATTAACCCTAATGCTCAAACTATTGACGCATTAACTCGTATTAATATTCCAAAATCTGTAGATATTAGTATTAAACAATAATTTTTAGTAATTTTTTATTAATAAAAATATCGTATTAATTTAGTTAATATTATTTTTTTATTTTTTATTACTATTTTAAAAGGAGATATTATTTAACATGTCTAAAGGAATTTTAGGACGAAAAATAGGTATGACGCAATTCTTTGATCATGATCAAGGTTTAGTAATCCCTGTCACTATCGTTCATGTTGCTGATAATGTTGTTTTGCAACAAAAAAATCTAGAAAAAGATGGTTATCAAGCGACGCAATTAGCTTTTGGAACTAAAAAAGAAAAAAATACGACAAAACCGCTTCAAGGTCATTTTAGTAAATATAATTCTTCCCCTAAATCTTTTGTACGTGAAATTGTTTTTAATCATAATACCTTAAATGAATTATCTCAGTTAACTCCGGGACAAATTGTGGATATTAACATTTTTAATTCCGGAGATTTTGTAGATGTAACAGGAATTAGCAAAGGTAAAGGTTTTTCGGGAGTTATTAAAAAATATAATCAAACTATTGGTCCAAAAAGTCATGGTTCTCGATTTCATCGAAGACCAGGTTCTAATGGTCCTATAAAAGGAAATCAAAAAGGTAAACATTTACCTGGCCAAATGGGTTTTCATAAGGTGACTATGCAAAATTTAAAAATTATATCAATAATATCTGATAAAGATGTTATTTTGATTAAAGGCAGCATCCCTGGCCCTAATAAAGGTTTTGTGATGATCAAATCAACTGTTAAAAAAACTAATAAAGAGGCTATATCTCATGCTTAAGTGTAACGTTATTAATATACATGGTCAACCATGTGAAGAAATAATTTTATCAGATAAAATTTTTGGAATCAAATTGCATCAACAAGTAATTTATGATGTAATTAATCAACAAAGAGCTGCTAAAAGGCTTGGCAATCATAAAACTAAAAATCGTTCTGAAGTTTCAGGGGGCGGTCGTAAACCTTGGGCTCAAAAAGGAACAGGTAGATCTCGTCAAGGAACTATTCGTTCTCCTATTTGGCGAGGCGGGGGTCATACTTTTGCTTTGAAAAAAAGAGATTATCATTTTAAAATTAATGCTAAGATTCGTAAATTGGCTTTTTATTCAGCTTTATCTTGGCACTTCCGCAATAACAGTTTAATAGTTTTAGATTCTTTAGATTTACAAACTTCAAAAACTAAAGAATTTACAAAATTATTAACAGAATTAAATGTTAATTTGGATTATAAAATTTTAATTGTAGTACAAGAATTAACTGATAATTTAATCAAATCTACTAATAATATATCTCAAGTTATTTTAGAAAGTGTTAATCATTTTAGTGTTTATCAAATTTTCCAAGCAAAATATTTAATTATTACTCGTCAAGCGATTAATTATTTGGAAGGAACAGTTGCGAATGAATAAATATTATAAATATATTAAAGCTCCTATAATTACCGAAGCAACTAATAAACAAATGGATTTGTATAATAAATATTTTTTCAAGATTGATAAAAATATTAATAAAATAGAAATTAAAAAAGCTATAGAATATATTTTTAAAGTTAATGTTATGTCTGTTAATATTATGAATGTTTTACCAAAATTTAAAAGAAAAGGTAAATATTCTGGTTACACCTCAGCTTATAAAAAAGCTATTGTGAAAGTTGTTCCGGGACAAAGAATTAACGGATTTAGTGAAATTAAATAATATTCAATAAGATTTATAATTTTTTTGAAGTTTTAATTATTTAAAAAAATTTTAAATTATATTTAACAAATTAAAGGAAAAAAGGTTAATTATGTCTATCAAAAAATACAAACCTACCTCTAATGGCCATAGAAATATGCAATTACAAAGTTTTAACGAACTTACTACTTCTAAACCGGAAAAAAAGTTATTATTATTTAAAAGTAATACAGGAGGACGTAATAATCGAGGTGTTATTACTGTAAGAGGTCATGGAGGCGGAGCTAAACAAAAAATTCGTCTTATAGATTTTAAGCGTGATAAAGATGGTATTTTAGGTAAGGTCGCTACTATCGAATACGATCCTAAAAGGAATGCTTATATTTCTTTAATCCATTATCAAGATGGTGAAAAAAGATATATTTTATCTTTAAAAGGATTAACTGTTGGTAGTTATATTTCATCAGGTTTAGGATCCGATATTAAAGTAGGAAATGTTTTACCTTTAAAAAATCTTCCTATCGGTTCAGTTGTGAGTAATATTGAATTAAAACCTGGTAAAGGTGGCCAATTAGCTCGCGGAGCTGGTGCTTATGCTACTATTGTATCTCGTGAAGATAAATATGTAGTTTTAAATTTACCGTCAGGAGAAATTCGTAAAGTTTTATCTACATGTAGAGCTACTATAGGAGCTATAGGCAATGATACTTATAAATTAATTCGAAATGGTAAAGCAGGAAGATCGCGTTATTTAAATAAAAGGCCTAAAGTAAGAGGTACCGCTATGAATCCTAATGATCATGCTCATGGTGGTGGCGAAGGACGTAGTCCTATTGGATATGTTTCTTCAAGAAGTTATACTGGTAAACCTGATCGTGGTATTAAAACGCGCAAAAAAAATAAAAAATCTACAAGTTTAATATTAAAACGTCGTAAAAAATAAGGAGTTTAATAGTAATAATGAGTCGTTCTATTAAAAAGGGGTTTTTTGCTGATCATAATTTATTATCTAAAGTGATGCGACAAGAAAAACAAAAAATTAAAAAAACTATAAAAACTTATTCTCGTGATACTAGTATAATACCTGAATTTGTTGGTCATAAAATTGCTGTTCATAATGGTAAAGATTTTACAGATTTATTTATTACCGAAGATATGGTAGGTTATAAATTAGGTTCTTTTGCTTTTACTCGTAAACATGTAGTTCATGCTAAAAAAGATAAAAGTTCACAAAAAAAATAAAGTTCTAGGAAAGCGAGAAAATTTATAAAATGATTAACAATGATGTAAAAGCTATCGCTAAACGAGTACCGATAGCGCCTAGAAAAATACGTTTAGTTATTGATTTAATTCGTGATAAATCTATTGAAGAAGCTCAAGCTATTTTGGATTTCACTAATAAAGCTGCTGCCATTGTGGTTTCAAAATTATTAAAAAGTGCTGTTTCTAATGCTGTTAATAATTTTAATTTTAATATTAATAATTTATATGTTAAAAAAATTTTTGTTAATCAAGGTGTTAGAATGAAACGATTATTACCTCGAGCTAAAGGAAGAAGTAATCAAATTCAAAAAAATACTAGTCATATAACTATTTTTGTGGCTTCAAACGAATCTGAATCAGAAAGGAAGGTAGTGTCTAGTGGGTCAAAAGAGTAGTCCTATTATTTTAAGATTATCATTACTTCGTAATTGGTCATCTAATTGGTATGCAGAAGATAAAAAAGTTCCTTTGTTAATTAATGAAGATTATCGTATTAGAAATTTTATTAACAATTATTATCCTTTGGGAACTATTGCTCGCGTGGAAATTCAACGTTTAAAAAAAGAAAATGAAGAAAATATTGAAATTTTTTTACATACTCCTAAAATAGGAGTTGTTGTAGGATCTGACAATAAAGAAAAAAACAAACTAGTACAAGAAGTATATAAATTAATTAAAAAAAATATTAATATTCATGTAATTGAAGTTAAAAATCCTGAAAAAGTAGCCTCTTTAATAGCTCAAAATATAGCTGCACAATTACAACAAAGAGCTTTTTTTAGAGCTGTGAAAAAAATGTATATTCAAAAAGCTTTAAAAGCGGGAGTTAAAGGAATTAAGATTAGTCTTAAAGGGCGTTTAAGTGGTGCTGAAATTGCTCGAACAGAAACCACTATTAAAGGTATTTTGCCTTTAGGAACTTTTCGTTCTAAAATTGATTATGCATATGTTGCCGCTAAAACTATTCATGGGGTATTAGGTGTTAAAGTTTGGGTTTGTGATGGTAATTATTCTCCTAAAGATGATCGGGAAATTTCTAAAACAATATCTCGTGAAAATATATCTAATTCAAAACCAGAAAATCAAGTAAATAAATAATTTTTATATTAATAGTTACTTATAATGAGTTATCTATAAATAATCTTCAATAAAAGAGGTAATTTTTTATGTTAATGCCGAAAAAAACTAAATATCGTCGTTTACATCGTTTAAGTTACGAAGGAAAGGCTAAAGGCCAAACTAGAATTTTAAATGGTAACTATGGTTTAGTAGCTCAACAAGGTCATTGGATTAGTAATCGCCAAATTGAAGCTGCTCGTATAGCTATGACTCGTCATTTAAAAAGAGAAGGTAAAGTGTTTATTAATATTTTCCCTAATTTACCAATTACTGAAAAAAAATTAGTTCGAATGGGTTCTGGTAAGGGTAATGTAGTAAATTGGGTAGCTGTTGTTAAACGTGGTACTGTTATGTTTGAAGTTCGTGATTTAAATAATATAGAAAAATTCGAAAGAGAAGCTTTACGATTGGCTTCGCACAAACTACCTATTAAAACTAAAATTGTTGCCAAAGGGAAGTTAATATGAAAATTAATGAAATTCGTAAGATGAGCATTGATGAGATTTTAAAAAATCTTGAATATTATCAAAAAGAATATTTTGAACAACATTTTCAATCGGGATTATCCAAATTAAAAGATACTTCTGTAATCCGTAAAATTCGTAAAAATATTGCTCGTTTAAAAACTGTTATTCAAGAAAAAAATAAAGAAAAAAATAAATAAACTATTTATTTCAAGAAAACATATATTATTATGGTTCCAATTATTAAAATTTTATTATATAATTACTTAATATTAAATCTTTAATTATTAAATATGAAATTATTTTGATGTTTTAAATTAAAAGATAAAAAAGACATAATAACATGATAAAATAAATCAGTAATGATTTATTTAATCTAAAAATGGTTAAGATATTAATCAGGAACAAATATTGGACACTTACATGTTTGTTGTTTGTTTTCGGAGATTAATTAAATTTACATAATGATTGTTAAAAGATTATTATTAAAAACTTATTTATAATTTTTATTATTTTCGGTTAATATTATTTTTTAAAACTTTATAGGATAAATTGAAATTTTATGTTAACAACATTTTAATTTAAAAATTAATTTTTAATTGATTATTTAATTAAAAAATTAAAAAAGGAGGGATTATATAAATGCGTAATGTTAGAAAAAAACTTTCGGGAACTGTTATTTCTGATAAAATGTCTAAAACTATTACTGTAGCTGTTAAATATGACAAACAGGATTCATTATATGGTAAAAGTGTTAAAAAAATTAGTAAATTTTATGCTCATGATCCTAACGAAGATGCTCAGATAGGCGATATGGTTTCCATCGAAGAAACTCGTCCTTTATCGAAATTGAAGAGATTTCGTTTAGTAAAAATTTTACGTTCTGTTAAAAAGGTGTCTGATTTATGATTCAAGTTAATACACGTTTAAAAGTTGCAGATAATAGTGGTGCTAAAGAAGTTTTAGTAATTGGTATTCCAGGAGATACTGGTAAACGTTATGCTTATATTGGAGATTTAGTTACAGTTTCTGTTAAAAAAACTACCACTACTAGCTTAATTAAAAAAGGTAGTATTTCTAAAGCTCTTATTTTAAGAACTAAACATGGTTTTAAAAGTAAAAATGGTAGTTATATTAAATTTGATGATAATGCAGTTGTTATGATTAAGGATGATATGACTCCAAGAGGAACTAGAATTTTTGGACCTGCTATTAGAAATCAAAATTTTCAAAAAAATAATTTTTCTAAATTTATATCTTTAGCTGAGGAAGTTTTAGTAGTATGAGGTTATTCAAATGCATATAAAAAAAGGTGATATAGTAGCTATTATTTCAGGAAAAGATCGTTATATTATAGATCCTGAAAGTAAAAAAAAAGTTTTTCGTACAGGTAAAGTAATAAAAGTTTTTTTTAAAGAGCAAAAAGTTTTAGTGGAAGGCGTAAATATTGCTATTAAGCATAAAACTTCTGCTGATGATAACGATAAAAAAGGTCAAATTATCAAAGAAGAAATGCCTATTCATATGTCAAATGTGGCTTTAATTGATCCTAATTTAAAAGTTCCGACTCGTGTAGGTTTTCGCTTTGATTCAGATAAAAAAATTCGTTATTCTAAAAAAACAGGTTTAGCAATTATTACTTGAATAAAAAAAGGTTAAATAATATGGAAATCAATAAAAACAATAATTATACAAAAAATAATACTTTTTTGGCTTTAAAAGAAATTTTTAATTTTCATTCTATTATGCAAGTCCCTAAGATAGAAAAAATTGTTATTAATGTAGGTTTAGGAAAAGCTGCTTCGGATGCTAAATTTTTAGCCGATTGTCGTCAACAATTAGCTTTAATTAGTGGCCAAACCCCCATTAATACCGAAGCCAAAAAATCTATTTCTAATTTTAAATTAAGAACTAAAGAAATAATTGGTTTAAAAGTAACTTTAAGAGGTCATAGAAAAGAGTTTTTTTTAAATAAATTGATTCACATTGTGTTAGCTAGGATAAAAGATTTTTCAGGACTTTCCTTAAAATCTTTCGATGGCAAAGGTAATTATAATTTAGGTATTAAAGAACAAATTATTTTTCCGGAAATTAGCTTAGATCAAGTAAAAAGAAATTTTGGTATGGATATTTGTATAGTTACTACAGCTAAAAATGATCAACAAGCTAAAAAATTATTAGATTTTTATGGCATGCCTTTTAAAAGGATAAAATAAAAATAGGAGTATAATTATATGGCTAAGAAATCAAAAATTATTAAAAATTTAAAACAAAAAGAAATATTTTTAAAATATTTTAGTAAAAGATTAGAATTAAAACAAAAAAAAGATTATCAAAGTTTAGCTAAATTACCTGTTAAAGCTTCTATTGTGCGTTGTAAAAATATAGATAAGATTGATGGTAGAGCAAGAGGTTATATGCGAAAATTTGGATTATCTAGAATTAATTTTCGTTTATTAGCTAATAAAGGTGAAATTCCTGGAATTATAAAAATGAGTTGGTAAATATAAAAGGAAGTACAAGTATAAAATTATGGTAATGACAGATACTATTGCTGATTTATTAACAAGAATTAGAAATGCTAATGCAATGAAACATGATGAAGTTTTTGTACCTTGTTCAAATTTAAAAATTAGAATGTTAGAAGTTCTTAAAAAAGAAGGATTTATCACTAATTTTATTGTAGATAAAGCACTAAATAAGATCGTTATTTATTTAAAATATAATAAAGAGACTAAAGAAAGTGTTATCAAAGGATTAAAAAGAGTTTCTAAGTATGTTTCAGTTAAAGAAATTCCTAAAGTGAGAAATGGTTTTGGGATAGCTTTAATTTCTACTTCTCGAGGTATTTTAACAGATTATGAAGCTTCATCATTGAATGTTGGAGGGCATGTTTTAGCTTATATTTGGTAGTTATTTTAATGAAGGAGAATTTTTTATGTCACGGGTAGGAAGGAAAATTATTGCGATTCCGGAAGGTGTTTTGGTGGAAATTAAATCAGATAATCAAGTTTCGGTGTCCTCTTCGCAAGGAAAATTAGAATTTCAATTTAACCCTAACTTAGTTATTAGTAAAAAAGATAATATTATTACTATTACTAGACCTAATAATAATAATTTTACTAAGAAAATTCATGGTACTACTAGAGCTTTATTGAATAATATGATTCAAGGAGTTAAACATTTTTTCTCTAAAGAGCTAAAAATTACAGGTTTAGGTTATTCATGTATAGTAGAAGGAAATAAATTAGTCTTTAAATTGGGTTATTCTCATGATATTATTGTTGATATTTATCCTAATTTAATAGTACAAGTTAATAAACAAAATAATTTAATTACTATTAAAGGTGTTGATAAACAATTAGTAGGTGAATTTGCTGCAAAACTAATATTACTTGCTAAACCAGAACCTTATAAAGGGACAGGAATATATTATGTTGGCGGTTATATTCATCGTAAAGCTGGTAAGAGTGCTAAAAAATAAAAAAGGAATTTATTCGGTTTATGATTAAAAAAGAATCTTCTCAACTTTTAAGGCGAAAACGTCATTTACGTTTAAGAAAAAAAATTGTAGGTAGTTCGCAAAAACCCCGTTTAAATGTTTCTTATTCTAATAGATATTTTTATGTTCAAATTATTGATGATCATTTAGGTATTACTTTATGTAGTGTTCATAGTAAACATATTCATGCTAATATTGTTAATACTAAGATAGCTTCGGACATTGGCAAAATAATTGCTCAAAAAGCTTTGGCAAAAGGTATTAAAAATGTTGTTTTTGATCGAGGCGGATATCTTTATCATGGTCGCATTAAAGTTTTAGCTGATTCTGCTCGAGCAGAAGGTTTAAATTTTTAATAATATGTTCAGTTATTTAAAAAAATGGAGACATTTATGAAAAGAGAATTATCTAATAAAAAAAAATTCTCTTCATTTGAAGAGAAAATAGTCAAAATTAGTAAAATTGTTAAAGTTGTTAAGGGTGGGCGTCGTTTTCGTTTTTCTGCTTTAGTTGTAGTAGGCGATCAAAAGGGTAATATCGGATTCGCTTCTTGTAAAGCTCAAGAAGTCTTAGAAGCTATTAAAAAAGCTGTTGAGAAAGCTAAAAAAAATTTATTTTGTGTTGCTTTAAATGGTACTACTATACCTCACGAAATTATAGGTCGTTTTGGAGCTACTAAATTTTTTTTAAAACCAGCTTCCAAAGGTACAGGTATTGTAGCAGGAGGAACAGCAGCAAGATCAATTTTTAAATTAGCAGGAATTACCGATATTATTACAAAAACTTTTGGTTCACGCACGCATATTAACGTTTTGAGAGCTACAGTTAACGGTCTTAAGCAATTAAAAACTATACAGGATGCAGAAAAACTTAGGGGTGTTTCGTTACAAAATCGTATTCGAGGAATTGCTAAATGAATCAAATTAAAATTAAATTATGCAAAAGCTTAATCGGATGCACTCCGAAACAAATAAAAACAGCTCATGCCTTGGGGCTTAAAAAGATTAATCAAATTGTTGTTAAAGAAGAAAAAGCCGTAGTACGCGGAATGTTAAAAATTATTAAACATTTAGTTTCAATTAATTAAAAATTTTAATTATATAATTGATTATTTTTTATTAAATAAGAAAGGAGAGTTGTTGATTGTATGTTGAACGCATTGAAGCCTGTTTATAAAGCGCGTAAGAGTATTAAACGCTTAGGAAGAGGTCCTGGTAGCGGATTAGGTAAAACTTGCGGTCGCGGCCATAAAGGACAATTAGCTCGTTCTGGTGGAAAAACGCGTATAGGTTTTGAAGGTGGTCAAACTCCTTTTTTTCAACGTATTCCGAAACAGGGTTTTTATAACTTTAATAAAAAACAATATTCTTTAGTTAATATTGAAGATTTAGAAAAATTTGAAAATGATACTTTGGTGACTCCTCAATTATTAGCAGAACATAAAATCATTAAAAAAAATAATGATTTAATTAAAATTTTAGCCAAAGGTAATTTAACTAAAAGATTAATAGTACAAGCTGTCAAATTTTCTAAAAAAGCGGAAGAAGCTATTATAAAATCCGGAGGGAAAATTAAAGTTGTATAAAATAAAATAAAAAAGGTAAATTTTAATGAAAATATTAGTAAGCTTTATTAAAGATAAACGACATATTATAAATAAAATTTTTTTAACTTTATTTATTATTTTTATTTATGTAATTGGTTTAAAAATATACATTCCATGTATACCTCTTAATATTTTAAGATTTTCGCAGATCCAAAAAGCATTATCAAGAGATATCTCTATATTTAATAGTTATATGCCTATATATTTGTTATCTTTAGGGGTAATGCCTTATATCACTTCTTCTATTATTATACAAATTGCTAGTAAAATTTTTCCATCTTTAAAAGAATGGAATGAACAAGGTTCTATTGGTAAGTACAAAATTAATTTTATTACTAGATTGCTTACTTTAATAATAGCTTTAGGACAAGGATTATCCTCTGTTATTCGCTCTAGAATGTTTGATATTGCTCAACAAAAATTTTTAGTTTTACAAGTAGTATTTTTTTTAATTGTTGGTTCTTTTATTTGTATTTGGTTATCTGATCTAATTACTAATAAAGGTATAGGTAATGGAGTTTCTATTTTTATAGTTATAAGTATAAGTGAAAATTTATCTAAAAGTTTTAAATATTTATGGTTAAATGATAATGTTTTTAGTTTAAGCAAAAAAATTTTAATTTCATTATCTTTTTTAATTTTATTGATTTTAACAATTATTTTATGCTCTTCTTATTTAAAAATTCCTATTAATTATGCTACACATAAAAAACATGATAAAATTCAAAACCATATACCTTTAAAAATTAATACTTCCGGTATTTTACCTATTATTTTAGCTAATACTTTTCTTAATATTTTGCCAACTATAGGCGCTTTTTTATCGGAAGATAATGCTTTTAAAAAATTTACTCGTCAGTTACAAGAATCACAATATTATTATTTAGGTTTAGGTTTTTTTATTTATCTTGTATTAATTTTATTATTTTCGTTTTTTTCTGTTTTTATTATGTTAGATCCTCATGAGATTGCTAATCATTTATCTAAACAAGATGCTTATCTAGATGGAGTTAAACCAGGTCAAGAGACTGTGTATAAAATTACACAAAAAGTGTTTAAAGTGACTCTTATGGGAGCATTTTCTTTAACAATGTTAGCTGCTTTACCTGATATAATTAATTTCTTGCTATTTAATAAATCAGATCGTCTTTCTACTTTTAATTTAGGAGGAACTAGTCTTATAATTGTGGTTGGTGTAGCTATTGAAATTGTACAAAAAATTACAACTAGCACTAATGTTGATAAATTATATAATAAATTATTTTAATTTTATTAAATGTTTTATTTAGTAATTTCATGGAATAAAGTTTTTTTATTAAAATATACAAAATGGAATCAATTATATTATGTTATTCGTTAAAAAAAAAGATGAAATCGCTATAATGAAAATGGCAGGAAAAATTTTATCCCAAATTAAGAAAAAATTGATTTTTTTTTTAAAAGAAGGTATTTCTACAGGAGAATTAGATTTATTAGCTAATAAATTTATAAAAGAATATGATGTTATTTCTGCTTTTAAAAATTATGATGGTTTTCCAGGATATATTTGTACTTCTGTGAATGATGCGATAGTTCATGGAGTACCTTCTGACAAAGAGATTTTAAAAACTGGTGATATCATAACTATAGATTTAGGGATTAAATATCAGGGTTATTTTGTAGATGCTGCGTGGACATATGCTATAGGTGATATTCCTGATAAAACCATTAAATTATTGAAAGATACTCAAGAAGCTTTGTATAAAGGTATTGAACAAGTTTACCCGGGCAACCGAATATCAAATATTTCAAATGCTATTTTTAAAATAGGTATTTTAAATGGTTATGGTATTATTGAAAGTTTTTCTGGTCATGGTATTGGTAAATCTTTACATGAAAAACCTTATATTTTTAATTTTAATTTTGTTGAAAAAGATTACGTATTAGTGCCAGGTATGACTTTTTGCATCGAACCAATGTTTACTTTAGGTAGTAAAGAAGTTAAAATACTTCCTGATGGTTGGACGGCAGTTAGTAAAGATAATAGTTTAAGTGCTCATTTTGAACATACTATTTTAGTTACTGATAAAGGTTATGAAATTTTAACATTATAAATTTGTAATAAGGGGTTATTAAGACTATTATATGGAAAAAATAAGTATAGATGCTTCGGTTGTTGGAACATTACCCGGTGCTAAATTTAAATTGGAATTGCCTAATAAAAAAAATATAATAGCTTGTATTTCGGGTAAAATACGCAAAAATAATATTCATATTTCTTTAGGCGATAAAGTAAAGGTAGAATTTAGTTCAGATTCTAAAGATATAGGCCGTATTGTATATCGTTATAAATTATAAATTGTAAAGTGTAAAGGAATCTAAATTATGAAAGTACGTGCATCTGTAAAAAAACGTAGTGATGATGATATTATTGTTCGACGTAATAAAAAAGTGTTTGTTATTAATAAAAAGCAACGTCGTCATAATCAAAGACAAGGTTAATACAGAAAGGAGTATATTATAAATGTTAAGACTTGCAGGAGCAGATATTCCTGGTACTAAAAGTATTTTGATTGGTTTAACTTATATTTATGGTATAGGTATCAAAACATCTCGTAAAATTTTACAATCAATTAATATTGATGCAAATATTAGAGTAAAAGATTTGCAAGAATCTCAATTAGCCGCTATTAGAACAGAAATTAATAAATTAAACGAAAAAGGTTTGCTTAGGAGAGAACTTTCTTTAATGAATATTAAAAATTTAATATCTATTAATTCTTATAGAGGTAGAAGGCATAACTTGGGTTTGCCAGCAAGAGGTCAAAATACTCGTAATAATGCTAAAACATCTAGACGAAATCGGCAAATAAATCTTGCTGATTCAGTTAAAAAAAATAATATCAAAAAAAGAGGATAATTTAATTTATGTCTTCAAAAAAACAAATCAAAAAAGATAAAAAAGTTAAAAAAAATGTTCCTGTGGGAATTATTCATATAAAAACTAGTTTTAATAATACTATTATTAATTTTACAGATGAACAAGGTAATACTATTGTACAAAAGAGTGCTGGTATGTTAGGTTTCCATGGGACTCGTAAAAGTAATTTATTTGCTGCTCAACAAGTTGCCAAAAGTGTTTTCGAAATAGCCACTAAAAATTATGGCGCCAAACAAGTAGAAGTTCGTTTTAATGGTATTGGTGTTGCTCGCGATACTGTTTTACTTTTGCAAGATGCGGAGTTATTTGTTTCGTGTTTGAAAGAAGCTACTCCTGTTCCTCATAACGGTTGTAGACCTCGTAAACGCCCTCGTGGATAAAAAAGGATATTGACATGAAAAAATTACAATTTTTAAAACCTATAATGCAAATTCAAGAAGAAGAAAATTCTAATTCTAATTGTAGTCGTTTTATTATTCAATGTTTATCTTCGACTTATGGTAATACTTTAGGTACACCTTTAAGAAGAATTTTAATTTCTTCTTTGCCTGGTATCGCTATTGTTAATGTTAAAATTGAAGGTGTTAAACATGAGTTTAGTTTTATAGAAGGTATTACTGAAGATGTAATGACTATTTTACTTAATTTAAAAGGGGTTATTTTAAGTTCTGATTATAATTCTATAGAAGATTTTGAACAAAAATTAGAAATGGATGTAACAGGCCCTAAAGAAGTAACAGCCGCTGATTTTAAACCTGTTGCGGGTATTAAAATTATTAATCCATCTCATTTAATAGCAACTTTAAGTTCAAATGCAAGATTGAAAATGGAAGTAACTGTCCGTCGAGGTATTGGTTATAAAGGTTCTGAAGAAAATAAAATTTATAACCGCGGCGAATTTGGTGTTATCGCTATAGATTCTATATATACTCCTATTGTTCGTAGTACTTTTCATGTAGAATCAAAATTAGGTAATAAAGAAGAATTAATTTTAGAAATTGAAACTAATGGTGCTATTACTCCTAAAAAAGCTTTAGCTTTAGCAGCTAAAATTTTATTAGATCATTTAGCTGTTTTAGTGGAATTATCAGAAGAAACTCAACAGATTAATTTTATTCAAGAACCTGAAAAATCTCATCATAATCATGCATTAGATTTTAAAATTGAACAATTAGAATTATCAGTTAGATTATTAAATAGTTTAAAAAAATCGAAAATTTTTACTGTTCGAGAATTAGTTAGTCACCAAGAAGAAGAAATTACTAAATTAAGTAGTTTAGGAAAAAAATCTTTTGAAGAACTTAAAGAAAAAATGAAGAATTTAGATTTGCATTTTGGTATGTTAAATAAATCAGAATAAACTAAACAATTTAACGAAAAGAGGATAAATGTTATATTATGAGTTTTAGCAAATTAAGACGTAATAAATCTCAAAAAAAAGCTTTATTGAAAAATTTAGTATCTAGTTTAGTGATAGCTGAACAGATAACTACTACTTTATCAAAAGCTCAAGAGTTACGTCGTATTATGGATAAAGTTATTAATTTAACAAAAACATCAAATTTATCTAATCATAGAAGAGCTTTAAATTTATTTTTTAATCAAAAATTTAGTAATAATCAAACAATTTTGCGTAAATTAGTTAAGGAAATTTCTCCGAAATATAACGATAGATCAAGCGGCTATACACGTGTTATTAAAACTGAATTTCGTCGTGGCGATTCAGCTCCTATGGCTATTATTCGTTTTATTTGAATTAAATATTTTTGATATTTTTTTATTATATTTTATGTTTTAATAATTTTTAATTTTATTAAATATTTTCAAATATAATAGAGATTAAAAATATTCGAGTTATTAAGGTAGATTATGATTATTGTTGAAAATTTGTATTTTAGTTATAAAGATGATGAAATTTTACAAAATTTAAATTTTCGTGTTAATTCTGGAAAATGGATTTCGATTATAGGCGGTAATGGTTCGGGTAAATCTACTTTAGCTAGAATTTTAGTTGGTTTATTGCCCATTCAAAAAGGTCGAGTGATTATTGATAATATTGCATTAACAGAAGAAAATTTATTTTTATTACGTTCTCGTATTGGTATTATTTTTCAAAATCCTGATTATCAATTTATTGGTTGTGATGTAAAACATGATATCGCCTTTGGATTAGAAAATCAAAATTTATCTCGCGAAGAAATGCAAAAAAAGATTTTTAATATTGCTAAAAAATTAAATATTTTACATTTATTAGATTGTAATCCTCAAGAATTGTCTGGAGGTCAAAAACAGTTAGTAGCTATCGCATCTGTTTTAGTTATGGATCCGCAAATTATAATTTTTGATGAGCCTACATCTTTTTTAGATCCACAAGGAACTAAAGAAGTTAATAATATTATTAAAGATATTCATAGAACTGATAATAAAATTTTAATCATTATTACTCATGATTGGGAATTTGCTTTTCAAAGTGATGAAATTATTTTTTTACAAAAAGGTAATCTTTTAAAACAAGATACACCTGTTAACTTTATGAAAGATGAGATATTTTTAAAAAATAATTTCATCAATTTGCCTTTATCTTTAAAACTTTATTACCAATTGCAACAGGATTTTAATCAATTACAAAACCCGCCTATTATTTTGTCTAAATTAAAGGATTTTTTATGGCAATACAATTTAAAGATGTAAGTTTTACATATAATAAAGATGACATTTTTTCTTTAAACAAAATTAATTTATCTATTAATACAAACCAAGAGTTTATTGCTATTGTTGGTCCTACAGGTTCAGGTAAATCTACATTAGTACAAATAATGAATGGTTTGTTATTGTCTACAAAAGGTATAGTGAAGATTTTTGATAAAATAATTAATGATAAAACGTCTTCAACAATTTTAACTAATTTAAGACGTAAAATAGGTTTAATTTTTCAATTTCCTGAATATCAATTATTCGAATCTACTGTTTTAAAAGATGTTCTTTTTGCTTTAACTTCTGAAAATATAAAAATTTCTGAACTACAAATAAAAGCTATAAAAATTTTAAATAAAGTAGGAATAAATAGTAATTTTCTCAATACTTCGCCTTTTAAATTATCTGGTGGTCAACAAAGAAAAGTTGCTATTGCTGGGATTTTAATTATGGAACCACAGATCATTATTGCGGATGAACCAACTAGAGGTTTAGATGCTCAAGGTTATTTCGATATAATTAATATTTTTCAATATCTTTATCAAGTGGAAAAAAAAACAATTGTTTGTATTACTCATGATATGAATTTAGTAGCTCAATACGCTACTCGCGTGATCTTTATGGAAAAAGGTAATATTGTTTTTGATAATTCTAAAGAAATTTTTTTTAAAAATTTTGAATTGCAAAAATTTAATTTATATGAACCTCAAACCTTTCGTATTTTAAAATTAATCGAAAAATCTCTAAACATTCCTTTTCGTCCGGTTTATTCTGAAGAGGAATGTTTATCTTATTTACGTAAAGTTTATCTAGGTGGGATTTAATGATATGATAGTAAAACATTATAAAAATAATTTAATTTCATATCGTAATAGATTTTTTTTATATTCAATTCATCCTGCTGTTAAAATATTTGTATTTATTTGTTGGTTAAAAATTATTTTAGGTTTAAGTTTTACATCAGATTTTATACATAATGATTGGTTTAAGAATTTTTTTTATATAGTGATATTAATTTTTAATTTTTTTTTGGTATTTTGGTTATTTACAAAAACCAATTATTCATGGATAAAATTAATTAAAAATATTTCGCATTTGAATTGGTTAATTATATTAAGTTTAATCTTTAATTTATCAACTATGTCTAAAGCTTATGATGACATTAAAATTTTAATGTGGGATAAATTTTATATTTGGTTTTTAATTGTTTTATTATTTTTTGTTTTTAAATATTATTTTTTGAGCGGTTTGTACAGTTATGTGTTTTTGTTAATTAATTTTTTATTGCCTAGTTTATTTTTTTCTAGAGGTTGGTTTATCGGTGATATAAAAATGTTATTTTTATCTCCGAATTATATATGGAAAACTTTTTTCGTTATTATACGTATTTTGATGATTTTTTTGATTTTTACTTTATTTTCTCTTACTACTTCTTTTATGGAAATAAATGATGGATTAGAGTTAATTTTGAAACCTCTTAAAAAAATTCATTTTCCTTTAGAAACTTTTACTATGTTATTATCTTTAATTTATATGTTTATACCTTTTTTGTTATTTGAGTCTCAAAAAATTATAAAAGCGCAAACTTCTCGAGGTATTAATTTAAATACTCAAAATATTTTCAAAAAAATTTATTATCTTATTGCCTTATTGATACCTATTTTTGTTCTTTCTTTTAAAAAATCTTCTATTTTAGCTAACGCTATGGAGTCGCGAGGTTATATTTTGGGAGCTCCGCGTACTAAATTAACTTATTATTCTATGAATTATATTGATTATTTAATATTATTTTTTCATCTATTATTATTGTTTTGTAGTTTTATTATTTAATTTATAATAAAAAAATATAATTCTATTTAATTGTTTTATTTGTTTTATTTAAATTTATTATTTTTTAATTTTAATTCGAAAGTTAAGGGTAAAATTTATGTTTATTACTTTTGAAGGTGGAGATGGTGTAGGCAAAACAACTCATGTTTTATCTTTATTTAAAACTATTAAAAATAAATATCCGGTTATTATGACTAGAGAACCCGGTGGTTATGATTTAGTTAAAACAATAAAACAAATTTTAATTAATACGCATAATAAAATTAATTTTGCTACAGAAGCTTTATTATATGCAGCAGATAGAATAGAACATCTTCAACAAGTTATTAAACCGGCTTTGTCAGATAATAAAATTGTTATTTGTGATCGTTATTTAGATTCTTCTTTTGTTTATCAAGGTTATGTGAGGAAATTAGGTATTAAATTTATTAAGCAAATTAATTATTTAGCTTATAATTTATTACCCGATATTACTTTTTATTTAGATTTAGAACCTAAACAAATTTTAAAAAGATTATATGCTCGAAATAAAAGTAAATTAGAAGGTTTTGACACTCAAAAACTTTTTTGGCACCAACAAATTAGAAAAGGTTATTTAAGGCTTTGTCGTCGATATTCTAAAAGAATTATTAAAATTAATACTAATAATCTTTCTGTTAAAGAAGTACATTTAATTATTTTGGAAAAATTGCGTGAATTATTTGGGTTAAATATATAAAGATTATGTCTGATAATTATCTAATAGAATATTTTAGAATGTTAATACGTGATAAAAAATTATCTCATTTATATTTGATTGAAACTACTTATAATACATCGACAAAATACGCCTTCATTATAGATTTGGTTTATGAATTTTTACAGACAGATCAAATTAAACCTGATAATTTAAAAAAAATGATTTCAGAAAATAGTTATCCTAATTTTTATTATTTGCGTTATAATAAAAATATTTCTGTAGGTAAAGAACAAATCTTAGAAATGTTTAATTATTTTACGCAAACTTCTTTAATGCAAAAAAAAAAGATTTATGTTATCGAAGATATAGATAAGATAAGTTACAATGCAGCTAATAGTTTATTATATTTTTTAGAAAATCCTATAAATGAAAATATTTTAGGTATTTTAATAACTGAAGATCGTAATTTAGTTTTACCTACTATTGTTTCTAGAGCTCAAATATTATGTTGGCATCCCTGTGTTGAATCTTTGTTATCTGATACTCCAGATTTGCAAAAAGATATTTTAGATAAAATATTGTTTAATTTATTGAAAGAAATCAATAAACAAGAAATTTATTTAATCAATAAGCATTATTTATTTAATTTAAAAAAATTTTTTTTAATTTTTTTAGAAAATTTTCATAAAAAATTTTTTTCTAATGAATTATTAAATAAAACTTTTAATTTGATTACTTATGATTATTTTTTTAGTGATTTTTTATTTATATTAAGTAAATTTTTTTTAGATTTGCTTTATAAAAAACAAAACAAATCAATAAATATATTTCCAAATGATTTATTTAAAATAAGTTATTTAATTTCTTTATCTGAAATAGAGATTATTCATTGGTTAAAAATTTTTAATGATTTAGAACCTATTAGCTTAAAAATGGAAAATAAATTTTGTTGGTTAGCTTTAATTTTAGAAATTAAAAAAAAGAATAGTTAAAATGGATATGAATTATGTTATATACTCAAAAAACTTTTCAGGAAAAAAAAGCCACTTTATATTTAGTTGCTACTCCTATAGGTAATATGTCAGATTTAACTTTTAGAGCTTTAGATATTCTAAAACAGGTAGATTATATTTTGGCTGAAGATACTCGTCAGGCGTATAAAATTTTGAAATTTTATCAATTTAATAATAATTTATTGTCATTACATCATTTTAATGAAAAACAACGTGTTTCTAAAGTGTTATCCCTATTGAAACAAAATAAAAATTTAGCTCTTATTAGTAATGCAGGAACTCCTTTAATTAGTGATCCGGGTTTGTTATTAGTGCGCACAGTGCAATCAGCAGGTTTTTATGTATGTTCTATACCAGGAGCTTCCGCTGTTATAACAGCTTTTAGTATTTCTACTTTTGATTTACCTTTTTTATTTTTAGGTTTTTTACCTAAAAAAACAATACAAAAAGAAAGAATTTTATTAAAATATCGTTTTTTTGAAGGTACTTTGATTTTATTTGAATCCCCTATGCGTTTATTAGACACTTTATTATTGATTCAAAAACATTATATTCGCAGAAATATTAGTTTATCTAAAGAATTAACAAAAAAATTTGAAACTATTATTTATGGCGATATTAATGAAATTTTAAAAGAAAAAGAGAAAATATCTTTTAAAGGTGAATATGTAATAACTATTGATAAAAATTTATTTTTATCAACATATCAACATTTATCTTTGGAAGAACATTTTTTGCTTTTATTAAAACATGGTTATTCCAAAAAAGAAGCTTTAAGATGTTTATCTAAAGATCGTAATATATCTAAAAAACAAATTTATCATTATTTGAAAATACCAATGGATCAGTTAGAAAATAAGGAGTAATGAAAATTAGTTTATATGATGAAAAAAGATAAATTTTTTATTACTACTTCAATTGTATATACTTCAGCTTTGCCTCATATAGGTAATGTTTATGAAATGATTTTAGCAGATGCTATAGCGCGTTTTAAAAAAATGGAAGGATATTCTGTTTTTTTTCAAACAGGAACAGATGAACATGGTCAAAAAATAGAAAATAAAGCTTTAATGAATAAGATGTCCAATCAAGAATATGTTGATTTTATTTCTTATGAAATTAAACAGGTTTATAAATCTGTAAATATTGAATATGATTATTTTATTCGAACTACCAATGAAAAACATAAACAATATGTTCAAAAATTTATAGATCAACTATTTCAACAAAAAGATATTTATCTGGGGATTTATCAAGGATGGTATTCTATTTCAGAAGAAAGTTATGTATCAGAAAAAGATTTAATTGATAAAAAGTTGCCTAGTGGAGAAACTCCGATTTGGATGCAAGAAGAAGTTTATTTTTTTAAATTATCAAAATATCAACCGCTTTTATTAAAATATTTAAAAGAAAATACTGATTTAATCAAACCATTAGCATGTCGAAAAGAAATTTTAAATTTATTAAAAGAACCATTAGCAGATTTATCTATTTCAAGAACTTCTTTTAAATGGGGTATACCTTTACCTTTCGATAATGATCATATTACTTATGTTTGGTTTGATGCTTTAAGCAATTATATTACAAGTTTATTAGATGATCCTGAAAAAGATTATTCTAAAAATTGGTATGATCACAAAAATTTAGTTAAATATTGGCCACCTGATTTACAAATTATAGGTAAAGATATTGTGAGATTTCATTTGATTTATTATTTAAGTTTTTTATTTGCTTTAAAACTACCTTTACCGAAACAATTTTTAATTCATCCTTGGATTTTATTTAATGATCGTAAAATGTCTAAATCTACTCAAAATGTAGTTTATGTTGATGATTTAAAGAAAATATTTCCTATTGATGCTATTCGTTATTTTGTTTTACATGAGATTCCTTATGCATCTGATGGCTGTTTAACTTATGATTTAATGTTTGAACGTTATAATACAGATTTGATAAATACTGTTGGTAATTTATTAAGTCGTTCTTTAGGAATGTTAAAAAAATATCGCGATAATAAAATTGTTAAAGTTAATAACTTTGAAGATGAATTAGGATTACAATTATCTAATTTAGCTATTTCAACTTTACCAAAAATTCGTTCGTGTATGGAAGATTTTAAAGTATCTGAGGCTATCGAAAATATTATGCATTTAGCTCGTTATGGCAATAAATACATTGATTTAATGAAACCATGGGAATTATTTAAAAGTAATTGTCCTCAAGATATTAATAAATTAAATTATTTTTTATATAATGCTATAGAAAATCTACGTTTTATTGGCATTTTATTGCAACCCTTTTTACCGGTTACCGCTCAATGTATTTTAGATCAAATTCAATCGGAAGAAAATACTTTTGAAAGTTTAAAATTTTTTGGTATTACCAAAAATAAAATTTTAGTAGGTCAGAAAGATAAACTATTTCAGCGTTTCGAAAAAGAAAAATTAAAAATTTTTTTTAATTAATCATTTTTATTTGAATATAAAAAATTTATTATTTTAATAAATAAATTAAAATAAATATAATGTCATTTTTTTAAAATATAAGAGTAAATTGTAAATTAAATTATTTAAAAAGGATTGTAAATGAGAATAATACCTTACGAATTATATCCACACACCCCTGATATTTCTTTATGCGCTTTAAGAAAAGAATTTGGTATGTATGATTATTGTTTAAATAAAAATGTTAAAAATAAAGCTATGCAATTTTTTTTAGATTTAGGTCGTAATTATTTTAATTTGTCTATTCATAAATGGGTTTTAGAAATGTCCCAACGAACTCATTATGTTAATAGTTTTCATTATTTTTACGCTAAAAATCATGATTATATAATCGTTAACACAAATTTTTTAGTAATTTTAGAATGCTGTTTACAATGGGAATTAAAAAGTTTTTTGCCTTATAATAGAAATTTATCATGGTATACAATTGTTAAATCTTTATTATCCATCGATGGGCGCCAAAAGATGCCTAAATTTCGTGCTATTTAACCAATAGCCAGGGCTGATAAACCCTGAAAGGATATGGTCGGTCAGGCAGACGAAAGAATGTCAGATTAGAGCAGACCATAAAAGCGGGTTGCGACGAAAGCAAATTAGTCAAGAGGAACTCCGCCACCGAATAATTCCATGGAGAAGCCTGAAATGGCCTAAGAAGGGAAATGATGTAATGATAAGACCTTTCCGGAAGTTGCTTAAACGGACAGTCCAGAGTCTACTAATATATTATCGATGTATTGAGTAGTTTATCAAGTGAAGAAAACCTGGAATCAGCCTCCAAAGTGAGGATACTTCCCCTAAAGAATTAAGGTAGAAATTTAGCGTAACTTGGAGAATCCTAAAACTAAGTAATTAAATTTACTAATCTGGAAATAAAAGTCTGGATGGTCAAGGATAAAGCATCTTTTTAGTAGTCATAAGGGTAAACCTAAATTTGGAATAATTTAGTTAATCGGCTTATCAAGAAGAGAGTTAATCACTCTTATAGGGCGAAAGAAGAAAGTAATTTACTAGTTATTCAATGGTATCGGGAAAGGGGTTGATATATTATGTCAACAACGGTTTCACCAGAAACTAAACTTTCGCGAACATTGAATAAAATTCAATATTGTTCATCAAACAGCTACTCTTTAAAAAGAGAACTCCAGCAGGGAATGAATAACTTTTACAACACGTTAACAGCGTTTAATAAAATTGCGGCTAACAGGGGCGCTGGTACACCCGGAATCGACAATAAAACCATCGATGGAATCAATCTGGAAAGATTAAAAAGATACCATCGGGAATACGTCAGTAACGGTTACTATCCAAAACCAGTAAAAAAAATCTTCATTCCTAAAGATAATAAAAAACCCGACCTTTAGGCATACCGACCATCAAAGATAGATTGATACAAAAATGCCTCGAACAACTTTTAACTCCCTATTTTGAAAATATCTTCTCAGAATGGAGTTTTGGATTTAGAACTAAAAAATCCTGTCATGACGCTATCAAACGTGTCAAACAAAGATTTAAAGGAATTGATTACCTTATCAAAATTGACTTAAAAGGCTACTTTGATAACATCAATCATGAGATTCTGATGAGAACCTTCAATCAGTTCATCAAAAAGCATAAAACGCTCTCAACCATTAACAAATGGTTAAAAGCGGGCTTTATGAAGGAGGACATCAAATATGAATCTTTATCCGGTTCTCCCCAAGGAGGGATTATCTCCCCCTTGTTGGCGAATGTATATTTACATTACATTGACCTGAAAATGGAAGAATTGATTAAAGCAGGAAAACCAATTAGGAAGAGTAACCCAGAATATAATAAAGCATGGCTTAAAAATCAGCATCATAAACTGGGGATTGACAGTGTAATTAATCAAAATCCAAAACCAAGAGTGGAATACATCCGCTATGCTGACGATTTTATCATCGGCATTAAAGGTGAGTATAACCAGGCAGAAATAATCAAAGACCAAGTAACGCAATGGATAAAGCAAGATCTGAACCTTACTGTCAGTAAGGATAAGTCCAAAATTGTTAAAGCCAATAAAGGAACGAGGTTGCTATCCTACATGATAAAAGTTAACCCCACCAATAAAACTCGTCAAGAGAAGGCCACCAAGAATTCCTTAAATGGCAAAGTTCTTGTCCGAATTCCCCAAGCGAAAGCGGAAGAATATGGATATGAATACAATTGGTTTAAAAAGGGAAAGGTGAGACACGACGAAACATTAGCAGATAGAGACGAGTTAGAAATAATCCGGACCTATAAGACAATTGTTAGAGGAATTATCCAATACTTTTGTTTGGCTAACAATTTAGGTGTTTTGACTCACTTAAGTTATCTAGCTGAATACAGCTGTTTGAAAACACTAGCAAGGAAACGGAAAACGTCAATTGCTAAAGTTCGAAAGAAATGTAAAATTGGTTCAACTTGGGGGATTGCTTATATTAACAAAAGGGAAACCCAATACTAACCATGGAATGTTTACACTTGGGACAAAATTAAAAAAATGCGTAATTATAAGGGAAACCCCGGAAATTACCATTAATAGATTTATATTCCAAGGTTGTACTCATCTAATTGACCGTCTAAAAGCGGAACGTTGTGAGGGTTGCAACAAAACAACCCAACTTCAAATTCATCACATTGGTACGGTCCGCAATGCGCACCACCGAAGTATCATGAATAAAAGAACAAAGGTATTGTGTAAAGATTGTCACCGCAAGATAACCAATCAACAAATACATGATATTAGAAAACAAGAACAATAAGAATAAATAGCTAATTAACCGCGAGGAGAAATTAGTTCTCGCAAGAGAGTAAATTATGGAAAGCCGGATGCTTGGAAACTTGCTTGTCCGGTTTGGACGGGGGCTGATTGTAAATAAAACAGCAAGGATAAATCGCTGAATAAAACGCAATTAATCTATCCGTATAATCAAAATAATTTATACGATTCATTATCTTTAGATATGTATCAATATTTAAAAAAATGGTATTGTGATAATTTTATGTGTTCTAATAATCAAGGAAATTTAAAACCTAAAAATCTTGATATGAATAAAGTAATTTTATTTTTTAAAAAAACTTTATTTTAAATTATTTAATAATAAAATTAAAAATATATCGATAATATGATCAAGGGTTTTAAATATGATCTAAATATCATGTGATTTCGCTAATAACTAGTGCGATAAACACTTAAAAAATAAGGATGGTTCTTTAAAAAAGAAATAATTACAGGCAGTTTCTAAAAATTAGTTAAAAATAGATTCAAAGGATAAGTTAAAAATGACCTTAGAAGAATATGAAGATGTAATATAATAACATCTATATCGCTACTTACTGAAAAATCTAGTAGTCTAAATTATATCAATATATTAACTTCTTATTAGATAGTTTATCAATGAAAACCTGGAATCTCACCGTTATCGAAACGATCACTGCCCCTAAACGTGTTAAGGTAGAAATTTAGAGTAAATTGGATAATTCGCAAAGCAAAATTATTAAATTAATCAATCATAAGATAAAAGTTATTATTACTAAGAGTAAAGAACCTTTTAGTAGTTAGATTAGTAAATGATTAATGCGGAATTATTAAAGCTAATCGACCTTTTCGTAGAAAGTCACCGCCTTTACGAACAAAAAGTTTATTAAATTATTAAATTATCAAATAAGAAGTTAATGCAAAATGAACAACTTGAACAATAATCTATTAAGTATTTAAGGACGCCAAAGAGGCCTAAATTTCGTGCTATCTAACCAATAGCCAGGGGCCGATAAACCCTGAAAGGAGATGGTCGGTTTAGTAAACGAAAGAATACTGAATTATAGCAGACCATAAAAAGCGGGTTGCGACGAAAGCAAATTAGTCAAGATGACTCCGCCACCTAACAATTCGATGGAGAAGCCTGAGATGGCCTAAGAAGGAAAATTGATGTAATCCTAAAACCTGTTCCGGAAGTTGCTAAAACGGACAGTCCAGAATCTATCAATATTTATATTTTGTATTGGATAGTTTATCAAATAAAGAAACCTGGAATCAGCCTCTGAACGAGGATACTTCCCCTAAAGAATTAAGGTAGAAATTTAGCGTAACTTGGAGTATCCTAAAACTGAGTAATTAAGTTTACTAATCCGGAAATAAAAGCCCGGATGGTCAAGGATAAAGAATCTTTTTAGTAGTCGTAAAGGTAAACCTAAATTTGGAATAATTTAGTTAATCGTCTTACCAAGAAGAGAGTTAATCACTCTTATAGGGCGAAAGAAGAAAGTAATTTGCTAGTTATTCAATGGTATCGGGAAAAGGGGTTGATATATTATGTCAACAACAGTTTCGCCAGAAACTAAACTTTTACGAACATTGAATAAGATTCAATATTGTTCATCAAATGGTTATTCTCTAAAAAGAGAGTTGCAGCAAGGAATGAATAACTTTTGCAACACGTTAACAGCATTTAATAAAATTGCGGCTAACAAAGGAGCGGGTACACCTGGAATTGACAATAAAACCATCGATGGAATTAATCTGGAAAGATTACAAAGATACCATCGGGAATACGTCAACAATGGTTACCACCCAAAGCCAGTTAAAAGAATCTTCATTCCTAAAGATAATAAAAAAACCGACCTTTGGGCATACCGACCATCAAGGATAGATTGATGCAAAAATGCCTGGAACAACTCTTAACTTCCTATTTCGAAAATATCTTCTCAGAATGGAGTTTTGGATTTAGAACCAAAAAATCTGGTCATGACGCTATCAAACGCGTCAAACAAAGATTTAAAGGAATTGATTACCTTGTCAAAATTGACTTAAAAGGCTACTTTGATACCATCAATCATGAGATTCTGATGAGAACCTTCAATCAGTTCATCAAAAAGCATAAAACACTCGCAACCATTAAACAAATGGTTAAAAGCGGGCTTCATTAAAGATGGCATCAAATATGAATCTTTATCAGGCTCTCCTCAAGGAGGGATTATTTCTCCTTTATTGGCGAATGTATATTTACACCACATTGACCTGAAAATGGAGAGACTGATTAAAGAAGGAATACCGATTAGGAAGAGTAACCCAAAATATAAGAAAGCATGGTCTAAAAACCAACATCATAGTCTGGTAATTGATAGTCATATCAATCTAAATCCAAAAATAAGAGTTGAATATAGCCGGTATGCTGATGACTTTATTATTGGCGTTAAGGGAGAATATAATGAGGCGTATAACATCAAAAACCAAGTAACACAGTGGTTAGAGCAAGACCTAAACCTTACGATTAGTAAGGATAAGTCAAAAATTGTGAAAGCCAGCAAAGGAACGAGGTTTCTATCCTACATGATCAAGGTCAACCCCACCAATAAAACTCGTCAAGAGAAGGCCACCAAGAATTCCTTAAATGGCAAAGTTCTTGTCCGAATTCCCCAAGCGAAAGCGGAAGAATATGGATATGAATACAATTGGTTAAAAGAGGGAAAGGTGAAACACGACGAAACATTAGCAGAAAGGGATGAATTAGAAATAATCCGGACCTATAAGACAATTGTTAGAGGAATTATCCAATACTTTTGTTGGACTAACAATCCAAGTGTTTTGACTCACTTAAGTTATCTAGCTGAATACAGCTGTTTGAAAACGCTGGCAAGGAAACGGAAAACGTCAATTGTCAGAGTTCGAAAGAAATGTAAATCGCAATAAGCATTACCAAAGTATCATGAATAAAAGAACAAAGGTATTGTGTAAAGATTGTCATCGCAAGATAACCAATCAACAAATACATGATATTAGAAAACAAGAACAATAAGAATAAATAGCTAATTAACCGCGAGGAGACATTAGTTCTCGAGAGAGAGTGAATTATGGAAAGCCGGATGCTGGGAAACTTGCTTGTCCGGTTTGGACGGGGGCTGATTGTAAATAAAACAGCAAAGATAAATCGCTGAATAAAACGCAATTAATCTATCCGTATTTAAATCATTACTAATAAAGGTTATTAAATAAAAGTCATCGACAAAACATCATTAATAGAGTAGATTTTTGGATTTCTAATCTAAAAATATTGTCATGATTTTGTTAAATTTGTCCAATAATGATTTCAAATAATTGATTATACCATTAAAATTGTTATCAAAATTTACTTAAAAATCATTAATGATGAAATCTTATGAAAGATACTTAAACCATAAATATTGTTATTAATTTTATTAATACGGGAAGCATTATCGTAAAAAAATAATTTAGGTAATTTTTATTTGTTTATAAAAATCAACTAATAAGTTGATTTTTATAATTTTATTAATAGATGGTTAAATTTGAATTAAATTTTTTGTAGTTTGTTTTTTCGAATATATTTATCCATAAAATTTTTATTTTTTTATTCATTTTATCTATCTATTTTTTTATTTTTTGTTGTTATTTTTTTTTATTATTCCTACTTGATAACCTATAAATACAAAAATAATTCCACTAAATACAGTGAAAAAAGATAAAATTAAAGGAAAAAAAATACTCTTATTATTAAACCCGCAAAAATAACCCCATTTATAAAAAAAGTAGGCTAATAAAATTGTTAATAATATAAATAATATCCAAAATAATGTAATACCTGCAAATTGTGTTTCAATATTTTCCATGATTTTATATCCTTATATCCTTATTTATTAATTTTATAAATATAAATAAAAAATTTATTATTAAATGTTATCAATTCTAAAATATATTTTTTACTCTAATAAATATTTTATATTTTTATTTTCATTTTTGTGCTAAATTATATTTTAATAATGACTTATTATTATTTACTATGTCATTATAGCTATATTTTTTTGTATTATTTGACATATTGATTTTTTTATTTTAAAATATATCCGGATATTGCAATATAATATAAATTTTTCTAATTTGAAAGTTAAAATTAAAGGTTTTTTATTTTTATATTCGTTAAATGTTTTTTTAAAATATATTTAGTTAATAAATTTTAAACATCTTTGAAAAATACAATATATAATAAAATATTAAGAAATATTGTTATTTTTTTGTATTTAAAAAAATTTTATTAAAAAAAGAGAGGTTTAAAGATGTCATCTGAAAACATTAATTTAAATAAAGTTAAAGAATTTAAAAAAGGATTTCAGGATTTTATTAATAAAGGTAATATTATTCAATTAGCAGTAGCTTTTATATTAGGGCAATTATTTACTAAAGTAGTTAGTTCTTTAGCTACTGACATAATTATGCCTCCTATTAATTATCTTTTTAGCGATACAGGTTCTTCTTTACAAACTTTAAATTGGCAATTAAAAAATAATATTTATTTGAATTACGGAATCTTTTTACAAAATGTTTTTGATTTTTTATCTGTTTCTTTCATTTTATATTTAATTGTTTCTTATTTTTCAAAATATTTTAGTAAAAAAAATCAAAATGAAAATAAAATGACTATTGAACATGAACAAGTTAAACTTTTAAAAGAAATTAAAGACGTTTTAATTAATCAAAATAGGTAAAAATTAATTTTTTTCACTAAGATAATTATTTTATAATAATTGCAAAATTAATTTTAAAGAGTGCTTTTTGTTTCAAAATACAAAAGCGCTCTTTTATTTTTGTTTATATTAATTAATATAGGAATTTTTATTCTTTTATTTATGAAAAATAAATTATTAATATTTCAATTGGTTTTAATAATTTATTAATATTTAGTTTAATATTTAATTAGTAAATTTTAAAATATGGTTTTTTTGGAATGATAATGATTTTGTTGCTAAATAATTAAGCAAAAATATATTTTTTTTAGTAGTTTTGATATAATTAATAGGATAAAACTTATAATTTTTTTTATATAAAATTTAATAAATATATATTTTATATGTTTTTTAATAAAAATAATATATTAAAATTTTATTTTTAATTCGAATAATATTAATGATTATTCGGTAGTTATTGAATTTATTAAAATTTGTATTATTAAAAAATATTTTTAACAAAAAAGGATTTATGATCTGATGATATTAAAATGCGCACAAACAATATTAGACTTTGTAAAGAATTTTTATGATCCTTCTGCTAGATATTTGAAAAAAATTAAAAAAGTTGCTGATAAAATTGACAAATTAAGTCATATTATGTCCCAATTAAAAGATGAAGATTTTCCTAAAGAAACTCTTAAATTGAAACAAAAATTAAAAGAAGGAGTGTCTTTGGATAATATTTTGGTAGAAGCTTTTGCTTTAGCTCGAGAAGCTTCTACAAGGGTAGCTAAAATAACTCCTTATTATGTTCAATTATTAGGAGCTATAGTTTTACATAAGGGTAACATTGCAGAAATGAAGACTGGAGAAGGTAAAACTTTAACAGCTGTTATGCCGGCATATTTAAATGCCTTAGGAGGCAATAGCGTTCATATTGTGACTGTTAATGAATATTTAGCGCGTCGTGAAGCTGAAGGTGTTATTGGGGATATTTTTCGTTTTTTAGGATTAAGTGTAGGTTTAAATCTTAAAAATAAAAGTATTCAAGAAAAAAAAATAGCTTATAATTGTGATATTTTATATTCTACTAATAGTGAAATTGGATTTGATTATTTGAGAGATAACATGGAAAGTGATATCAATAATGTTTTAATGACTCGTGAATATGGTTATGTAATTATTGATGAAGTCGATTCTATTTTAATTGATGAAGCTAGAACTCCTTTGATTATTTCTAATAATGTAACATCTGGTATTAAATTTTATAGAGATGCTGATCGTTTTGCTAAAAGTTTAAAATCTGAACATTATGTGATTGATTTAGAATCTAAAACTATTGAATTAAATGAAGAAGGAATTCGAAAAGCAGAATTATTTTTTAAAATTAATAATTTATATAGTAATCAAAATTCTTTTTTATTACATTTTATTAAAAATGCTTTAAAAGCTTGTTTTATTATGGAAAGAGATAAAGATTATTTAGTACAAAATAATCAAATTGTAATTATTGATCAATTTACAGGTCGTGCTTTAATAGGTCGACAATTCAGTGATGGTTTGCATCAAGCTTTAGAGGCTAAAGAAAATTGTATTATTAAAGCTGAAACTGAAACATCTGCGACGATTACATATCAAAATTTATTTCGAAATTATAAATTAATATCTGGTATGACTGGTACAGCTAAAACCGAAGAAAAAGAATTTATTAGTATATATAATATGAAAGTTATTCAAATCCCTACTAATAAAAAAATGATTCGCGAAGATGCTTCGGACTTAGTTTTTTTAACTTTAAAGGAAAAATGGAAAGCTTTAATAGAAGAAGTTAAAATAAGACATTCGAAAAAACAACCTATTTTGATAGGTACTGTTAGTGTGGAAGTTTCAGAACAAATTTCTAAAGATTTAAAAAAAAATAAAATAGCTCATGAAGTTTTGAATGCTAAAAATCATTTGAAAGAATCTGAAATAATTGCAAAAGCCGGTCACAAAAGTGCTGTTACTATAGCTACCAATATGGCTGGAAGAGGTACAGATATTCGTTTAGCAGAAGGTGTAGCTGAGTTAGGCGGTTTAGCTGTTTTAGGTACAGAAAGGCATGAAGTGCGACGAATTGATAATCAACTTCGCGGACGGGCAGGTAGACAAGGTGATCCTGGTTATACTAAATTTTTTGTATCTGCAGAAGATGATTTGATAAAACGTTTCGGTTCTGATAAAGTTAGTAAGTTAGTTACTTTGCTGCAATATAGTAAACATCAACAAAATAATGCAGTTTCTTCGCGTTTTTTAACGAATTTATTCACTAATATACAAAAAAAAATTGAATCTTCTAATTTCGAATATCGTAAATTTGTTTTAAAATTTGATTCTGTTTTACAGTTACAAAGAGATATTATTTACAAGCAACGTAAAGCAATTTTATCTTCTAATAAGGTTGAAGAAATTTTGTGGAATATTATGGATAAAACTTTAAAAAATAAAGTTAAAAATTTTGTAAATTCGATGAAACAAGATAAATTTCAAAAATTAGATAAACAAGCTATTATAGTTGAATTAATTCATTATTGTGAAATTAATTTTTTTGATAAAAATATTTTAATAAAAACAGATTTTGAAGATAATAATCAAAAAGACTTATCTTATTCTCAAATAGAATCAGTTATTTTAAACAAAGCTCGTAATATTGTAGATTCGCAAAAAAATAAATTTACTTCAGTTGGTATACAAAAATACTTAAATATTATTAAATTAATTATATTAAAAAATATTGATATTAATTTTCAACGTCATATAAATGATATGGATTTATTAAGAAGAAGTATTAATTTTTTAAGTTATGGGCAACAAAATACTTTAACTGTTTACCAACAAGAAGGACAAAAATTTTTTAATCGTATGATTGATAATATTT
This sequence comes from Candidatus Phytoplasma australasiaticum subsp. taiwanense, assembly GCA_001307505.2. Lineage (GTDB taxonomy): Bacteria > Bacillota_I > Bacilli_A > Acholeplasmatales > Acholeplasmataceae > Phytoplasma > Phytoplasma australasiaticum. Next base: position 214,860 of record CP040925.1, read on the forward strand.
CTCAAGATATTACAAAAATTGTTTTGAAATCAAATTTTTTTGAAGATTTGTTGGATGATTTAAATCCTACAGAATCATTACAATTAAATAATCGAGATAAAATTAAAATTAAAAAAAATATTAAAAAACCTTGGGATTAATTAAAAAAAATAATTTCCAGAGGGGATAATTATTTATAATGGAAAAATATGAATTTCATCAAATTTTAAATAATTTAAAATCTATTTTATTCAATTTAGAACAAAAAATAGATATCAAAAAAATGTTAGAACAATTGAAATCTTTTAAATTATTAATGGAAAAACCAAATTTTTGGGATAATACACAAGAAGCTGCGCATGTAACTCGAAAATTTAGTCAATTACAAAATAAAATTAATAATTTTACTAATTTACAAAAACAACATCAAGCTTTGACTTTATTATCTTCGGATTATGAGCTTAATGATGCACAAAATTTAACGTGGTTAATTTTAGAATTAAAAAAGTTACAAAAAGATATTAAAAATTTAGAAATTGAAGTTTTATTAAATCAAAATTATGATGAAAATAACGCTATTTTAATGTTACATTCTGGCGCCGGAGGTTTGGAATCTCAAGATTGGTGTGAAATGCTTTTTAGAATGTATAAAAAATATGCTCAAAAAAAACAATTCCAATTAGAAATTTTAAATTTACAAACAGGAGAAGAAGCTGGTATTAAAACTGTTAGTTGTCTAATTAAAGGTGTTTATGCGTATGGATATTTTAAATCTGAAAGAGGTATACATCGTTTAGTGCGAAAATCTCCGTTTGATGCTAATTTTAAAAGACATACATCTTTTGCTTCTTGCGAAGTTTTACCAGAGATTAATGAAGAAATTACTGTCGATATTCAAGAACAAGATTTAAGAATAGATGTTTTTCGTAGTAGTGGAGCTGGTGGTCAACATGTAAATACTACTGATTCAGCTGTTCGAATTACACATTTGCCTACTGGTATTGTAGTTAATTGCCAAAATGAAAGAAGTCAAATTCGTAATAAAGAAAAAGCTTTGCAAATTTTAAAAACTAAATTATTTCAATTAGCTTTACAGAAACAAAAAGAACAAGAAGCTAATTTAAAATCAGATCAAAAAGAAATTGGTTGGGGATCTCAAATTAGAAGTTATATTTTTCATCCTTATCAAAAAGTTAAAGATCATCGTACTAATTATGAAAGTTCTCAAATTATGGATATTATGGATGGCGAATTAGATGATTTTATTAATGCTTTTTTAAGAATCAAAAATTAATTTTTTATATTAAAAATTTAAATTTATTTAAAAATATTTTGCTAAAAAAGGAATACAAACAATATGAAGAAAGATCAAAAAATTTATAAACAGAATCTTCATAAATGGTTAATACTGATTGTAAATGATATTATTTTAGCAATAACTATATTTGTATTTACTTTAGGAAGTAAATTAAATGTAGGTGGAATTGATGGTTTAGCTTTAACGAGTGCACGTTTATGCAACTTATTTACAAACAATTCTTATTTTATATCGGATAAAATAATGATTTATTTTATGTTTTTGTATAATGTTTTAGCGATAATAATTGGATATAAAATATTTGGCAAAAAATTTATTTTAAAAAGTGCTATTTTGGCTATTATTTTAATGATAGTAATGTATTTTTTGCCTTATATCTTAGGTGAATCAACAATTTTTTTAAATCGTTTAATCATTTGGAATAATGAATATTGGAAATTATTTGTCTCTTCTATATTAGGCGGATTATTAATAGGTTTTACTCAAGCTAATATTAGAAAAATTGGATTCACTACCGGAGGTATGGATATTTTTCAACAAGCTTTAAAAGATATTTACGGAATGAATTTTAAAATTTCTTTATTGATTACTGATGGCATTTTAATATTTTTATCATCTATTTTGGAAAGTTTTGATCAAATAAATTTTTTTAATATGTTTTCGGAGATTATGATAAGAATTTTGTTATCCTTGTCATCTATTTATATTATGGGTTGGATTATGGATAAAAAAGTTATATTTAATTTGATTGAAAATAATAATTCAAAAATTAAATTTGATAAATAAAATCATTTTATTAGAAAGGTTAATTACTTAAAATAACGAAATGTACAAGAATGGATTTTTAAAAATTGAATTAGCCAATCCCAATTTAACTTTGGGGAAATTTGATGAAAATAATGATATTATTTTGAGTGTTTTAGCAAAAAGCAAAGCGAGTTTTGTGGTTTTTCCAGAATTATGTTTAAGCAGTTATACAGCTGGTGATTTTTTTTTTGAAAATGATTTTAACAATAATATTTTAAAATCTTTAGATTATATTATTAAGAAAACTTCTTTTAAAGGAGTTTATATTTTAGGAATGCCATTAGTTTGGCAAGAGATGATTTTCAATGTAGCTATCGTTATACAACAACAAAAAATTTTAGGAATTGTTCCTAAATATACTATTCCGAATTATGAAGAATTTTGTGAAAAAAGATGGTTTACTTCTGGTAATGTTATTCCTGAGATGCAAGAAATTATTTTTTTAAATCAAAAAATCCCTTTTGGTAGTATTTTATTTATTAATGATTTATATAATGTGTGTTTCGGAGTAGAAATTTGTCAGGATTTATGGACTATTAACTCACCTAGTGATTTATTAATCAAAAAAGGGGCACATTTGATTTTTAATTTATCTGCTTCTACAGAGCATTTAGGTAAAGCGCAATTACGTCGCATGGCTGTTATTAATCACTCTCGTAAACAAATTGGTGGTTATTTTTATGTTAGTAACGGTATGAAAAGTGAAATGTCTAATGATGTGGTTTTTTCGAATCATAAAATAGCTGCTATTTTAGGTAATTTGATAGGTGAAAAGGATATTTTTGATTCAGAAACCAATTTAATTATAGATGTTTGTATGGATTTTATTAAACATCAGCGTTTAATTGATACTACTTATGCAGATCAGATATCTGAAGTAAAAAAAATAATAATTCCAAAATCTTATTTTTGTTTAAGAGAAGAAAAAGATTTTATTTTTGAAAAAAAATGGAATATTAAACCTTTTGTTAGTGAATCAGAAGTAAACTCTCAATTAGCTCTTGCTAATCATTTGCAATGTTTATTTTTATGCAATAAATTATCGTCTTGTCCAGATAGTAAAATTTTTTTATTTATAAGTCCTAATTTAAATGATTTCATTAATTTATTAGTAGTTATTCAAAGTTTTAAATTAAACAACAAAAAATTTAATGATTTGAATGTTTTTATAGATGATTCCGACATTTTGTTTCTCGATGTAATTCAGGATTTTTTGCAAAAAATAGGAATTGATAATTATAGAAAATCTTCATTATTAGATTATAATGATTTATCAAATAACAATAAAAATATAAATATATTTAATCATAATTCGTTATCAATTGATCAAACAGAAATTAATATTTTTTTAGAAAATCATAATTTATCTGATATTAGTTTAGGTAGATTTACAAAAAGTTTTTATAATTTTGATTTAAGTTTTAATTTGAATATTGGTTTATCAGATACTTTAATAGCAGAATTAGTTTTTTTTCATCTAGAGAGAAATGATATATTTGCAAAATTTCAGGATTTAAAATCTTTTTATAGAAAGCAAGCCACTTTGCAATCAAATAATGAACATGTTATTAAAAAAGATTTTATTTTATATTATTATTTAAAATATAGTTTAACTTTAGAAAAAATTGCTTTTTTATTATCTAAAACGTTTGATATTTCTATAGAAAGCAGTTTAGATTTAACTTCGCAAATTTTAAAACGCTTTTATCAAAGTCAATATCAAAGAAATTATACATCTTCGGGTCCAAAAATTTTTGAAAATAGTTTGTTAGAACGCGCAGAAACCAATTTAATCTCCAAATTAAATTTAAAATTTTTATCTTTAAATTCGAAGAAAAAATAAAAAAGATTATTGTGAAAAAAAAAGTTATTATTGGTTTATCTGGTGGCGTCGATAGTAGTGTATCTGCGTTTATTTTAAAAAAAAGAGGGTACGATGTTGAAGGCGTTTTTATGCGTAATTGGGATAGTGGTTTAAATTATGATTTTCGAGGAAACCCTTTTATTAAACAATCTATTTGTCCTCAAATACAAGATTTTAAAGATGCCCAAAAAATTGCTGAACAATTAAAAATTAATTGTCATTTTGTTGATTTTTCTCAGGCATATTGGGATAAAGTTTTTTCTTATGTTTTAAAACTTTTTAATCAAAATTTAACCCCGAATCCTGATGTTTTGTGTAATAATTATATTAAATTTGCTATCTTTTCGGATTATGTTAATCGTAAATTTAAACCAGATTATATTGCTATGGGTCATTATGCACGTATTCAAGTTATAAATGGTGATCCGATTTTAAAAAAAGCTGAAGATCAAAATAAAGATCAAAGTTATTTTTTGTCTCAATTACAAAAAAAACAATTAACTAAAATTTTATTTCCTATAGGTGATTTAACTAAAATTCAGGTAAGAAAAATAGCTTATCAAGAAAATTTAGTGACAGCTAATAAAAAAGATTCTACAGGCATTTGTTTTATTGGAGAAAGAAGATTTGCAGATTTTTTACAAAATTATTTACCTATTAATAAAGGTTTAATTAAAGATACTAAAGGTAATATTTTACCTAAAAAACATTTGGGAGTGTTTTATTATACTATTGGTCAACGTAAAGGTTTAAATTTAGGTAATCTACCTTGTTGTAATTCATCCCCTTGGTATGTGGTAGGAAAAGATTTAGCGACTAATACTCTCTATGTAGAACAAAATTCTGATAGTATCTATTTATACAGCGATTCTGCTTTAATTATTAATGTTATTTGGCGAGATTATAAAAATTTTCGATATCCAAATATTATGACTTTAAAATCAAAATTTCGTTATCGACAACCTGAGCAAGAAATAAAAGCATATTGGATTGATTATCGACAATTAAAAATTTTTTTTAAAGAAAGGATTAAAGCGGTAGTTCCTGGCCAGATATGTGCTTTTTATTATGAAGATTTTTGTTTAGGAGCAGGAATGATTCAAGAAGTTTATTATAAAAATAAAAAGCGTCAATATGTTTAAAGTTATTATTAATTAATAATTATTATATGAAGTATAAGTTTTAAATATAATTATTGAATAATTGAAATATTATTTATATGATATTATAAAAACAATTTGTAATAACTTAATTTAGGGTTTTTTATGCAATGATGGTTTAAAAGGGATATTAAAGTTAGTTATGAATATTAAGAAAATTAAAGGTACTAAAGATTTTTTTCAAGAAGAAATGTTACATTTACAATTCATAGAAAAAAATTTAAAAAAAATTATTGAGAAATATCATTTCCAAGAAATACGTACCCCTATTTTAGAGTATCATGATATTTTTTATCATGCTACACCTCAATCTGAAATGGTTAATAAGGAAACTTATCAATTTTTAGATAAAAAAGGTCGAAAAATTGTCTTAAGACCAGAAGGAACGGCTGGTATCGTTCGTAGTTATTTAGAGAATAAGCTTTATAATTTTGATGATATTTATAAATTTTATTATTGTGGTCCTTTTTTTAGATATGAGAGACCTCAATATGGTCGATATCGTCAATTTCATCAAATAGGCATTGAAATGTTAGGTAATTATTATGATTTATCTGAATTAGAAATTTTTTGTTTAGTTAATGAAATTTTAATTTTTTTTAATTTACCTCAGGCAAAAATTAAAATTAATCATTTGGGTAATGCGCAAACACGTCAAAATTTTATTAAAATTTTTTCTGATTATTTGCAAAATTTTTCATCAGATTTATGCCCTTTATGTTTAAAACGTAAGCAATTTAATATTTTAAGGATTTTTGATTGTAAAATTTGTCAAAATAAAATTTTTTTAAAACAAGCCCCATTAATTTTAAATTTTTTAGATTCATCTATTAAACATCAATTTGAAATATTTTTATCATCGTTAAAGAAAGAAAATATTAATTTTTGTGTTGATCCGACTTTAGTTAGAGGTTTAGATTATTATACGGATATAGTTTTTGAAATTGCATTATCTATACCTAATGAAGAACCTTTTGAATTAATTTTAGGTGGTGGTGGTAATTATAATGATTTAATTTATCATTTTGAAAGTAAAAAAAAGATTAAAGCTATAGGATTTGCTATTGGCATAGAACGATTAATGCTGGCTTTGCAGTATAATAATTTTTGGCAAAACATTGATTATAAATCATTAGATGTATGTGTGTTATCGGTTGATTATTCAGTCAATTATGAATCTTTTAGATTAATTCAAAAATTACGCCAAAATAATATTAATGCCGAAGTTATTTATAATACTGATGGACTTAATTTAACTAAATGTATTAAAAAAGCTTTAAAATTAAAACCTAATTATCTTATTTTTATAGGTGCTAAAGAATTGAAAGAAAATTTTTTGACAGTTAAAAATACTACTACAAAAATAATTTATAATGTTAATTTAAAAAATATTATTACTTTTTTAAAAAAGGAGTTAACTTTACAATCGTAATGAGCAAATATAGCTATAATAATAATGAAATTAATTTAAAAAATCAAGGTGAACAGGTATTTTTAAAAGGTTGGATTGCTCGTAAGCGCAATTTAAGCAATAAAATGTTTTTAATGTTGAGAGATTTTTCAGGATTAATACAATTAGTTATAGAACAAAACCATAAACAATATTCAGAAATATCTAAAATACCAATAGAAACTGTTGTCGAAGTTAAAGGTTTAGTGGTGGAAAGAATTAGTAAAAATCCTAATTTAAAAACTGGTGATGTCGAAATTATTATAAACCAATTGTATGTTTTATCAGAAGCGCAACCCTTACCTTTATTAATTGAAGATAAAAATACTAGTAATGAAAGTCATAGATTAAAATATCGTTATTTGGATTTAAGAAAAGAAAAACAAAAAAAATATTTATTACAAAGACATTATATTACTCAAAATATACGTCAAATTTTAATATCTCAGGGTTTTTTTGAGTTAGAAACTCCTATATTAGCGAAATCTACACCTGAAGGAGCTTTGGATTATTTAGTACCTTCGCGTTTGTATCCTGAATCTTTTTACGCTTTACCTCAATCTCCGCAATTATTTAAACAATTATACATGATTGCTGGATTTGAAAAATACTTTCAAATAGCGCGTTGTTTTCGTGATGAAGATTTGCGATCAGATCGTCAGCCAGAATTTACCCAAGTTGATATAGAAATTTCCTTTTGGTCTCAAGAAGAAATTATGAATTTAGTAGAAAAAATTATGATATGTTTGATTAAAAATTTTAAAAATTATGAAATCGATAAACCTTTTTTTAAATTAACTTATGATCAAGCTATGAAAAAATATGGTTCCGATAAACCTGATTTAAGATTTGATTTATGTATAGAAAATTTGACGAATTTTTTTGATTTATCATTGATATCATCAGAAATGATTAATAAATTGCATATTTTAGGTATTAGATTTTTTTTATCCGAAAAATCATTATTAAATAAAAAAACAATTTTACAATATTGTCGTTGGATTAAAAATCAATATAAATTAGATTTGTATTATTTGATTAAAATTAATGATAAAATTGAAGGTAACTTTGTTAATGCTTTAAATAAAGAATTAAATTTTTTAACAAATAATGAATATTGTTTTTTTGTATTTGATTTATCTATGGGAAAATCTTATAACGCTTATGAATCTTTAGGTTTTTTAAGAAATAAATTAGCAAAAGATTTAAATTTAATTGATCCTCAAAAATTATCTTTATTGTGGATCATAGATTTCCCTTTATTAATTTTTGATGATATAGACAATAAATATAAAGCTATGCATCATCCTTTTACTAAACCGGAAGATTATTTAACTTTGGATCAAAATCCTCATGAGGCGAAAGCATGTGCATATGATTTAGTTTGTAATGGTTATGAGATTGGCGGCGGTTCTTTAAGAAATTATCAATACGATTACCAAAAAAAAATATTTCATAAATTAGGTTTTTCTGAAGCAGAAATGCATAAACAATTTGGTTTTTTTTTAGAAGCTTTGCGATACGGTACACCTCCTCATGGTGGTGTCGCTTTAGGTTTAGATCGAATTGTTATGTTATTGACTGATACAGATAATATTAAAGATGTTATTGCTTTTCCTAAAACTCAAACAGCACAAGATTTGATGTTACAGGCGCCTGCTACTGTAACTCAAGAACAATTGAATATTTTAAGTTTATCATTTTTATCTAAGGAAAATAATTGAAATTTATGTTTTTATTATCATTAGCTATTTCATTAAAAAGAGAATATAAATATGTCATTTCAGTTAGCGGTGGCGTTGATTCTATGACTTTATTAGATTATTTATATTCTAGAAAATTTCAAATAATTGTAGTTCATTTTAATCATTTAAAGCGAGAACGATCTTATCAAGATAAAGTTTTAGTAAACGAATATTGTCAATTACGTAAAATACCTTTTTATTATTTTGAATTAAATTTGGGAAATAAAAATTTTCAAAATCAAGCTAGTTTAACTCGGAAATTTTATTTGCAAAAAATAGCTGTTCAATATCAAACTCGTTATATTGTTACAGCTCATCATTTAAATGAGGGCGCGAAAGAAACATATAATTTTGTAATTTAACAAATTATTTGGGAACGGATGATTCCTAAAGGTCACGTAAACACTGCAAAGTGGGCTTGATTAATTATCTCGAAAGAGTAATTAATAACAGCAAAAGCACGAAAGCAAAATGAGGTGAAACAACTAACCAAAAAGTTATTGCCAGACCAGAAGTCAAGGAGAAGGTGTGAATCCCTAAGCGGTTAAAAAGCGTCGTAATAATAAACCTATACTCGGTAAGTTGTTATTTAATCCGAGACAAGCTTTAATGGAACAAAATTATTAATCATTTTTAATTTTGTATCATCCCGAGCAGTCATTAAATTGGCAAATTAAAGGACTCTTATTATTTAATATAAGTTTAAATAATAGCCTCAGTTTTAAATTAACTGTAAACCGCACCTAAAACTTCATGTAGAATTATATCGTAACTTCGATCTCCCTAAAAGCACCACCAAAGGGTTAAAACTAACAGCTGTTAGGCTCAAGGGAAAAGCGAAACTTACAGTAGTCGTCAGTTTAATTCTAGAATTGGAATATTTTAGAAGAACCTGACCACGGCGAAGGGTAATAACCTTTACATGGCGAAAGAGTTTCAATATCTGTAATCAGATATTAGGCGCCGGATGCTTGGAAACTTGCTTGTCCGGTTCTGTGGGGGGCTAGTTTGGAATATATAATGAAATAAATTTATTATTAAACTCAACTATTCTATCCCGATTTTAGCAGAAACTATTTTATTAAAATTATCACGAGGAAGTTCTGGGCGCCCAAGAAGCTTAAATATCGAGTGATTTAACCAATCACCAGTGTGATAAACACTGACAGGCTAAGAACGGTTCCGGAATGGAAACACTCAGGGATTACAGCAGTTCTTAAAAGCGGGTTGCGATGAAGTAGTTAGTCAAGAAGATACCGCCACCGAATGATTTTAAGGATAAGCCTGAAAGGGCCTAAGAAGCTAAGAAGATGTAATACTCGAACCTGTTCTGTAAACTACTTAAACCGGACAGTCCAGAGCCTATCAATATTAAAGAACTGTATTGGATAGTTTATCAATTAAAAACATGGAATCTCACCGTTTCCATAACGGTTATACTTCACCTAAGGAATCAAGGTCGATATTTAGAGTAACTGGGAGAATCCTAAAGGTTAGTTATTAAATTAACTAATAATGAAATAAAAGTCATTAGGCCCAAGGATAAAGCGACTTTTTAGTAGTCGGAGGAGTAAAACTTAATTTGGAATAATTAAGTTAATCGCCCTCCCAAGATGAAGGTTAACGACCTTTATAGGGCAAAAGAAGTCAGTAATTTATTGTTTATTCAGTGTGGGAAGTTGGTGGATACGCAAATAACTGTTTTAGAGCGAAAAGCTAAACTTTTTAGTAAACATGGAATATTATTCAAAATCGTTCTTTCAATAATTAAGGTATTAAAAAGGTTTAAATATGGGATTAATAACAAATTCTGGTTCACAAGTACAGTGAAACAACAGATAGACTATTAATGTTATCAAGCTCAAAAAGATTGAGTAATACCGCCGCTAATACGTTAACGGTTATTATCAATTATGACTAGTTATACAAGTTATTATCCCAAAAAGGTAAGGTAAAATCGTAAGATTTCGAGATTTATCCTGCTATTAAAGAGCGATTAATTCCGAAGGTTATGAAGCTAATATTAACTTTCCAAAAAAGACCGATAAGAATAAACAACTAATCCGTGGTAACACAAAGTTAGTCCGATAAAAAGGATAAATTATGGCAAGCCGGATGCTTGGAAACTTGCCCGTCCGGTTTAGATGGGGGCTGTTGGTAATAGATAATCAAAATATAAATTTGATTATTGAAACGCAAATAATCTATCCATATTTATTAGGATATAGTGGTATGCAACCTATTTATTTGATTGAAAAATTTGTGTTTTTAAAACCGTTTTTATATCTTTCTAAAGACAAAATTATTAATTATGCTAACCAAAAAAAAATTTCTTTTTTGGAAGATGAAACTAATCAAAATGATTATTATTCTAGAAATAGAATTCGTAAATTTGTAATCCCTTATTTACAAAAAGAACATAATTTTTTAAAAAATATTTATAAATTTCATATTCAAATAACAGAAATTTATCAATTAGTAAAAGAACAAACAAATTTATTTTTAAAATATCATGTTAATCAACAATATTATTGTTTAGAGGTTTTTTGTAAATTGAATATAGTTATCCAAAAAAATATTATTTTATATTTATTGGATGATAAAAAAATAAATAAAAATTTTGTTTTAATTAATAATATTATTAAATTATTAAATAATAATAATAAACCTTATTGTCAACTTAAATTAAACGATCAATGGCAAATATCTAAAAAATATTATAAATGGCAATTAGCTCCTTTAGCTAGAACAGAAAATAATATTAATAAATCAAAACCTATTTTATATGTACACCATGATCGCAAAATATATCCCAAATATATGACGCAAAAAGAGATTTTTTATAGTAATGGGCAGATAATTTTCCCTTTAATTGTAAGAACAAGACTATCGGGAGATATATTGGAATTTAAATTTGGAAAGCAAAAATTAAAAAAATTTTTAATTAATTGTAAAATACCTATTATACAAAGAAATAAATTATTATTAATAGTAGATCAAACGCAAAAAATTATTTGGATTCCTTGTTTATATCATAATGAAACTTTAGGGGAAGGTAAAATTATAACTCTTGCTATCGAGAATATTAAACAGGTTTAAATAAATTGTAATTTTATCAATCACGAGCGTTAATTAACGCTAAAAAGGATATAAATCGGTCCTTTATTAAAGAAAATAATAAATAATTATATTATTTTGGCAAAAGCATAAATGGGAGAACATCTTTATTTTTACTTTTTTTAAAAAATAAAAAAATTTGTAGTTAAGTCCTTAATTAATTTATATGTTATGATTGTCTAGCTTATGATCGATTTCATATTAAAACAAGCGTCAGGAATCATTGCCAAATTAGGTTTCGCAGTTCATAAAATCCACTGCATAATTTATTTAGTCCAAAAACTTTTTTGTCATCTTGATGGTACATTGAAAATAATGCCTCAATAAAATTATGACTTTATTTGTGCTGGTATCAACTGTGATTTAATGAAACCTGAAGCGGATGAAAAAGATTATTAACAGAAAATAATTGATTATAAAAATCATCAAGAAGATAAAAAGAAGTACTAAAAAAACAAAAAAACCAGTCATGCTCGCGCTCAACAACATTTCATAGAACCTCAAAAAACACAAAAATATGCTAAATGCTATCAACCAATTATTAATAAATAATGATGAAAATTTATTTCATCATTATTTTATTTAAACATTTCTTTCTTAAAGTTATATAATGGTAGTATATTCAAATTTCCAAATTTGATAATAAGATCTTATTATTATCAGAAAGGTTACGAAATTCGTAAATAAGGAAAACTTTTTGCAAAAATATTTTATTAAAATAATGGTTATTTTATTATTAGGAATAACAATTATGATTATGATTCATAAAATCATCATTGTACTAGCAAAATCAATCACCTTTATCTTCTTGGGAATCCGCAAAGAAACGTTAGATTATTATGAAGCATTTAAAATAAAAAAACTCTTTTCTACTAGACTGAAACGTTCTGCTGAAGAACAACTAATTCCCAAAATTAAAATAACTGCGGCTCGTTTAGAAAAGATTAAAAATTATATTTTTTCGGAACCTATTAATCCTACTTTATTACCAATTGATTTATCAGAACAAGAACAAGAAGAAATTAATAAATTTAAAAAGAGTTGGGGATTGTGTTTAGGTTATTTAAACGAAGACAAAGATAAATTCATCAGTGAAGAACAAAAAAAATGTGATGAATACCAATCACAATTAAATATTCTTCCTAAAATGAAATCTTTTGAACAACAAAAATTAGTATTAGAAGAACAACTAGAAACCAAAGAAAAAGAACTTGATAGAAAAACTAACAAAGCAGAAATCAAAAAACTCCAAGATGAAATTTCAGAAATAGTTGGTGAAATTGGCAAAATAAATGCCGAAATTCAAAACTTAGAAGCGATCCGAATAATGTACCAAAATATGTTAACTCGTGCTGAAAATTACAAAAAAATATTAGAAGAACAATATGAAATAGACAAAAAAAAATATAAAGATTCAATTATTTATAAACTAAACAAACTATATGACATTACCTCGGCTGAGGGATAACATAAAAGGAGTTATAAGTTAAAATGATTCAAATAAAAAATAAATTATATCTTTTACCATTATTTTTAATTAATTATTTAGGATTATTCCTGTTAATCAATATTCATCCAGTTATGGCAGCGGATAATAATAAAAATCAACAAAAAGAAGATTATGATTTGGTAGATAAAGCAATTAATGATTTAAACGAAGGTATTGAATATTTTAATAAAAAAGGAATTCAAATTAATTTAACTAGAATTACTAAACTAATATCAACAAAACAAAAAAGAAATAACAAAACAGAAAACTCATCATCAAGTTCTAAAAAAATAAAAAAATAGAGTTATGTTAAAAAATCAAAATAATCTTATAAATGGAACAAAAAAATAAAAATAACGAATATGGTTTAAAAACCGACCTTGTAGTGTGTGCTTTTTTTGAACAACCTCTTAATTAAAGTTCTCTTATATTATCTTTATCGATGATAAAATTAATATGTTTTCTTCAGGTATTAATGGATTCGGACAAACTAACATTTTATTAGAAATTAAATTTCTTTATGCGGACGAAATCGCAACAAATTATTAATAAGGATAATGAATTTGTAAAAGAAATGATAACATATGACCAAAAGTATTTATCATTATTAAAACTAACTAAATAATAATCATTTCAAATCACTTATTTAAAACAATTAAGTAAATTTAAATAAGTAAGACCTTCTCCATAAAGGTTTTTTATACCTTTATTCATTGGCAAAGGAAAAGAACCATAAAATCAATTTTCTTTGAATGATTAATAAATATGGCAGTGACAAAATCACGCTCACCCAAACCCTCCACCGGCAACTAAACCAACAAAAATATAATCATCAAGTCTATTAAGGTGCTATAGTATCTTTAATAACTAAAAATTTTTATTTCAAAATTAATCTAAATAATTTTAGATTACAATTCAACACTTGATAATAAAAATATTTATATTAAGAAATTTAATTAAAAAAATAAACTTTTTAATTAAAATAATTTTTAAGTTTATCATTTTATAATTATGTTTAAATTATGATTTAAATTTATTACTTAATAATAATAAGTAAAATAAAATATTTATCATACATGTAATTATTACTAAATAAATTTTACTATATTTTTTAAATGAAAATATCCATTTTTGAGTATCAATGGAATAAATATTTGTTAAATATTTGTGAGCTAATTTGATAAATTTTGTATTATTTTTTTTCAAAATTTGATGGTTTTGGTTTTGTTCTTTTATTAATTTATTTTTATACTTTAAATCGATTATATTTTGTGTGAATGTTTTTTCTACTTCATATTTATCTTCGGTCAATGTTTTGTGAATCGTATCGAAGCTCGTGACTTTGTCTGTAACCTTATTAATGCTTTCATCTTGTTTTCGATCATTTTCATTTTTTCTTTGATCATTTTTAGTTAATGTTTTAAATCTTTGATTAAATTCTATAATACTTTCATCTTGTCTTCGATCAATTTCAGTTAATGTTTTTAATCTTTTATCAAAATCAATAGTATTTTTATCGTGTCTTTGATAATTTTCATAGTGTCTTTGATCAGTTTCGTCGTGTTTTTGATCATTTTTGTCGTGTCTTCGATCAGTTTCGTCGTGTCTTCGATCATTTTCATTGTGTATTTTGTCAATTTCGTCGTGTCTTTGATCAGTTTCGTCGTGTTTTTGATCATTTTTGTCGTGTCTTCGATCAGTTGCGTCGTGTCTTCGATCAGTTTCGTCGTGTATTTCATCAGTTTCAGTTAATGTTTGTAATCTTTTATTGAAATCAATAATATTTTTATCGTGTCTTTGATCAGTTTCGTCGTGTCTTCGATCATTTTCATTGTGTATTTTGTCAATTTCGTCGTGTCTTTGATCAGTTTCGTCGTGTTTTTGATCATTTTTGTCGTGTCTTCGATCAGTTGCGTCGTGTCTTCGATCAGTTTCGTCGTGTATTTCGTCAGTTTCAGTTAATGTTTGTAATCTTTTATTGAAATCAATAATATTTTTATCGTGTCTTTGATCAGTTTCGTCGTGTTTTTGATCATTTTTAGTTAGTTGTTCTATTTGATTTTTTAAATCATTAATTTTTTGATCATAAGCGATAAAATAATTTTTTAACTTATTTTGAAAATTATTTTGTAATTCGTTTTTGGTATCCTCTAAATTTTTTAGAGTTGCCGGTGTATTTTTAATTTGTTCTTTTAAATTAATAATTTCGTTTTGAGCATCTTCTATTTCAAGTCTTAGAAATGAAGTGAATAAAGGATTATTTATTATTTTATTTATTATACCTATTTTAGTTGGCGACCATGTTATAAAATTATTTGATATTTTATCCAACATTATATCTATTATTTTTTTTAAGTAAGAACTATATAAATTTAAAATATTTTTTTTATTTTTATATTCTAATAATAATATTCTCTGGAAATGTTCTAAAATTTTTTCTTCCGAAGTCGGCATATTTACAGATGTAAACAAGAAGTTTTTTATATAATCTTCTTCATTTTGAATATAGTATTGTTCTTTAGTTTCGAAACTAGATAATTCTATTTCTGTTCGCATTTGATCATATAATTTCGCTAATTGATTTTTTTCTTTAAATTGATTTTTTATCTTTTCTTTTAAAATTAACAAATTTTGTTGATATGTTAATGTTGAATCTATTGCTATTAAATTATTTTCAAATTCTTTTTCATTTTTTATTCGATTTTCTATTACATTATAATAATTGAAATTAGCTTGCAATTGTTTAAGGTGTTCCTTTGATTTAATGATTTCATTTTCTTTATCTTCTAAAATAAATTTTAATACTATTGTATAAAAAGGATATTTTATATTTTGGATTTGAGAATTTTTGTATAATTCATGAATTTTATATATATGGGAATTTCTTATTTTATTGTGAATTAATTTATAATTTACAAAAAAATCATATGAGTGAAATAATTGTTTTTTTTCTCTATATTCTTTTAATAATATATATTTAAGTTCTTCGATTACATCATCTTTTAGGGTTATTTGGGGATCAATCTTGATTAATTCTTTTATAAATTTTTTTTCATCTTTTATTGGTTGATTACGATTTGATATTGTAAATTTAATATCTAAATCTTTGTTTGCTAATTCAAAAGCTTTTGCTATTTTATTTCTTTTTAAAAATTGATTAACTATTCTTTCTTTTAAAATTACAATAACTTCGTCAGGATCAATAATATTATTATCTATAAAAATTAATTTTTGCTCTTCAGGTGTATTTGTTTTTAACTTTGCAACTTTATTTATTTGTGTATTTAAAAATAATTTGGATTTTTTGCTCTCATTATTAAGCTTAAATAATATTATTAAAAAAATATTTAATAATAAAAAAAACATAAAAACTGTAATTAATAATTTAATAATTTTATGTTGCATGGATTTTTCAAACATACTAAACAAACCTTTTCCGTTAATTTTATCTCAATTTTTTTATTAATTGTTTTTTAATTAAAATATTTTAAAATTATTAAAAAAATTAAATAAAAAAATAATAAATATGATTTATATACGGTAAGAATAATTTTTTATTAAATTAACCAAAAAAATTTTTTAATATAATTTTTACGTTTGAAATCGGATTTATTAAAATATAACCAATTTAAAAATATTTATTGTAAATTACAATTTTCAATAAAAAAAATTTCCCAAAATAAATAATTATAAATTAACAAATGTTTTAAAAGAATTAAATTTTTTAATATAATAGACCATTTGAATTAAGGAATAAAAAAAATAAAAAATATAAAACTATTTAATTTAATAGATAATTTAATTTTATCTATTAAGAATTTACTAAAAACCGATTAAAATAAAAATATGATTATAAATAATAATATATTAAGTTTATAAACATTAAATTAATTTTCAATTTAATAACATGTAAATCAATTTTACCAAATATTAATATTTGCGTCAATATTAAAAAAATAATAAGAATTTAAATTAGTTTTATTTAGTAAAAATTCAAATATTATAAAGAATCATGTATAAATTTCTGTTTAATTAATATTTTTAGATAATATTTAAATAATATAATTTTTTTAGTACCTCCAAAAAAATAATATCCCGAATTAATCAAATATTTTTTTAAATTTTATTTATTTTTTAAAAAAATTAAAAATAAAGTTTTTTTTTAAAAAATTATTTCTTTTTAGAATAAATTAAAAAATATTGTTTTCATTTTGATTAAAAAAAACAAAAAAGACCAACTTAAAAGTTGGTCTTGATGATTAACAGATTTAATTGTAATGATTTTAAGATATAATTTGGTTTTAAAAATATCAATATCCAAAACTTTATTTTTTTGCTAGAGATATTTTACTATACTACTTAACCACTTAATGATTTCAACCTTTCTTATCCTTAACTTCTAGTTTGGTACATACTTGTTGACTAGATATTTAGTATAATCGTGCTTAATTGGTACTGATTATTAGTGATATAATGTGAATTTAGGTTTCTTTGACTCTTATATCCTTATATTAGGTTAATTTTAATTAACCATTATCGAGCGCAATTTAATAATATTTGTTGTAATATATTATAAATCTTATTTTGATCTTCTGTATCTCCATTTAAAAATACCCATTTAGTTACTTTTTTAATATCTTCCCCGATTAAATCAGGGTATTTTTGTTTCGATTGTTTCAAAAACTCTTTTATTTGCGGAATAACATCATTATCGTTTGATATTAATGCATATTTATTGTTTTTAAGATCTATCGATGATATTTGGATGAACATAATCAAAATGTTTTGTTTTATATCATTTAATAATTGAAAGTTTTTGTTTACTTCTTGATCGTTAATTTCACGGTTTATAATTTCTTTATCTTTAGTATTTAACTTTGTCGCCATAATAGAATGATTATTAATACTAATTAATAAAATTCCTAATAAAATTAATACATAATTTTTTATAATTGTAATTGGATTATTGTATTTAAACATTAATTATTAAACTCCTTTTATTTTTTTCTATTCCTTAGCTTAGGAGCGGCTATAGAAGGATCATTTATATAAATAATTATTTTTATACTGTATTATATCATTTTATATTTCAAAAGATAATGATGTTTTTTCTTTATATACATTATTATAATCTTAATTAATACTAAGATAGTTTCTTAATAATTTTTTTGAAAAAAATAAGATTGATTCATGAATTTCACAGCTTTTCTGATAATAGCGATTATTATCAAATATGGAAATTTGAATATATCATTATTATACAATTTTAAAAAAAGAATGTTAAATAAAAAAATATTAAGCCAAATTTTATATTTATTATTTATTTTTAATATTTTGATAATACATCAGATTTTTTAAATCAAATATAAACAAACAATGTATAATAATTAAAATGTGATTTTAATAATAAAAAAATAATTTTTTTAATTTTTTATTATTTTTTAGAAAGAAAAACGATAAAATTATTATGATAAATTTGCGTAAGAAACATTTTTTAATTTTAAGTATTATATTGTTAGCGATTATAATAATTTTTATATATATTAAAAAAACGAAAATTAATAATGATTATGAAAATGATATTTCTTTTCAAGAAGTGTCTAATTCAAATTTATCAGAAGAAATAAATTCTAAAGCATTAGAGTCAATACAAGACTTTGATGTGTATCCGAAAGATAAAAATGTTTATATTAGCGAAAATATTAATAATGTAAATAATAATAATATTGATTTTCAAGAAATATCGAATTCAAATTTTGCAAATAATATGGGTTTTAACCTACAATTACTGGATTCAAATTTTATAGAAAACATTGATTTAGAAATGCAATCATCAATACAAGGATTCAATACTCTAGCGGAAAATAACCATAAAACTAATATTAACATTGATCAATGGAAAAAAATTAAAAATTATTTTTTAGAATTTTATTGTGATGATGTTTTTGAAATATCTTTTTTACCAACTAAAGATCAAGTTTTTATTCAAAATGAAAAAACAAAATTTAACATTAAAGAGAAAATAAAACAAAAACAAGATGTCATATATAAATGGCAAAAACTATTTAATGAAAGCCAAATAAAAATAAACAATTTACAAAAAAAAATAAATTCTCTTCCTAATCCGCAAATTATCGAAAATGAATTTAAACAATTAACTACATCTGAGAATAACTTGAAGCAACGCCAATTGTACAAAAATAATAATATCCCAAATATACATCAACAAATACAAAAATACGATATTGACAAAGAAAATGAAAAATTACAATCACAAATAACACAAATAGAAGAAAAAAAAGAATATTTTTATAAAGAAATTAAAAAGGAAAAAGAAAATCAAAAAAGATTTTCCAAAATAATTTATGAAATAAAAAAAAATCATTATGACGAAATCCGATATAATATTCAATATATTAAAAATAATTTTTATATCGAATCAGTTTAATCAGTGTTTTATTATATTATTTAAAAAATATTATTAAATTGCATATTATATCTAAAAATTTAAAAAATTCTATTTCATAAAATAACATTAATTTTATTTATTTTAATGTTTATATTATAATTCTACTTTAATACATCATATTATTGTCTTTGATATATATCAAAATAATAAAATCAACTTTTAAAGTTGATTTTGTTAGTTTTTATCCGTAAGTTTCCTAAAAATATTTTATTATTAATTTATAATTTATCAATATTATCTTCTATTTCTTTAATGATATTAAAATTACAGATATATTTTTTTCTTAAATTCTATTTTTTAAAAATAAATTTTAAAATTAATTTCTATAATTACTTAATATTAACATTTATTGTTACATGAAAATGATTAATTTTTAAAATAATTGATAATATAAATTAAAAACGAAAAAAGTTTTGATGTAAAAAATCACGAATTCCTGAATATTTTTTTTGTTTATTATTAAAAGAATTATTCAATTGTTGATATTTTTCTTTTTCGTTTTGGATATCTTTTTTTAATAAATTCAATTGACTATTAAGTTCTTTAATTTGTTTATTTTTAAGAATATTTTCGTCATTTTTAGTGTCTTCAAGGTTTTTAATTTTTTGCCTTAAATTAATTATTTCAACTTCAAGTGATTTTTTATCTTTTAATAAAGATTTTATTTGTAATTTAAAATCGTTTTCTAAATTAGAAAATTTTTTTTCTTCTTGTGATAAATAATTTAATAATTCGTTTATCTCTTTTATTTTTTCTTTTATTTGTTTTTGTTTAAATTCTAGTTCTAATCTATTAAATATTAGATTCTGTACATTTTTTTTATCATTTGGATCTAAAAATTTGTTTTTAAGCCAAAAAATATACATATTGGAAGCTCCGTTGCTCATTTGTTTTAAATCTTCTAAAGAATAAATATCATCTTTTTTGTCTCTCTCTCCTTTATCAAACAAAACACACATTAACTTATATTCATTAGTGCCTAATTGTTTAAAAAGGGGATTTTTAATTTTCCAAATAAGATCGTATTTAACATTTTGTCCATTATAACATGGGTATTCTAAGGCAAAATAACTGAAACTTTCATAACAATTTTTGTTTATTAAATGTTGTAATATATCTTCTGTATTTTCCAGATGAATATCATGAATTTTCATATTATCTTGATTGTTCATATATTCATCTTTATTTATAGATATGGATAGATTATTTGCGTTTCAATATCAAAATTGGTATTTTTGATATCTATTACAAACAGCCCCCATCTAAACCGGACAAGCAAGTTTCCAAGCATCCGGCTTGCCATAATTTACCTTCTTACGAAGACTAACTTAATGTCACCACTGGTTAGTTGTTGATTATAATCGTCCTGTAACACTTTATGATATTGCACAATAAATTACTGACTTCTTTCGCCCTATAAAAGCCGTTAACCTTCATCTTGGGAGGGCGATTAACTTAATTATTCCAAATTAAGTTTTACTCCTCCGACTACTAAAAAGTCGCTTTATCCTTGAGCCTAATGACTTTTATTTCATTATTAGTTAATTTAATAACTAGCTTTTAGGATTCTCCAAGTTACTCTAAATATCGACCTTGATTCCTTAGGTGAAGTAACCATTTACTAATGGTGAGATTCCTGTTTTTTTGTTAATTGATAAACTATCCAACAATGATTGCTTATGTTGATAGACTCAGGACTGCTCGTTTATAGTAGTTTACGAAACAGGTTATCAAATTACATCTTCTTAGCTTCTTAGGCCCTTTCAGGCTTATCCTTAAAATCATTCGGTGGCGGCATCTTCTTGACTAACTACTTCGTCACAACCCGCTTTTAAGAACTGCTGTAATTCACTATTCTTTCGTTTAATGAACCATTCTTATCCTTTCAGTGTTTATCTGCACTGGTGATTGGTTAAATCACACGATATTTAGGCCTCTTTGGCGCCCCTATCACTTGATTAATATTTATAATCGAGAATAAAAATAAAAACAATGTGCTGTAATTAATGATTTTAATTATTTTTTTTAATTTAACCATATTTAACATCTCCTATTTATTTTATTCACATATATAAATTATCATTTTTAATATTTATTAACAAATATTTAGATATTTTTTTAAATTAAATAAAAATTAATAATCATTAAAATTTTATTAATAGTTATTATTTCTGGTATAAAGATAAATTTAAATTTATATAAAAAAATAAATTTTTGTAATTTTGGTTATATTTATTGACTAAATATCTATTAAATAAAATACATCTATGATATACGGATAGATTAATTGCGTTTTATTCAGCGATTTATCTTTGCTGTTTTATTTACAATCAGCCCCCGTCCAAACCGGACAAGCAAGTTTCCCAGCATCCGGCTTTCCATAATTTACTCTCTTGCGAGAACTAATTTCTCCTCGCGGTTAATTAGCTATTTATTCCTATTGTTCTTATTCTTTCTGATATCATGTATTTGTTGATTGGTTACCTTGCGGTGACAATCTTTACACAATACCTTTGTTCTTTTATTCATGATACTTCGGTGATGCGCATTGCGGACCGTACCAATTTGATGAATTTGTAGTTGGGTTGTTTTATCGCAGTGCTCACAACGTTCCGCTTTTAGACGGTCAATTAGATGAGTACAACCTTGGAATATAAATCTATTAATGGTAATTTCCGGGGTTTCCCTTATAATTACGCATTTTTTTAATTTTGTCCCAAGTGTAAACATTCCGTGGTTAGTATTGGGTTTCCCTTTTGTTAATATAAGCAATCCCCCAAGTTGAACCAATTTTACATTTCTTTCGAACTTTAGCAATTGACGTTTTCCGTTTCCTTGCTAGTGTTTTCAAACAGCTGTATTCAGCTAGATAACTTAAGTGAGTCAAAACACCTAAATTGTTAGCCAAACAAAAGTATTGGATAATTCCTCTAACAATTGTCTTATAGGTCCGGATTATTTCTAACTCGTCTCTATCTGCTAATGTTTCGTCGTGTTTCACCTTTCCCTTTTTAAACCAATTATATTCATATCCATACTCTTTGGCTTTTGCTTGGGGAATTTGGATTTGAACTTGCCCATTTAAGGAATTCTTGGTAGTTTTCCTTTCCCGAGTTTTATTGGTGGGGTTGACCTTGATCATGTAGGATAGCAACCTCGTTCCTTTACTGGCTTTCACAATTTTGGACTTATCCTTACTAACAGTAAGGTTCAGGTACTGCTTTAGCCATTGCGTTACTTGGTCTTTGATTCTTTCTGCCTGGTTATATTCACTTTTAATGCCGATGATAAAATCATCAGCATAGCGGATATATTCAACTCTTGGTTTTGGATTTAGGTTGATGTGTCTATCAATCTCCAGTTTATGGTGTTGGCGTGTTTTCCATGCCGTCCCATATTCTGGGTTACTCTTCCTAATTGGTTTTCCTGCTTTAATCAATTCTTCCATTTTCAGGTCAATGTAATGTAAATATACATTCGCCAACAAGGGGGAGATAATCCCTCCTTGGGGAGAACCGGATAAGGATTCATATTTGATGTCCTCCTTCATAAAGCTCGCTTTTAACAAAATAATCCCTCCTTGGGGAGAACCGGATAAGGATTCATATTTGATGTCCTCCTTCATAAAGCTCGCTTTTAACAAAGTTATTCATTCCCTGCTGGAGTTCTCTTTTTAGAGAATAACCATTTGATGAACAATATTGAATCTTATTCAATGTTCGTAAAAGTTTAGTTTCTGGCGAAACTGTTGTTGACATAATATATCAACCCCTTTTCCCGATACCATTGAATAACTAGCAAATTACTTTCTTCTTTCGCCCTATAAGAGTGATTAACTCTCTTCTTGGTAAGACGATTAACTAAATTATTCCAAATTTAGGTTTACCTTTACGACTACTAAGAAAATGCTTTATCCTTGATCATCAAGGTTTTTATCTCCGGATTAGTAAACTTAATTACTCAGTTTTAGGATGCTCCAAGTTACACTAAAATTCTACCATAATTCTTTAGGGGAAGTATCCTCGTTAAGAGGCTGATTCCAGGTTTCTTTATTTGATAAACTATCCAATACAAAATATAAATATTGATAGATTCTGGACTGTCCGTTTTAGCAACTTCCGGAACAGGTTTTAGGATTACATCAATTTTCCTTCTTAGGCC
Source organism: Candidatus Phytoplasma australasiaticum subsp. taiwanense (assembly GCA_001307505.2). Taxonomy (GTDB): domain Bacteria; phylum Bacillota_I; class Bacilli_A; order Acholeplasmatales; family Acholeplasmataceae; genus Phytoplasma; species Phytoplasma australasiaticum. Next base: position 238,419 of record CP040925.1, read on the forward strand.
ATCTCAGGCTTCTCCATCGAATTGTTAGGTGGCGGAGTCATCTTGACTAATTTGCTTTCGTCGCAACCCGCTTTTTATGGTCTGCTATAATTCAGTATTCTTTCGTTTACTAAACCGACCATCTCCTTTCAGGGTTTATCGGCCCCTGGCTATTGGTTAGATAGCACGAAATTTAGGCCTCTTTTACGCCCGATGATATAATGTAAATATGTAAATATTTTATTTTTTGTTAAACAATTTTTTAGTTTATAGATAAAAATAATAAATATTACTTCTTATTTATCATAACAATAATAATTGAAAAATGATCATTTTTAAAAAAAATTATAATATTAAATATAATTTTTAATTTTAAAAATAAAATCTGTTCTAAAAATTAAAAAAAGACTAACTTTCTGGTTAGTCTTAAAAAATATTGCACAAAAATAAAAAAATATTATTAATAAAAAAGATGTTTTTAATTAAATTTTACTAAAATATTTAAATTTTTTTAATTTCTTAAAAATTAGTATTTTACTTAATATTTTGTGAATTTTGTTTATTTTTAATATCTTCATTAACTTTTTTTATTACTGAATATGATTCTTGAAATTTTTGATTATACTTAGTAATTACAAAATGATTAATAATTTCAAAAATAAAAGGAACTATAAAAAATATTAAAAAACCGAAAATTTTCAATATTATATGATCGAAAACATTAAAAAGAATAGGTGACTCGCTTAAAATTATTATTTTTGCTAATATCTCTAATGGATTATTTACATGACTAAGTAAATATTTTTGTATTTCGGAATACTTATCATTTATAATTGAAATCCATTTAGAATATTGTTGTTTTTGTTGTTGTTTTTGTTCTTGTGTCATTTGATATAAAAATTCATTAGTTTTATTAATTTCTTTTATTATAAGAAAACATTTATTAAAAATTTTTCTCTTTCTGAAAAAATTTATAATAACAATTATAATCGCCATAATCACTAATAATAAATGTAGAATATATCCATATTTTATTGAATTATTAAAAAATAATAACATAAAAAAACTCCTTAATAAAAAAATTATTTACAAAAAAATATATTATATTATTTGATTAAAATGTTATTGATTTTAAATTTATTAATTTTTCTATAAATAATAAATTAAAAAATATTGTTGTGTAAAAAAATGAAAATATTTTTTTAAATTTTAAAAAATTTAATTTATTATACACATTCTTTTTTTAATTTTAATATCAACAATAGTAAATTATATATTATCAATATATAATAAAATGCAATTATAATATAGTAATTGTTTCTTTGTTTAATTAAATATTATACATTATTTTTTAAAAAATAAATTTTTTAAATCAATAAGTTAATTATAATTTGCAAAATATATTTAAATAAGTTAAAAAGAATTAATATAAAAAAATCAATAATTATATATTTATTATTTTTTTTAAAAATTATTTTTATTTAAAAAAAGATAAAAATAATTACTTTTTTAATATTTTAAAAAAATGTAGTAATTACAAATTTTTAATTATTTATAAATATATATTGTAAAAATTTAATAAATATATTTATTCAATTTTTTTTATATTATGTTAATAATTAAACTTAAATTAATATAATCAATTATTGAATATAGAAAAGATAAATTACTTTTTATAGTTATATGATAACAATTTCTTATAATTATACGATCTAATATATAAAAATTAATGAATATTTTTGAAAATTGAAGACTTTCAATAATGGTATTACAATAAATAAAAATAAATCAAAAGAAAACGAGATGATATAAAAATATTTACAAAATTAAAGTTAAGTGTTATCTTCTTAACAAAAACATAAAATTTTAATTATAATATAATTAAAATTTAAAAAATAAAAGGAGATTTAATAAATTTTTACATTACGAAATCACTTTAAAATAATTATTATTTATTTACTAATCTTTTTAGGAATATTATTTATTTTTTATAATAATAAATTAATAGCTATGGGTAACAAATATAGTAATAATAATGAAATTTCCAATGATGAAGAATATGCTTGGCATTTACAAGCGGAATTAGCAATACAAAACGAATTAACACATTTTAAATTTGATAGCGACAAAAAAGCAGAACTTTTAAATGAAAAAAATGCTATTACCACGAAAATCAATAAATATAATAAAAGAAAAAACAATAATAAAGTATTAACTACTCGTCATGATCAACCTGAAAGTTCTCAACAAAATATCATTTCGACAATAGAAAATAATGAAAATAATTCATCAGATGATAATATTCAATATATGAACTTAAGAAAAAATTATTCTCATACACCTTCCATTGATAAACCAGAAAGTTCCAAAAAAAACAATTATAAATAATTATAGGAGATTTAATTAATGTTAAAATTATCAAATCAATTTAAAATAATAAGTATTTGTTTATTTATTTTTTTAGGATTATTATTTATAAATAATAATAATCAAATTAAAGCGATGAATAATAATGATCCTGGAACAAGTAACAATATTTATAATTCTTTAGGAGAATATAGGAAATATCAAAATTTATTATTAGAACAACGAATCAAAGCGCAAGAAGTTATTAATGCTTTGAAACAGCAAGTTTCAGAAAATGACAAAAAACTTTTATTTGAACAGCTTGAAACGATACATAAACAAATTATTTTAACTCAACAAAAACACTTAAATATTCAACAACAAATAACTACCAAATTAATTTTTTTAAATCAAATAAAAATATTAGAGCAAAATTATTCATTATTAATGCAAGAAATGATAGAAATAATTAACAATACACCACTTTACGCTTCAGAAGAACAAATAAATCTTTTAAGAAATAAACAAATTATGATAAATCAAAATCAAGAAAATATAAATCAAATATTAGAGCAAATGAATCAATTGCCTATTCCTCGAATTAATTTATCTCATAATAACACCTCGCAAAAACGTTAAAATAATTATTTTTTTAATCAATTAAATTAAAAATAAAAAACCTCTCTTTTTCGGAAGAGAGGTTTTTTATTTCGAATCACAAGAAAACTAAAAATTTATTAATAAAAAAATCCTAATTTTTTTAAAAAATCGAAAAAAAACAGTCTAATTTATAAATTTATTAAATAAAAATAATTAATTTATTATTCATTGCTCAAATAATAATAAAAATTATTAATTATTAATTAAATTATTGATTTTATTATTGTATATTGTTTATTTTAAAAATTTTTAATTTATTGTTTTGTTTTTAAATAAAAAAATAGTCTTTTGTAGTGTTGTGTGTTTAATAACATTAATTTATTATCAGATTTAAGATAATAAAATATTTTGTTTTTTAACAATTATAAAAAAAATTGAAAATTATAAAATTGTGTATACTTATATATGGCTATACATTTTTTTATTATGTATAGTATATTTAAAAAAATATATTTAGATAGAGGGTATAAAAAAATATAAATTAAAAAGATAAAAGTACTATTATAGCTTTAATAATCCAGTACAATATGATCATAATTTTATTATTAAATTGTATTTATATAAGTTTTATAAAATTTTTATTATATAGTATATTTAAAAAAATATATTTAGAAAGAGGGCGTAAAGAGGCCATAAATTCAATAGACTAACGTACTATCTTATCCGGAATAAGGGCGCAAAAGATGCGCATAATTCCGCTATTTAACGAATAGCCTGGAGTGATAATCTCCAGAGGTCACGTAAACACTGTAAGGTGGGCTTGATTAATTATCTCGAAAGAGTAATTGATAACAGCAAAAGCACGCAAGCGCGATGAGACGAAATATCTAGTCAATAAGTCAGCGCCAGACCAGAAGTTAAGGAGAAGGTGAAAATCCCTAAGCGGTTAAAAAGGCATATAGTGATTAATACAAATCCACAGAAAGATATTGACACTGTGATGAAAAAAAGATTAATGAAAATATTATTCGTTTCATTAAAATTATCTGTAAGATTAAATTATTTAATCCCTTTTTTGCTATATATTTATAATGAAAAATAGATTTCATGAATGCCTTTAATCTTTAAAATATTAGAAACAATGCACCTAACACTTCTCGTAGAATTATGTCGTAACTTTGATCTCCCTAAAAGCACCACCAAAGGGTTAAAACTAACAGCTGTTAGGCTCAAGGGAAAAGCGAAACTTACAGTAGTCGTCAGTTTAATTCTAGAATTGGAATATTTTAGAAGAACCTGACCACGGCGAAGGGTAATAACCTTTACATGGCGAAAGAGTTTCAATATCTGTAATCAGATATTAGGCGCCGGATGCTTGGAAACTTGCTTGTCCGGTTCTGTGGGGGGCTAATTGCGAATATGAAAGTTAAATTATCAATGCACTTTCTAAACCGAGTTAATCTATCCCGATTGATATGAGACCGCATAAAAATCTAAAGATTGGCTTGGCAAATTATCTCGAAAGAGTAATAAGTAACAGCAAAAGCATGAAAGCGATGTAAAATAAAACAACTAAATTGGAAGCATTCGCAAGGTTAGCAGTAATGGAAAAGGTGAAATTCCCTAAACGGTTAAAAATGTTGTTAATAAATAAACCTCGATGGCAAGTTGTTATAAGCCAAGAGCTCTAAGACGCTTAATTTAGTAAATCTTTCGCAAATTAAGATTATTCCTAGTAATCCTTTGATGGATCACTTAGAGAGCAAAATTCGTTCTTAGAAAAGAATAAATAAATTTTTCAAAACAAAGAACGTAAACTGTACCTAAAACTGCACGTAGAATTTATGAGTAACTTTGATCTCCCTAAAAGCACCGCCAAAGGGTTAAAACTAACAGCTGTTAGGCTCAAGGGAAAAGCGAAACTTAGAGTAGTCGTCAGTTTAATTCTAGAATTGGAATATTTTAGAAGAACCTGGCCACGGCGAAGGGTAATAACCTTTACATGGCGAAAGAGTTTCAATATCTGTAATCAGATATTAGGCGCCGGATGCTTGGAAACTTGCTTGTCCGGTTCTGTGGGGGGCTAGTTTGGGATATATAATGAAATAAATGTATTATTAAACTCAACTATTCTATCCTGATTATTCTAATTAATGAAAAAAATTAAAAATATTTGTTTTTTATTTATAATAATGATTATTTCAATAATCGTTTATAACTCATACAATACAATTAAGCCGAATAATTCTAATTTTAAAATAATAAATAAATCTGATAATAATTATGATGATCGAATATCTGAAAATAGTTTTGATTCAACTTCTACAACGCAAACCTGGGCGCCAAAGAGGCCTAAATTTCGTGCTATTTAACCAATAGCCAGGGCCGATAAACCCTGAAAGGAGATGGTCGGTTTAGTAAACGAAAGAATACTGAATTATAGCAGACCATAAAAGCAGGTTGCGACGAAAGCAAATTAGTCAAGAGGACACTGCCACCGAATAATTCGATGGAGAAGCCTGAGATGGCCTAAGAAGGAAAATTGAGGTAATCGTTGAACCTGTTCCGGAAGTTGCTTAAACGGACAGTCCAGAAGCTATCAATATTATAGGTTTGTATGGGATAGTTTATCAAATAAAGAACCTGGAATCAGCCTCCCTAAGGAGGATACTTCCCCTACAGAATTAAGGTCGAAATTTAGCGTAACTTGGAGAATCCTAAAACTAAGTAATTAAATTTACTAATCCGGAAATAAAAGTCTGGATGGTCAAGGATAAAGCATCTTTTTAGTAGTCATAAGGGTAAACCTAAATTTGGAATAATTTAGTTAATCGTCTTACCAAGAAGAGAGTTAATCACTCTTATAGGGCGAAAGAAGAAAGTAATTTACTAGTTATTCAATGGTATCGGGAAAGGGGTTGATATATTATGTCAACAACGGTTTCACCAGAAACTAAACTTTCGCGAACATTGAATAAAATTCAATATTGTTCATCAAACAGCTACTCTTTAAAAAGAGAACTCCAGCAGGGAATGAATAACTTTTACAACACGTTAACAGCGTTTAATAAAATTGCGGCTAACAGGGGCGCTGGTACACCCGGAATCGACAATAAAACCATCGATGGAATCAATCTGGAAAGATTAAAAAGATACCATCGGGAATACGTCAGTAACGGTTACTATCCAAAACCAGTAAAAAAAATCTTCATTCCTAAAGATAATAAAAAACCCGACCTTTAGGCATACCGACCATCAAAGATAGATTGATACAAAAATGCCTCGAACAACTTTTAACTCCCTATTTTGAAAATATCTTCTCAGAATGGAGTTTTGGATTTAGAACTAAAAAATCCTGTCATGACGCTATCAAACGTGTCAAACAAAGATTTAAAGGAATTGATTACCTTATCAAAATTGACTTAAAAGGCTACTTTGATACCATCAATCATGAGATTCTGATGAGAACCTTCAATCAGTTCATCAAAAAGCATAAAACGCTCTCAACCATTAACAAATGGTTAAAAGCGAGCTTTATGAAGGAGGACATCAAATATGAATCTTTATCCGGTTCTCCCCAAGGAGGGATTATCTCCCCTTTGTTGGCAAATGTATATTTACATTACATTGACCTGAAAATGGAAGAATTGATTAAAGCAGGAAAACCAATTAGGAAGAGTAACCCAGAATATGGGACGGCATGGAAAACACGCCAACACCATAAACTGGAGATTGATAGACACATCAACCTAAATCCAAAACCAAGAGTGGAATACATCCGCTATGCTGACGATTTTATCATCGGCATTAAAGGTGAGTATAACCAGGCAGAAATAATCAAAGACCAAGTAACGCAATGGCTAAAGCAGTACCTGAACCTTACTGTTAGTAAGGATAAGTCCAAAATTGTGAAAGCCAGTAAAGGAACGAGGTTGCTATCCTACATGATCAAGGTCAACCCCACCAATAAAACTCGGGAAAGGAAAACTACCAAGAATTCCTTAAATGGGCAAGTTCAAATCCAAATTCCCCAAGCAAAAGCCAAAGAGTATGGATATGAATATAATTGGTTTAAAAAGGGAAAGGTGAAACACGACGAAACATTAGCAGATAGAGACGAGTTAGAAATAATCCGGACCTATAAGACAATTGTTAGAGGAATTATCCAATACTTTTGTTTGGCTAACAATTTAGGTGTTTTGACTCACTTAAGTTATCTAGCTGAATACAGCTGTTTGAAAACACTAGCAAGGAAACGGAAAACGTCAATTGCTAAAGTTCGAAAGAAATGTAAAATTGGTTCAACTTGGGGGATTGCTTATATTAACAAAAGGGAAACCCAATACTAACCATGGAATGTTTACACTTGGGACAAAATTAAAAAAATGCGTAATTATAAGGGAAACCCCGGAAATTACCATTAATAGATTTATATTCCAAGGTTGTACTCATCTAATTGACCGTCTAAAAGCGGAACGTTGTGAGCACTGCGATAAAACAACCCAACTACAAATTCATCAAATTGGTACGGTCCGCAATGCGCATCACCGAAGTATCATGAATAAAAGAACAAAGGTACTGTGTAAAGATTGTCACCGAAAGGTAACCAATCAACAAATACACGATATCAGAAACAAGAACAATAGGAATAAATAGCTAATCAACCGCGAGGAGAAATTAGTTCTCGCAAGAGAGTAAATTATGGAAAGCCGGATGCTGGGAAACTTGCTTGTCCGGTTTGGACGGGGGCTGATTGTAAATAAAACAGCAAAGATAAATCGCTGAATAAAACGCAATTAATCTATCCGTATATTTATCAAAAGAAAACAATTTTTATGATAATTATAGTAAAAAAAAAGATAATAAAAGCATTGCATTTTCAATAGTTATTAAATATGTATATAATGAGAGAGATAAAGATTTCACAAAATGTGCATTTTACTATTACAATAAAGAAGGACAATTAATCAAAAAAAAATACTTTAACGACAATATATTTTATACTTATCATTATAATAAAAAAAATCAATTAGAATATCGGGGCGCCAAAGAGGCCTAAATTTCGTGCTATTTAACCAATAGCCAGGGCCGATAAACCCTGAAAGGAGATGGTCGGTTTAGTAAACGAAAGAATATTAAATTATAGCAGACCATAAAAGCGGGTTGTGACGAAAGCAAATTAGTCAAGACGACCCCGCCACCGAATAATTCGATGGAGAAGCCTGAGATGGCCTAAGAAGGAAAATGAGGTAATCTAATAACCTGTTCCGGAAGTTGCTTAAACGGACAGTCCAGAAGCTGTCAATATTTACGATATGTATTGGACAGTTTATCAGATAGAGGAAACCTGGAATCAGCCTCTTAACGAGGATACTTCCCCTAAGGAATTAAGGTTGAAATTTAGCGTAACTTGGAGTATCCTAAAACTGAGTAATTAAGTTTACTAATCCGGAAATAAAAGCCTGGATGGTCAAGGATAAAGAATCTTCTCAGTAGTCGTAAGGGTAAACCTAAATTTGGAATAATTTAGTTAATCGACTTACCAAGAAGAGAGTTAATCACTCTTATAGGGCGAAAGAAGAAAGTAATTTACTAGTTATTCAATGGTATCGGGAAAGGAGTTGATATACTATGTCAACAACGGTTTCACCAGAAACTAAACTTTCGCGAACATTGAATAAGATTCAATATTGTTCATCAAACGGTTACTCTCTAAAAAGAGAGCTGCAGCAAGGGATGAATAACTTTTACAACACGTTAGTAGCATTTAATAAAATTGCGACTAATAAGGGAGCGGGTACACCCGGAATCGACAATAGAACCATCGATGGAATTAATCTGGAAAGATTAAAAAGATATCATCTGGAATACGTCAACAATGGTTACCACCCAAAACCAGTCAAAAGAATCTTCATTCCTAAGGATAATATAAAAACCAGACCCTTGGGCATACCGACCATCAAAGATAGATTGATACAAAAATGTCTGGAACAACTCTTAACTCCTTATTTCGAAAATATTTTCTCGGAATGGAGCTTTGGATTTAGAACCAAAAAATCCTGTCATGACGCTATCAAACGTGTCAAACAAAGATTTAAAGGAATTGACTACCTTGTCAAAATTGACTTAAAAGGTTACTTCGATAACATCAATCATGAGATTCTGATGAGAACCCTAAATCAGTTCATCAAAAAGCATAAAACGCTCGCAACCATTAACAAATGGTTAAAAGCCGGTTTCATGAAAGAGGACATCAAATACGAATCTTTATCCGGTTCTCCCTAAGGAGGGATTATTTCCCCTTTGTTGGCAAATGTATATTTACATTACATTGACCTGAAAATGGAAGAAATGATTAAAGCAGGAAAACCAATTAGGAAGAGTAACCCAGAATATTGGAAAGCATGGCTTAGAAACCAGCGCCATAAATTGGGGTTTGATAGTTCTATCAACCTAAATCCAAAACCAAGAGTTGAATATATCCGCTATGCTGATGACTTTATCATTGGCGTTAAGGGAGAATATAATGAGGCGTATAACATCAAAAATCAAGTAACACAGTGGTTAGAGCAAGACCTAAACCTTACGATTAGTAAGGATAAGTCAAAAATTGTGAAAGCCAGTAAAGGAACGAGGCTTCTATCCTACATGATCAAGGTCAACCCCACCAATAAAACTCGTCAAGAGAAGGCCACCAAGAATTCCTTAAATGGCAAAGTTCTTGTCCGAATTCCCCAAGCGAAAGCGGAAGAATATGGATATGAATACAATTGGTTTAAAAAGGGAAAGGTGAGACACGACGAAACATTAGCAGATAGAGACGAGTTAGAAATAATCCGGACCTATAAGACAATTGTTAGAGGAATTATCCAATACTTTTGTTTGGCTAACAATTTAGGTGTTTTGACTCACTTAAGTTATCTAGCTGAATACAGCTGTTTGAAAACACTAGCAAGGAAACGGAAAACGTCAATTGCTAAAGTTCGAAAGAAATGTAAAATTGGTTCAACTTGGGGGATTGCTTATATTAACAAAAGGGAAACCCAATACTAACCATGGAATGTTTACACTTGGGACAAAATTAAAAAAATGCGTAATTATAAGGGAAACCCCGGAAATTACCATTAATAGATTTATATTCCAAGGTTGTACTCATCTAATTGACCGTCTAAAAGCGGAACGTTGTGAGCACTGCGATAAAACAACCCAACTACAAATTCATCAAATTGGTACGGTCCGCAATGCGCATCACCGAAGTATCATGAATAAAAGAACAAAGGTATTGTGTAAAGATTGTCACCGCAAGATAACCAATCAACAAATACATGATATTAGAAAACAAGAACAATAAGAATAAATAGCTAATTAACCGCGAGGAGAAATTAGTTCTCGCAAGAGAGTAAATTATGGAAAGCCGGATGCTGGGAAACTTGCTTGTCCGGTTTGGACGGGGGCTGATTGTAAATAAAACAGCAAAGATAAATCGCTGAATAAAACGCAATTAATCTATCCGTATTATAAAACATTATAATGAACCTTTCGTTCCTGAATCACATGATCAACAAGAAATAGATAATAAATATTTCTATAACGATAATAATCAATTATTTAAAATTACAGATAAAGATGATAAAGTTAAAATTATTTATGAGTATGATAATCAAAATATCTTAAGAAAAAAAATTAAATTTTATTTCAATTATAATGGCGATTGTTATAAAAATGTTTTTATTTATAAATACAATACACAAAATCAAAAAATTTATAAAATATATCAAGAACTTATAAAACCTAACAAAAGTATATTTCGTTTTTTCAAACCAGAAAAACATATTAAATATCCAAATAACATGTATTACGAATATAAATATAACGATAAAAAACAAAAAAAATTAAAAATTTGTTATTTTGGAAATAAAATTAGTAAATTTAAATATCAATATAAAGATTTTTAATTGTATAGTAATTAAATATATTAAATAATTCAATAAATATATAATTCAACAAAAAAACAAATTATAATAATTAAAAATTATAATTTGTTTTTTATTTTTTTGTTATATAAACGATTTAAATTATATTTTTTACAAAAATTTAATAATAAATTTAGATTAATTTTTTCTTTGTAAGTTTGTGTGTAATCAAACGATAATGGAACAGTTTTATCAATAGTTATTAATAAACGATTGAAATGGATTCTATCTTTAAATGATTCTATTTTGGTTCTCAAATTATCAGGAATTTCTTTTAAATTGATCAATAAATTATCTAAATTATTAAATTGATGCAATAATTTAAGAGCAGTTTTAGGGCCTATTCCTGGAATTCCTACAATATTATCAGAATTATCTCCGACCATACTTTTGAAATCAACTATTTGTTCAGGTTTTAACTGATATTTTCTATTTAATAATTCTATATCAAAATTACTAATTGTAGTTACACCTTTTTTTATTAAACGAATTGTAATATAATCGTTAATCAACTGCAAAAAATCTTGATCACTAGAGTAAATATCTGTAGCGATTTGATGAGAACTAGCTTGTTGCGCAATAGTACCAATGATATCGTCAGCTTCATAAATACGGATAGATTATCGGCGTTTTTTTGATAGGATTTGTTTTTTCTATCAAATATTACCAATAGCCCCCGTCCAAACGGCGCGAGCAAGTTTCCAAGCACACCGCTTTCCATAATTTATCCCTGTTCCGAGTTTAACTTCATGTCACCACTGGTTAAATGCTTATTCTTGACCTTTTATTTTTTCTGATTCTAGCTTGCATGGTTGAGATACCAAGAGCCGTCTAGTTTTATCTTTTCCCTTCGGAATATAAACTCTTTTAACCGTTTTCGGGTTATATTGGTTATGAACATATTTTTGGTGATATTTCTTTAGTTTATTTAAGTCCATATCATCTATTATTCTCCCGTCGATTCCAGATGTTCCTACCCCTTTATTGGCGGCAATCTAATAGAAACGCGAGGTAGGTATTAGCTAAGTTGTTCATTCCCTATTTAAATTCTTGTTTTAATGGGTGTTTTTTTAAGATTGGTCGTGAATTTCATTCATCGTTCGTAGAAGTCTCGATTTTAATAACTTAAAATCATTCATATAGGTTTTACCTATCCCTTCCGCGGTCTCAATGAATAAACAATAAATTACTTTCTTCTTTCGCCCTATAAGAGTTGTTACCTCTCTTCTTGGTAAGACGATTAACTAGATTATTCCACATCTAGGTTTACTCTTACGACTACTAAAAAGATTCTTTATCCTTGACCATCCAGACTTTTATTTCCGGATTAGTAAATTTAATTACTTAGTTTTAGGATTCTCCAAGTTACTCTAAATTTCGACCTTAATTCTGTAGGGGAAGTATCCTCGTTAAGAGGCTGATTCCAGGTTTTCTTTATCTGATAAACTATCTAATACAACAGGTTTATATCAATAGCTTCTGGACTGTCCGTTTAAGCAACTTCCGTAACAGGTCTTATCATTACATCCATTTTCCTTCTTAGGCCATCTCAGGCTTCTCCATGGAATTATTTCGGTGGCGGAATCATCTTGACTAATTTGCTTTCGTCGCAACCCGCTTTTATGGTCTGCTGTAATCTGGCATTCTTTCGTTAGCCTGACCGACCATATCCTTTCAGGGTTTATCAGCCCTGACTATTGGTTAAATAGTACGAAATTTAGGCTTCTTTGGCGCCCCCTGTTTGATAATGATATTTAATTCCAGAAAGTTTTAAATACTCTTGCACTAATACAATTTGATCTAACAACAATTGAGGTATAAGAGGGCGACCTTTTTTATAATCTAAATAAAGTTCTTTCTTTTTAGTTTTACCTTTTGTATCGAAAGCAACTAAAATATGATTTTGACTTTTTTCTAAAATTTTTTCAAACATATTTATAAAAATCATTAAAGCATCGAATTTATTTAAATTATTTTCATTTTCAATATTATCGGGATAGATTAACTCGGTTTAGAAAGTGAATTGATAATTTAACTTTCATATTCGCAATTAGCCCCCCACAGAACCGGACAAGCAAGTTTCCAAGCATCCGGCGCCTAATATCTGATTACAGATATTGAAACTCTTTCGCCATGTAAAGGTTATTACCCTTCGCCGTGGTCAGGTTCTTCTAAAATATTCCAATTCTAGAATTAAACTGACGACTACTGTAAGTTTCGCTTTTCCCTTGAGCCTAACAGCTGTTAGTTTTAACCCTTTGGTGGTGCTTTTAGGGAGATCAAAGTTACGACATAATTCTACGAGAAGTGTTAGGTGCAGTTTACAATTGTTGCCAATTGGAGCATTCATAAAAATATTAATAACAATATTTTAATGAAATTAGTGTAGAAAAGGGTTAGTTTTTAACCATATTGATAATATATATAATACCAAAAAAAATATCATATATCTTTCCTAATCCTGGTGTCAATACCTTACCAGAATGTTTACAGATTACCACGCTACCTAACCGCTTAGGGATTTTCACCTTCTCCTTAACTTCTGGTCTGGCGCTGACTTATTGACTAGATATTTCGTCTCATCGCGCTTGCGTGCTTTTGCTGTTATTAATTACTCTTTCGAGACAATTAATCAAGCCCACCTTACAGTGTTTACGTGACCTCTGGAGATTATCACTCCAGGCTATGCGTTAAATAGCGGAATTATGCGCATCTTTTGCGCCCTTTTTGTTTATAAGCTGTAGCATAGTAAGCACGAAAAATAAGTGCATGCCCATCTACTAATATTAAATGTTTCATAAAATTTTATTAACTCCCCTATTAAAACTATTTATTGTGAATCTAAAAATTTATTTATAAGATCTTGATAATCTGTGATTGAAGAATCTTTATTCAAATTTTTATTATCTAGTTTTTTTGTTAAATTTTTTTGTTTTTCGATAAAATCAATCAATAAATTAATTTCTTGATTAGTTGTACCAGAACCTTTGCTAATACGATGACGACGACGATTATTATTAGCCAGTAATGTTGGATTTAATCTTTCTTCATGTGTCATGCTTTGGATAATAGCTTCAAATTTAACTATTATATTATTATCTAAAATATTTAAATTAGTTATTTTATTACCTATTCCAGGAATAAAATTTAAAATTTTTTGAAAAGATCCCATCTTTTTAATTAAATTTAAATGTTTTTGTAAATCATAATAATTATAATTGTCTTGAAATAATTTATCTATTAATTCGGCATTTTGTTTTGGATCTATTTTATTTTCTATATTTTCTATTAAAGTAGATAAATCGCCCATACCTAAAATTCGAGAAGCTATTCTTTCAGGATAAAAAAATTCAAAATTATCATCATTATGTTGCTCTGAGCTTGAAATAAAACGAATAGCTAATTTTGTGATATATCTAATAGATAAAATTAAACCTCCTGAAGTTTTAGCATCCATTTTAGTCATAATTACCCCAGTAAATGATAATTTTTCATTAATTTGTTTAATTTTTCCTGATATTCGTTGACCTCCTAAAGCGTCAACAACAATAAAAGTTTCATCGGGTTTAATATTTTTTTTAATTAAGGCTAAATTGTTAACACTAATTTCATCTTCAGGAGAGAATCCGGTAGTATCTATAATAACAGTTTGAAAATTATTTTTTTTTGCATAATTAATACCTTGCAAAATAACTTCTGATGCATCATTTGTATCATTGTTAGTGTAAACTTCTATATTAATATTTTTTCCTATTTGTTGTAATTGTTGAATTCCACCAGGTCTATGATAATCTGCTGCAATTAACAAAATTTTATCAATCTTTTTTTTATATATAAAATAAGCTAATTTACCTGCAACAGTTGTTTTTCCGCTACCCTTCATACCTATTAACATAAAAATATTTAACTTATTATCTTTTAAATTTAAAGGTAAAGGTTGACTACCTAAAATATTAGTTAAAGTATTTTGAATTATTTTAATAACTTGTTGTTGAGGAGTTAAACCTTTTAAAATTTCCATATTTAAAGTTTGTTGTTTAATTAATTCATTAAATTTAATTACTACTTCATAATCAACATCTGCTTTTAATAAAGCAGGATTAATCTCTTGCATGATATTATCAATATCTTCTTGTTTAATATATTTTTTATTACCGATTTTATCAATTATTTTTTGAACACTATTACTTAAAAAATTCATTAATAACTCCTTTTTTTATTTATTGATATTATATTAATAGAAATATTATTTATAATAAATGTTAATTATATATAATATTTAATTTTATTAATTATCAAATAAACAATTAACATAATTTTGAATATCAAATTTCAATAAATCATTTGGTAATTCGCCAATACCTATATATTTAGTTTCTAATTGATATAAATGCTTAATTGCTAAAATTAACCCTCCTTTAGAAAAATGATCAAATTTTGTAAGAATAATACCAGTAACCGGAATTTTTTGACTAAAAGATTCCACTTGTTTTAAAGCTTCTTGGCCTGTCATAGCGTCTAAAATTAAAAAGGTTTCGTGAGGAGCTTGAGTATTATACTTTTTAATAACTCTGTCTATTTTAGCTAATTCTTGCATTAGATTATCTTTATTTTGTAATCTTCCGGAAGTATCGCATAAAATCACATCAAAATCTTGATTTTTACTATATTTCAAACCTTCAAAAATGACACTTGCTGGTTGACTATTATTTTTTGAAAAAAAATTACTTTTTGAAGTTATACTCCAACTTTCTAATTGATCTATCGCTCCGGTACGAAAAGTATCTGCTGCTATCAATAAAACTTTTTTATTTTGTTTAACTAATTGAGTAGCTAATTTTCCAATAGTGGTAGTTTTGCCAGAACCATTAACTCCCACAAAAAGATAAATTTGTGGTTTTTGTGTTGAAATATTGTCGTTATTATTGCTTTTATTATTTTGTTGATAGAATAGCAATATTTGTTCTTTTAGAAAATTTAAAAAATATTTTGGTTGAGCTAAAATATCTGATGAAATATTTTTGCGAATTTGATTAATTAAATTTTGAGTGGATTCTAGACCTAAATCTGATTTCAGTAATAAAATCTTTAATTCATCTAATAAATTATCAGTTAATTTATTTTGTGATTTAATTCTTTGGGCCCATTCTGGTATTTGTTCTTCAGATAAATTTTTTAAATTTGCAAAAAAATTTTTTTTATTTTGAGTTTTTTCTTTAAATAATTTTTTAAAAAAATTAAACATAATTTATTTATTTCCTCTTAATTATATACCACGGCAATAGATAAAATTATTAACTCTATAAATATATCAATTTAAATTGTATAATAAATTTATTTTTGAGATAATTTTTCTTTCTCTTTTTTTTTATTTTCTGATTTATTATTTTTATTAAAAGAGATAATTTGTTTACACTTCGGATAAGTGCTACAACCTAAAAATTTACCATATTTCCCATTCCTTTCTGCCATTAAAGATCCACAAGAGGAGCAATTTTGATTTGTTAAAATTATAGATTTTTTTTGATCAATATCGGAATTTTTACACTTAGGATAAGCATTGCATCCTAAAAAGACACCATATTTACTGTAACGTTCTACCATAAAATCTCCACAAATAGTACATTTTTTTTGTGTTGTAATATTTTTCATAACTTTAATATTATTATTAGCATTTATAAATAATTTAATAAAATCATCATAAAATTTATTTAAAATAGTTATTTTATCTACTTTGCCATTAGCTATATTATCTAATTGTTCTTCCATATAAGCTGTATATTCGATATTAATAAAAGAATTAAAAAATTTTATTAAAAGTTCATTCGTCATTAATCCTCGTTGAGTACAAATCATTTTCTTATCTTTAATATTTACATAATATCTATTTTTTAAAGTTTCAATAATGTGAGAATAAGTTGAAGGTCTGCCTATTTTTAAATTTTCTAAATGTTTAATTAAAGAAGCTTCGTTATAACGAGGCGGAGGTAAAGTCATTTGGGATTTAGCTATAACTTTTTGAGGTAAATAATATTGATGCTTTTGCCAATCAGGTAATAATATTTCTTTAAAATTAGAATAAAAACTAGTTTTTAAATAACCATCGAATATCATTTGATAACCTTCAACTTGAAATAAATATTTTTCTATTTCAAAAATAAACTGTGTTTTATTAATAACTGCTGCACTCATTAAACTAGATATAGTTTTTTGATAAATTAAATTATATAAAGATAATTCATCTTTATTTAAATAAGACTTAATTTGTTGAGGAGTTTTTTTTATATCAGTAATGCGAATAGCTTCATGAGCTTCTATACGATTTTTAGATAAATTTTTTAATTTTATATCATTTACGTAAGAAGAACCAAATTTTTCACTAATAAAACTTTGAGCATTTTCAACAAATTCCTCGGACATACGATAAGAGTCGGTTCTCATATAAGTAATTAATCCAATTATTTCCTGATCTATTTTAACTCCTTCATAAAGTTTTTGCGCAATGATCATAGTTTTACGAGCATTCATACCTAAATATTTAAAAGATTCTTGTTGTAAAGTAGCAGTAATAAATGGCTTCGGAGGTTTATTTAAATTTTTAGTTTTTATTATATCTTTTAAATAAAATTTTTTATTTTTTAACTGATTTAAAATTTGATTAGCTTCTTCAAGTTTAATTTTAGGATTTTTGGGATTAATAATTAAATTAGCTGTAAAATTTTCAAAAATAGCTTTAATTAAATAATATTCTTCGGGAATGAAATCATTATGTTCTTTTTCGCGTTCAGCAACAAGTTTTAAAGCCACTGATTGAACACGCCCTGCCGATTTAGAACGAATACGTCTAACTAAAGAAGATAATTTAAACCCAATTATTTTATCTAAAATAAGTCGAGTTTCTTGTGATTCTACTAAACGTTTATTAATCGTTACAGGATTATTAAAAGCTTTAATAACAACATTTTTATTGATTTCACTAAAAAAAATTCTATTTTTATCTAACGGTTTTAATTTTAAAACTTGAGCTAAATGCCATGCAATAGCTTCGCCTTCTCTATCAAAATCAGTAGCTATAAATACATATTTATCTTTAGTTTTGGAAATTAAATCTTGAACTAACTTTTCTTTACCTTTAATAATGCAATAATCAGGTTTAAAATTATTATCAATATCAATACCTAAATTATCATTACCTTTTAAAGATAAATTACGTATATGTCCTTTTGAAGATAAAACTAAAATTTTATGATCAAAAAAACTACTGATAGTTTTAGCTTTAGAAGGTGATTCTACAATAATTACTTGTGACTTCATAGTTAAAAATGCTCCTTAAAGAAATTATTAAATCTATAAAATGAAGTTTTCTATTATAAATTATTTACTTGCATAACTTTTAAAGCAATTATATCACATTAAAGAAATTTAAATCAAAATTAACAGGACCTATAAAACCATTAGAGACTTTATACAAAATCATATCTAAAACTTTATTTTCATCAATAATATTATTTTTTGTTAAATAAATATTTTTTTTTGCTATTTTATACCATAAATTAGGTAATTCTAATTCTTGTTCATCCAATTTGAAACATTTTTTTAAATTTTGATAATAATGTTGTTTAAGATAAGTTAATAAATATTCTACAATAGGTAATTTCGGATATAAAGTAGATTTAATGCAGCCGCAAATAGCTAAATTATATCCAATATAAGGATCACTAAATTTATGATATAAAATTCCAGGAGTATCTAATAATTTAATTCTTTGATCTATTTTAATCCATTGCATTTGTTTTGTGATACCTGGTATATTCGCAGTTTTAACAACCTTTTTATTAGCTAAACAATTAATTAATGTTGATTTTCCCACATTAGGGATACCGGTAATCATTAATTTTAAAATTTTATGTTCCCAAAGGGGTTTTTTTATTTTTAAAATTTTATATATATAGGGTTTAATTTGGTGAATATTAATTTTTGATTTAGCATCAATCCATAATACCGGTATTTTATTTTTTTTAAAAAAATTTTTAAAAATATTTATTTTAGACATATCCGCTAAAGATATTTTATTTAACAACAATAAAAATGGCTTATTATTAAATGTTTTTAACAATTCCCAATTGACACTTGAATAAGGTATTCTTGCATCTAAAATTACTAACATTAAATCAATCATTTTTAAAGATTGATCTATTTCTTTAAAGGTTTTTTTCATATGACCAGGAAACCATTGAATACAAAATTCACGCATTATCTTACTCTTCTTATTTTTTAATAAAATAATAATTATTATAATTATTAAATTTTATTATTTATTATTTTTATCTAATTCTTGTTTTAAATTTTGTAGATATAATTTCAAATCTTGATCAGGAACAAAAATTTTTTTACTATAAACCTTATATACTTCTTCGCCAGATATTAAAATAATAGCTAAACCAATTTTATCTAATAAAATATGATAAAGACGTTGTAAAAACAATTTTTTAGCCCAATAAAAAGGATTAATTATATTAACTGAAGTACTTAAAAAATTCATTAATTTATTAGTTTTTTGAATTTTTTGTAAATATTTTTTATTTATTAATTTATATTTTAAAACCATAATTTGTCGCAAAGTCATACGTTTAAAAATGCATAAAATTTTATTTTGAAATAAAATATCAATTCTTTTATGCAAATATTCTATTAATAATAAAGTTTCTCCGAGATTTAACTCTAAACAAGGAGAAGTCGACCTCGGATAAAAAATAGTTGCTATTTCTAAAGTTAATTTTTGTATTTCTTGAAACAATATTTCTATATATTTTTGGGGATTTTCTTGAGTTTTATTTAAAAATGTTAATTGATGTTTTTTAATTAATTTATTAACTTTTTCGTTTTCTGATAAATCTTCTGTTTCATTAAAAGAAATTTTAAAATTTTTATTAAAATTTTTAACAATAAAAAATAAATATACCAGAGAAAAAGTAATACCTCCGGCACCAAATCCAGCTAAAAAAATTCCAAAAAATTTCAATTGATTCCATAAATTATTAACCAAAAACATATTCAAACTTCCTTTTAAATTTATTAATTATCGAATATTTTCTAGCAAATAACTTGCGTACCATATATGTAACTTTAATTTTGACATCACGAATGATAAAATATTAATTATAATTATGTATTAATTAACTTTTAAACTTAGGTTTTAATGAATAGTAAACTATTTAAAACATATATTATTAAAGAAGTTAATTCTTAGTTGCTTTTTGTAATTATTTATAAAACGTTATATGTAATTTTAAATTTATTTATCCAAAGTAATTCATAATAAAATTTATATTCAATAATATTTGAATTATTAATTAAATAAAATTTTTTCATAATTTAAAAATAAAGCGATAAATTTTTTGATTATTATTTTATTAATGATAATATTTGTTGATAAATATATAAATTTTTTGTCGATTAAGGTGTTTTTTTATATATAATTTTAGTTTAACAAATAACTTTTTGTTATAGATATCCAAAATATAATTCAAAATATATTATTTGATTGCTTTATTATTTGATTATTTTTTATTCAATGAACAATGAATTCAAATTTTTATACTGTTTATATTACCTTGGGAAATTTAATTTAATTAAAACTATTTTTTTTCAATAGTTTAATTATGAATATCTTTGTATAACCATCAACAATTATATAATAATATTTTTATTAAATACATCAAAAAATAATATAATAATAATAGAATAGTGAAGTTTAATAATGTAATTTATTTCATTATATATTACTGTCAAGTTAGTTTCTCTGCAGAACCGGACAAGCAATTTTTCAACAAAACGACGTATAATATCTTATTAAAATATCTTTAAAACTTTTTGTCATATAAAGGTTATTATCTTTTGTCTTCTTTATGTTTTTTAAGATATTTTAATTTTAAAATTAGGCTGACGACTACTCTAAGTGTCGCTTTATTTGATTTTAATATTTATTAGTTTTAACTGTTTTAAATTTTTCAATTTTGTTAATGTTAAATTATTTTAAATCAATGATTTTTAATTTTAATTTTAAAAATGAAATTTTTTTGTGATTAATTAGTTTTATATTTTATTAAATATTTATGTTATACTTTAAAAAAATTTTTCCAACTCCTAAATAATATATTTAAATATTATTTTTTATTTGAGATTTTTTAATATATTTTTATTAAAATAATTGAAAAAACTTAGATATTTCGAATAATTTTTTATTTGATTAAATTTATTATTAATATAAATGTTTATCTTTTTAATTATTTAAAATAAAAAAATTTTATTTAGTTTAATAATTTAAAAAACGTTAATTATAAATTTTTATATATCGGAACATATTTGGTTGTAAAATTTAATTAATATTGGTATCAGGAAAATTTAGGTTAATTGTTTTTTAAAGAATCTGTGTTATGTAGGATTTAGTTTTGTTACTTTTTTCAGTGTATTATTCAGAAGTAAAAGTTGTTCCAAATATTTTGCTATTAATTGAAAAAAGATTTAACTTGTAATGGGACGTAATTTTTGAAGTATTAATATATTTTTAAAGATGTTAATATCATAATTTGATTGTGTTATTTAACCTATTGATCTTTATGATTAATTACTTTTTCTGAAAAATTTTTTTGAATAATGAACAAAATATATTTTCCTAAATAAAGATTAAAGATTTTTTAATTAACATAGATTTTAGCTTCATTTAGTTATTAAATAAAAAAAGATCCCCCCCTGAGAAAGAGGGATCTTTAAGTTTATGATTATTAAATTCGAATTGTTTTAATTTCTTCTAGTATTATTTCGTTGATTTCGTTGATTTCGGTTATTTTGGTTTTGTAGATGATATTGATCACGCATAAAAATTTGTTGATTTATCCTTTGGAGATCATCCAATGTACAATTCATACTTTCGGTAACTTCTCTCATCATTCTTAAACGTGTTGAAGAATTTAAATCCATATTATTAAAAATATTATTTAATGATATAAGCAAACGGTCTCTTTCCTCTTCAAGTTGTTGTTGTCTTATATTTAAATCTATTCCAGGTAAAGCATATAATTTTTTATTATTTTCGTTATTATTTATAAATAATAATCCTAAAAAAATAAATAAACAAATACTTATTATTTTAAATTGATTTGATAATTTTAACATTAATTAAATCTCCTATAATTATTTATAATTGTTTTTTTTGGAACTTTCTGGTTTATCAATGGAAGGTGTATGAGAATAATTTTTTCTTAAGTTCATATATTGAATATTATCATCTGATGAATTATTTTCATTATTTTCTATTGTCGAAATGATATTTTGTTGAGAACTTTCAGGTTGATCATGACGAGTAGTTAATACTTTATTATTGTTTTTTCTTTTATTATATTTATTGATTTTCGTGGTAATAGCATTTTTTTCATTTAAAAGTTCTGCTTTTTTGTCGCTATCAAATTTAAAATGTGTTAATTCGTTTTGTATTGCTAATTCCGCTTGTAAATGCCAAGCATATTCTTCATCATTGGAAATTTCATTATTATTACTATATTTGTTACCCATAGCTATTAATTTATTATTATAAAAAATAAATAATATTCCTAAAAAGATTAGTAAATAAATAATAATTATTTTAAAGTGATTTCGTAATGTAAACATTTATTAAATCTCCTTTTATTTTTTAAATTTTAATATATCGGAAGTTTATATAATTTTTGTTACCAGTCAGAACTGGTTTTTTTATTATTTTCAGTTTTTTTTCTGTTATCATTATTATGTTTGTCTTTAAAGAGGCCTAAATTTCGTGCTATTCAACCAGTAGCCAGAGCCGATAAACTCTGAATGGGTATGGTCGGTTTGATAAACGAAAGAATATCAAATTAAAGCAGACCATAAAAGCGGATTGCGACGAAAGTAAATTAGTCAAGAAGATCTCGCCACCAAATAATTCTATGGGAAAACCTGAAATGGTCTAAGAAGGAAAATTGATGTAATCCTAAAACCTGTTCCGAAGTTGCTAAAACGGACAGTCCAGAGTCTATCAATATTATAGATAAGTATTGGATAGTTTATCAGATAAAGGAAACCTGGAATCAGCCTCTGAACGAGGATACTTCCCTAAAGAATTAAGGTAGAAATTTAGCGTAACTTGGAGAATCCTAAAACTAAGTAATTAAATTTACTAATCCGGAAATAAAAGCCTGGATGGTCAAGGATAAAGAATCTTTTAGTAGTCATAAGGGTAAACCTAAATTTGGAATAATTTAGTTAATCGGCTTATCAAGAGAGAGTTAATAGCTCTCATAGGGCGAAAGAAGAAAGTAATTTACTAGTTATTCAATGGTATCGGGAAGGAGTTGATATTATGTCAACAACAGTTTCATAAAAACTAAACTTGAACATTGAATAGAATTCAAAATTGTTCATCAAACGGTTACTCTCTAAAAGAGAGCTGCAGCAAGGGATGAATAACTTTTATAACACGTTAACAGCATTTAATAAAATTGCGGCTAACAAGTACACCGGAATCGACAATGAAACCATCGATGGAATCAATCTTAAGAAACTAGAAAGATACCATCGGGAATACGTCAATAATGGTTACCACCCGAAACCAGTTAAAAGAACCTTCATTCCTAAAGATAATAAGAAAACCAGACCCTTGGGCATACCCATCCAAGATAGACTGATTCAAAATGTCTGGAACAACTCTTAACTCCTTATTTCGAAAATATTTTCTCGGAATGGAGCTTTGGATTTAGAACCAAAATCCTGTCATGACGCTATCAAACGTGTCAAACAAAGATTTAAAGGAATTGACTACCTTGTCAAAATTGACTTAAAGGTTACTTCGATAACATCAATCATGAGATTCTGATAAGAACCCTAAATCAGTTCATCAAAAGCATAAAACGCTATCAACCATTAATAGATGGCTAAAAGCTGGGTTCATGAAGGATGGCATCAAATATGAATCCTTATCGGGTTCTCCCAGGGAGGTATCATTTCCCCCTTATTAGCCAATGTATACCTACATTACATCGATCTTAAAATGGACGAGCTAATTAGAGAAGGAAAACCAATTAAGAAGAGTAACCCAGAATATGGGAAGGCATGGAAAACACGCCAACACCATAAACTGGAGATTGATAGACACATCAACCTAAATCCAAAACCAAGAGTTGAATATATCCGCTATGCTGACGATTTTATCATCGGCATTAAAGGTGAGTATAACCAGGCAGAAAGAATCAAAGACCAAGTAACGCAATGGCTAAAGCAGGACCTTAACCTTACTGTTAGTAAGAACAAGTCCAAAATTGTTAAAGCCAATAAAGGAACTCGGTTTCTATCTTACATGATAAAAGTCAACCCACCAATAAAACTCGGGAAAGGAAAACCACCAAGAATTCCTTAAATGGGCAAGTTCAAATCCAAATTCCCAAGCGAAAGCCGAAGAATATGGATATGAATATAATTGGTTAAAAAAGGAAAGGTGAAACACGACGAAACATTAGCAGATAGGGATGAATTAGAAATAATCCGGACCTATAAGACAATTGTTAGAGGAATTATCCAATACTTTGTTTAGCTAACAATCTAAGTGTTTTGACTCACTTAAGTTATCTAGCTGAATACAGCTGTTTGAAAACACTAGCAAGGAAACGGAAAACGTCAATTGCCAAAGTTCGAAAGAAATGTAAAATTGGTTCAACTTGGGAATTTCTTATCTTAACATATGAACCATGGAATGTTTACACTTGGGACAAAATTAAAAAATGCGTAATTATAAGGATATTACCATTAATAGATTTATATTCAAGGTCGTACCCATCTAACTGACCGTCTAAAAGCGGAACGTTGTGAGCACTGCGACAAAACAACTCAATTACAAATTCATCACATTGGTACGGTCCGCAATGCGCACCGCCAAAGTATCATGAATAAAAGAACAAAGGTACTGTGTAAAGATTGTCACCGAAAGGTAACCAATCAGCAAATGCATGATATCAGAAAGAATAAGAACAATAGGAATAAATAGCTAATCAACCGCGAGGAGAAATTAGTTCTCGAAGAGAGTAAATTATGGAAAGCCGGATGCTTGGAAACTTGCTTGTCCGGTTTGGACGGGGGCTGATTGTAAATAAAACAGCAAGGATAAATCGCTGAATAAAACGCAATTAATCTATCCGTATTTAAAGATAGATAAAGTTTTACTAACATGGTTTAATTGAAGGTGGAAATTGGTTAATTTTAAGTTGTTGTTATTAACAAAAGCTTCGCCTAGATAATAGTTTTTGTCTTTAGTTAACAAATGTTGGGAAGTTTTCATATTCTTTTTTCTTATTTTAACATATAAATATAATTTATTATTGTCTTTTGTATCGAAAGAGTAGCGTTTGTAGTTATTTAAATTAGTATGATTATCAGTATCACTATCTGTGTTTAAATATTCGGAAAGATAACGTTTTTTAATATAGTAAAGGAGATTAAAGAGTTGTTCTGATCGGATTTGGATATGGTTTAATAATATTTTTTGATTTATTTTAATTAGTTTATTATTATTTTTTATTATTTTTTTTGATAAATTATATAATTTAGTATTAAAATTATTATCAATTATTTTGCTATTTAAATAATTTGGTAAGTTTTTTTCTTTGACTTCTTTTTTTAATAAATCTTGTTTTTTAAATAATTGTTCTACTTTTTGTTTTTGCTTTTTATAATAACTGTTCCTATTCATGCCATCAAGATATTTATCCATGGTACCTCTCCTTTTTTATATTATTAGATAATTTTAGGTTTAACTTGGGAAAAATAGGTATTTTTTCTTTAAATATTTTAATAATTTTCATTTTAGTTAAAATGATAAAATCAATAAATAAAAAAGAAATAATACTCAAATGATAAAAAACCATTTGATTATTTTTTTAATTTTGATCTAATATATATTTATCTTTTAATGTTTTTTAATATAGCAATATTTTAACATATTTAACTTTTTAATTTTAAATTAAAACTGTTGTTAAATTAATAAGTTATTGTTTTATTTTTTGTTGCGTAATAAATAATTCTATCTTTAAAATGTTGGATAGTACCTTTTAAGATTTATTGATATTTTTATAAATATCTCTTATTTTTTGGTTAAATAATTTATTTTTTATTTATAATTTTGTTTTAATTTTTTATGAATTTTTTTTTATTTTAACTTTTATGTTAATAAGTTGAATTTGATGAAAAATTTAGTTTTTGTAATCTATGTGATGCTATTTTGCAGGGATTTGAATGTTATTTAGATCCTTTTGTTGGTTATGACACGTTAAGGAAAGTGTGGATAATAGGGTTATTAAAAAACAATGTTAGCATATTATTGTCAAAGCATATTTAGCAAGATAATTGATTAATTAACTATCAGAAAAATATAATTTAAGAGAGGAATATTACAAATCAGTAGAGCAATTTCAAGAAATAAAAAAATAATATAATATACTAATCAATGAATATTAAGGGTTCATTAAATAATTAATCTATAAAATAAAAATAAGTTTTCAATATTGTAAAATTTTTTAAAAGAAAAATAGATTAGAAGAATAATTATAAAATCAAAATGATGAAATAAATGTTTTAAAATCATAATAAAAATAACAAAATTGAGTTATGCTCTTGTTCAACAACATTACGCGGAACAATAAAAAAAGTAAAAAAAATGCTAAAATTTTATTACCCTATTATTAATTAATAATAGAAAAAAATTAATTTTCTTATGATTTTGATTAAATATTTCCTTACTAAAGTTATATAATAGTTATATATTAAAATTTCCAAATTCGTTAATATCTTATTATTATCAGAAAGGTTATGAAATTAATTTGATGAACAATAAATAATATATGAAAATACCTGAATTTTATCTATGACATTCTTTCAATTGAGGATTAAAAATAAAAAAAGAGGTTTAAATTCATGGTTATATACCAAAATAAATTATATTTTTTATTATTATTTTTAGTTGGTTATTTAGGATTATTCCTGTTAATCAATATCCATCCAGTTATGGCAATGGATGGTTATAATCCAAATGATCCACATTCAATTAAAAATGAAATACTTAAAATTTCATCCAAAAGAGACAACATATCTAAAAAAATTTTGCATTTTAATAAACTGAATTTAAATCCTTATAATTTAATAAGACAATCAAAAGATTTAGCTCAAAATATGACAGATCTTTATAAAAGAATTGCTCATCTGAATGCTTTAAATTGTATAAATCAAAAAATTTGGCAATATTCATATGAACGTAACCAAATAGCTATAAAAATTTTCAGTTTAAGCGGACTATATCAAGACACAACGATGATAGAAGAACTTAACAAAAAACATCAAGAAATAATCCAAAAAATTCAAAATTTAAACCAAAAATATTTCCATTTACAAAACGAATTAAATGCAAATTTATAAATAAAATTTAATATAAATTATTATTCTTTTTTTCAAACCCCCCCCTTACCAATGGGGGGTCTTTTTTATTTACTATATTTATTGTATTAATGAAGAAAAATACCCCCCCTCTTTTTTTAAAAAAGGGTTTTATAGATTAAAGATAATACTTTATTTATTGTTATTATTGTCATCTTTTAATAATTTTTGATAAATTTTTAATTCTGCACTTTGAATACGAACTAATATTCTTGATAATTTTCTTTGAAATTTTAAATAAATTTATTTTTGATTATCATTATTAACTAATTCATTTATTTTATGCGTTATTTTGGTTATTTCGGTTGCATTATCATAAATTTTATATTTTAAATTAATTATTATTTCTTCAATGTTAAGATGATTATCATGATTAAGTTGATTATTGCTAATTCTCGAAATGTTTAGATTATCCATTGCCATAACTGGATGGATATTGATTAACAGGAATAATTCTAAATAACTAATTAAACATAATGGTCAAAGATATAATTTATTTTTTTAATTGCATCATTTAATAACTTACAACCCCTTTTATGTTATCCCTTAGCTGAGGTGATTTTATAGATAGATTTGTTAATCTACGTGACGTCGTTTTAAGGGGGAGCAGAATTTTATATGGACGCTTTTTTGGTGGTTGATGTATGTTAAGAACAATGGAGGCAGGGTTACAAAACAAGCGTCAGGAATCATTGCCAAATTAGGTTTCGCAGTTCATAAAATCCACTGCATAATTTATTTAGTCCAAAAACTTTTTTGTCATCTTGATGGTACATTGAAAATAATGCCTCAATAAAATTATGACTTTATTTGTGCTGGTATCAACTGTGATTTAATGAAACCTGAAGCGGATGAAAAAGATTATTAACAGAAAATAATTGATTATAAAAATCATCAAGAAGATAAAAAGAAGTACTAAAAAAACAAAAAAACCAGTCATGCTCGCGCTCAACAACATTTCATAGAACCTCAAAAAACACAAAAATATGCTAAATGCTATCAACCAATTATTAATAAATAATGATGAAAATTTATTTCATCATTATTTTATTTAAACATTTCTTTCTTAAAGTTATATAATGGTAGTATATTCAAATTTCCAAATTTGATAATAAGATCTTATTATTATCAGAAAGGTTACGAAATTCGTAAATAAGGAAAACTTTTTGCAAAAATATTTTATTAAAATAATGGTTATTTTATTATTAGGAATAACAATTATGATTATGATTCATAAAAATCATCATTGTACTAGCAAAAATCAATCACCTTTATCTTCTTGGGAATCCGCAAAAGAAACGTTAGATTATTATGAAGCATTTAAAATAAAAAAACTCTTTTCTACTAGACTGAAACGTTCTGCTGAAGAACAACTAATTCCCAAAATTAAAATAACTGCGGCTCGTTTAGAAAAGATTAAAAATTATATTTTTTCGGAACCTATTAATCCTACTTTATTACCAATTGATTTATCAGAACAAGAACAAGAAGAAATTAATAAATTTAAAAAGAGTTGGGGATTGTGTTTAGGTTATTTAAACGAAGACAAAGATAAATTCATCAGTGAAGAACAAAAAAAATGTGATGAATACCAATCACAATTAAATATTCTTCCTAAAATGAAATCTTTTGAACAACAAAAATTAGTATTAGAAGAACAACTAGAAACCAAAGAAAAAGAACTTGATAGAAAAACTAACAAAGCAGAAATCAAAAAACTCCAAGATGAAATTTCAGAAATAGTTGGTGAAATTGGCAAAATAAATGTCGAAATTCAAAACTTAGAAGCGATCCGAATAATGTACCAAAATATGTTAACTCGTGCTGAAAATTACAAAAAAATATTAGAAGAACAATATGAAATAGACAAAAAAAAATATAAAGATTCAATTATTTATAAACTAAACAAACTATATGACATTACCTCGGCTGAGGGATAACATAAAAGGAGTTATAAGTTAAAATGATTCAAATAAAAAATAAATTATATCTTTTACCATTATTTTTAATTAATTATTTAGGATTATTCCTGTTAATCAATATTCATCCAGTTATGGCAATGGATCCAAAACTTCCAGAAACTAGTAGCAGACAACCTGTTTATCATAACCTTACCATTGAAGAAAACATAATTAATTTAAAACAGAAAATTTATGATAATGCAACCAAAATAACAAACATAGATAAAGGATTACAAGGAAGTATTACTGATGATCAAAAAGAAAATCTCTTAAAATTAAAAGAAAATTACAAACAATTAATTGATAATCAAAAAGAACAATTAAAAACTTATAAAAACCTTTTAAATGATTTAAATGATGAAAAAAACTAAAAATATTATCAACATAAAAAAATTATCTTTTTTATAATAAGACCCTTTTCAAAAGGGTTTTTTTATTTAACCATACTTACTTATATAAATAATCAGACTTCTTTAAACAAAGAGTCTTTTTTTATTTCTATTAATAAAAAATGAATATCTTATTAACTAAAAAAACAAAGGAGTTTTCATAATATGAACAATTTAAAAACATTAATAAAAGAAATTATTTTTCTAATTATTTGGGTCGTAATTATTGGTACTCCTACTTATTTTATAAAAAAAGATCAGGATAAAGCATTACACCAAAGTTTTAGAGAATTGCATGAAAGTTTTGACCGATTAGAAAAAACATTAGATTAAGATATAAAATAATTTGATAATGTATTTGTTATCATATTCAAAATTTATATAAATTAGATAAAATCTGTGATCTATCAGGGAATAAAATAAATAAAAAAAACAGTCACAAAACAAAAATAATTTTGATTTGTTTTTGAAAAAACAATAATAAAGCTTTTATTATTATTACTTTTTTACCAAATAAATTAGAAAAGATAAGATTTAGATATATCTTTATGTCTTTTAAAAAAAGATCAACTAAGAAAGTTGATCTTAATCATTATTAACAGATTATTTAGATTTTAATACTTTTGTAGATGTATTATAATTAAACACTGTGAAAACTATAAGATTTCCATTTTTTGAATCAATAAACCAATATTTAAATAATATAATTGATAGATTACGGAGTGTTCAGTTTTAATGATTTGTAAGCTAGGTTTACGGATTACATTGTTTTGCCTATTAGGTATTTGTGACTTATTCTTAGAATTATTTGGTATAATAATTGCCTTTACTAACTATACTTTATCGCGACCCGATTTTAAGAACTACTGTAATTTGTTATTGTTTTCTTTAAGAAACCGTTCTTAACTCTTTAGTGTTTATTTGTCATTGATTATTGGTTAGAAAACACGATATTTAAACCTTTTTGACACTTACTTAAATCATATAGTATTTTATAATAAATATTTTTATATTTTTCTAAGTCAATTATTTTTATTTTTGAATTTTGTATTTGCTCTTTTTTTGCTTGTATTATCTTCTTCATGTCATCATTTTTTTGTTTAAATTCTTGAAGCTGTTGTTCGTCTATCATCAAAGAAGCTTTTTTAAAAGAATAAATTTTATGTTTCATTAATATTTGTTTTTTTTGATCTAATTCTGTTGTAATCTGATCTATTTTTTTATTAAAAACTTTTTTTAAATTTTTATAATGATGCAATTCCTTATTTAAAATTAAATAATCTTTCTGATGTAAATTTAATTTATTATTAATTTTTTTAATTTCATTTTGATATTTTAAATAAATTTTTTTTATAAAGTTTAATAAATTATGATACTTATTTAAAATTTTTAAATTATCTTCTTTTTTAGATTCAGATTTTGGTTGTTTTTGGAGTGTTTTAAAAATATGAGTTAAGTTATTATTTTTGAGATTATTGAATATTAAAAAGTTATTTTTGTTAATAATTAAAATATAAATAAGCAATAAAAATATTATTAATATTTTTTTATTTATCTTTTTATTCATTTGTTAGATTATTTAATTTCTAATTAAAATTTATTTCTATTAAAAATTTTAACATAAAAAAATTAAAATAATTTATATTTAGGTTTTTAAAAAAACCACGTCAAATTTAAAAAAACGTGTAAATTAATTACATATTCATAAATAATTAACTATCAGGTATTATGCCGCAAAAAAATCTTAGTTATACCTGTGCCCATCACGTTACGCAAAACAATAATAAATCAAAATATGTTAAATTTTATTAATTGATCATGAATGAATATTTATTAAATTCAATTTAATAACTATTTTTATTTAATATTTTCTTGTTAAAGTTATATAATGGTAATATATTCGAAATTTCAGATTTGATAATAGTCTTACTATATTATCAGAAAAGTTAAGAAATTCATGAATAAAAAAGTTTTTTGCCAAAAAATTACTGATATGATTGTTATTTTTTTGTTAGTAATAACAATTATAGTAGTAATGATCATTGTGATTAATCAAGTTTATAATAAAGCAATAAAATCAAAAAACTTTCTCATTTTATTCAAAACAAAAATTCTTAGCTTTTAAAGTATCCGCAACAGTGCTTCCAAAAACTTAAAAAATCAAAGATTATAACATAATTATTAAACCTAAAATTACTGCTGCTAGATTAGAACTAATTAAAACTTATCGTTTTACAAAATCTGAGAACCATCTTTCTTTATTATTATCTGATTTATTAACAAGAGTGCACAAAGACATTCCTAAAATAGAATCAAATCGGCACAATTATTTAGATTTATCTAAAAAAAACAACTTTATTAATCGATACTAAGATAAATTTAATGAATATCAAATTTTGATTCTATCTCGAATAGATGAATTAAAACAAACAACATTATCGTTATAACAACAACGAGAAGCAAAACAACAAAGCATTGATAAATTAAAACGACTTGATATAAAAGATAATAAGGAAAAAAATTCCCAAATTAAAGATAAAGTTAACGCAATAATTGACGAAATTGAAAAAATTAAAATTAACTTAAAATTAATTATATTTTTTTATATAAAGTTAACAAAAATGTTCAAATTTATTAAATTTAATATAAATACTATTAATTAAGAGAAAGAATGCGTCTAATATAATATTGTTATTTACAATCTAAATTAATTTTATTATATCCAATTATATAAATTAAAATAAAAAGACCTTCGAAAAAAGACTTTTTAATTGAATTTATTTTGGAGATTTAATTAAAAAATAAAATGTATACTTATTTTTGATTTAAAAAATAATACAAAAATATTTTCATTATAAATTATTTTATTTAATTATTATTAAGTTAAAGTGAAACTAATTTTAAAAGGTTATTTAGATAAATTATTTTATTTTTTTAATAATATAATTTTTTTTAGTTTATATTCTAATTCTATTTGTTCTAAATTTATTTCATTTATATTTTGTTTAAGAGTATATAATTTGTTTGTTAATAAAGATTTTTGAAATCTTAAAAAATTTTGGGAAACGTTAATATTAGATTTATTTTTAATTTTTAAATTAGATAATAATGCTTGTTTTATCATATCTATTTCTTTTGATATTTCAGTTTTTTTTATTGATAGGTTATCTATTTTTGCTCTTAAAATTTCGATTTTTTTTTCTGAAGCATCGAATAATATTTCCGAAGAATCTGTTTTTTTAACTTCTGAATAAATTTGACCGGCATAAACTAAATTAGACTTACGATTATTTATCAATATTAAAAGTAAAAAAATTATACACAAACAAATTAAATTAAATATTATATTTATTTTAATTTTTGTTGAATTTAATTTCATATTTTTTGAAAAAACTTTCTAATTGAATATATAAATAATTTATAAATTTTTTTAATTAATAATTTAAAAATTTTTAATATAATAAAATTTGTTTAGTTTTAAAAAACCAATATTCTATATTTTTTTAAATTTAATCAATATAATAATTTTTTATATTTTAATTTAATCCAAATAATAACAACTTTAATAGGTTTATAATAATAAAAACTAAATTAATAACATTGAATTAATAATATGAAATAATATAAAATATTAAATCATAATACATCTACATTATATAATTTAAAATTAAAAATAATAAATAAATAATATTACTGTTACATTAATTGTTATAATTTATTTTTTATTTTAAAAATATATCATATTTATTAATTATTTTTGTTTTTGTTATAAAGTTAATTTTGTCTTGATTTTTATCAAAAATAAGTGAATATGGTTGATGTGTTTATAAATTAGTTTTATATTAAATTGATGAATTGTATTATTTATTTTTATTAATCGATAATAAAAATGTGAAATATATATTTTATTTATTCAATATAAATTAGATAATTTTTACTAAATTTCGATTAGCAATATCAAAATCCAATATTAATTAAATAATAATTATTTATTTTAATATTTAAATTTAATATAAATTATTAATTTTATTATTATATTAAAGTTATATTATATGAAATTATTTAAAATTTAAAATTAATTTTTTAATTTTATAATTAAAATCAAAAATTTTAATTTTGTTCAAAATAATTGTATTTTATTTGATAAAATTTTATCGGAAATAAATTGTTTTTCAAAAAAAGAGGTTAAAAATGAATTTTTATGTTAATAAAAACAAATTATTGAATATTTTTTTAATTTTTTGGATATTTTTAGTTTGTGCGTTTTACATAAATATTAAAAATAATCAAGTTTTTGCTATAAAAGTGATACATCCAGACAGTATTTTTAAATTAAAAACAATCAGAAAAATAATTGTTTTAAAGTTAAACGATGAGATTCAAAAGCATGAATCGATAACCCTAAAAAATATAACAAAATCCGAAATAATTGAAAAAAAATCTTTATTAAATGCCAAAAAATTAAAAATAAAAAAATATGATTTTTTAAATCATTTAGCATCTATAAAAATAGAATAAATAATATTGTGAATCAAAATTTTTTATAAAAAAAATTATTTATTTTATAAAATTTAAAAATTTTTTAATATTTTGAATATTCTTTTGTAGTAACAATTATATTTTCGTAATATTTTTTAAATTAAAAAATTTTTGATAAATTAAAAAATAAAAGTTATTTTTATTTATCAACAATTTTATTAATTTTAATAAATTTAAAGTTATTAATTAATAACATTTCATTATTGATTAATATTTATTGTTGTTTATTTTATATAAATTTTCAAATATATAAAGTCTTTTTGATTATATGGATTATTTTATATTTGAAATTAAAATTTACCAATTAACACAAAAAAAATTAATCAAATATGAAAAAATAAGTTTTATATAGTTTAGAAAGATCATTAATATTTATGAATAAATTAAAATTTTTCCAAAAAAAACAGATTATTATAATTATATTACTATTGTTGATAATGGCAATTATCATTATTTTTTATAAAAAAATGGATAATATTGGTAAGGAAAAAATATTATCTACTTCTGTAGAGAAAACGTCTAAGCATGATGAAGAGCCAAAAAACAAAAAACTCACACCTCCTATTTTGCTTAATCAAAAACAAAATTTAATTAATGAATTAGAATCGGAAAAATATGCCGATTTTCAATTTAAAATTACATTATTAAATTCTCAAAAAGAAGAATTACAACAAAAAATAAATAATAAAAAAAACTTAATTAAAGAAAATAAGTTTATGACAAGAAATAAATTATTTAAACTAAGATGTAAACAGAAAAAATGGGCAGAGCAAATATTCAAAATCGAAACTGAAATTAAAAATTATGAAGATCAATGTAAAAGATTAATGGAATATTCAGAAAAAAATTAAAAATTATCAAGAAGAATTAAAAGAATAAAATAAATATCAAACACAAATATACAAAATACAAATAGTTTATCATTTAAAAGCTTTATATAGGATTATCCTTTTTAATAATGTAATTTAACCTTCAACAAGCTACTGTAACCGAGCAGTCCAGAGACTATCAATATACTTGATCCGTATTGGATAGTTTATCAATTAAAAACCTGGAATCTCACCATTAGTAAATGGTCACTTTGAGGTGTTCCCAAACTTTAGACACTTTTTATTTTTTAAAAACTCTTGAAGACTAACTCTTAAGTTAGTCTTTTTTTTATTTCTAAGACTAAAAAAAATAATTTCCTGTCTTTTCTAAAAATATTTTTAGAAAGGAATTGCATGTTGAGACAAGAATTATTTAAAGAATTTTTAAAAAATAAAAAGAATTTAGCAATACGAGATCAATTAATTGAACTTCATCTACCTTTAGTTAAAAAACTAGTTTATCAATTTAAATATTATCCGCGTTGTTTAACCCGCGCCGATTTAGAACAAGAAGGAATTTTAGGCTTAATGAAAGCCCTCGATAATTACATAGATTTAGGTTATGATTTTTTAGCTTATGCGAAACCCCATATTCAGAAAGCGATTTCCGAAGCCATTCGAAAAATGACTAAATCGATTCCTTTAGTTAGTTGGGTAGATCATTATCATTATCCTTTAACATCGCCCTTATTAACACCGCATCAACACTGGTTAAAACAAGGGCATCATGAACTTTTTTTAAAAAAAATGAAGACGACATTAAGTACAAAGGAATTTAAAATTATTCATTTAAGTTTTGGGATTCCTTTAGGCAATATCCATGAAAATTACCAAAACTGTTATACCAACACGGAAATTGCTGAACAACTCAATTTATCTTTAAAACAAGTCGAAAACATGAAAGCGCAAGCGATTCAGAAATTAAAAAAAATATATCGAAAGAGCAGCGATAAATGATGTTAAACAAAGTTCAATTAATCGGCCGTTTGAGCCATGATTTAGAAAAACAATATATTAATAACCATCACGAACAAATCCCCAAAATTGATTTTCAATTAGCTGTTAATCACAAAGAACAAGTCCAATTTATCCCTTGTGTCGCTTTTCGAAAACTAGCGGAAAACATGAGTCAATATTTACATAAAGGTTCCAAAGTATATATCGAAGGGAGTTTATCGATCCAAAAATATCAAAATCACCAAGGCCAAACAAGAACCACGACCAAAGTGATTCTTCAAAATGTCATCTTTTTAGATCATAAACCTTTAGACAATAAACCACAAGATAATTTACCTTTTTAACCATAACCAATTAATAAGGAACTAAAAAATAACTAATCAAGGAGTAAAAAGTGAAAATAAGTTATCCGATTTTATTAACCATTTCTTATTTATTTTTCATTATGAGTAATATAATGATTTTATTTTTTAATTTGGAATTAGGATTAAAATTTAACGCGACCATTAGCATCTTTGCCGATCTTTTCTTTTTAGGTTATTTATGGTGTCCAGATGAAAATTAATTGGATCGGTTGTAAACAAAAACTTTTACCTCAAATCATTCCCCATTTACCCAAACAATTTAAAACTTATTATGAACCTTTTTTAGGGAGTGGGGTTCTTTATTTTTATTTAAAACCCGCCAAAGCAATTTTAAACGATTACGATCCCGACTTAATCACGCTGTAGCGTCAAAGTTTCCAAAATCCTGATCATTTTGTCTGTAAGGTCCAAAAGATAGAAAATTATCTTTACCAACACCATGACCAAACACAACAAAAACAAGCCTTTAAGCATTTATTAAATCAATATAATCAAAATTCCCGAAAAAGCAAAAAAATAACTAGGTCAGCTATCTTTTATGTTTTAAATAAATACGCTTTTCAGGGGATTACACGTTATGATCGCCACAATAATTTAAAATCAACTTTTGGTTATAAACCGAAACAAAAAACGCCCATCATTAATTTAAACCAATTAATCGCCTACCAACATCACTTCCAAAAGAACAAACATGGTTTATATTGTAGGGATTTTCGAAAAATCATCGCTTCTAGTCAACAAGGCGATTTTCTTTTTTGTGATCTGCCTTATTACTATGAAGGGATGAAAGAAAAAAATTTTTACCAAAAACCATTTACTTTTACTGATCACCAACAATTAGCCTTAGAATTGCATCAAGCGACCAAAAGGGGTGTCAAATGGTTATATACCAATTATGCCACACCAGCAATCCTTAATTTATTCCCCAACGCGAACCTCATTAAAATCAAAACCACAACCAACCATTATTTCGCTAATAAAAACAGCAAGCAAGAAATCATTATTAAAAATTATATATAAGTTTAAAAACATAAAAAAATAAAAGGAGATTTTCAAAATGAGTGATGCGTTAACGGAAATTTATCGCGGGACTTATTTTTTACCAAACAAGACTGTTCCCAACAAGAAAAATAACCAAGGAGAACTAATAATGACTAAAAAAGAATTAATTAAAAAAATCGCGGAGGCTCAACAAACCTCCATCACCAAAACGACAGAATTTTACCACACTTTTGAAAAGACTTTAAGCGAAGCCATTACATCTCATGCCGAAGTCATTTTATCACCCCAAATTGGGAAATTTGTTTTAAAAGCGAAAAAAGCCTATTTCGGTAGAAATCCCCAAACAGGCCAAAAAATTAAAATTCCTGCTAAAACGGTAGTTACTTTTAAATTATCTAAAACTATTAAAGACCAAGTGAAAGCGTTAATTTTAAAATAACCCCCTTGTTTTCTTGCGAAAACCTAAGAAAGGCGGCAATCTATGTCCTTAAACAAAAAAATCTATTTAAGTTTGCTGGGTTTATTAAGTTCAGGTTTGTTGATTTTATTCATCTTGGGCATCACTCATTCTCATCAACCAACTAAACCCCCAACCTTAACTAACCAACCATCGCCCCCACGCCAACAAGAGATCGACCATCAAATCAAATTAGAACAAGCCAAAATCCAAGAACTTCACCAACAAGATCAAACCTTAAAAACCCAAATTGATGAAAATGTGAAAACTTTAACCGATATTGTTACCAAAATGAAAACTCTCCAAACCGAATTAACTAACAACCCGCAATTACCTCCAAACATGAAAACCCAAAAACACCAACAATTAACCGAACTAAAAACCCAACAACAAAACCAACAAACCTTAATTGATAATTTAATCGCCCAAAGAAAAGCATTAAACCAAAATCAAAAAGCCAAACAAGAAGAATTAGAAAAATTAGCCCAAGCCAAAGCTCAACTCCAAACCCAAGAAAATCTCCAACAACAAATTTTCCGCTTAAACCAAGCGCTTAATTATGTGGAAGCGAATCAAAAAAGAATTGAAGAGTTAAAAACGCAACCAGAATATCAAAAAAATCAAACGGAGTTAAAAAATTTCCAGGATTTTCAACTGTTCTTAACGGATCAAAAAATCGCTTTTGAAAAACAAAAGCAAAACTTACAAACGCAATTAAATCATTTACAAGAAAATAAACCGCTTCCGCATCTTAAAAAACAAGTAACTTTCAAAGATGTTTATGGGATGGAAACTGAAAAAGAAGAATTAGAAGACTTATTAACTTATTTTCGGACCAACCAATCCTTGATTAACTTCGATCACGTCCGCCCCAAAGGTTATTTACTTTATGGCCCCCCAGGGACAGGAAAAACTTTTTTAATCAAAGCCCTGTGTGGCGAAGCGAACGTCCACTTTATTAATTTAATTCCTGCCAAACTAGATCAAAAATACATTGGGGAAGGCAAAGAAGTTTTAGAAAAAATTTGGCAAGAAGCAGAAAATTATGAGCGTACCATTATCTTTATTGATGAAATTGATGGCTTACCTAATCGCAGTGATCGCAATACTTCTTCGGTGAGCGCCAATATTGTCAATACCCTTTTAGATAAGTTAGATGGCTTTCAGCGCTCAGATAAAAAAATTGTTTTAATGGGAGCCACTAATAATCTTGCGAAAATTGATCCTGCTTTACGTAGTCGTTTTAGTAAAGAAATCTATATTGGCAATTTAAAAGATTCGGAAATTGAAGGTTATCTAAAACATATTATTGTTCCTTATCAAATTAGTTATCATACTTTCTTAGCTTTAAAAGAGATTGCCCAATTATGTCAAGGTAAAAACTTTTCAAATCGGGATTTAACGACAATCGTCGAAGAAGCTTACAAAAAAACCGCTAAATGGCAACAACAAAATCCCCAAACTCATGAAGTGATGTTGCCTTCAGACCTCGAAGAAGTTTTAAATTTGAAATTAAAAATAAAACGGGATGCTCAGCAAGTTAAACAAAGAAGAATAGCATGTGAAAACCAATACGCCCAATGGCGTCAAGGCATCTTACAATATTTAGATAAACCAAAAGACGAAACGAAAATTGAATGTCGCTATACCTTTGATGGTTTAAATGGCATTAACTATTACCAACGTCGCTATGCTCAAATCCAAGCGGATTTGAATGCTATTAATCAACAATTAACTAAAATTAACCAAGAAAATAAAATCTCTCGATTGGAACAAGAAATAACCGCTTTGAACCAAAACCCTAACAAATACCAACAAACCATTAAAGATAAAAATCAAGAAATTATGGATATTAAAGACCGTTTAAAGTCGCTTCAAGCTCATGAAGAAAGTTTAAGAAAAGAATTAAAACTGGTGGAAAATCGTCGGGAACTCCAAAAAGAACCTACTAACTTAGTTTGTTACATCAAAGACCGTCATCCGTTCGACCGTTGGAATAAAGATGGTGATACTTATAACCATACTACTTTAGATGGATTTGATTCCGCTTCTTTCGATGAAGAAGATGACAGTCAATTATATTTATATTTAAGATTTGAAAAACAACAAAATAAAGGTCCAGGTGGCAATTATTTAATCCTTAAATACCAAGGCCCTAAACACTTCTTAGAAGACGATAAGGACTATTATCTTGGCGAGGCTTTTGTTCACAATGATAACTTCAAATTAACCGATTTCCATCTCCACTTCAACCCTGTCCGTAAAACTTTATCCCTTTATCAAGATAAACATCACGCTAAATCAAAAATAATTTCACCATCTTAAATACTCTCATGTAGAGTCTTTTTTATGTTAAAGGAGGCAAAAGTTATGAAAATAAAATCAATCAATCAAAAAAGCTTTAATTTCAGTTTGATTATCTTGATCGGTTATGGGTTTTTAATGCCTCACAGCCTTTACGCTTTACCTCGGCCTCAATTAAAACGTTGTAACGCCTTCAAATATGCTGAAAACAAATTAATTTTAGCCAAAAACCTCGAACCCGAAAAAAATCCCCAAAAGAATTTAGCCCAAAATATTTCCCACAAAATTAAAAAAATCATGAATTCAATCCTTCAAATTACCCATTGGGGAATTGATCTTTTAACTATTATTAATGAAATAATCGATTTAACCGATAACTAAATAAAAATCAAGAAAGTGAGTAATATCATATATGGC
Source organism: Candidatus Phytoplasma australasiaticum subsp. taiwanense (assembly GCA_001307505.2). Classification (GTDB taxonomy): domain Bacteria; phylum Bacillota_I; class Bacilli_A; order Acholeplasmatales; family Acholeplasmataceae; genus Phytoplasma; species Phytoplasma australasiaticum. The sequence goes on from CP040925.1 coordinate 279,065, forward strand.
TAAAAAAATAATTGAAACTAAAAAAAATCAATCACAAAATAATAATAAAACAAATAAAAACACTAAAAACAATAAATCTACTAAAATAATTATCAAAAGAAAAACTCCAACTCCTAAAATCATTATCGAAACTCAAACTAACAAAGAAAACTGGTTACTTAAAATAATTAAAAATTCCTTTAATATTCTTATTTGGTCTATCCCCTTCTTCTTAATTGGGGGAGGTATTTATTGGATCCTTTTTAAATTCTTTCCTGATCTTTACCACCAAATCAATGCTTTTACAGGCGATGTCGCTATTAAAACTAAATCATTCTACGATAAAACTACGCAACCGATTCGTCAAGTTGTCGAAAATGTTTATAACAAAATAACAGGAAATGATAAAAATCCTCTTTCGCCTAAAGCAAAATTAAGTTGTTATCTTACTACTACTTTAAGTGTTATTGGGATTTGTTTAGGCATCGGGAAAATTGGTAATTGGCTAAAAAAAGGAAAAAAACCCCCTATTAAACAAGGAACGAAAGCGCTCCTACAAAAGCGAGCGAATTCCCTTAGTGGCAAAATTCTCAAAATTGGTAGTAAAGTTTTAGGACTAGTTTTTTTAGTGGCAACTACTTACGAACTTTATCAATTTTATCGTGAAGAAACCAAAATCCCTCATCCGCCTCAACCATTAACCCAACAAATAAAAAATCCCCCAACCCTTAACTTACCAACTAATATGAAAGATGAAAAAACAACGATAACTAATCATGATGAAGTGAAAGAAACAATAACTCCAGCAGAAAAAACTCAAGAAGAAAGTGAAACTGGTAACTTGAACAATCCCTGATCAGGGTTCAGTTGATAAACCGACAACTGAACCTACCTTCCTTCCCCAAGAAAAACTCCAACAAACACCACTCCTTGGTACGGAATTAACCGAAACTAAACAACCCACGGAAACGCAACAATTAACTCCTGAAGAAACGATAAAAGCCAAAAACTTATTAGAAATTCAACTCCAACAAGAAAAAATTAATAGTTTAATTTTAGAAACTCAAAAAGTTACTTTAGAACATGATTTAAACCAAAAACAAGCCGAATTAGAAAACAATCAAAAACTATCTCAAGAAGAAAAACAAGAACTCCAACAAGAAATAAATCATCAAACTAACCAAATCCGTGCGAAAGAAAACGAAATCTTGACCCAAGATCAAAAGATTAATCAATTAGAAACTGATCTTCACCAAGAAAAAACGATCAACACCGAAAAAGAAACCCAAATTAATCAATTAATCAAGCAAATCAACGCCCAAAACCAAATGACTGAACAACTCCAAAACCAACTCCAAGAACAAAAATCCTTAATCGAAGCCAAAAATCAAGAATTAATCACTAATCAAGCTTTATCGGAACAAGCCAAACAAGCACTTCAAAAGGAAATTAACCAATTAACTACTAATTTTCAGCAAAAAGAACAAGCCTATCAAGCCACTATCCGTCAACAAGAACAAGAAATTGCCCAATTAAACCAAACCATCAACACCCAAGCCGAAGAAATTAACCGTTTAAGCGCGGAATTAGAACAACAAATTGATAAATGGGTTCAACAAGGCCTACATATTCAAGCGCTCGAAGGCACTATTAAAACTTTAGAAAACGCTTCTGGCAAATATATCGAAGAAAACGCTGAACTCCGTCATGAAATCAATAAACTTAAAGAACAAATTAAAGAGGAACAAAAAGCCCATGAAGCCACTAAAGTAGAATTAAAAAAACGAAGTGATAAATTAACCCGAAAAAAAACAGAATACAAAAAAATTGAAGATACCATAGACAGACAAAAAACCTGGAAAGGTTCCATTCAACCCTTTACTAATAAAATTAAAGACGACGTAAACAAACGAGTTGATAAAGTAACTTCTTGGTTCTCAAAATGGTTTTAATTAAATTCCAAAGGCAAATGTGTTAGAATGTTGATATGTTATAAATTATCCGAAAGGAATTAATCATGTTTATTATTATTAAAAAAATCATTAAATGGGTTTTAATCGTATTAGGATTATTATCATGTTTATTAATCGGTTTTTTGGTTTTAACCGAAATGAACATCATTAAATTACCGAAAGCAGAAATACCTATTTTAAATGAAACTAAAGCTGATATTAAAGATGAATGGGAAGAAACTGATTACCGCGGAAAAACTCAATCAATGATTAAAATTCAATACACTTTTGATGGCCTTAACGGGGCGGGTTATTATCAACAACAACTCGCTAACAAAGCAAATATCGGAGCTTTTGAATTAATGAAAATTCAAGATCGCTTCAAAACCCAAAAAGAACCCACTAACTTAGTTTGTTACATCAAAGACCGTCATCCGTTCGACCGCTGGAATAAAGATGGTGATACTTATAACCATACCACTTTAAATGGATTCGAAACCGCTTCTTTCGATGAAGAAGATGACAGTCAATTATATTTATATGTAAAATTTGAAAAACAACAAAATAAAGGTCCAGGTGGCAATTATTTAATCCTTAAATACCAAGGCCCTAAACACTTCTTAGAAGACGATAAGGACTATTATCTTGGCGAGGCTTTTGTTCACGATGATAACTTCGAATTAACCGATTTCCATCTCCACTTCAATCCTGTCCGTAAAACTTTATCCCTTTATCAAGATAAACATCACACTGTATCTCAAAACAATAATAATTAAAAAAATAATAAGCCTATGTATAAAATATAATTATGAAAAAAACAAATAGAAAAATTTTACTAATAATTAATTTAATAATTTTAATATTAGGTTTAACTAAAGGTTTTCATAAACCTTTTTATTCTTTATATTTATTTACACGACAAACTATTTTATTAACCAATATTTATTTTGTTATTTTATATTTACCTGTAAAATCTAAAATAAAAAAAAATTTAAGTTTTATTTGTTTAATTGATTGTTTATTACTTTTGTTTTACAATTTTAAAATAGAAAATAAACATCTTTATCATCAAAGAAATTCTTTTGAAATTTTAGTTGCTCATTTAGAACATATATTTTTACCTTTAATATTTTCATATTATTACTTTTTTTTAAATAAAACATCGTTAAAATTAAAACATTTTTATATTGGGTTGATTCATCCTTTTTTATATTGGATATTATGTGTTATTTGGCGCAAATCCCCTTATCAAATTATAGATTTAAATATAAGTTTAAGTAATTTATTATTTTATGGCTTAATTTTGTCATTAATATCTATTGTTTCTTTAATATTAATTAAAATCAAAAATAAAATTATAAAAAAATAATTTAATAATAAACATTTACTATTTTAATTAAAAAACCCTTTTCAGGGTCTTTTTTATTTAACAACACAAACCCTCGGAAAGGAAATAAAAACCTATGTTCATTAATAAAATCTTACCAATTTTACCAAATAATCTCCTTTTATTTATCATTACCTTATTGTTGTTATTTCCGCTAACCACCATTTGTTATACCGTTAAGTTCTATCTTTTTACCGTTAAATTAAGTATCCGCCATCTCTCAAAAGGAATCATGGTCCAATTTTACCAATATTTAACCACCAAACAACCGAATCATCATGTGGCATCTTTTTAATCCTTGGTTAACCAAGATAAACCATCTGCTTCAGCGAATAAGTAGTTCTTTCTTAACTTACCAAAATCAATGGTTAAATTTAGGTTTATTCACGATTATTTTATTATTTCTTCCTCATCTTTTATGTCTAATCGATTTTCTTTTTAAATCTCTTTATCACCTTTTGTGTTTCTTTTATTATTTAGGAAAATATCTGTTATTATTATTGAAAAAAATTTTTAAGAAAGAATAATTATGATGCGCATCAAAAACTTAAATCAACGGACCAAATTATGGTACCAACATCGTAAAAAATATATTAACGCTTCCGAAATTGCCTCCATTACTGGATTAGATCCTTTTCGTTCCATGGAACAGTTAGTCCATGATAAACTCTTTGGCGCCCCTTTTACCGCTAATCAATATACTCTCCATGGGCAAAAAATGGAACCGATCGCCAGAGCATTTTTTAGCCAAAAAACTAATTTACCTTTTGAAGATGCTATCTTTGTCGATGATCAAGTTCGCCTTTTTTCCGCTTCTTTAGATGGCTACAACGAACAACATCAAGCGGTTTTAGAAATTAAATGTCCTTTTGTGAATGAAAACCAAGCAGTTTCTAGCACTTGGACTAGTTTTTTAAGCAATCCCCAGTTAGAAAATATCCCTAAATATTACTGGGCCCAAGTCCAATGCCAACTTTTTTGTTCCCAAGCAAAATTCGCTTACTTTTTAGTTTATTTTCAGGACATTCATTATTATGTGGTGCGGATTTATCAAGAGCAAACTTTTATCATGAAAATGATTCAAGATAGTGAAAAATACTTAGCTCTTTTAAACAAAGCCAAACAAGAATTAGCTCAAACCACTTATTTAAAACAATTAAGTAAAATCAAATAATTAATTAATATTTTGAGACCTTCATCCAGAAGGTCTTTTTTTATGCCTAAAATTGACTTTAAAGGAGAAACTATAATGAAATTAATTGTTTTTGAAGGCTTAGATGGGAGTGGGAAAACAACACTGATTCAGACGCTTTATCACCAATTGGTTCCCTTTCCCAAAGTTTATCAAGGATTAGGCAGTAGCACGATTGGTAAGGAAATACGCGATTTATTTTTAAATTTTCCCCAAGTAGATTATCTGACCCGTTTTTATTGAAGTTTGGCCAATATGGCTCAAATCCAAGCGGAATTATTTAACAACAACTCATTAATTATCTGCGATCGTTGGTTACCTTCTACTTATGCTTACCAATTATTTCCTTTTTCTCAAGAAAAGCAACAACTTTTATTGTTAAAAAAGATCTTTAAGCTGAATCATGAAACTATCTTAAGCAAACCTGATTTATTAATTTATTTAGATATTGATCCTAGCAGGGGTTTAAAAAGAAAACAAAGCCAATCTCATCATCAAAGTGATTTCATCGAACAAAAACCGTTAACTTATTTTCAAACCGTTCGCCAAGGATACCAACATTATCTCACTCATTATACTAGGGGTATGAAGAAATTAATCTTAAACGGAAATGATCCCATGCCAGCAAATATCAAAAAAATTATGAAATATTTAGGAGCAATCAAATAATGGCTATTATCGTTAATAAAAAATGTCAAAATGGTAATTTATATATCTATTATAGCAACGGCAAAATTAAAACCATCCGACCTGATGGCACTGTCACTTGGAAAACCAAAAAAATTAACTTTCGACTCGCACAAAAGAGTCTTTTTTTTATTGAGAAAGGGGAAAAATAAATGAAAGCATTAACTAATTTAGCTTTTGAACAGATTAAAGTTTTTAAGCCGCAATCTTTATGTGTTCAAATCACAAAATTGATTATTTACCCTACTCTTTTCCACCATCCTTTTCACGAATATATGATCCAACATCATCATTTCTTAAATCAATATTTCATCAATCACCACTACAACTCCCAAAGTCAAAAAGTAATTCGCGGTAAAATCAATGAATATCTTATTTTATTCTATTTTCAAAACCAAGGAATCATTCATTTATATCCTCAAGCTTATTTATTCTTTATCCCTGATATTAAATTTGATTTAGTGTTATTTACGAAAACCAAACGAATTATCGCGTTTAATTTTAAAACTTGTTTACGGGACCGTTATAAACAAGCCGTAGTCGAAGCCCAACAACTCAAAAAACTCGATACGCGTTTTGAATTTTATTTATTAACTAATAACGCAATTGAAACCCAAAGATTAAACAAGAAAATTAACCAAGGGAAAATCCTCGGGATTAATCAAGTTATTGACTTATTTTCTCCGCGCGCTAACCACTTCTTACACACTTTAAGGATAAACCAATTTATTCCTTTTCCCGATATTAATATCATTAAAAAAGCCCAAAGGAGTTAAGTGGCCATGTTAACCAATGAACAAAAAGCCCTAAAACAAATTATCACCTATCTAAACCAAAACAAAAAGGAACAATTAGAGTTTTATTTTGACCTAATTGATCCGCAATGGTTTTGCGAGCCCCAACATCGTCAAATCTTTCAAGCCTTAAAATATTTGACTTTAGAAAAAACCTCTCTCCCCCCCGTGGATCAAAGCCCATCCTCCGCTGCGCTCATTTCCCAATTACTAACTTATCTCCAAACCCATTTTCCTCAAGATCATTTTACTAACACATCTTTAGCTTTTTTAAATGATGATCTTTTTGAAGAAAATAACTTAGATTGCTTAACTAACTTAAAACATACTTATACCCAAGAAAAACTCTTCCAACAACTCTTAAAAATAATTAAACCTACTTTTGATCATCCCGATCCTTATCATCGCCATCTCTATTACCAAGAAATTTTCGCTAAATTAAGAAAATTTATGGCTTGGATTCCCCACCAGTCCGACCAAACCTTATTCACAATCCCCCAAATGGCTACTGTTCATCCTGAATTTTTTAAAACTGATCGTCAAGCCCAAGAAACGATCCGCGCCGAATATTATCGTTTATCCGAAAACTTCCGTGGTTTAAATCAAACCACTAACGGCTTTAAAAAAGGCCAAGTGATTACGATTGGCGGTTATACGGGTTTAGGGAAAACTAGTTTTGTTTACCATCTGCTCTTAGATATTTCCCAAACTAAGTGGCAAGAAACAACTCATTATCCCTATATCTTAGTCTTTTCTTATGAAATGACTTTAGCGGAAAATTTAAGTCGCTTCTTAGCGAACTTAACCCAAATCCCCCTCGAAGTTATTTTCACCAAAAACTGGGAAGAGACAGGAATTTCCCCTGCCCTTTACACGGAAAGGATGAGAATAGCCAAACCCTTCTTGAACAATCTGAAGATTACTTTTAGCTATGATCCTACCAAAAACATTGATTATGTTTTAGATTTAGTTTATCGGCGCCATTTAGAACAACAAATAGAGATTGTGGTGATTGATCATCTCCAAATTACCAAAGCCACTCATCATTTAGAAAATGATCGGCTGGCCATTGACGAAATTATGACGAAATTAAAAAAACTGGCTGTGGAATTAAAGATCGTCGTTATTATTCTCTCCCAATTTTCCCGCGATACTTATCATAATTATTCAGGAAAATCACCTGCGATTACCGCTTTAAAAGGGAGTGGCGGCATTGAAACCAATTCTGATCTGGTCTTAATGATGGCGGAATTCCAACCGAAATTAAGTAAAACCCGCGAAAAGCCTTTTAATATTTATAATTGTGATTGCCAACAATTATATGCCACAGCACGTGGTCATGAATCCCAAAAAATCATTGAATTAGCCATTAAAAAGAATCGGAGTGGGGCCAAAAAAGACTTGCTTTATCATTTTGAAATGACTACCCAAACCTTTCAAGAAATCGGTTATGTTTCACCTTATGCCGAAGATGATGATGAAGATGATTAAAAGGAGGAAAAGATTAAAAATCCAGAGAAAATTAATGTTTTTGACGTTGTTCATTATTTACTCAAACATTTTGAGGCTAATAACTCCATTCCCAACCATTATATTTGTGAAGGCAATCCTGGTAACGAAATAAATCCAGAAACTCAAGAATTTATGAAAAAAATTCTTAATGATTATATTAATTTAAGTTCTTATCATTTGAGTGTAAATATCCACAATGAACTCCCTTGGAAAATCGCTTATAATTCCTGAAAAAAATGGAAAAATAATCTTATCACTCATCAATCTTTAAAAGACTTTTTTGCTCAAGAACCAAAGAAAGAAAAATAATAATGAATTTACCCATTTCCAGAGCCACTTTTAAGGGGCTTTTTTTGTTTTTAAACAACGATATATATATGATGAGGAGCCAAATCCATGAATTATCAAGAACAAATAAAACGCATCAAAAACCACTTTCCAATGATTGTTTTGTTAAAAAAATTAAAAATTTTACCTCAAAACTTTAATATTAACCACCGTTTCCCTTGTCCCCTTCATCAAGGCCAAAATCCCACTTGTTGCCATTTCACTTCCACTAACAAAATTCATTGTTGGAAATGCGGGAAAGATTATGATATTGTTGATGTTTATCTGGCTATCCGTCAAATTAAATCCTTTCATGAAGCGATTCAAAGAATAGAAAGATTTATGAATTCTCGCGAATTTAAAACCTTAATCCACCAAGAAAAAGCAATAACGAAAACCACTCCTAATCCTTGGCAACAACCATCTCATCCTCTAAAACCCAAACAACCAATTGACGAACAAAAAATTAATAACAAAAAGCAACAATTATTTAAAGAAATTTCGCCTTTATTCAACCAAATTCGTGATTATTATCATTATTTGTTAACTGCCAATCGCAATAACGAAAGTCAACCAGGATTAACTTATTTAACTCAAAAACGAAAATTAACTCTAGAAACTATTAAAGAATTTAAACTAGGTTATGCCCCGTTATCTGATAAACCCTTATCTTTTCGCTTCCTCAATTACTGTCAAAAGCAAAAGATTAATCTGGATCAATTATTAGAATATGGTTTGATCAAAGCCAAAACTAGTCGCCAAGGGAAAAAATATGTTCACGATACTTTTCATGGTTCGATCATTATCCCCATTGAAAATGGTTATCAGCAAACCTTTCATTTTTATCAAAACCATTTCCGTGAAGTTTCTTACTTTCAACCCAAATATCAAGCTTTAACTAATTTTAGTCAAACTCCCACTTTTCATTTCAGTTATCGGTTTTTCGCAGCGTTACCATATATTAAAAAAACGAAAATCCTCATAATTCATGAAGGTTTTTTTGATGTAATAAGTTGTTGGCAAAACAATATTAAAAACGTGGTTGGTCTCATTTGTGTCGCCCAATTACTTTCTCAATCCCAACTAGAAATTATTAAAAAAGAAAAGATTAAAGTGATTATCGCCTTAGATAATGACGAAACAGGCCAAAAACGGAGTGAAGTTTTTGGCGAACAATTAACTTCCCAACAAATTCCTTATGAAATCCGAAGAATTTTACCCCCTTACGACCGAACTTGTAAAGATGTTGATGATTTATTACGCCAATATGGTAAGGCAGTTTATCAAAAATGTTTTTTAGATCCTTACCTCACTTATGAAAAGGCGAAAAAGAATAACCTAACCGATTTAGCGATTCGTTATTTTGGCGAAGACCGTGTCATTGTTAAAAATTAAATTATTAGGTGAAACTAGGTCAAAAAAAGAAGGCGCTATAACTGTTTGTCAAGAAACTAGCTTATATTACTTAAAAAAATTAAATTAGTAGTAAAAAATTTAAACCCCAAGGAGACAAAAGATGAAAAATAACACCCATCAAGAAATTAGCATGGGGGGGAGAAATAACCAAACCACTCCCAATGATTTAATCCCCGTTAAAAACTTGTTAATCAGCTTAAAAACCGATTTAATTAATCTCACCATTGTTGCCCATTCCAAAAAGAAAAATACTTATCAAGAGGCGAATTATCGTCCTAAAAATCAAACCCTTTTTGTGGATTCCCGCATATTAGAAGAAATTAAACAATTAAAAATTGCCTTAATTAAAGATAATTTATCTGCTAGTAATAGTAAACTATTACTTACGGATTTAACCCCGCTTAAAAGCCATAATAACCGCCTTCAAAACCACTATCCTCTTTTCCAAATCAATTATCAAAATGAAAAGAAAAATCAGATCAAAAAATTAATTGGGAAAATCGATGTTTCTAAATTAGTAACTTTACAATTATATCCGCTAGCTCCAAATAAGTTAGATAAATATCATAAACCTATCAAAACTAACTATAAGAAAGGTTTAAATATTATTTATTATCGTCAAGAAGATTTAAAATTTATCCAATCTTTTTTGACTAAAGCTCCACAAGGTTATCGGGTGAAAAAGTTACGTTCTGGTTATTTATCAAATTTAAATAAAAAAGAATTAAAAACGAATAAATAGTTTATAAAATTACCATTTTATTACCATTAGGTTACCATCTTGTTACCACTTGGTTACCATCTTGTTACCATATCACTTTACATATGTTCTTTTTAACAACAAGCTTCTCGAAGGAGTGATACTTTATATTTTATATCGATAATGATAATGATAATCGATATTTGATATTATCGAGATATCATTCTTAATCATTATCGTTATCGATATCATAAAATTGCTTTTGGAAAACAACAATTTTGTTTTTAATTTATTTCAATCATTAAATTAACTTTAATTTTTAAGTTAATAGCCTTACCAAGGATTGTAGATAGATGTATATAAGGTAATTGTGTTTTTAATTTATTTAATCCTCAATTTAATTTTGATTTTGAGTTAATAATTTTCAGGATTGCTATTTTGTATTAAAAAAAGATAAATAAACTGAAGCGCTTAAAAAAAATCTTTCCGAGTTATAATAGGAAATATATTTTAAAAATAATTGATAAAGATAATTGGTCTTAAGATGCAAAAATTAAAACAAAAAATCGAATTATTACAAAAAATGATGGAAAAAATTAAAAAAATTGATAAAAAGATGGTTTTTTATTTGGTTAACCAATTCCAACAAACTCTCAATTTAACCACCATTTTACAAACCATCCGCATTAACCGAAGTACTTATTATTATTGGTTAAAAGTCCAAAATAAACTAAAGGAAAAAGAAGAAAAATATTTGTTACAACAAAAACGGATTAAAACTTTATGTTTAAACTATCAATATTTTTATGGACATCGCAAAATCACCGATTTATATCAAAAAACTTTTAACGAGAAAATTAGTAAGAAAAAAGTTTATATCATTATGAAAAAAAATGACATTCGGTGTCGGTTGAGAATAAAAAAAATTTTTACTTATTGTAATTTAAAAAATAATCTTCAAATTATTCCTAATTTAATCAATCAAGATTTTATGACTACTAAACCGCTCCAAAAACTTTTTACAGATATTACTTATTTTAAAACAAAGCAAGGATTTCTTTATTTTTCTTGTATTATTGATGCTTTTAATAACCAAATAATCGCTTCACATGTTTCTAACCAACAAAATCAAGATTTAGTTTTAAAGACAATTAAAAAACTCCCCCAATTAAAAGCCCCTTGTATCATGCATTCCGATCAAGGAATGGTTTATCAAACCAAAAAAATCCAACAAACTTTAAGAAAAAAAGGGTTTTTAATCAGTATGTCGCGAAAAGCTAACCCTCGCGATAATGCTGTAATTGAAAACTTTTTTGGTCAAATGAAAACGATTTTACAATATCAACAGCCTTTTTTATTAGAAAAATCCCCTAATAGCATGAAAAAAATAATTAATCATTTCCCCCGATTTTGGAATACGCAGTGGATTTTAAAGAAATTAAACTATGCTACGCCAATCCAATATGCGCAAAATCGCAGCTAATTTTTGAACGGCCTTAAGCTAACCTGAAAAAGGTTACTTTAGTGCGCTTTTTTTTAAAGAAAAAAGTTAAACTGATAGCAAATATCATTTTCTTTCATTTTGTTATCAGGTTTTTCTCTTTTTTTAGTTAACTATATAGTGAGGATGATAAAATATAAAAAAATATCTTTTGAAACAAAAGAATTATCAAAAAAAAGTTTAGACACTTTTTTTAATTTCATAAAATATTTCTTTGGTTTGAAAAGATAGGAAATTATGAACTTATTTTTTAGTCTTCAAGCATAATTTTTAAATCAAAAGTTGTCTAAAAAAACGGAACAGTTCACTTCCCCTAACGGATTAAGGTCGATATTTAGAGTAACTTGGAGAATCCTAAAAGCTAGTTATTAAATTAACTAATAATGAAATAAAAGTCATTAGGCTCAAGGATAAAGCGACTTTTTAGTAGTCGGAGGAGTAAAACTTAATTTGGGATAATTAAGTTAATCGCCCTCCCAAGATGAAGGTTAACGACCTTTATAGGGCGAAAGAAGTCAGTAATTTATTGCAACTAAAGTCCAGTGTTCAAAAGAGGATAAATTATGGCAAGCCGGATGCTGGGAAACTTGCTTGTCCGGTTTAGATGGGGGCTGTTTGTAATAGATATCAAAAATACCAATTTTGATATTGAAACGAAAATATTCTATCCATATAATCTTATTAATAATTGAAAATTTTGATTAATTTCGTCTTTCTTGATATGGAATCAACTTTGTTTATAAAGTTTTTTCGATTATCTTTAAAAAAAGATCAACTTTAAAATTGATCTTTTTTTTGTTTATTGGCAGATTAATAAAATATTATTAGAAGTACAGCGTAATTTCTCTAATATTTTATATATTACCTTTTCAATAATATAAAATAATTTATATATAAAATTTTTATAACTCTTTTTGCATTTATAATAATAACCGGTTTATTCAATAAAATTAAAAAAAAATTTTTAAATATTAAATTAAATCATGAAATTATATTATTATGTGAAAATTAACAGTTAATCAATTTAAAAATAATGTTATTAATTTTATATTTGTTATTTCTGTTTATTAATAAAACTAATTATAATAATAAATAATGATTATTAAAATAATATTCGCTTTAACATTTATCATATAAATAGAAGTATATCTATATATCTTCTACAAGTTGTCTTTAAATAAATTTTTGTATATTAGCAAAAATTTAAAAACTACAAAAATTTTAAATCGAAAATATATCAAATTAAATGATTTACTTTTAAATGTAAAGAAGTATATATAAAATAATTCGAAATCGGATTCAAGAGTATTATATATGCGTGTATATTTTCCTGATAAACATAAAAATAAATTAATTGAAACTTTTATAATAATCTTTTTAATTAAAATATTATATAATATTAAAATTTATTGTTCATATATTGTTTATTAATATAAATAAAACTTTAATTTTTATTATTTTAGATTAATTAATAAGATCCATTTTTCATTAATAAAATTATTAATTATTTAAAAAATATTATTAAAAATAGGTACAATTATATTGTAAGTATTATTTATAAATTTTTTTAATTTATTTTTATTATTATTTATTATTAAAATTAATTAAGGAAAATTAATAAAAATATGATTTATTTAAAACAAAAAAACTTTTTATTAAAAACTAATTTATTGTTTTTATTTTTTGCAGGATTATTGTTTTATTATAATTCGAATAAGAATATTATTTTAGCCATGCATCACAATTTAACATATTATGATACGCCTAATTATTATACAAATTACAACGACCCATTACAAAATTTATTTTTCCAAGCAAATCAATTAAATCAAATAATTAGTAATTCTTTAGAAAATACAGAACATGCTCAATTATCTAATTTATTTAATCAATTAAGACAAATAAACGAACAAATAATAACTTATCAACAATTGCAATTAAAACAACAAAAAATTAAATTAATTAATTTAGAACTTAATTTAATACAAATAAAACAATTAGACCAAGAATATTCTGACATGAATCAAAAAATGTTTTCGATTTGTAACGATATGCAAACATCATATATTTCTTCATATCAGCTAGGATTATTACAAGATATTCAAATTAAAATGGCTGATAATCGAAAACAATTATTTAGTTTATTCTTTAATATATTATAATTAATTAATTTTAAATAATAAATTGAATCAAAAATATAAATTTTGGAACTAACATAATTTTGCTCTGATTATCCAATAGATCTAAATATCGTATTATCTAACCAATAAACAGTGATATGAACACTAAAAAGCTAAGAATGGTTTATTGGTTTATTAAGGGAAACAATAATAAATTACAGTTATTTTTAAAAGCAGGTTGCGACGAAGTAGTTATTCAAGAAGATGATGCCTCCACTGAATTATTCTAAGGGTAAACCTGAAATGACTTAAGAAACTAAGAAAATGTAATAAGCTAACCTATATCGCAAATTAATATAAGCGAATAGTCTATAGTCTATTAATATACTTGATTTGTATGGGATGGTTTATCAGCGAAAATCTGGAATCTTGTCACCAATAAATAATAAATGACTTCGCGCTGCGTCCCCCCCAAAAGTATTCCGATTAATAATTTGTTAATTATGATCAAGATCAACTTTCTTAGTTGATCTTTTTTTGTTTTTTTTAAATAAGATAATTAAAAATGACATTAGGAACAATTTTTGAACTAAAAAAAATATATCATTTTCAACTATATCAAAATTACTTTTTACTTTGCTAAAAATAAATAATTTTATTTTATTTAAATTAGTAGTTTTTTGATTAATTATATTAAAAAGAGAAATATTTCTATAATATTAGGTACTTGTTTTTTTAAAGTCATGATATAAAATCTTTTTGGAATATGATATAAATAAATTGGATTATGATTAAATTTTTTTCATTTAAATAGTAAAAATATTATGATATTAATATTGATTAAATTAAAATTAAAAAAATAAAATAAAAGTAAATCGATTTAAGAATTTATATTTATTTTAAAACAATTTAATTAAAAAAATAAATATTATATTAAAATTTTTTTCCAAAAAATTATTATTTTGCAATTTAAAAAAGAATATTATATTTTAAAATTATTCTAAAAACTATTATTAAATAGTTATTAAGTATATTTTATATTCAATCATAAAAATATTCATTTGTGTCTTGGATAATCAAAGACATAAATAAAAAAAATAAACAAAAACAAAAAAATTGAAGTTCAATAAAATAAAAATACTTATTCATCAAAGAAGATATAAAAATATGACTGGTTAAACGTTTATTATTTACGAAAATAGAATAAGTTTAAAATGAAAAATAAATGAATCAATAATTTTTAATTTAGCGTTTCATTAATATAATTGTATAATAAAGATTGAGTGTAAACTTAAAAAACATTTAATAAAAAATAATATATGTTAAAATAAAAAAATTATCGTTTTTTAACTAAAATTAAATTTTATTTTCTGGTTTTTTAATTAACTTTTTTTGTTATTTATGATTTGTTAGAAATATAATATATTAAAAAATTGATTTGTTAGAAATATAATATATTAAAAAATTTTTATTATATAATGATTTACTTAAAATAATATCATTTGTTTAAAAAAAATTTTTAAAATTTATTATTATTTTTTTGAAATAGGGAAGCCAATTATGAGTAATAAATATTATTTTTTTGTCCAATTAATTTTCTTAAATAAAAGATCCTCATCTGAGGATTAAAATAAGATAAAAAAAGAGGTTTTTTGAATTAAATGATTAAATTAAAACAACAATTATTTTTATTACCATCATTTTTATTTATTTTTTTAGGATTATTATTGATAGCTAATCAGAATCAAGTTATAGCTATGTATTCGGGTAATTCTGAAACAATTGATCAAAATCTAAGTAAAAAACATTTAAGTATTGATGAACAGATATTAAAAATTAAAAATTTAATTGATATAAATAAACAACAAATAATATTTATAGAACAAAAAATAAAAAAATTACCAGACGAAAATATTCAAGGTAATATACTTTATGAATTAAACCAAAATTTACTAAAATTAATGGAGTTTACTATAAATCATAATAAAGCTTTACAAATAATAATCATAGAACAAGAAATAAAAAAATTATCCGACGAAAAGGTTAAAGAGAATATACTTTTTGAATTAAATAAAAATTTACTACAATTAATTGAGCTTACTACAAGTCATAATAAAGCTTTAGTCATAAATTCGAATAATTTTGAAAAAAGTGATTCAAATTTAATTGAAAATAATCCAACTAATGAAGAAAAAATATTAAAAATTCAAAATACCATTCATAAAATAAGATATCGTATGATAGAAATTGAACAAGAAATACAAACATTACCAGATGGCAACGATAAAAAAAATATTCTTTGTGAATTATATGAAAATTTAATACAATTGATCAATTATAATGAACAAGAAATGAAAATGCAAACAATTTTATCAGAATTAGGATTCATAAAATGAAAAAATATTAAAATCTTTTTTTAATTATCAATCAAAAAACCTGGAATCTCACCATTAGTAAATGAAGTAATACCAGAATTACAAGAAAGATTCATTTCACATTTAAATTCAAATTATAACAATTTATATAACGCAATTACTGAAGAAATGATTATAGATTTAAACAATAAAATTAAGGATTTAAAATTATATGATTTTGTTATTGAAAAAATAGCTCAAAAATCAAAAAACCAACTTGATTTAAAATTATATCATCCAGCATTAAATTTTTCTATTCAGGCAAAATTCGAGAAAAAATTCAATTTAAAATTAACAAATTTAGAATTAGATGATTTAATTAATGAAACAATTCTAAGATTAAAGAAATACATCGATTTACAATATGATAGTAATGATTCAGAGCTTATTATAGAAAAAGAAAATGATATTATTATCAATGAATTAAAAGAAAAAATTAATGCGTACATAAAAGATGATTTAATATTAAATAATTTCATTAAACAATATTCATTTATAAATAGTGAAGCACAAAGTATTTACGAAGAATTTTGAAAATAATTAATAAAATATTTATTGTTGTTAATATTATAAAAAAACATATTTATTAATCCAAATACTCCCTTGCAGGAGGGAGTTTTTGGTGAGATAATTTTTTTTATTTATAACTTTTTTGATTCATATTATTATAAAGATTTTAGGGTATTAAAGAGGCCTAAATATCATGTTATTTTATTAATAAATTTGTGTAATAAAAAAATAAAGGAGTATGTATAAATAGTGAATTTTGTAAAAAATATTTTAAAAAATACTTTGTTAATGGCCCAAATTAGTGCAGCTATGTTAGGTTTTAAAACGATAGATTTGTTCCAGGATGAAGTAAATGCCCAATTAGCACCTTTAAAACGAGCATTAAAATTCTTTTATACAAAAAGAAAATTAAACGAAACTTTGGAAATAATTAATTTATCTCCTCGTGAAATATATATAATATTAAATGAATTAAATAAAGAAGATATAAATAATTTATCACCGAAACAAATATATCAAATATTAAAAAAACAAACAAAAGACAAAATTTTAAATGTATCTGAGGAATGGGAAAATATAAATAATATTATAAATAATGCTGATTATGAAACTATAAAAAAACTTCATTTTATTTTTGTTAAATATAAACTTTATAATGATGAAAAAATACTATTAAATAAAATTTTGCGAATTATAAATTTATCGCCGCAACAAATATATATAGCATTTAATAAAAACAATATAGATAATTTATCATTACAAAAAAAAGATGAAATGTTAAATTTAAGTACCGACTATACAATGTCTGAAAATATAGATAATATAAATTGGGAAACAATAAATGATATTATAAATGATGCTGATTTTGAAACTATAAAACAATGGAATTTAAGATTTGGTAGATATTATTACAATAATTTATACCAAAAAAATAATATATTTAATAATTAAAGCAAGAATCTCTTATACAAAGAGAGTATATTATAATGAAGTTTACACCCCCCTCCTCAATATTTATTCATTGTGATATCATTAACCAAATTTATTATTTGGTGATAATATTAAGAAATTATTTTTTATTTGTATCGGAGGATATATTTTTATTTATAACTATTTGCATTTTAGAAAGTTAAAAAAATTTAATTTTGTAAAAGGATATAGTTAACTCATTAAATTATTATAAATAAGTTTACAAATCATAAATCAATTAAATAGAATAGTTATCATGGCAAAACAGATTTAAATCCACAGATCGCCAAAAAAGATCAAGAAATACATGGTTTAACTCGAAAAAAATTTAGAAACTGATAAAAATAATTTAGAAACTGCTAAAAATAAAGTCATCGGTATCGGGAATAAATCATTACAACTAGATATCAAGCTATCTCGGATTTAACTGAAGCTAAAAAAACTTCTGAATCTTATGCAACAAAACAAAAATATATTTTACAAAAGAATGTTAAAAAAATATATTTCTATAATAAAATATCTGAACAACAATTAACTTTCTCTAAAAAAAATTATTAACTTAATGGAAACAATATTTAAAAAATCTTTATTTGATTAATAATCAAATATGGAAATTATTATTCCCACAATATAGTAGAATGTACTTCATAATTATTTTATGCGTAATAAATATTTTATTTTACTTCTTATTAATTAAGAATTTTAAATCATATTAATGATAATAATAAAAAATTCTAAACAAGATTAATTATTTAATTAGATTTTATTTAGTAAATAAATATTTTATGGAAAAATAAATAATGTTTATTGCAAATCATTATATTATGTAGAAGATTAACTCACCCTGCTCTAAGAGTATTAAAATTAATAATCTGTTAATTATGATCAAGATCAATTAAGAAAGTTGATCTTTTTGGAAAAATTTTTAATTTATATCTTTGCTTTTTAACTAAAGAAGATTTATTTCCAAAAAAGTGTTGGACTTAATTAAAGATTTAAATAATTATTCAAGATTGAGGTTATGATTTCCTAGCTTATGCTCAAAAAAACTGTATATTAAAAAAAGTGATTACCAAAACCATTCATAAAATTACTTGTTTCTTTGTAATCAGTTTTTGGAAAAATGCTTATTATCAATTATTATTTTGATATTTGTTACAATTTAATTATATTTTTTTTATAAATAACCAAAAAAATTTTAATTTTTTAATATATTTGAAAAAAGTTAAATTAATTTTTAGAATTTTTAAAATTTAATTTTTATTAAAAAGATTTACAATTTTGTAAATTAAATTTCTTTAATAAATAATTAAAATTTTTTGATAATTATATTTATGCTGTTGATAAATACTGTTGATAAATCATCAAAAATAACTTTTTTATCTTGATAAAATAAAATTTTATTAAAATTAAATTCTTATTTCAAAATGAAGAAAATTTTTTTATGATCAAAATAAAAATTATATTATTTTATTATTTTAATAATTAATAAACAACTAACGAGTGGTGACATAATGTTATTATTAAGAAGAGGATAAATTATGGGTCATTCGGATGCTGGCAAATTTGTTTTTTTTGATTTAGATAGGGGGCTATTTGCACTTTTTATAATAAATATCAGAAAACAAATTATAATAAAAGATCAAAATGCAAATATTTTATTTATATAAATAAATTTTAATTAAAATTTATTTGTAATAAATATTATTTTCAAATGAAAATTTCAGTTAATAATTGTATAATAATAGTAAGTATTTTATATATTCATGAATTAAATTAATGTTTTAAATTTTACTTCATACAATAAAAATAATTGAATTTATAACTAGAAAGAACATTAACTGAATGCATTTAAAGAAAAAATTTTCCAAAAAATTTATAATTATTATTATTTTTACTTTAGGATTAATTATTTTAATGATTAATAATAAATTTAATGAGCAAGAATCATGGTTTGATTATAAAGATTCTCAAAATTCTCATAATAATCAAGAAGAACTTCGTAATAATCAAGAAGAACTAACAATTTTGGAATCAAAATCCGGTTTTGGTTCGAAAAATCATTTTAGTTATGGCATAAATAAAATTAAAATCACTTCAGCACGATTTAATAATATAAAAGATTATATTTTAGAAAATACTGATAATATTCCTGATGATTTAACGTCAAGAGAAATGTACGAAATAAATTCAATTCGTAGTAAATATAAACAAAATTATCAATTTTTAAAAAATAAAAAATCTTATATTGATAAAAATAAAGCAGAACTTAATAAATATTTTGATGTTTATTGTAAATTTAGATCTTTAAAAGAGCGTTTTAAAATGTTAGAAACAAAAATATATAGTCAATCTTTACAAATAAATGAATTGAAACCAAATTTTAAATTGGAATCTTTTTTAAATGAGAATAAAAATAATAATAATTTTGTTAAATCTAATAAAGATTTATTAGAGGATATAAAATCATCAATTCATGCAATTGCAGTTCATAATCCTTATAGGGCTGCTAGATTAGAACAAAAACTTTTACATCAAGAAAAAGTTAAATCCGAATGGATATGGTTAAATGAAGATAATTATCCTGACAAATCTCAAAAAATAGATTTAACTCAAAACGATATATTATCATTTATTAATGAAATATCACTTATTAAATCAAAAATTACTAAATTAGAGCAAGATTTGTTTGAACAAAGACTAATTATCAAAAAACTTTCGCAAAATCAACAAATAATAACTGAAGATTATGAAGAAAACAATCGAAAATATCAACAAGTAATTATCTCGGATCTTAAATGTTTATATGATATTACTTAATTATAAGAAAAAGTTTCGATATACTAATATAAAAGATTTTTTTATTTGATATCTATTCAAATGAGATTAAATTGATTAGTTCCAAGAATAAAGTGATTTTTTAGTATTCGAAGGAGCAAAAATTTATCCGTAAGGATAATAAAAATAATCTGAGTACCTGATGAAATATGGATTTACAATATGGAGGATATTTAGCTCAACAAATATCTCAAATAATAATTAATGAAATACAAGAAAAATAAAAAATAAAATTTTTATTAAATAATAAATTAACCGAGAAAATATTAATTTCTCGGTTAATTTTATTTAATATGCGGACAATATAATATAAAGAATCATATCTATTATGAATAAAAATTGTCAATTTGAAATTGCCATTATTTTGATTAAATATTTTTTAATAAATTGTAATAATTTCTGAATTAATTTAAATTATGATTATTTCTAATCATATTGTATTGATGTCTCAATAAAATTAAATAATAAATTTAACCAACCATAATGGTTTATTATTTTTTATCATATTTTTCAACCTCTATTTTAAAATTTTTAATTTTAATAATAATTAAAAATTTTAACATTCTAAGATACAGTTACATTGTTAAACTTGATATTTTAATATATTTATATTTAATCTAAATAAAGTTATTCTTTAATTTTTATAATTTTTAAAAAATTAAATTTTTAAAAATTATAAAATAAGATCTCGATAAGAATCGAAATTAGTTTATTTACAGACCAAACAACCCCTGTTTATATCAAAAAAGAGGAAAAAATAATCTTATATATATTAATTTAAATTTAAATATTCCTATTGCTTCCGAGACAATTTCTTAATATGAATATTGATAGATTTCGCTATATAAAGGTGATTAACATTATGCGGCGATTAATCATCTGGAATAACTACTTTATCACAATCCGCTTTTAAGAACTGCTGTAATTAACTATTCTTTCATGGAATGAACCATTATTATCCTTTTAGTGTTTATCAGCACTGGTGATTGGTTAGGATAATTGAATATTTAGTCCTCTCTTGATTATAATTAAATTCCTTAATGTTATTTAATAATTCAACATAAATAAAATTAAAATTTAGAAAATAAATTTTTATTATGATAAGATAATAAAAAAATTATTATTTTTCTTTATGTTCCCAAAAAATAAACATATTAACAGAATTATTAGCCATATATTTTAATTCTTCTAAAGAATATTTATCATCTTCATCATCTCTAGTGCTTTCATCAAAAAAAACACCTAATAAATTTGTAGGTGGATTTTTAATTTTCCACATAATACAAAATTCTGCTACAGTACTGTTATAACAAGGACATGTTTGATTAAAATCAAAGTATTGCGCAAATGAAGGATGTGTTTTTAAAACATTAATATTACTTACAGTTACATTAACAATTCTAGTTCCTTGAATGATTTCTTCTTGCGATGGCGCAGCCATAATAATATTATTTGGATTATAAATTTTCATTAATGTTAATAAAATATACGGATAGATTAATTGCGTTTTATTCAGCGATTTATCTTTGCTGTTTTATTTACAATCAGCCCCCGTCCAAACCGGACAAGCAAGTTTCCAAGCATCCGGCTTTCCATAATTTACTCTCTTTCGAGAACTAATTTCTCCTCACGGTTAATTAGCTATTTGTTCTTATCGTTCTTGTTTCTGATATCGTGTATTTGTTGATTTGTTACCTTTCGATGACAATTCTTACATTTTAAGGAACTGCCATTTGTTGAACGATATTGAATTTTACTCAATGTTCGTAAAAGTTTAGTTTCTGGTGAAACTGTTGTTGACATAATATATCAACCCCTTTTCCCGATACCATTGAATAACTAGTAAATTACTTTCTTCTTTCGCCCTATAAGAGTGATTAACTCTCTTCTTGGTAAGACGATTAACTAAATTATTCCAAATTTAGGTTTACTCTTACGACTACTAAGAAGATGCTTTATCCTTGACCATCCGGGCTTTTATTTCCGGATTAGTAAATTTAATTACTTAGTTTTAGGATTCTCCAAGTTACGCTAAATTTCTACCTTAATTCTTTAGGGGAAGTATCCTCGTTCAGAGGCTGATTCCAGGTTTCCTTTATCTGATAAACTATCCAATACTTATCTATAATATTGATAGACTCTGGACTGTCCGTTTAAGCAACTTCCGAGACAGGTTCAGAAATTACATCCATTTACCTTCTTAGGCCATTGCAGGCTTCTCCATCGAATTATTTGGTGGCGGAGTCTTCTTGACTAATTTGCTTTCGTCGCAACCCGCTTTTATGGTCTGCTATAATTCAGTATTCTTTCGTTTACTAAACCGACCATCTCCTTTCAGGGTTTATCGGCCCCTGGCTATTGGTTAAATAGCACGAAATTTAGGCCTCTTTGGCGCCCAGATAAATAATATAATTTTGACATATTTTTTTAAAAAATCCTTTTATTTTAAAATTAAAATTAATTTATAATTTTACAATTTATATTCTATAATATTTTAAAAAAAATTATATTAAAAAATAAAAATTATTAAAATATTATTTTATTCAAATAAATCCTTAGATTTCCGATGATGAAGCCAAAAAAATTATTGTCAATTTAATTATCTGTTATTTCAGTAAAGACAAGGTAAATTAAAAATTAAATTAGTCATTCATTTTTATTTTTTATCTAAATATCAAACGATAAGAAAAGAAAAAATTAAAAAAAACTCCCCACTTATATAAAAAAGAAGATTGTAATTTTAAAATAAAAATGTTATACTTCTAATATTCAAAAATGGTTTTAAAAAGGAGTTAATTATGGTAAATCCGGAAAATAAAATCAATGTTTTCGATGTTGCTCAGTTTTTTGTAAATAAAGATAAAACAATAAATAAAACCAAAATTCAAAAATTACTTTATTATGCACAAGGTTATTATTTGGCCAGATATAATAAGGTTTTATTTCAGGATGCCATCGAAGCGTGGCCGTATGGTCCTATTATTTCTTCTGTTTATGCGGAAACTTTAAAACAAGAATTTCAAAAACAATATTATTTTGATTTTAGTTCGCAAATGACAAATTCCCCTTTTACCGAAGAACAAAAAGCAATTTTAGAACAAGTTTTTGATGATTTTGGTAATCTGAGTGATAAGCAACTTAGTAAAAAGACTTATAACGAATTCCCATGGAAAACAACTTATGATCCTCATAAATTATATTCGAAATGTATCATTAAACCATCTATTTTATCCCGTTTTTTTAAAATTAAGAAAGATTAGTCTAAAAAATTTATGTCGATAAAAAGAGAAAAATATTTTGAAATAATTCAATTGTTAGACCAAATTATGACAAATTTTGAAAGTAATGGGCATTTTTTAAAAGTTTTTTACGAAACTAAATTTTCTGAAGATTTTATTAATTCTTATATTGCAGATCATTTTAAAAACATAGGCAAAAAAACTGATAGAGAGTCAATAAAAGGTCATGGTAAAGTCGATGTTTTGGTTGATTATGATTATATTATCGAAACTAAAAATTATTATAATCAAGAGGATTTAGAATTTGTTTATAAACAAGTATTACATAGAATTCATCATCGTTTTCTTTATGCTTCAATTGTTTTATTAGTAAATGGATTTCAAAAAAATAAATTTAAAGAAATTTTAGAAGATATTAATAAATGGATTAATTTAAAAAATGGTAAAAAACAAAACCAAAAAACAAAATTTAATGATAATTTTTTGATTGTTAAAATACCAAACCCTGATACTGGTTATGATATTTTGCTTAACATTGCTTGTTATCATTTAGAATTTAACATCAACCATGCCAAAAAAAATTATGAAATTAATGATAAACACCGTAAAGAAATTCACAATCAAAGTCGTGAATTTATTCAATCACTTAGTCAAATAAATAGCTTTAATTTTAAAGACAAAGAAGAAATAGCAGCATATGTGAACAATTTAACAAAAGAATTTTTGAAGATTATGTCTTCTTGTTATGAATATAATGAATATTATTTAAGACCTAAAAAAAATAATAATTAACACTTTTTTAGAGCATTTTTTTGTTTTAATAATTAAAAAATAAAATTTTTATTTTTATTGTATGATTGATGATATTTGATTAATTTAATTTTAAAAGTGTTAAAATTTTCATCATAGTTAAAGTTTTGTTATTTTTATTGATTTTTTAGACGAATCACAAAAATCCATAAAATATATCATTTTTTTAATAAAAAATAATGTTTTATTTTTTTATTTAGTTTAAATTGAGATTTAATTTTTTTAGATTTTTGTTTATTTTATTTAATTAAAAGCTAATGGATTATAAATGTAATAAAAAATTAATTCGCACTGCTTCCCATTCGTTACACAACCAAACGAAGAGGTTACAGTGATAACATTGAATAAAAAATAAAGAAAAGAATTAATAATAAAGACCAATTTTAAAGTTGGTCTTTTTTTGTTTTTTAAAAAAAGATTATAATATAAATATACATTGTTGAATTATTCTTGTTTTTTAATAAATAAAAAAAGGGGTAAAATAATGAATTTAAAAATTTTTTCAATATCCATTATGTTTTTTGTAACTTTAATTTTTTCTAAATCTTATGACGTTTATGGCTGTGATGAAAAAAATTTATTGAAAACATCAGAAATCAATTTATATAATCAAAATCCGGAAAAAAATATATATCAAAAAACTTCAGAAGATCAGAAGGATTATGTTTATTTTTATTTTAAAGAAAAAGTTTTAGATGTAGCTGATGAAAAATTAAAATTTGCAGCGCAAGAAAATTATATTCCTATTTTTTTTGATAAATCTAAAACTGATGAAGAAATTGTAAAATTTTTGAGAGAAATCAGTGAAGATACTCCTGTTAGAATTATGAATGAAACTTATGAAAATAGGAATCTAAATATTTTAGAATTTTTTATAAATTTTAAAATCGATAATTATTTTGAAGATTTTAAAAAAACCATTTTAGACGTTTTCGATGATAAAATGATAATTTCCTTTAGAAAAAATTTTATTTCAAGAATTATTTTTAGCGAATCAATGACTGATGAACAAATTATGGAATTTTTGAGAAGTACAAAAGGTATAAATTTTTTTTTATTTTTAATCGTTGGCGAGATATTAGAAGTTTACAGAAATCAAAAGGGCGCCAAAGAGGCCTAAATTTCGTGCTATTTAACCAATAGCCAGGGGCCGATAAACCCTGAAAGGAGATGGTCGGTTTAGTAAACGAAAGAATACTGAATTATAGCAGACCATAAAAGCGGGTTGCGACGAAAGCAAATTAGTCAAGAAGACTCCGCCACCAAATAATTCGATGGAGAAGCCTGCAATGGCCTAAGAAGGTAAATGGATGTAATTTCTGAACCTGTCTCGGAAGTTGCTTAAACGGACAGTCCAGAGTCTACTAGTATATATTTTGAGTACTGAGAGTAGTTTATCGAATAAAGAAACCTGGAATCAGCCTCTGAACGAGGATACTTCCCCTAAAGAATTAAGGTAGAAATTTAGCGTAACTTGGAGAATCCTAAAACTAAGTAATTAAATTTACTAATCCGGAAATAAAAGCCCGGATGGTCAAGGATAAAGCATCTTCTTAGTAGTCGTAAGAGTAAACCTAAATTTGGAATAATTTAGTTAATCGTCTTACCAAGAAGAGAGTTAATCACTCTTATAGGGCGAAAGAAGAAAGTAATTTACTAGTTATTCAATGGTATCGGGAAAAGGGGTTGATATATTATGTCAACAACAGTTTCACCAGAAACTAAACTTTTACGAACATTGAGTAAAATTCAATATCGTTCAACAAATGGCAGTTCCTTAAAATGTAAGAATTGTCATCGAAAGGTAACAAATCAACAAATACACGATATCAGAAACAAGAACGATAAGAACAAATAGCTAATTAACCGTGAGGAGAAATTAGTTCTCGAAAGAGAGTAAATTATGGAAAGCCGGATGCTTGGAAACTTGCTTGTCCGGTTTGGACGGGGGCTGATTGTAAATAAAACAGCAAAGATAAATCGCTGAATAAAACGCAATTAATCTATCCGTATTATTTACGATTTTTTTTCAAAAATTTTTTCTGATTCTAAATAAACTTTTGATAATTTTTTAAGCCATCTTTTATTAATAATTCATCAGCATCTTTATATTCGGTATAAGTGAGCTGTTCCGAAAATTTAGACACTTTTTATTTTTTAAAAATCTTGAAGACTAACTATTAAGTTAGTCTTTTTTTGTTTAAAAGATTAAAAAATAATTTCCTATCTTTTTTAAAAATTTTTTTTAGAAAGGAATAAAATGTTAAAGCAAAAAAATTATTTAAAGAATTTTTAAAAAATAAAAATAATTTAGCAATAATAGATCTTTATCTTGGTAAAAAACTAGTTTGTCAATTTTAATATTATTATCATGTTTCGACTAAAGAAAATAGTTTAGTGGCTTAATCAGAGTTCTCGATTTAAGATTTATTCTACTTTTACCATCAAATCAGAAACCAGAGAACTAATCAGCTTCAATTCCTCAAAAAAAACATAAACTGAATAATCTTTCTTTTCAAGAAGAGTTTTATGTTCCATATCTCATAAATAATCTTAATCCTCATCTATTAAACGACAACTGACATAGAAAAAATGATCAAAAAGGCAAGTAATTAATTTAAAGTCCCTTTGCAAAGGGACTTTTTTTAGTTAAATCAAACCTAAAAAAAAGACTTTTTTTTAAAAAAAAGTTTAAGAACGGAACTGATTAATAATGAGTGATGCGATGATAGAAATTTACCGTGGTACCTATTATTAATTGTAATACTTTTGAGGTGCAGCGCAAGCATCCCAAAAAGACCCAAGCTTCTTCAATCGCAATTTCATATTTTAAAAGGTCTTCTAGGGTGTATTCATAGTCATCTCGAGGATATTTCTTCTTAAAAGGGTTTTGTTTGGCTTTTAAAAAAAGCACAGATTAATCCTGCATGAGGATTTTTGAGTTCCAAGCAGAAGAAATTTTCGGCATAAGGATTGTAGGCAGGGTTATCCAAACCATAAGTAGAAGTTTCAATGTTGAAATATTTTAAGATTTCGGGGATACTTTCTTTGAATAAAACATAAAAATCATATTTTTTCATTTTGGGTTGATAGGATAGCTATTCTTTTCGGATAGTCTCGTAATCGGCTAATTTGATATCTGATTTATTTTGACGATGAAAATAAGAATTTGTATTAGCGCAGATGAGAGGAATAAAATTAAAAATAATCATGAATAATGTTATAAATTAATATTTAAAGAAAGGAATTTTTGGTTATTTTTGACATTTTTAAGGACCTCCTGTTTTTAGTTAATAAAGATATTTATTTATTATTAATAGAAATAAAAAAAAGACTCTTGTTTAAAGAGTCTGGCTATTTGATAAGTGATAGTTAAATAAAAAAGACCCCTCGAAAGGGTCTTTTTGGGGTTATAAAAAATATTTATTTCTTTTTATATATTTTATAAAAAAATACAGTTACAAATCGATTTAGATTTTTTTTGAACCTTGAATTCTTGATTTATTTCTTCTTGATTTATTTCTTGTTCATCATTAATTAATGTGTTTATGATTTTTTTAAATTCAAAACTTGACATTCTTTTTTTTTGTAATAACTCTTCAGCAATAATACATAAATAATTTCTATATTTTATTATAACTTCCTCTGCCATTTTTTGAGCAATATTTTTTAATATATTTTTTTGTTCTTCTATAGAATTGGCATTTGAGTATAAATCTAAAAATAATTTATTTTGAATAATTTTTTTTAATATTATTTTTATTTCTTTTTCGTCGTGTTGGAATCTATATTTAATTTGTTCTAAAGGTTCATTAGTTGTTTTTTCTGCTTCTATACCTCCAAAATAGAAAGCTAATTGATCCAACAAACTAAAATGATCATCATCTGCTTGAAATGTAGTAGTCCCTGCAATAAGGTTTTCTTGTTGTTTGTCTAAATTTATCCTTGCAATATCAATAAGAGAATGTCTTTGACCTAATTCATAAGCAACTATGGCATGTCCTACTTCATGTAAGGCATAAATTTTATCAATATTTACTTCTGAATCATTCGAAAATAATATTTCTTCGTCTTTTACTTCTGAAAAAGATTTATTTTTGTCATTTTTCATTGCCATAACTTTGTAATTATTTACAACGAATAAAAATCCTAAAAAAATAAATAAAATAATATTAAATAATGATAATTGTTTGTTTAATTTAAACATAAATAATATAACTCCTTTTTTTATTTATCCCTCAGCTGAGGTGATTTCGTAGAGTTTGTTTAATTGAGAATAAATTAAATTTTTATATTGTTTTTCGAAAATTTCATATGTTTCTTATGACTCTTTTTTGGCTTTTTCAGCATGAATTAACATATCTTAATATTTTCTTTGGGTTGCTTCTAATTTACCAATTTGAATTTTGATTTCGTCAATTTTACCAACTATTTTTAAAATTTCATTTCGGAGTTTATCGATTTTATTTTCGTTAACTTTTCTATCAATTTTGAATCTATCAACTTCTGGTCGTTTTTTTCTAGTTGTTTTTCTAATGCTAATTTTTGTTGTTAAAAAGATATTATTTGTGGAGAAATAGAATTTAATTGCGATTGGTATTCATCACATTTATTTTGATATTTGTTAATTTCATCTTTTTTTCATTTAAATAACCTAAATCCAATCCCCAACTATTTTTAAGTTTATCGATTTCTTCTTGTTCTCGTTCTGATAAATCAGTTGGTAATAAAGTAGGATTAATAGGTTCGGAAAAAAGATATTTTTTCATTTGTTCTAAACGAGCCGCAGTTGTTTTAATTTTAGGGATGGGTTGCTTTTTCACAGAACGTTTTGGTCTAGGAAGATTCGGGAGCACTTCAGAAGATAATGATTCTGGTGAAGATACTAGGGTTTTTTCTTTTTGATTTTGAAACCAGAAATAACAAAAAACAAGTCCGAAAACGATAAGAAGGAATATAAAAAACCATTTTTTTGAAAAAAATTTGATTTATTAATTATTAGAATAACCTTTCTTAATAATAGTGATAATTAAATAAAATAATTATCACTATTATACAATTTTATTAATAAAATTATTAACTAAAATAATCATTTATTTAGAATTCTAACCATTTCTGGGATTTCGCACTGCACCTCAAAAGTATTACAATTAATAAAATCTGTTAATTATATTCAAGATCAACTTTCTTAGTTGATCTTTTTTTGTTTTTTTTCTTAGGATAGATGGTTGTTTTAATATTACTGCGGTCTTTGAAATAGGTACCACGGTAAATTTCTATCATCGCATCACTCATTATTAATCAGTTCCGTTCTTAAACTTTTTTTTAAAAAAAAGTCTTTTTTTTAGGTTTGATTTAACTAAAAAAAGTCCCTTTGCAAAGGGACTTTAAATTAATTACTTGCCTTTTTGATCATTTTTTCTATGTCAGTTGTCGTTTAATAGATGAGGATTAAGATTATTTATGAGATATGGAACATAAAACTCTTCTTGAAAAGAAAGATTATTCAGTTTATGTTTTTTTTGAGGAATTGAAGCTGATTAGTTCTCTGGTTTCTGATTTGATGGTAAAAGTAGAATAAATCTTAAATCGAGAACTCTGATTAAGCCACTAAACTATTTTCTTTAGTCGAAACATGATAATAATATTAAAATTGACAAACTAGTTTTTTACCAAGATAAAGATCTATTATTGCTAAATTATTTTTATTTTTTAAAAATTCTTTAAATAATTTTTTTGCTTTAACATTTTATTCCTTTCTAAAAAAAATTTTTAAAAAAGATAGGAAATTATTTTTTAATCTTTTAAACAAAAAAAGACTAACTTAATAGTTAGTCTTCAAGATTTTTAAAAAATAAAAAGTGTCTAAATTTTCGGAACAGCTCACTTATACCGAATATGACTATTTAGGTGATAGGAGAATAGATTTTTTGAAAAACCCTAACAAAAAAACATCATACGTCCATTGTGATAGTTAGAAAAAATTCGAAAATTAAAAAATTTGAGAAATTAAAGAAAACCAAGACTGATCATCGGAAGAATAATGATCAAAAAAAGATGTAAAGTTTATTTTAACAACCAAAAAAAACGCATTTAAAATCCATCATACCAAACTTGGATGCGATGTTGGCTGTCATAGAAACAAAAATATGGTGTTTTTAAAGTCAAAAAACTAATCATTAATATCTATATTTTTAAGATTTAATTATTTGCAAAACTATAAAGAATCTACGGCATCGAAAAAATGATTTTTTTTGAAAAAAAATGGTTTGAGCTGCTTTACGTTTATAATTTTGATATCGCCAAGTATTAGCAAAATGAATTTGTTCTAATTCATTTAACAATATTTGAGCTCCATTTTGCCCCACATCAACTTGTAATGGGTTGGCTGAATTATCCCAAATTTTACAGTGTAATAAAAAATGCTCTAGTAAATTACAATAAACCAAATTGTATTCCATTTGATAACTAAAAATCACAAATGGCCTATGAAAAAACTTAATTATCAAAGTCCTCTTCATTATTTACAAAATTATCGATTTAAAATATCTTAATTTCATAAATTATTATTTTGTGAAAATAAAAATTGCTTTTTTATTAAATGTGCTTATAATACTAAAATATAAACAATTATGTTTTTGTATTATGTTTTTGTATTAGACAAAAACAATTCCTGATCATTATTTATGCTACATAAATACTTTACAAAAAGGAGAAAATTTTATAATGTATGGTATGTTTTTGGGTACTTATTGTTTGTCGATATTAATATTAATTTTACTTATTTTATCTATAATATTTTTAAGTCTCAGAATTTTTGAATTAATAATAAATTTTATTTGCACAATAAAAGATATTATTAAAAAAAGAAATAAAATTACTCTTTTATTTATTATTTTGTTTATTATTTGGTTGATGGTATGTTTCTGGCTTTTTATTAAATGTGTTAACAATTATGTTTTTTTCTAAAAAAACAATTTCTGATCATTAATTTATGCTACATAAATACTTTACAAAAAGAAGCAAATTTTATAATGGATGAGGTTACTAAAAATATATTTTTTAATTTGATAGCAATTTTAAGCGTTTTCTTGTTAATTATGTTATTTTTAAGTTGCAAAGTATTGAGTTTAAAAATAAAAAATTTTATAAAAAAAATAGAAAATAGTATTTACAAAAGACATGCAATTGTGAGTTTATGTATTATCATTTTTATTTGTTGTTTTTTTGTTGTTATTGCTTGAATGATAAAAAAATAATAATATTAAATATTTAGTTAAAATAAAAAGAAGGAGTTACTCGAGAATGAAATGTTCTTTAATGGATTAATTTAAGCTTATCTGTTATAAGTATTTAGGGGAATTAATTATTAATTTTTTATATCCCGTTTTTTTATCTGTCAAGCGTTATAAAATAAATTTATTAAAATTATTAAGTTATAACTTATAATTTTCATGATTAGACAATTATTAAATAGCGTCTTCAGACGTTTTAGTGCATTGTTGATATACAAACATAATACTACCTTGGTGAAGCTTTTGTTCATAATGCTGATTTCAAATTAACTGATTTCTACCTGCACTTCAACCTTTTACGTAAAACTTTATCTCTCTTTAAAGATAAACATAATAACGATAAAGTAAAAGAAGTTGAAAATAATAAAAGAGTCAGCTCTGACTGGTAACAAAATTATACCAACTATCAATATATTAAAATTTAAGAAATAAAAATTAAAGGAGATTTAATTAATGTTTAAATTACAAAATCAATTTAAAATAATAAGTATTTATTTATTTATTTTTTTAGGACTATTATTTACAATGAATAATAATCAAGTAATGGCGATAAATAATTTAAATGATGAAAATTACATAAATAATGAAATTAATAAACTTTATTTAGAACGAAAAGAATTAGCTACTAAAATTTCATATTTTCTTATTCATCATTTAGATGATGATGTAAAATTACAAAAAAAATTAAATGATTTAGATCAAATAATTAAAAATCTTTATCAAAGAATTTATGATATCAAAATTTTAAAGTCTATAAATGAACAAATTTGGCATGATTCATATGAAAGAAATCAAATAGCAATTCAAATTTTAAGTATTTCCTATCAAAACCCCGCAATACAAGAACTTATGACAAAATATCAAAAATTAGTGATAAAAATTAAGAATCTAAACCAAAAATATATTAATTTACAATATAAATTAAATGAATTTAATTAATTTTTCATCACAACCCCAAGACCCTCTCTCAGGGTCTTTTTTTGATACACAAAATCTTAAAAAGGAAACCAAAAAATATGTTAATTAAAAAAATCTTTTCATCTTGACCAAACAACCTCATATTTTTTTATCATTACTTTACTTGCGTTTATTCTGATTATAATCGTTTATTATGTCATTAAATTCTATCTTTTATCCGCCAAACTAATAATACCATTAAAACAAGAAATAGTAGTGCGATTTTATCGTTGTTATTTAACTACTAAGAACCCAAATCATAATGGCATCTATTTAATACTTGGTTAACCCAAATTAAATAATGGTTTTAATATTTTAAGTAATTATTTATTATACTTATCGAAATCAATGGTTAAACTTAGGGTTATTAACCATTATTTTATTATTTCTTCCGCATTTATTATCTTTAATTGATTTTATGATTAAATGTCTTTATCACCTTTGTAGGTTTCTTTATTTTTTAGGAAAATATCTTTGGTTATTATTTAAAAAAATTTTTAAGAAAGCGTAATTAATCATGAAAGTTAACTTAAATCAACGTACTAAAGCCTGGTTACCAACATCGTCACAAATGCATTAATGCCTCCGAAATCGGGAGTATTACAGAATTAGATCCGTTCCGTTCTTTAACCCAATTAACACACTGACCCCTTATTTTGTGACAACTAGTTATCGTGTTCATCATGACCAAAATTACTATTGTTGGATTGTTTTCTAGCTTAATCTAATTTTTTTCCTAATCGGTTAAAACTTTCATCTACTTCAATAAAACTTTAATGTAATTCTTCATCCTGATGTTTTTTTATAAAATAAGCGGGAGTAAAAATGATCATGACACTGATAATTAGAAAAATAATTTCTTTTATTAATTTTTTTAAATTGTTCATATTATAAAAACTCCTTTGTTTTGTTTAGTTAACAAAAATATTCATTTATTAATGGCAATAAAAAAATATTGTTGAATAAAAAAAGACCTTTAAAAATAAGGGTCTTAAAAATTTAATATTTTATTATTTTTTTTAAAAAAGGTTTTTTTAAATGAAAAAATGTTTTTTTCTTAACCATTTAATTGATTTTTGTTTAGTTAAATCACTTTTTTTATTCCTTTCTTTTTTTATTTGATTGACTTTTTTTCTTTGCCAGGTAGTTATGTTTTTTTATATTTGGCTAAAGAAAAAGTCCCTTTAAAAAGGGAATTAAATTGATAAAATATTTTTTTTATTTCTATTTTATAGAATGAGAATAAGTATCTTCTGAAAGTAAATGTTTCAAACATTCTTTCTTTTGGAGATACTAAAAAAACCACTAAGGGATGTGAAAAATATGAAACATAAAATAAAAGTAACGATGATTTTTTTAATCATCTTTACATAAATAGAGCCTCGGAGAGACTCTATTTTCTTTTTCACCACGAAATTTGTTTTAACTATAAAACAAATGAAACATTGGTTCACTCCCAAACAGAATAAAAAGTTGATTAGGATTATTTTAGTTAAAAAAGTAAAAAAGTCAATTTTGTATTTTTTTTGATAATCTTTTAGTTACTTTCGTGATTAATTCCTTTAATAAATAGGAAATCAAAAAGACTTTTGTTTAAAGAATCTTTAAAAATTGAATTGACTTAATTTCGGCTGGAATTATTCGAACGATTTGAATGTTGGGGTATAGTGTTATGTAAAATTCTTTGTTGAGTGGCAATCCTTTGGCTTAATTCCATATTTCGTGTCATTAAATTATTAATAAATTCTTCAGAAGCATTATTTTCTCTAGCCTGAAAAATTTGTTGTACCAATTGAGCTTGTTGTAAATTCAAATCTAGTAAAATATTTGCTTGTATTTCCAAATCTGACTGATTATTATTTATATTATGACCATTATTATTAGCATGACCATTGCTTGATGCCATAATGGGATTATTATTGATTATTAAAAACATACCTAAAAAACTCATTAAAAATAATGGTAAAAGATGTAATTTTTTTTTTACTTGCATCATTTTAACTTATAACTCCTTTTTTATTTATCCCTCAGTTGAGGTGATTTCGTAGAGCTTGTTTAATCGAGAAATAATTGAATCTTTATATTGTTTTTCACCTTCTTCATATCGTTCTTCTAATTTTTTTCGGTATTCTTCAGCATAAGATAACATTTCTTGGTATTTTCTTTGGGTTGCTTTTAATTTACCAATTTGAACTTCGATTTTGCCGATTTCACCAACTATTTCTAAATTTTCAGCTTGGAGTTTTTTGATTTGGGTTTCGTTAGCTTTTCTAAAGTTAATTTTTAATTTAATTAAGTTCTTGGTCTTTTTCGTCGTGTTGTTTTTCTAGTTTTTGTTGTTGTGGTTTTAAAGATTCTATTTGAGGTTGAAGAGAATTTAATTGTGCTTGGTATTCATCGCATTTATTTTGGTATTCGTTAATGACACTTTTTTCTTCATTTAAATAACCTAAACTTGATTCCCAACTCTTTTTAAGTTTATTGATTTCTTCTTGTTCTCGTTCTGATAAATCAGTTGGTAATAAAGTAGGATTAATAGGTTCGGAAAAAAGATATTTTTTCATTTGTTCTAAACGAGAAGATGTTGTTTTAATTTTAGGGATGGGTTGTTCTTCTGCAGAACGTTTCGGTCTATTAGAAAAGGGTTTTTCAATTTCATTTTCTTCAGACTCTAATGTTTCTTTTTCGGAATTCAAAGAAGATAAAGGTGATTGGGCTTGGCTAGTTCCATGATGATTTTTATGAATCATAATCATAATTGCTATTCCTAATAATAAAATAACTATTATTTCAACAAAATATTTTTGTAAAAAGTTTTTTTATTCATTAATTTCATAACCTTTCTGATAATAATAAGATTATTATTATCAAATTTGGAAATTTGAATATATCACTATTATATAACTTTAAGAAAGAAATGATGAAACAAAATAATAATGAAAATTTATTTCATCATTATTTATTGATAATTGGTTGATAGCATTTAGCATATTTTTTGTTTTTTGTTGTTCTATGAAACCATTTATTTTCTCTTACTTGCAATTATTCTTCAAGGACTAAGGATTTAACTTCTTTTTGTTAAACTACCCGCTACTTTAAAAATAATGCGTGTGGAAGCAGGGATTTTGATTTTTTTCCTGTTTGTGGATTGCTTCCAATGTAGGCTTTTCGTGATTTTAAGACAAATCTACCAATGGTAGGTGCTAAAATTACTTTTTTATGGGATGCAATTGCTTCGATTAAAACACGCTCGAAGGTTTTGTAAAATGTTTCTGTAGCAGTAATGGTAGCTTTATTGGCTTCAGCGATTTTTTTTATTAATTCTTTTTTTAGTCATATAATTATTTCTCCTTTGGGTTGATTTTTTTTGTAAATTACTATGGTCTTGGAAATAAGTACTACAATAAATTTTTGTCATGGTATCACTCATTAAAATGGATTGATTATTAATGTGAAGAGATTGTTTTTTGAGCTCATATGAGTGTCATTCCTCTGATTAATTGACTTTTCTTCAACATGATTTATTTATTCTTTCGAAAAATCTTGATTGATAAAAATTTGGAATAACTTGGAGATTATTTTATATTTACTAATTTTTTTTTTATTATAAATAGAATAGGAATAACAATTAATAAAACTAACAATAAAAAAACATTATTTATTAAAACACCAAGCCATCCTTGAGAGAAATTATTATAAAAATTTAAATCAAAAAAATCATTAATTATTGAGCTGATATTACAGTATAAAAAAGGATTCATAAAATTATAAGGATATTGATAAAAACGTTGATTTTCGATCGAAGCTAAAATTAAGGAATAAAAAAGATAAAACAAAGGATGGATTAAAGCTAAATAATGTTTAAGGCAAGGGGCCAAAGGAGGATTAACATAACAATTACTAAAATAAAAAATAGTAAATAATATCGGAATATAAGTATGTTCACATAAACTCACTGTTAAAAATTCATATTTAAAATTTTCATAATCTACAAAAGGATCGGCGATTAAATTCCAAACGACGCCGGTTAATAATATATCAATTAAAACACAAAAAGCCCATAAAGAATAATTTTTATGATTTCGAAATTTAGAATTTAAAGTTCCAATACAAAATAAAAGAACTAAAAAATTACTTTGAAAAGTGAAATTATAAAAAGTATTATAAAAAGCGCCACTTATCAAAGTTAGTAAGTTTTGCTCTGAGTCATAATTACGAAAAGAATAATTATTTAATTTAATGAAATAAGTGGCACTTGAAAATATAATTAATACAATTAAAAAAACAAAAGCTTTACTAGATAATTTTTTTTTTGAATTATCAAACATAGATAAATCTTCCTTTTTTACAATTTAATATTTAATTTATTATCCTTATCATTATTGATATAAAGAATATTAAATATACACTTCTTTAATAAGTTAATATTTATATTACTAATAATTTTATAAAAAATTTCATAGAAAATTTCATAGAATTTAAATAAAAAATATTGAAATTTAAATATATCACTATTTATATAATTTTATAAATTAAATATTTTAAAAAAAATTTATTTATTGAAAATTATAATATATTTTTTACGATTTAATTTATTTATTGAAAATTATAATATATTTTTTACGATTTATTTATCGTTGTGAGTTTTGATATTATTTAAGTTTTCTTTGGTAATCTTTTTTTGTTGACGTCATAGTTTGGTTAAATTGCTGCTGTTAATATTCTTATATCATAAGCGTAAATTTTCTTTGTTAATTCATTGGTCAATGATTTTTTGTTTTCGTTAATTACTTCGTTAAACATAATAATATAAAACAGTGATTTTTATGTAAAAATAAAGTAACTTTGCCCATTTCTTGATTATATTTCTAGCAATCACTAATAGTTTTAATTAAAAATTTTTTTATTTTTATCATTTTTTAATACTGAAAACTTCTATAATCAAAATATCACTGTATTAATATTTTTCGTATATATTTATTTGATAATTTATGAAAATTGTTTAAGCAAATAATAAAAAAATAAATTTTAGAATGTCTATTCAAATATATTTATAATTAGAAAAATTTAAATTTAGATAACTATGTTTAATTATATTAAATATTGTTTAATATAAATAATATTTAAGAAACTTATTACGTAATAAAATAAAGTGAAATTTATTTAAATTAATTAAATGGTTTTAAAATAAGTTATTTTTAATTATATTTAGAATAAAAATATCAAAAAATAGCTAACTATGTTTAATTATATTAAATATTGTTTAATATAAATAATATTTAAGAAACTTATTACGTAATAAAATAAAGTGAAATTTATTTAAATTAATTAAATGGTTTTAAAATAAGTTATTTTTAATTATATTTAGAATAAAAATATCAAAAAAATAATTTTTTATATAAAAAAATATATGATTTTTTTAAAAAATTTGTTATTTATAAAAATATTAAATATTATGTAAAAACCATGTTTTTTATTATAAAGTTTACTTCCTATAATATTAATTATGTAAACCAATTAAATCCGAAAAAATAATTATTTTTAATATTTATAAAATTAATTAACCGTTTTTTAATATTTTTTGATTATTAAAAGTAAATAATATTTAATATAACTAAATATAAAACATTAATTTAAAAATAAAAAAGATTTAATCTAAACATAAAAAATATTTATATCGATAATTTTTTTAAAAAATTACTAAATTAGTTTATTTTTTTCTTTGTTAAAATTTAATTATATATAAATTTGTTTTGGTTTAAAATTTAAGAAAATTAAAAAGAAAATTTTGAATATTATAACGAAAATATTTTCGTTATTCGCGGATAATTATAAATATCTCTATTTTTGCTTTTCTATCAGTTTACAAAAAAATTCTATATCAAAAAAATTAACAATATGGATAAAATAATAATTTAAAAGATTACTTTAGATAGTTAACCTATAAAAAAATATAAATTTTCATCAATAAACAATTATAATCAGAATAACAAAAGTAAATTAATGATGAATTAGGTAAAAAAATAAAAAGATTTTTTTTAATAAATAGGATTTTTATATCGTTGCGAACATATATAAAATTTTATAATTTTTATTTTTAAAAAAATACGTTTGGATAAATAAAAAAAATTCCTCTTAAAATGGGAGGAATTTTTTATGGGTTTTCATTTTAATTATTTTGTTTCTATAATTTTTATAAATGGTTTTAAATTGAAAGTTACTTTTTTTGTTTTTTGTGAAATATTTTTGTAAATTTCAGATTTTTTTTCTTTTAATTTAAATTTTTTTTCTTCTAATTTTAAAATTTCTTTTGCATCCGTCAAATTTAAATTAGGATTTTTATTATTTCTAAAATAATATATTTCTTCTTCTAATTGTTTTTGTTGTATTGATAATTCTAATAATTTTATATTCATATTTTTGTTATCAGAGATAAATTCTTGTTTTTTTATCGCCATAACTTGATTATTATTTGCCATTAATAATAAACCTAAAATAATAACTAAAAATAATTTTAAGAAATGTAATTTATTTTTTACTAAAATCATTGTCTATCTCTCCTTTTATTATTTTTATATTTCTCGATTGAGAAGAAAATGTATAAAGATATTTGAATTAGCTATTTTAATATTAATTTGTGTTATTGTGTTTATTTTTTTTAAAAAATTAAATTTGGTTTTTAAGAATTTTATTTTAGTTTGAAAAAATAATTTTTTTTAACTTTATGGGGGGAATACATTATATTGATTCATAAATTTTAAAATCTTTTTGATTAAATATTAACTAATTGTTATCAAATAATATATTCATTATTAATATAACTTAACTAAATTAAAAGTAAAACAAACAAAATATTTATTAATTAAATTATATTCGTTATATTAATGATATAAATTATTATTTATAAAAACAGGTTTTTATTTTAATTTTTTATGTAAAATTTTTAATAAATCTAATATAAATTAGAATCATTTTATTTTTTATGTTAAAATTTTTAATAGAAATCAATTTTAATTAGAAATTAAATAATCTAAAAATGAATAAAATAATAAACAAAAAATTATTAATAATATTTTTATTACTTCTTTTTATTTCAATATTTTATTATCTTTTAATTGTTAAAAAAAATAAATTTTTCATGCTTAATAATCTTCAAAATAATAATTTCACCCATATTCCCAAAATACTTCAAGGACAACCAAAATCTGAATCTACAAAAGAAGAAAACTTGCAAATTTTAAATAAATATTCTCATTTATTACGTTTTATAGAAAAAATTTATATAAAATATCAAAATAAAATTAAAAAAATTGATAAAGAGTTAAATTTATATCAAAAAGATTATTTGATTTTACATAAAGAGTTACGTCATTATAAAAATTTAGAAAAAAGTTTTCATAACAAAATAGTCCGAATCGCAAAAGAATTAGATTGGAAAAAACAAATATTAATAGAAAATAAAATTTATTCTTTTAAAAAATCTTCTTTAATGATAGAAGAACAACAGCTTCAAGAATTGAAACAAAAAAATGATGACATGAAAAAAATAATACAAGCAAAAAAAGATCAAATTAAACAGACAAAAATAAAAACAATTGAATTGGCCAAATCTAAAAATATTTATCATGAAACACTATATGATTTAAGCGGTTACCCAAAATCCCAAATTTTAAGCAAACTAATTCATCACCAGCCATTGATAAACACTAGAAAACTAAGAACAATTCCCGAAGAGTCAATAATAAACTAAGAAACAGAAGATGCAAGAACATAACTTCTTTCTTGTACATTACTGTAACCAAATAGTCCAGAGGAAACTAAAAGAAAAGTTATCAAATTCATCAATAAACTTGTTTTCTCGTTTTAAAGAGGCAAATTTTACAATAGATAACGAACAGATAAAATCCATAAATCCATAGACATACTAATAATCTATTCTAATTAACTAATAAATTTGAAATATTATATTTATATTTGATTTTGATCGGTTTTTTTCTTCTTATTTTCTTACTTTCCCATATGAGAGAATATAATCTTAATGTAATATTTTTTAAATTTAGAAAAAAAGGAATAATTCAAAAATTAATGACAGAAAAAATCAATAATAACCTCAGAAAGATTAATTATTATCGCTTAAGCTAAAATTTAAAACTGATTTTACTTTGAAATTTGTAATTATTGTTTTAGATATTATGAATATACACCAATAATTATTTTAGGTTTCGAATTAATATAATTAAATTTTGCGATATATTCAAATTATTAAATATAATTATTAATTACAAAAAAAATAAATTTGATATTATGTATAACATTTGAATATTTAATAGAAAAAACCATAATCAAATTTAATAAAATATTTATTAATTTATTGCAGAACGGAAACAAAAATAAATGACATTAAATTTTAATAAAAATATTTCAATTTTTAGGTTATTTTTTTTATTTTTGCTTTTTATTTTTTTAGTAACAAAATTTTTAATTAGGCAAAATAATATAAATAATCATTATCATTTATATCAAATTTTAAAAAACGATACGATCGAAAAATCCCACAATAAAACAGAAACAAACAACATTTCATCAAATTCATCAAATTTTAGTAAATTTAAAATTAATTTAAAAGATTTTGAAACTATACAAATGTATATTTTTTCCGGTAATTGTTATAATAAATGTTCCATTATAAATAAAATTAATAATGAAGAAAAAAAAATAATTGAAAAAATTAAAAATAAATGGAATTTCGATTTAGAAGTGAATATAAAAAGAGAAAACAAGATTCATGATTTAGACATGAAAATTAATCATTTAATTAAAAACCAAACATTAATTCAATCACAAATTGAAGAATTAAACAAAAATTTTTTTAAAAATGCTAATAATATAAATGAAAAAAAATTATTATATCAACAAAAAATTAATGTTTTGCAAGAACAATATAAATTTAATCAAGAACGTTGTCAAAAATTTGAAAGAATTAAATTTAATTTTATTGAACATTCAAAAAGAATACTAGAAGCTCAAAAACATAAACTTAAAGCAGAATTATACTCTTTTTATGAATTGATTTGACATTAATATAAATTATTAAGTAACTAAAATTATTCAGAATTAAATTATTTTCCGGTAATAGATATAATTAAATCTCTATAAAAAATTGCTTTATCAAAATCTAATTTTTTAACAGCTTCTTTCATTAATTTTTTTAATTTAGTTAATTCTTTTTTGGTAACATTTTTAGGATCAAGATTGATTTCTTTCATAAAATCTTTTTGATTATTTTGATTTAAATTATTAAGATTTAGTTTCTTATTAATAATTTTAGGATTAACATGATATTTTTGATTATATTCTTGTTGAATAATTCGGCGTCTATTGGTTTCGGCAATAGCTATTTTCATAGCGTTTGTAATGTTATCTGCATACATAATTACTTTACCTTGGATATTACGAGCAGCTCTACCAATTATTTGAATTAAACTACTTTCATTTCGTAAAAATCCGGCTTTGTCAGCATCTAAAATAATCATTAAAGAAACTTCTGGCAAATCCAAACCTTCTCTTAATAAATTAACTCCAATTAAACAATCATAAATTCCCATGCGTAATTTTTGTAAAATTTGTAAACGCTGCAAAGCTGGGATTTTGCTATGTAAAAAAGTCACTTTAATACCCATTTTTTTTAAATAAAAACTTAAATCTTCACTAAAAGCAATGCTGATAGTGGTTACCAAAACTTTTTCATTTTTAATTTGGCGTTTTTTTATTTCTTCAAATAAATTATGCATTTGGTTTTGAGTTGATCTAATTTCAATTTGAGGTTCTAAAATAAAAGTTGGTCTAATTATTTGTTCCACTATAGGAATATTCTTGTTTAATTCATATTTTCCAGGTGTTGCCGATAAATAAATGATTTTATCTATTTTTTTTTCAAATTCTTTAAATTTTAAAGGCCTATTATCTAAAGCACTTGGTAAACGAAAACCATATTTAATTAATTTTTGTTTACGTGAATAATCTCCAAAAAACATACCTTTAATTTGCGGAATAGTAATATGAGATTCATCAATAATAATTAAAAAATCTGAACCAAAATAATCAATCAAGGTAGTTGGCGGTTCTCCCTTTTTTTTTAAAGATATATGTCTTGAATAATTTTCGATACCTTTGCAATAACCTAATTCTGTTAACATTTCCAAATCATATTGAGTTTTTGTTTCAATTTTTTGAGCTTCTAAAAATTGATTTTGAGATTTAAAATATTTAATTTGTTGAGTTAATTCTTTTTTAATCCTTTTAATACTTTCTTTTAATTTTTGAGGATTAGTTGCGTAAATAGAAGCAGGAAAAATAATAACTTTAGTTAATTCTTTCGCAATGTTACCATCTATCGTATTGAAAATTTGAATATTTTTTATTCGATTATCTTCGAAAATTAAACGAATTGCTTCTTTTTTGAAATTAGAATTTATCAGATCCAAAATGTTACCGTGAACACGAAAATTACCATTTTTTAATTGTAAATCGTTTCTACAATATTGTAATTCTATTAATTTTTTAAATAGTTCGTTCATAGGATAATTTTGATTTTGGTTTAAATACAAAATAGAATTTTTATAATCTTCGATATCCCCAATTCCAAAAATACAAGATACAGATGATACTACAATCACATCATTGTGATCAATTA
Organism: Candidatus Phytoplasma australasiaticum subsp. taiwanense; assembly: GCA_001307505.2. GTDB lineage: Bacteria > Bacillota_I > Bacilli_A > Acholeplasmatales > Acholeplasmataceae > Phytoplasma > Phytoplasma australasiaticum. The sequence continues at coordinate 322,357 of CP040925.1, forward strand.
AAGCGTTAATAGTATTATGACGTAATTCTACTATTTCTTCGTTAATAATTTTTTCTTTTTCAATATAAATATCACGAGATACAATATATGATTCTGGTTGATAATAATCATAATAAGAAATGAAATATTCTACTTTATTTTCAGGAAACATTTCTTTTAATTCCTGAAAAATTTGTCCTGCTAAAGTTTTATTATGAGCAATTATTAAAGTTTTTACATTAAGTTGATTAATAATATTAGCAATGGTGAAAGTTTTACCAGTACCTGTAGCTCCTAAAATTATTTGTTCTTTTTCTCCTTTAGAAAAATTATTCAATAATTCTTTAATAGCTTGAGGTTGATCGCCACTTGGTTGATATAAACTTTTTAATTTAAATTTCATTTTGAGATTTATTCCTTATTTGTTTTAAATATTGACCAGTATAGCTATTCGGATTATTGATAATTTCTTCTATATGCCCTTTAGCTACAATATGACCGCCATTTTTACCTCCTTGAGGTCCTAAGTCGATTATGTAATCAGCATTTTTAATAATATTGAGATTATGTTCAATCATAATTACTGTATTTTTTTGATTAATTAATGTACGTATTAAAGAAATTAACTTTTCAATTTCAAAAAAATGTAATCCTTTGGTAGGCTCATCCAATATATAAATATTTTTTGAAAAATAATTTTTATATATTTTTTTAATCAAAATTAATCTTTGTTTTTCGCCATCTGATAAATGATCTAATTTGCTACCTAATTTTAAATAATTTAATCCTACACTAATTAATAATTCTAAAGCAATTTTAATTTTTTGATGATTATAAAAAAAAGTATATGCTTCAGATACATTCATGTCATAAATATCAGCAATAGTTTGATTTTTGTATTTAATAGTTAAGGTTTCAGAATTAAATCTTTTACCTTGACATTGATCGCAGGTAATTATAATATTAGGCAAAAAACCCATAAAAAATTTTTTAACACCTTCTCCTTGACAAGCATGACAAAAAGCAGAAACAGAATTTAGAATAAAACGACGTTTATTATAACCTTTAGCTTTTGCTTCCGGAGATTGAGAAAATAAATTGCTAACGATTTCTGAAATTCCTAAATAATTAATTAAATGATATTTAATAATTTTATTAAAATTTGGTGATTCTATATAAATAATATCTTTGAAATTATTTTTATCTGAAAAAATCACTTGATTAAATTCACCAGGTTCGATTTGTTTCAAATTTTTATTTTTTTTCAAACCTTTATATATAACTTCATTAAGTAAAGTTGATTTTCCTGAACCAGAAAAACCAGTAATTACAATAAATATATTTAAAGGAATATCAATATTAAGATTTTTTAAATTATTAACATAAGCGTTTCGTATTTGAAGAACATTTGTAGAAGATATTTTTGGTTTGATGACGCTTTCAAAAGAATAAATTTTTTTTAAATATTTACCTGTTAAACTATGTTTATTTTCTAAAATATTATTTATTTTGCCATAACTTACAATAGTACCTCCTTTATTGCTAGCTTCAGGACCTAAATCAATAATATAATCTGCAGATAAGATTATTTCTTGATCATGTTCTATAATTAACACAGTATTACCTAGATTTACTAATTTACGTAAAATTTTAATTAGTTGAATATTATTATATGGATGTAAACCGACAGATGGTTCATCAATAATATAAATAACTCCTGTCAATCGAGAAGCTAGCTGATTAATTAATTTAATCCTTTGTACTTCTCCTCCAGATAAAGAACTAATGTTTCGGTTTAAATTTAAGTATTCTAAACCTAATTTTTTTAATAAATTTAAACGTTTTTTAATAGCCGTTAAAGCATCTTGGATATTGATTTTTGCTATTGAATTTAATTTTATATTTTCTATAAAATTTAATAATTCATTAATAGTTAAATTGGTCAATTCATAAATATTTTTATGATTAATTTTATAAGCTAAAGCATATTTATTTAATCTAGCTCCAGAACAACGAGGACATACAGTTAAAGATTTAAATTGGTTTAACCAATTTTGAATATTATCATAATTAGCAAAATTTTTTTGATAATATTCCAGAATAGGAATAATTCCAATAGGAAATTTTACACTTTCATTAGGCGAATTATCAGGACCATATAATAAAAGATTAATAATAACTTTATTCATTTGGTTTAAAGGCAAATAAACATCGATTTTATATTTATCTAAAAAATCTTTTAGTTTTTCTTGAAGATTTTTTGTAGGATTATTTGGTTGTTCAAAAGGTAATATAGCTCCATTCAGAATAGATTTATTTAGATCTAAAATTAATTTTTCATCAAAAACCATTATACTTCCTAAACCTTTACAATGATTACAAATTCCTTTTTTTTTATAAAAAGAAAATAAATTCATTTTATTTTCTAATTGAGTTAAAGAGTTTTTGCCATCATTATAATTTAAATCAAAAGATATTATTTCTTGATTTGGTAGCATAATTAATATTTTCTGTTTATTAAATTTTAGAGCTAATTCTAAAGAAGAAATTAAACGGGAGGTTATTTGATTGTTTATAGTTAAATGATCAATAATTAGAAAAATATTATTTATTTCTTTTATTTCTAATTTATTAATTTCTTGAATGTTATTAAAAGTAAAAAAATTGTTATTGATTAAAAAACGATTAAAACCTTCTTTCATGAACTTTAAGATTTTTGAATGAAATATCTTTTTTTGACTATTATCCAATGGAGATAAAATTATAATTTTTTGGTTGTTAAAAAAATTTAATAATTTATTCATTATTTCTTCTATATTATATTTTTGATAAGGTTGATTATTTTGTATATCGTAATAAACACCTATATGCGCATAAATTAACTGTAAATAATGATAAATTTCTGTAATAGTACCGACAGTATCTTTAGAATTATTAACAATTTTTTTTTGTTCAATGTTAATTACTGGAGCTAAACCCGAAATATAATTAATATCGGGTTTTTTTGTAAATTGAAAAAATTTACGATCATAAAAATTTAAAGATTCTAAATAAATTCTTTTGCCTTCTTGATATAAAATATTTTGTACTAAAGAAGTTTTTCCGGAACCTGAAATACCAGTAAAAACTACTAATTTAAATTTGGGAATTTCAACATCAATATTTTTTAAATTATTTTCTCGAGCGCCTTTAATTATAATTTTATCCTGTAAATAATTAAAATTTTGATTAGCCATAAATATCCTTTATAATATATAAAATTTAATTTTTTTTAATTTTCAATTAATAAGATTGCCAATATTTTCTTGATTATTAATTTTTCTATGAAAATTAATAGTAAAATTATGAACCTCTTCGCTTAAAAAAAATAAAAAACGGAATAAAAAACTTTTCTGATTTAACAAAATCTCTTGATTAGGTAAAATTAAACTTTCTAATTGATGTTTATTGTTTTTTTTAAAGCACCTAAATTAAATTCCTTTATTAAATTTTTTAAAATTTTTTGACTGATATTAAATTGCCCTATTCCGCCATCAACTAAAATTAAATCTGGAAAAGTCAAATTAAGATTAATTAATTTTTGATATCGACGTTCAATAGCTTCTGCTAAAGAATTATATTCGTTCGGATAAGTTTGTTTAATGCGAAAAGCGCAATAAGATTTTTTTTGCAATTGATAATTTTTAAACACAATAATGCCGCTTACAAAACATTTACCAAAAGAATGGGAAATATCAAAAACTTCAATATGATTAATATTATTTTGATACAATTTCGATAATTCGCTTAAAGCTATTGTGGTAGCTTCTAATTTAGCGCTATATAATAAATTATATTTATTTAAATTTTCTTCTGCGTTTTTTTGAGCTAATTCTTGTATTTGTTTTTCTTCGTTATTGAATTTGATTGGAAATTTAGTATTAATTATTTTTTTTATTTCTGGTTTTTGCTTAATCAAAGACGGGTTTAAAAGAATTTTTTTAGGTAATAAATGGTTTTGATAATATAAATGTAAATAAGTAATCATATTATCAATGGGATCATCGATATATTCGGAAACTATCTGATAATGTTCTTGAATTTTTCCTTGATACATTTTGAAAATATACAAAGAAATTTCATTTTTATTAAAACAAAAACCAATAATATCGCAACTTAGATTAGGTTTTAATTCGATAAATTGTTTAATAGTAATATTTTTTAAATGTTCTAAAATTTTTTGATATTCTTGTGCTTTTTCAAAATTTAATATTTTAATAGCTGTTTTAATTTCATTTTTAATTTTGTTAAGAATATTTTTATTTTTGCCTTGCAAAAAATCATTAATTCCTCTAATATTCATAGAATAATCAATAGATTTATTATTAGGGCAACAAGGACCTAAACATTCATTAATTTGATAATAATGACAAGGTTTTTGGAGAATAGGTTGACAACGTCTTAAAGGGTAAATTTTATGCAATAAACGTACTGTTTCTTTCATACTATTGTTGTACGGATAAGGACCAAATACTTTAGTTTTGGCAGGAACCTTTTTATAATAAGAAATTTTTAAACGAGGATGTTTTTCGTTAGTAATTTCGATATAAGCATAATTTTTATCATCTAATAATTTAAAATTGTATTTTGGTATATGTTTTTTAATTAAATTAGCTTCTAATATAAAAGCTTCTAATTCGTTATGAGTGATAATATATTCTACATCGCATATTTCTTGAATTAAATTATTAGTTTTCGGATTATGATTTGTTAAGTAAAAATAACTTTTAATTCTGGAAAATAAATTTTTGGCTTTTCCGATATAAATAATTTTATTATAACAATTTTTAAATAAATAACAACCAGGTTTTTGAGGAAAATTTTTAATTTTAGTTAGCAAAAGAAAATTAATTTTATTTTTTGTTATTTTTAAAGACATATTTCATTTAATTACCATATTTAAATATTTTTAAAAAACGTAATAATTTTAAATTATTTATTCTATTTATTGTTTCAATATTTTTTTGACTAAAAAAGGCATCATATACAGATGCCCATGAATTTATTTAAAAAATAAAATATTTAATATTTTTTTGAATTTAACATTAATTTTATAATAACCGAAAAACAATAAAAAGGCAAGTTTTTTTGATGATTAACTCTGTTTTAATCCAGTATATTAAATTTATTTTTAGTGATTTGGAGCAAAATAACAAAATTTTCTTTTTTATTTTAAAATATTTTCTAAAAAAATTAATTCATTATAGAAAATATTTTATTGTTATTTATTATCATCTTTTGATATTTCTTAATTTATTAATTTATAGATAATTAGTATAAAAATCCATACTATCCTATAGATTATTATTTTTTTATTGAATAACTATATTATTTTATTTAATATATTTTGATTTTTTTAATAAATAGTTGTAAACATCTATATCTTATTTATAATAATAACAACTTTTTTTAAAAATGATTTGATATATTGGAAAAATTTGGTTATTAAACCTGAAATTCGCAAATTATGTTATATAACTTAATTTAAATATTTTCATTTGTTTTTTTAATGATTATACTGATATTTTTTTCACGATTGCATTTGTGGACTTATCCAAATTATAATAACGATGATCATATATATCTTTTTGGCTATAAATGCTTATTATTTATAAAATTCAATTATTAAAAAAAATTTAAATAAAGAAAATTTTATTATCAAAATTTTGTATGAAATAAATTGTTTTGTAAATAAAATTGTATTATTTTTTTATTTATTTAGAATAAATAATGAATAATTAATTTATAATTAAATTTGTAATCTAAATACAAAATCAAAAATAATTGAATAATATTTATAAAATTTTTATAAAAATAAAAAATAATTTCAATTATAAAAAAATTTTATTTTTTACATAAATATAAAATTTAATAATTATTGATGAAAGTAATTTTAAGCGAAAGGAATAAAAAAATATATTGTTTATATTATAAAAAAATTTTTAATCCCAGATAAATTGATTACTTTTAATATTAAAAAAATAAAAATTTAAAAGATAAAAAATATATTTTAATTAAAAATAATATGAAAATTATTTTATTAGTTATAATTTTTACAATAATATTTATTTCAATATTAATATTTCGTTTGTTTTTTTTTGAAAGAAAATCAAAACAATTTTCTCGGCAAATTAGACAAAAAATAAATTATATTAATACATTGATGAACAAAATATATGAAAGTATTCGAGTTCGTTATCCTTCTATTTATTATGAAGTACAAAAAATTGATAGTTTTGTATTATCTAACAAGTTTAAATCATGTTCTCTTGAAAGAATAAAAACAATCTTAAAACATTTGGAAGATATTGAAAATATTTTAATTCAAGTGCACTGCCAAAAAAATAAAAACAATCAAATAGAATTTAGTATTCCTTATATGATGCTTTTAACATATAATCAAATAATTGAAGTTTTATTAGATAAATATGGAGAAGTACCTGGTAATTATTTTTTAGATCGACAATGCACTAAGACAAACGAAAATATTAAAAGATCTTCAGAAGGTTTACAAATACATCACATTAAAGAAAATGAAATGAAAGGGTTATCTAATCCTGAATTTGCTCAAAAAGCTCCTTTTAGTTACCAAATGGGATCTAATTTAGTTTATTGCAATTTGCTAGAACATTTTTTGTTGCATTGTAAAATTTGGGATCATTCAACTAACCCATTACAAATTGATGTAGGAAAAAATGGAGCTCAAATATTATTAAATGAATTAGAAAAAATTCATTTTGCTAATGCTTGGCAATATCAAAATTATAAACGTAAATCGGCTCAAAAAATTTTTTTTCAAAAAAAATCATTTTTTCAATGCCGTAGATTTTTTATAGTTTTACAGATAATTAAATCTTAATAAAATATTAAAGAAAAAACCAGGTTTATAAACAAAAAACTAAATTATTCTTTAGTCCTAGTAAGTTTTTTTAGGTATTCCCAAATTTTTGAAACTTTTTATTTTTTAAAAACTCTTTAAGACTAACTTAATAATTAATCTTTTTTGTTTAAAAGATGAAAAAAATAATTTTCTGTTTTTTCTAAAAATGTTTTTAAAAAGGAATAAAATGTTGAGATAAGAATTATTTAAAGAATTTTTACAAAAAATATATTTGGTAAATAAACTAGTTTGTCAATTTTAATATTATTTCCGCATTTTAACTAAAGAAGATGGTTTGGCGACTTAATCAGAGCTATTGGTTTTTACCATCTATGCCATTTGAGCCATCAAATTTGAAATAAGATAACTAATCAGAAAACCATTCACCTTTAAATTCCTCAAAAAAATCATAAAACAAATAATCTTTTTTTCAAAAAAAGTTTTATATAATGTATCCCATAAATAAGGAACAAATCTCTCAAAATCGATTTCCAATTATAGTAGTTAATTAAAAAGATTAAGTCAAATTTATCCATTGTTTCGCTTTTCGAAACTAGGACGAAAATATGATTCAATATTTACATAAAGTATATATCGAAGAGAGTTTATTGATCTAAAAAGACATGAATTAATGAAGAAAAAACGAGAAAAACTACAAAAGTTATTATTCAAAATATGATTTTTTTTAGATAATAAACCTCAAAATAAAAAAATCTATAAATCAGTAGGGAAACAAACAAATAACAAATAAACATTGTTACAATAATAAATTAAACAAGAAAATATTAATTTTTTAGTTAATTGTATTTAATATAAGATTCCCAATTTAATATAAGATAAAAAATCATATTTATTAATAATAAAATTTGCCAATTTGAAATTGCCATTATTTTGATTAAATAATTTTTAATTTTTTTAGACATTACAGTTAATGATGAAAACAAATAAATGATCAAAGGTCCGCCTAAAATCAAATTCGACCAATAACTTTTAATAAATGCAATCACAATATTAGATTTATTTAATAATTTTAAAATAATTTTTATAAAAGCATATAGAAAATATAATTCCATAATAATTTTTAACCATCTTTTTGAACGGTTGTAACAATATTTAAAGTTATCCGAAAATTTGGTAGAATTAAATAAAATCAAATCATTAAATGCAATAAAATTATTATTTTTAAAAAGATATGTATAATAAAATTTTTCTAAAATTTCATGAAACGAATATTTAAAATTAGAATTATTAACATTAGGTTTGCGCAAAGAATAATTATAGATAATTTGTTTAATCAAAGAAGAATAAGGCGAATCTTTAAGATAATTATTCTTTGATAATGTGTTATTAGTTAAATTTAAATTAATACCAAAAATATCTTTTTCATAAAAATTTTTATTTTTTTGTAATAAAAGCAAATAATCATATTCAAAATCATTTGATCCCAATAAAGAACTAAAAAAACGATTTAAAAAACCATTTTCTAATAATTTAATTATTAAATCTACATGTTTACCGGATTTTAGCCTAATTATATTTTGATGATATTCGAAATCTTTATTTAAAGAGTTTAAAATATTTTCATTACCAAATATAATAATTTTTCCTATAGATGATAATGAATTCAACATCATGGGATAAATATTTTTTTGAAAAATTTCTCTTCTTTTTTTGTTATGCAAAAACTCTTGATGATGATTTTCATAATATTTTATTAATACATTGCCATCGCAAATAATTAAATCTAACTCTGGGAAACGAAATTTTTTATTTTCGATATCAACACAAAATAACTCTTGATTTTTTAATAATAAATTCATACGAGCTAAACCAAAACCTATAGGATAACAACGAGTAAATAAAGTATTATTATCATCTGAGATAATACAACCCCCATATATATTACCTTTAAATGATTGTTTATGATTCATTTCTAATATATTAACAATTTTATTTAATATGAATCCTAAATCGTTATCACAAGTCATATCGTAAATATTGGCATTTATTGGTAACTTTGATTTAATCAGTTCAGGTATTAAATGATTAAAAAAATCTAAATTTAAAGCCATTTTATGACTGTATATTTTTTGTTTTTGATATTCTAAAATAACTTTTTGAAATAATGCATTTAAATTATTAATTGGTACTTGATGAATAATTAACATTATATTCGAAATACAATCAGAATCTAATAAAACCACATTATTTTTATATAAATTTATTTCTTTAAATAAATATTGATATTTAGTGTTATTAGAAATATCGATACTATAAAAAGATTCATGTAAATTGTCAATTAATTCTGATTCGGTTAATTTTTTATTTATTAATTGGTGAATCAAAGAAGACCAAAATAAATTTACAGATAAAATAAAATTACTATTAATATTCTTATCCTGAAAATCTTCACATAAATGATTTTTTTCGTATTGATATGATAAATATTTAAAAGTAATCAAACTACATATCGATTTTGTAATATATCGGAATGTTCTCGGATGTTTAGCATATTTTTTTAATTCATGAATTAATTGTTGTTCGGGTATATTATTATTCTTTAACAACATTAATTTTAAAATTCCATTTCTGCTATTTTTTCAATTTTAAATAAATAGCTATATTTTTTATTATTAAAGAATTTTTGAATATATTTCTCAAAAATATAATAATAAATTTTTATTATAATTTATTTTATATTATACTAAATACAAAAATAAAATCCATCAAATCAGCAAATATAAATTCAATAATTTTTAAATTAATTGTATATGTATAATAATAAGTTTTTCATCATTTTCTTTAAATTAACTTCTTCTATAATTCTAAGGTTGTCGAATTATATTAAATTCATATTTTTATTTTGTTTATCTTTTTTTATTTAAAGCTCCTTTTATTATCGTTATTTTTTTCATTATCTGATAACGGCAATAATGATTATTTTATTTCTATATCATCATCTTTTTCATAAGTTAATGTATCTTGAATTTGTTTTTCTTCATTATCATTTTTAATAAATTGATTATCTTGAATTTTATTTAATTTATTATTTAAATATTTAAATTCATTTTCTATTTTTGTTATTGTTATTTTAATTTTTATGTTTAAAATAATATAAACGATTATTATCATTATTGTGATAAATATTAAATAAATAAAATTAATCCAATATAAATAATGTTTTATTTTTTTCATTTTATAACCTAACCTATAATAAAATAATTATTGATTTAAAAAATTTTTAATATTTTCGATATTAATGCAAAATTATTTAATCCTCATTTAAAACGATAAATTACATACCATTTATACCATTTTCAAATAATATTTATAATATTTTCATGATGAAACAAAATTTTTTACAATTTGAAAAAAATTTATCAAAAAAATATTTAACAATTTTGAAAATCATCAAAAAATAGATTAATTAACATTTTAGAAAAAATAATTACAATTAGCAAGATAAATAAAAATATTCGAATTTAAATAAAAAAATAAAAATAGATTAATTGCAATTAGAAAAAGCTAAATCTATTTATCTTATTCGATACCATATTAATTCAGTAGATATAATAACTATAAAGATAACTATCGAAAGTTAATAATTTTAAAATTCAAAAAATATTTCGATATTATACCAAAGTACTTAAATATTTTAGCGCTTAATATTTGAAAATAAAATTTAATTGTATTTAAAATATTCATTCGAATTATTTTTATGAATTTTTATTTTTAAAAATTTATTTTTTATTGTTAAATTAAATTTAATTATTTTTATTCTAGTTAAATTAAAGAGAGTATATAAAAGATTATTAAAACAATACTAACTATATAACTTAATAAAAAATCCAATTATTTTTATAATATAAAAAAAGAATTATTAATTATTTTAATTTATTTCAAATTAAATTGGCTAATTATATGTATTTTTCGAAATTTTTTAAAAAAGAAATATTTTAAATGTCGATTAAAATCTCCTAAATATACCTTTTTAATCGACATTTTAGAAAAAAAATCTTTTATATTTTAATTAAAAGTAATTATTATAATTCATTTCAAAAAGTTTTTAATATGTAATTAATTTTTATTTATTTTTTTGAAAAATAATTTTTGCATTAAATAAAAATATATTATATCAAATTTAATAATTTTAAAGAAATATTTTAAATGTCGATTAAAATCTCCTAAATATACCTTTTTAATCGACATTTTAGAAAAAAAATCTTTTATATTTTAATTAAAAGTAATTATTATAATTCATTTCAAAAAGTTTTTAATATGTAATTAATTTTTATTTATTTTTTTGAAAAATAATTTTTGCATTAAATAAAAATATATTATATCAAATTTAATAATTTTAAAGAAATATTTTAAATGTCGATTAAAATCTCCTAAATATACCTTTTTAATCGACATTTTAGAAAAAAAATCTTTTATATTTTAATTAAAAGTAATTATTATAATTCATTTCAAAAAGTTTTTAATATGTAATTAATTTTTATTTATTTTTTTGAAAAATAATTTTTGCATTAAATAAAAATATATTATATCAAATTTAATAATTTTAATTTTATTATTTTATTACATTTATAATCAAAATTAGCTTTTAATTGAATAAAATAAACGAAAATCTAAAAAAATTAAATCTCAATTTAAACTAAATTCACAAAAATAAAAAATTATTTTTTATTAAAAAATGATATATTTTAGGGATTTTTGTGATTATTCTAAAAAATCGATAAAAGTAACAAAATAGATGTCCTGATTTATCGAAAATGATGTTACTTTGACTCAAAATTTAGTAAAAAAATTTAACTATGACGCAAATTTTAATACTTTTTAAAAATTAAATTAATTATAAAATATCATCAATTTCACAATAAAAATAAAAATTTTATTTTTTGATTATTAAATCCAAAACAAACCCCCTAACAAGAGTGTTAGTTAATTATTATTTTTTTTAGGTTTTAAAAAATATTCATTATATTGAATACGGATAGATTAATTGCGTTTTATACAGCGATTTATCTTTGCTGTTTTATTTACAATCAGCCCCTGTCCAAACCGGACAAGCAAGTTTCCCAGCATCCGGCTTTCCCTAATTTACTCTCTTGCGAGAACTAATTTCATCTCACGACTGATTAGCTATTTATTCTTCTTGTTCTTGTTTTCTAATATCATGTATTTGTTGATTGGTTATCTTGCGATGACAATCTTTACACAATAATTTTTCATGACACTTTGGTGATTCGCATTGCGAATCGTCCCAATGTGATGAATTTGCAATGGGGTTGTTTTGTCGCAATTCTCACAACGTTCCGCTTAGTTAGATGCGTACAACCTTGGAATATAAATCTATTAATGTTAATATCAGGATTTCCTTTATAGTTACGCATTTTTTTAATTTTATCCCAAGAGTAAACGACCCATGGTTCGTATTGGGTTTTTTCTTTATTAAGATAAGAAATACCCCAAGTTGAACCTAACTTACATTTCTTTTGAACTTTGGCAATTGACGTTTTCCGTTTTCTCGCCAGTGTCTTAAAGCTAGATAACTTAGATGGGTCAAAACGCCTAAATTAGTATTGGATAATTCCTCTCACAATTGTTTGATAGTTTCCGATTGTTTCTAATTCGTCTCTCTCTGTTAATGTTTCGTCGTGTTTCACCTTTCCCTTTTTTAACCAATTATATTCATATCCGTATTCTTCAGCTTTTCGCTTGGAAATTTGGATTTGAACTTGGCCGTTTAAGAAATTCTTTGTAGTTTTCCTTACTCGAGTTTTATTGGTGGGGTTTACCTTTATCATGTAAGATAAAAACTTAGTTCCTTTACTAGCTTTGACAATTTTTGACTTAGTAAGTTTTAAATCTTGTGTTAGCCATTGCGTTACTTGATTCTTAATCCTTTAGTCTTGATTATATTTACCTTTAACACTGATGATAACATCATCAGCATAACGGATGTACTCAACTCTTGTCTTTAGGTTTACTATCAATCCCCAGTTGATGGTGCTGGTTTTTTATACCTTGCTTTCCAATATTCTGGGTTGTTCTTCCTAATCGGTTTCCCTTCTTTAATCAGTTCCTCCATTTTCAGGTCGATGTAGTGTAGATACACATTCGCTAACAAAGGGGAAATAATTCCTCCTTACGGAGAACCAGATAAGGATTCATATTTGATTCCGTCCTTCATGAATCCAGCTTTCAACCATTTGTTAATGGTCGAGAGGACTTTATTCTTTTTGATGAACCGATTTAAAGTTCGCATAAGAATCTCATGATCAAGTAGCCTTTTAGATCGATTTTGACAAGGTAATCAATTCCTTGAAATCTTTGTTTGACGCGTTTGATGGCGTCATGACAAGATTTTTTGGTTCTAAATCCCATGCTCCATTCTGAAAAGATATTTTCCAAATAAGGAGCTAAGAGTTGTTACAGACATTTTTGGATCAACCGATCTTTGATGGTAGGTAAACCCAAGGGTCTAGTTTTATTATCACTAGGAATAAGAATTCTTTTAACTGGTTTGGGGTTATAACCGTTATTGACGTATTCCTGATGGTATCTCTCTAATTTTCTTAAATTAATACCGTCAATGGTTTCATTGTCAATTCTAGGGGTGCCCGCCCCTTTGTGTGTGGTGATTCTATTGAATGCCGTCAATGTGTTGTAAAAGTTATTCATTCCTTGTTGGAGTTCTCTTTTTAAAGAGTAGCCATTTGCTGAATGATATTGAATTTTATTCCATGTTCGCGAAAGTTTAGTTTCAGGTGAAACGGTTGTTGACATAATATATCAACTCCTTTCTTGATACCATTGAATAAATAGTAAATTACTATCTTCTTTCGCCCTATAAGAGTCATTAACTCTCTTTCCGGTAAGCCGATTGACTAAATTATTCCAAATTTAGGTTTACTCTTACGACTACTAAAAAGATTCTTTATCCTTGACCATCCGAACTTTTATTTCCGGATTAGTAAATTTAATTACTTAGTTTTAGGATTCTCCAAGTTACGCTAAATTTCGACCTTAATTCTTTAGGGGAAGTATCCTCTTTAGGGAGGCTGATTCCAGGTTTCTTTATTTGATAAACTACTCAATACTCGAAACTTATATTAGTAGAATCTGGACTGTCCGTTTCAGCAACTTCAGAACAGGTTATACTATTACATCAATTTTCCTTCTTAGGCCATTTCAGGCTTTTCCATAGAATTATTTGGTGGCGAGGTCTTCTTGACTAATTTGCTTTCATCGCAACCCGCTTTTATGGTCTGCTCTAATTTGACATTCTTTCGTTTGTCAAACCGACCATCTCCATTCAGAGTTTATCGGCTCTGGCTATTGGTTAGATAGCAAGAAATTTAGGCCTCTTTGGCGCCCGATAAAGAAAAAGAATTAATAGCAAATTTTTTATGCCATATTTTCGTCCAAAAGATATAGTTAAAATACTTTTTTCGCTGCAACCACAAAAACTTTTCCAAAGATATTATGTTTTATTTTCTCTCCTACTTTATAAATAGAAATACTTTTATGTTTTGCTCTTTTTTCATTAAAATTATTGATTTAATTAAGATAATTCCATTTCTCTCAAAAAAACAACAGGATTTAAAAGTATTATCTTTCCATTTAAAACTCTAACATTAGAACTTGTAATATATAGTATTTCTTTAGCTCTTGTTATAGCTACATAAGCGATTCTTCTTTCTTCTTTATTAATATAATTTGTATTTGTATCTTGAATAAAAAATTCCTTTTCAAATCCTATAATAAAAACAACTTTAAATTCTAACCCTTTTACTTTATGAATAGTAGACATAAGAACTTTATTTTTATTATTTTGATGGTTATTATCTTCTAATAAAGTTATTTTATTTAGTAAAATATTTAGTTTTTCCCAGAAATTTCCTTCTTTTTGTTCTTTATTTTCTGAAATAAAAATTTTTTGTAAATTATCTAATTTATCTAAAATATCATTTTGTGTTTTAGAATCATTATCAACAATTTTTTTTTTCTTTTTAGATAATATTTCTGAATATTTAATTTCTTTATCAATTAAAAAAATAATATTATCTAAACTACATTTTTTTTCGTTAGAAATCAAATTTTTAAGATTTTGAAATATATTTTGAAAATTATTAATTTTATTTTTTATTTTATCTTTTTCAGATAAATAATTCATAGCTTCAAACAAAGAAACCTTTTTTTCATGAGCAATTATTTCTAATTTTTTAATTGTTTGTTTCCCTATTTGTCTAGGAGGAGTGTTAATTACTCTTTTTAAATCAATATCACTTCCAGGAAAAATAAGTAATCTTAAATAAGATATAAAATCTTTAATTTCTTTTTTTTGATATAAAGAAAAATCATTTTTTATAAAATAAGGGATATTTTTTATAATAAAAGAATCCTGAATGCTTTTGTATAGTTTATTTACTCTATATAAAATAGCTATGTCTGAATAATTGTAATTTTGTTGAAATACTAATTCTTTAATTTGATTAGAAATAAATTCAGATTCTTCATATTCAGTTTCAAATTTATTATAAATAACTTCTCTTCCATAAGAAAAATCATTTTTCAAAATATTTTGAAAATGACTACCTTTTTGATCATAATTATAACTAATTAAAAGATTTGCTTTATCTAAAATATTTTTTGTAGAACGATAATTATAATCTAAACACATAATTTGAGATTTGAAATCTCGTAAAAATAATTCATTACATAAAATATCAGCACCTCTGAAACTATATATATTTTGATTTGGATCACCAACAGCAAAAATAAAATTTTTTTCCCTATTATTTTTATTATTTGATATTGAATCAAATCAATATCTTGAAATTCATCTATCAAAATATGAGTAAATTTTTTTTTATAAAAAGAAGAAACTGAAGAATTGTTTTTTAATAATTGATAAGTATAAATTATCAAATCATCAAAATCTAAAAAATTATTTTTTTTTAAAAAAAGTTCATATAAATGAAAAATTTTTTTTTCCTCACGCGAATAAAGATCTAGATTATATTTTTCAGAATCAATAAACAATTTGTCATTTTTTATAACTTCATCTAATTCATTTAAAATTTGTTTTTTTATTTTCTTATTTTTAAAACGAGAACAACTTTGTTTTAGTCGAATGGGTTTATATTTATCTTTATCTAATCCTAATTCTTTGATTAAATCTTTAATAATTTTAATTCCTTCTTTTTCATCGATAATATTAAAAAAATTATTAAAACCTAAATTTAGCTCATTAATATTTTTTTTTAAAATTTTAAAACCTAAAGAATGAAAAGTAGAAATTGTTAAATGGTCAAAAATATTTTGAGTAAATTTTTCTTGTAACCTTTTTTTCATTTCTTTAGCAGCATTATTTGTAAAAGTAATTGCTAAAATGTTTGCTGGATTTATATTTAATTCATTCAATAAATAAATTATCCTATTTGTTAAAGTAGTTGTTTTTCCAGTTCCTGCTCCTGCATGAAGATAAATAGCTTTTTCTTGAGATAAAACAGCTTTTAATTGTTTTTTATTTAAATTATGTAACCATTTTTTTTTCATTTTTTAAAAAACTTTCTATAATATAAAATTATTTATCTAAACTATTACTTACGAATTTCACTTCCCTTAAAAAACCACTATCCTCTTTTCGAAATCAATTATCAAAATGAAAAGAAAAATCAGTTAAAATCATTAATTGGCAAAATTACTGTTAATCAATTAACAAATTTCAATTATACCCTATAAATCCAAACAATCGAGATAAATATAATACTTCCTATCAAAACTAATTATAAAAGAGGTTCAAATATTATTTATAATTTATAATCGTCAAGAAGATTTAAAATTTATCAAATCTTTTTTTGCTAAAGCTACAAAAGGTTATCGAGTGAAAAATTTACATCCGATTTATAAATATTTAATAAAAAAGAAAACTAACAATTTACTAACAATTTTATAACATTTTGTATTTTTAAATAACCTAGATTAACATTAGCTTATTGAAGGATGGATATTTGATATTATCAGATGATCATTCTTAATCATTATTAATTATCAATATCATAAAATTTTTTTTAACAAAAATTTAAATTTTTAATTTATTTAAATTGTTAAATTAACTTTAATTTTTAAATTAATAACCTTTCCAAGTATCGGATATATGTCTTATCTTATTAAAAAAATTCAATAATTTGTTTCAATTATTGAATCATTACTTAAAGAATTTTAAAAATTAAATCCCGAAGATTGTAAACAATGTAATAATAAAACAAAGAACTAGAATAATAAAAGCACTTACATGAAAATAAACGGTTTGTTTTGAATGATTAACATTATTAAAAATATTTTTATTTTTTAAGCAATGTTTTTTATAACCTTTAATTATATAAAACATAGGATAACAAAAATTAATAATTAACTCCCAAATACTTAAAACAAATAATCCCAATTTAATAAAATAAAAAACATTAATTCTCAATTAAATCATTTTTTAAGTGTTTTTTGCCAAATATTTTAATTTCCGATTATTTAATTAGAATAATTACTATTACATAAACAATTATTCGCAGCTATTATAATAGCAAAATTAAAAATTTTGCCAGTTAATTTCCGAATCCGCTACCGTTTTCCTTATTCAATTCATCAAGATTAAAATTCTACTTGTTGTCATTTCATTTCTAATATTGCTAGGTAGAGAATGAAAAATTTTTTTAATTTAACATAATGTTTGTTTCCTTTCCGATTTCGGTTTATCTTAAATAAAAAAAGACCCCCCCTTTCCTATAAAGAATCTTTTAGTTAAGAATAATAAATTAAAATTAAATTATTGAAATATATTAGAAATTTCTTCTAATGATTCGATTTGGTTTCTTAAATAATTAATTAAATTAGATAAATTAGTGTGTATTTCTAACAATTCATTTAAAGTTCTATTGTTCGGAATATTTTTAAAAGCAATAATATAAGCTATTTGATTTTTTTGATTTATATATTCTTGTATTTCTTTTTTTTTATTAATAATAATTTCTTTATTGATTTGAATATTATTTGATTTTTCCATTGCCATCACTTGATTACTATTGTTTAGGAGAAATAACCCCAAAAACATAAATAAAAAAATAATTATTATTTTCAATTGATTTTGTAATTTAATCATTAATTAAATCTCCTTTTTGTAAAATAGTTAATTTTTATATTAAATTATTTTTAGATAATTTTATTAATTATTAATAACTAGAAGATGCATTATTTTAGTTATCTTCTTGATAAATTTTGACAAAATCATTTAATCTTCATTCTTTTCTCTTTAAACAGTCGACTTGTCTATTTAGATATATAATTTCTACAATAGCTTGAACACGAACATCAACGTTAGAATTTAATATTTTAATAATACGAGATTAATTGCGTTTTATACTTCTTTCGCCCTATAAGAGTCGTTAACTCTCTCTTCCCGGTAAGACGATTAACTAAATTATTCCAAATTTAGGTTTACCTTTACGACTACTAAGAAGATGCTTTATCCTTGACTATCCAGACTTTTACTTCCGGATTAGTAAACTTAATTACTTAGTTTTAGGATTCTCCAAGTTACACTAAATTTCGACCTTAATTTTTTAGAGGAACGAATTGTGACCGAACTTTAGACACTTTTTGCTTTTTAGAAGATCTTGAAGACTAACTTAATAGTTAGTCTTTTGTTTTTTCTATACTAAAAAATTTCCTATCTTTTCTAAAAATGTTTTCAGAAAGGAATTAAATTTTGAGACAAGAATTATTTAAAGAATTTTTAAAAAAATAAAATAAATCTAACTTTTTGGTTAAATATCATTTAATATTTGTGATTAATAAATAAAGTAATTATGTTTGTTACTTAATTAAGTTATTAGCATTTAGAATGGAAGAACAATAAATTCTTGGGTTGTGTATTTTGAAAAACAGTAATATCAGTGAATAATTTTAAAAGGAATATAAATCCTCTAAATTATATAAAAAAATATTTTTTTGGTTTTGAATGATTTCTTGTTGATATCCTTTTTTAGAAAAAAAACCTAAAATAATATTTTGATAAGAAAATATTTTTTTTATATATTCTTTTTTGATATTTAATTGTTTGAATTGTGGCATATTTATTTTTTGATTAGACCATTTGCATTCGAAAATAGATACATTTTTATTGGTTTTAAGAATAATATCTATTTCTAAATTAACATTATTTTTGGGATTATTTATTTCTTTTTCGTTTCCCCAATAACGACCTATTTCTTCGATGTTCATTTTATTTTTTTTTATTAAAAATGATTGACAAATTTTCTCAAATTCCAAAGAAACATATTTATCTAAATCTTTTTGAATTACAGTTTCGTAAAAATTATTTTTATTCATTATAATTTTTTGAGATTTATTTTTTTCTAAAAAATAAAAGGAAAAATGAAAAAACTGATCTTTAATGAAATAAAGAGTTTTTTTTTGGTTTTTTTTACCAAAACAAATTTCTTTACCTACTATATCTAAATTTTGCAAAATATCAAGGTATTTCGAAGTAGTACCAGTGTGTTGAATGCCGCTTTTAGAAGTAATATTACTTAATTGAGTGTTTCCTAATGATATTGAATTTAAAATTCTACTGTAATTTTTAATATTACGAACTTCCTGAGTTAAAAAAAAATTTATTTCATCTTCAAAAATAGCTCCATCTTCTAAAATTAAATTAATAACATTATCTTTAACACTTTTGGTATCATCTATTTTTTGAAGATAAAAAGGTAATCCGCCAAAAATACTATAAAAAATAATTTTATCTTCTAGACTAGCTTGAGGATAAAATAAATGAGCTTCTACATAATCAAAAGTTTTTAATTTAATTTGAAAAGTTTTTCTACCATAAAGAGGTTTATGATACGCAAATATATCTTCTAAAAGACCTATATGACTACCTGATAAAATTAATTTGATATTAGAGTTTTGTAAATATTTATCAATAATATTTTGTAAAATAGATAAAATATCTGTATTATTTTTTAATAAATAAGAAAATTCATCAATCATAAGAATAATTTTTTGATTTTGACTTTTTTTAGCTAAATATATAAAAAGATTCTCATAATTACTAAAAGTAATAGGTTCTTGAAAATAAAAGGAAATCTCTTGACTTAATCTTTGTAAATTAATATCCAAACCTGTCTCGTCGGCTACAAAATATATAGAAGAAAAATGTTTATTAATTTCTTTTAATAATCTAGTTTTTCCTATTCTTCTGCGTCCATAAATTAAACCAAATTCAAAATGATTAGAATTTATTTTTTCTTTTAAAATTTTTAATTCTTTTTGTCGACCAATAAACAAAAAAATAACCCTCCATAACTGTTTGTAAAGAAACTATCTTATATTACACATTATATCATTTTTAGTATAGTATTTGTTTTTTATATTTTTAATTTAATAAAGTATATTAAAATATTTTAGTTCAATTAAATTATTCGGCATAACTTTTAACTCAAGAAAAATATTCTGATTTATAAATTAATTATATCGCATCATCATTCTTGATTATTATCAATTATCGATATCAAAAAAAATAATCCTATTTCAATATATTTAATAAAATCGTTCATGATCGATTAACTCCTTTAATTCAAATTTTTACCTAACATTAATAACGATCAGGAATTGTTTATTTTATTATTATAAATATATTTAATAAAAAAGCAATTTTGATTGTTCATAAATAATCATTTATTTAGTTACAATTAGAAATTGATGAATTAAGTTAAGATTTTTTTCTTGATAATTTTGTAAATAATGAAGAAGACTTTGATAATTAAGTTTTTTTATAGGCTATTTGTGATTTAAAAGTTTGAATTTTTTTAATTATTTCCCCAAAAGAATAGTTATAACCACCCTTTCAAATTACTAAACCCGGATTTGATCGGGGCATTATCATTGGGACAACTAGGGCGGGACATACTAATTAAAAAGCCTTTTTGTTGTAAAGTGTGTTGCCAAAGGCGACTACTATAAATACCACCCCGATCCGAATGAATGATACAAGGTTTCGTTATTGAAGGTAAAGCTTAGAGGTCGCTTTTAATTAACTTTAAATTTCTTGAAAAAATTTTTGATATAAAACCGTAATTTTTCGATAATCACAAACATAATGATATTTTTTACATAACAACCCCACTCTTTTAGTAATTAATTGATAATGATGTTGACGTTTTTTTGAGCTTTTTGACTTTTTCGCCAATAATAATAAAGATGCTTTTTTGATTTTTAAAAGGTTCAAAATCTTCGTAATCGTTAAAGTTTTTTGGTAAACTTTAACTAAAGGCAACATTATTTTTGATAAATTGGGGTGTTGATAAAGAATGACTGTTTGTAATAATTCAATTTTTTTTGAATTAACATGCACAACTTTTTCCTTTATTTGAGATAGCTATTCTTATGACAAATAAATTAGTTAAAAGGGGAAAAATAATTTATTTTAGAGACGATTTTTTGATTTTTTTGGTTAATTAATAAGCGAGGAGGTAAAATAATTTTGGTTTTTGTCTTGAGTAAAACTTTTATTGGAAATTTAACTTTCTACAAATGGCGCAGTTCAAAAAAGTTTGATTCATGAGAAAAGCTAAGATATTTTTGAATTAAATAGCGATCGAGATGATTATTAATATTATTAAAAGTTTTCACAAAATATGGGGTTCAATGCGACTTTACTTTAACGGTTAAAAGATAGAACTTAATGCCATAATAAATGGTAATTGTAGGAAATAATAACAATAAGGTGATGATAAAAAAGAGGAGATTATTCGGTAAAAATTGTAAGATTTTATTAATAAACATAGGTTTTTCATAGGTTTTTATTTTCCTTTCCAAGTTGTGTTGTTGTTAAATAAAAAAAGACCCTTAAAAGGGGTCTGGATTTGTGATGAAAAAAATTTAATTTTTAATTTTTTAATTTCTTCTAGTATTATTTGGTTGATTTTGGTTATTTTGTATTTGATTTCTAATAATATTTATTTGTCTTTGATTTTGATCTATTCTTGTTTGAATATTTCTTAAGATATTTATTTGTTCTTCTGAAGCATAAAGTGGTGTATTATTAATGGCCGAAATCATTTCTTGTGTTAACAATAAATATTCTCTTTCTAATCGAACTCTTGTCATATTATTATCAAAATTTCTTAACATTTGTTCTTGATTATTTAGTTGTCTTTGTTGATAAGTTATTATTTGTTGGTGTACTTGTTGTATTTGATTCAATAAAAAATTAATTTCTGTTACCGAACTATGATTAAAAAGAGCATTAATCAATTGTTTAGATATTCTACCTTGGGTTAATAATAAGTTTTTAAAATCATTATATTCATCTATATGATTATCAACAACTGAATTATTTTCGGATATATCATCGTTATTATTCATTGCCATAACTGGATTAATATTAATTAAGAAGAATAATCCTAAATAACTAATTAAAAAAAATGGTAAAAGATGTAATTTATTTTTTATTTTCATCATTTTAACTTATAACTCCTTTTATTTATCCCTCAGCTGAGGCGATTTCATAAAGAGAATTTAGTTCCGAAAGAATTGAATTCGGATATTCTTTTTTATCTTTGTCTAATAAACTTTTTTGTATTTTTAAAGCTGCTGTTTTAAGTAAAAGAGAAATTAATTGAGATTGATATTCATCACAATTTTTTTTATATTTAATAATGGAATTATGTTTTTTTATATCTTTTTTTTGATTCACGAATTTCATAACCTTTCTGATAATAATAAATATTATTATCAAATTTAGAAATTTGAATATATCCTTATTATATAACTTTCAGAAAGAAATGTTTAAAGAAAATAATGATGAAAATTGATTTAATTATGATTTGTTAGATAATCGGTTGATAAAATTTAGCATATTTTTAAACGTTTTTGAGCACGAGCATAACTGGAATTTTTTGTTTTAGTTATTCTTTTTTTTGATATTTATTTCATCATTTTTTAATTTCTAATTTTTTTCTAAATTATTTTTATCTGGAAATAATTTTGAAATTTTTGAAATTTCTTTTTTTAGGATAATTACCTTAGTATTTGATCAAAAAAAATTTTTAATTTTATCAAATCTTTCTTGATTAATTGAAAATTTATAGTAAGGCATCTTAAATAGAAAATGTTAGAATAGGCAGTATAAGATTTTTGTTTTTGGTTCTCCATAATATTTAAGATGTTATTTCTGCAAAAATGGATAATATTGTTTCTTTACCAATATTATCCATTCTTTATAAAAAATAATGATAATTGCCATTATCAACAATATTAAGATAATTATAACAATCTGTTTTTTTCGAAAAATTTTAATTAATTTATAAATTTTAATTGATATTTTAAACTATATAAAATTTATTTTTTCATATTTAATTAATTATTTATTTGCCTTAATTAGTAAATTTTAATTTCAAATATAATATAATCAATATAATTAATATTTTTTATACTTGGAAAATTTATATTTAATAAACACAATAAACATTAAATTATTGATAAATAAACATAACTTTTATTTTTGATTTTAATTTATCAAAAAATTTTTTAATTTAAAAAAATATTACAAAAATATAATTATTACTAAGAAAAAAGATTCAAAAATTTTTAAATTTGATGAAATAAATATTTTTTTATAAAAAATTTTTATTTATAATATTATTTTATTCTATTTTTATAGATAATAAATGATTTAGAAAATCATATTTTTTTATTTTTGAATTTTCTGAATTCAATAAAGTTTTTTGTTGAGTTATTTGGAAATTTTTTATATTTTGTAGGGTTATTGATTCATGTTTTTGAATCTCATCGTTTAATACGGATAGATTATTTGCGTTTCTTTGAGAGTTATCAAATATTACAAACAGCCCCCGTCCAAACGGTGCGAGCAAGTTTCCCAGCACACCGCTTTCCCTAATTTATCCCTTTTTAGGGTTTAATTTCGTGTCACCACTGGTTAAATGTTTATTCTTGATCGTTTTGTTCTTTTTAACTAGTTTGGGATTGTCTTGGTTATGAACGTATTTTTGGTGATCATTTTTTAATTTATTTAAGTCAATATGACTTAATTATCCCATCAAATCAAAGTTTTTCTGCCCCTTTGCGGATGAAAACGAGGTTAAATATAAGGTAGGTGTTCATACCTCACTTGAGTTTTTATTTTAATGGGCGTTTTTTTAAAAGATCGGTCATGAATCTTGTTCATAGTCCGTGGAAGCTTAACTCCAAATCATTTCTAGTTTCCGCAGTTTCAAAAATAAACAATAAATTACTTTCTTCTTTCGCCCTATAAGAGTAGTTAACTCTTTTCTCGGTAAGCCGATTAACTAAATTATTCCAAATTTAGGTTTACCCTTACGACTACTAAAAAGATTCTTTCTCCTTGACCATCCAGACTTTCATTTCCAGATTAGTAAACTTAATTACTTAGTTTTAGGATTCTCCAAGTTACACTAAATTTCGACCTTAAGTCTTTAGGGGAAGTATCCTCTATAGGAGGTTGATTCCAGGTTTTTTTTATCTGATAAACTACTCAATACCGAAGTTCTATATTAGTAGACTCTGGACTGTCCGTTTAAGCAACTTTCGAAACAGGTTTGTCAATTACCTCAATTTTCCTTCTTAGGCCATTTCAGGCTTCTCCATGGAATTATTTGGTGGCGGCATCCTCTTGACTAATTTGCTTTCGTCGCAACCCGCTTTTATGGTCTGCTGTAATCTGACATTCTTTCGTTTGCTAGACCGACCATCTCCTTTCAGGGTTTATCAGCCCTGGCTATTGGTTAGATAGCACGAAATTTAGGCCTCTTTGGCGCCCACTTCAAAACGATTATTTTTCTTATTGTTTCTATTTTCGAAATACTGTTCGGATGTATAAATTTTATAGCAAAAACTTGATTATTTTTCATATTTATGTGCAATACAAAAAATAAAAATATCCAAAAAATTACAAAAATATTCAATAATTTGTTTTTTTTAATATTAAAATTCATTTTTAACCTCCTTTTTTGAAAAAAAATTTATTTCCGATAAAATTTTATCAAATAAAATACCATTATTGTTGAAAAAAATTAAAATTTTTTAATATAAATTATCAAATCCAAAAAATAATAAAATAACACAATTATAAATGATATTTTATCTTATCTAAATTAATAATATAATTAACAATTAAAAATAAAAATAATTTAAATTTATTTTTGTTAATACAGAAAATAAATATAAT
The DNA here is from genome assembly GCA_001307505.2 of Candidatus Phytoplasma australasiaticum subsp. taiwanense. Taxonomy (GTDB): domain Bacteria; phylum Bacillota_I; class Bacilli_A; order Acholeplasmatales; family Acholeplasmataceae; genus Phytoplasma; species Phytoplasma australasiaticum. The sequence goes on from CP040925.1 coordinate 347,529, forward strand.
AAAAATTAATAAAATTTAAAAAATTTTTTAATTAATTACTAACTTATAATTAACTAATTTTCACTTTCATCCCACTGAACCCATATTTTGTGACAACTTTTAAGAATATTAATAATCATCTCGATCGCTATTTAACTCAAAAATATCTTAGCTTTTCTCATGAATCAAACTTTTTTGAACTGCGCCATTTGTAGAAAGTTAAATTTCCAATAAAAGTTTTACTCAAGACAAAAACCAAAATTATTTTATTCCTTCTTGTTCTAAATCTACTCACGTTTAAACAATGCAGATAATATAACTATTTTTTTTAATTAAAGGTAAATTAATGTTTTTCGATTCATGAGTCCCCTTTCTAAAAATATTTTTAGAAAAGCTGAAGTTTCACTTTTTATTCTTTTTAAAAAATAAAAAGACCAACTGATAAGTTGATCTTAATGATTATTAAGTAATTATTTAGTTGTAATACTTTTGGGGTGCAGTGCGGTCTACTCTTGGGATAAAATCAAAAAAATGCGTAACTACAAGGGAAATCCGGATATTACCATTAATAGATTTATATTCCAAGGTTGTACGCATCTAACTAAGCGGAACGTTGTGAGAGTTGCGACAAAACAACCCAACTTCAAATTCATCACATTGGCACGGTTCGCAATGCGCACCACCGAAGTATCATGAATAAAAGAACAAAGGTATTGTGTAAAGATTGTCACCGCAAGATAACCAATCAACAAATACATGATATTAGAAAACAAGAACAATAAGAATAAATAGCTAATTAACCGCGAGGAGACATTAGTTCTCGCAAGAGAGTGAATTATGGAAAGCCGGATGCTGGGAAACTTGCTTGTCCGGTTTGGACGGGGGCTGATTGTAAATAAAACAGCAAAGATAAATCGCTGAATAAAACGCAATTAATCTATCCGTATTATCATTATGAATATATATTAAATATAAAATTTATAATTTTTATTTTTAAAAAAAATGCATTTGGATAAAAAATCCTCTTATTCTAAGAGGAATTTTTATGGGTTTTAATTTTAATTATTTTGTTTATATAATTTTTATAAATGGTTTTAAATTGAAAGTTACTTTTTTGGTTTTTTGTGAAATATTTTTGTAAATTTCATTTTTTCTTTCTTTTAATTGGATGTATTGTTGTTCTAATTTTAAAATTTCTTTTGTATCTGCCAAATTTAAATTAGGTTTTTTATGATTTCTAAAATAATATATTTGTTCTTCTAATTGTTTTTGTTGTATTGATAATTCTAATAATTTTATATTCATATTTTTATTATCGGAAATCAGTTCTTGTTTTTTTATCGCCATAACTTGATTATTATTTATCATTAATAATAACCTTAAAATAATAACTAAAAATAATTTTAAGAAACTTAATTTATTTTTTACTAAAAACATTGTCTATCACTCTTTTTATTGTTGTTATATTCCTCGATTGAGAAGAATGTATAAATATATTTAAATTAGCTATTTATATTTTAATATTAATTGTATATTTTTTTTTTTTTTTTTTTTTTTTTTGAAAAATTAAATTTGATTTTTAAAAATTCTATTTGAGGTTAAAAAAATAATTATTTTTGATTCTATTAGAAATAAATTATGTTTATTTATCAATTTTAAAATCTTTTTAATAAAATATTAACTAATTATTGTCAAATAATAATCAATTATTAATATAACTTAATAAATTAAAAAAGTAAAACAAACAAAATATTTATTAATTTAATTATATTTTTAATATTAATAAGATAAATTATTATTTATAAAGATAGGTTTTATTATTTTTTTATGTTAAAATTTTTAACAGAAAACAATTTTCATTAGAAATGAAATAATTTAAAAATGAATAAAATAATAAACAAAAAATTCTTAATAATATTTTTATTACTTATTTTTATTTCAATATTTTATTATCTTTTAACTGTTAAAAAAAATAATTTTTTTATTTTTAATCATCTTCAAAATCATAATTTAGCTCATATTCCTAAAATACTTCAAAGACAACCAAAATCTGAATCTAAAAAAGAAGAAAACTTAAAAATTTTAAATAAATATTATCATTTATTACGTTTTATAGAAAAAATTTATATAAAATATCAAAATAAAGTTGAAAAAATTGATAAAGAGTTAAATTTATATCAAAAAGATTCTTTGAATTTAAATAAAGAGTTACGTCATTATAAAAATTTAGAAAAAATTTTTAATAACAAAATAGTCCAAATCACAAAAGAATTAGATTTTCAAAAAAAAACATTAATAGAACATAAAATTTATTCTTTTAAAAAATCTTCTTTAATGATAGAAGAGCAACATCTTCAAGAATTGAAACAAAAACATGATGACATGAAAAAAATAATACAAGCAAAAAAAGATCAAATTCAACAGACAAAAATAAAAATAATTGAATTGGCAAAAGCTAAAAATATTTATTATGAAACACTATACAATTTAAGCGGTTACCCGGAATCCCAAACTTTAAGTAAACTAACCCATCGCCAGCAGTTGGTCAACACTAAAAAATTAATAACGATTCCTGAAAAACAAGAGTAAACAATAAATTAAGAAGCCAAAAATATAAGAAGATAATCTCTTTTTTGTACACTACTAGCAACCAAATAGTTCAGAGGAAACTAAAATAAAAAAGTTATTAAATTTATCATTAATAAACTTATTTTTTTGATTTAGAGAAGAAAATTTTGTAATAGATATCAAATAGATAAATCTAGACTATAGAAATGCTGATAATCTATTTTTATTAACTGACAAATTCGAATAAATAAATATCATATTTATCTTTGATTTTGATTAATTTTTTCTTCTTATTTACTAAAATTATCATATGAGAGAATATAACATCAATGTAATATTATTTAAATTTAGAAAAACAAAAATAATTCAAAAATTAATGACAAAAAATCAATAATAATCCTGAAATAAATCAATTATTATGCTTGAAATAAAATTTCAAAATGATATTTACTTGAAATTTGTCATTGATGAACAAAATATATGAAAGTCTTCGAGTTCGCTATCCTTCTATTTATTATGAATTACAAAAAAATGATAGTTTTGTATTATCTAACAAGTTTAAATCATGTTCTATTGAAAAAATAAAAATAATCTTAAAACATTCGGAAGACATTGAAAATATTTTAATTCAAGTACACTACCAAAAAAATAAAAACAATCAAATAGAATTTAGTATTCCTTATATGATGCTTTTAACATATAATCAAATAATTGAAATTTTATTAGATAAATATGGAGAAGTTCCTGGAAACTATTTCTTTAACCGGACATGTACTCAAATAAATGAATATATTAAAAGATCTTCAGAAGGTTTACAAATACATCATATTAAAGAAAATGAAATGAAAGGATTATCTAATCCTGAATTTGCTCAACAAGCTCCTTTTAGTTATCAGATGGGGTATAATTTGGTTTATTGTAATTTACTAGAATATTTTTTGTTGCATTGTAAAATTTGGGATCATAATTAATTTTATTTAATATAAGATTCCCAATTTAATATAAGATAAAAAATCATATTTATTAAGAATAAAAATTGCCAATTGGTAATTGCCATTATTTTGATTAAATATTTTTTAATATTTTTCGACATTACAGTTAATGATGAAAATAAATAAATAATCAATGGACCTCCCAGAATTAAATTAGACCAATAATTTTTTATAAACGGAATTATAATACTGGTTGCATTTAATAATTTTAAAATAATTTTTCCTAAAAAATATAGAAAAAATAGATCAAGAATAATTTTTAACCATCTTTTAGAATGGTTGTAAAAATATAGAAATTTATCTGAAAATTGAGTAGAATTAATTAAAATTATATCATTAAATGAAACAAAATTATTAGTCTTAAAAAGATATTTATAATAAAATTTTTTTAAAATTTCATCAAAAGAATATTTAAAATTAGAATTATTAAGATTAGGTTTACGCAAAGAATAATTACGGATAACTTTTTTTATTAAAGGAGAATAAGATCGATCTTGAAGATTATTATTATTTGATAATTTGTGATTCGTTAAATTTAAATTAATACCAAAAATATCTTTTTCATAAAAATTTTTATTTTTTTGTAATAAAAGTAAATAATCATATTCAAAATCATTTGATCTGAATAGAGAACGAAAAAAACCATTTTCTAATAATTTAATTATTAAATCTACATGTTGACCAGATTTTAGCCTAATTATATTTTGATGATATTCGAAATCTTTATTTAAAGAACTCAAGATATTTTCATCACCAAATATAATAATTTTACCTTTAGAGGATAATGAATTTAACATCATTGGATAAATATTTTTTTGAAAAATTTCTCTTCTTTTTTCGTTATGTAAAAATTCTTGGTAATGATTTTCATAATATTTGGATAATGTATTACCATCACAAATAATTAAATCTAATGTTGGAAAACAAAATTTTTTATTTTCGACATCAACACAAAGTAATTCTTGATTTTTTAATAATAAATTCATACGAGCTAAACTAAAACCTATAGGACGATAACGGGTAAATAAATTATTATTATAATCTGAGATAATACAACCACCATATATATTACCTTTAAAATTTTGATTATGATGTATTTCTAATGCGGTAACAATTTTATTTAATATTAATCCCAAATCATTATCACAAGTCATATCATAAATATTGGCATTTATTAATAATTCTGATCTAACTAATTCAGGTATTAAATGATTAAAAAAATCTAAATTTAGAATCTTTTTATTAGTACTATTTTTTTGTTTTTGATGTTCTTCGATAATATATTGAAATAATTGGTTTAAATTATGAATCGGTATTTGATTAATCATCAACATTATATTCGAAATAAAATTAGGGTCTAATAAAACCAAATTATTTTTATATAAATTTATTTCTCGAAATAAATATTGATATTTATTGTTATTAGAAATATCAATATTATACAAAGCTTCATGTAAGTTATCAATTAATTCTGCTTCGGTTAATTTTTTATTTATTAATTGGTTAACCAAAGAAGACCAAAATAAATTTACAGGTAAAATAAAATGATTACTAATATTCGTATCCTGAGAATCTTCATATAAATGTTTTTGTTCATATTGGTATGACAAATATTTAAAAGTAATTAAACTGCAAATAGATTCTTGAATATAATGAAATGTTCGCGAATGTTTAGCATATTTTTGTAACAAATGAATTAATTGTTTTTCAGGAACAATACTATCATTTAATAACATTAATTTTAAAATTCCATTTCCGCTTTATTTATAAATAGCTATCTTTTTTTATCATCTAAAAAGGAATTTTCGTTAATATATGTTGTTCTTAAAAATAAATAATAAATTTTTATTATAACTTTAATGTATATTATACTAAAGACAAAAATAAAAATCCATCAAATTGAAAAATATGGATTCATAATTTATAAAATTAATTTAATATGAAATTAATTTCACTAGATGAATCATAAACTTCATTATCTAATGAATCATAACTAATGAATCATAAGTTTCACTATCACTATCTAATGAATCATAAGTTTCACTATCACTATCTAATGAATCATAAGTTTCACTATCTGATGAATCATAATTTTCTTTTTTTGGTGAATCATTGTTTTCTTTATCTGATGATTTCGCTAATAATTCTTTTGATTTATCATTATCCTTTGTTTTATCAACTTCAGTATTAAGCATTTGTGAATCTTTTATTTCTGTATTACTATTGGTTTCGTAATTTAGTTGATCTTGGATTTGTGTTTTTTCATTATAATTTTTAATAAATTGATTATTTTTGATTTTATTTAATTTATTATTTAAAGATTTAAATTCATTTTCTGTTTTTGTTATTGTTGTTTTAATTTGTATGTTTAAAGAAACATAAATTATAATTAACATTGTTGTGATAAATATTAAATAAATAAAATTAATCAAATATAATAATGTTTTATTATTTTTTGTTTTTTTTGTTTTTTTCATTTTTATAACCTAACCTATAATAAAATAATTCTATTGATTTAATGAATTTTTAATATTTTTAATATTAATGATTATTTACTCATTATTTTAAGACGATAAATTATTATATATATAATAATTTTTATAAAAAATTAACCTTAAAATATTTGTTTTAATTTAAATAATTTGTTTTTTTGAAAAAAATTATTCAAATATTATTTATATATTTATTAACAAAAAGTAAATTTTATTTCTTTTTTATTAGTATTATGATCTTTATTTAAAAAATATTTTTGATAAAAATAAAGAAAAAATATCACATTATATTTAGAAAAAATCACGAATAAATATTAAAAATAAATATTTTAATAATAAAAAAATTTTACAATTTGAAAAAAATTGAACAAATTTTTATCAAAAAAAATATGAAAAAATAGTTAATAATTTCAAAATCCAGTAATTTTTATAATTCTATTCTTAAGTTAATGCAATAAATAATAATTAATTTTAAAATATAAAAGATAGAATAAATTTTATAACGCGAAATTTAATATAAATCGTTAAAATTATCCAAAAATAAATTAATTAATAATAAATTTAATTGATAATATTTTATTAATTAATAAAAGAAGCTAACCAAAATCCATTTATAATAAATTTTATTAAATATAATTATTTATTGGAATAAATAAATTTTTTATATCAATCAATTCCAATTTTTTATTTATTTTTATAAATTAATTACTACACTTTTTGGCAATTATTTTATGGTATTATCAATATTTTTAATTATATTAATTTTATTTTATAAAAAAGAAGCTAAAAACATTGTGATTAAAATCAAAATATATTGTTTTAAATTTAAAAATTAAAAAAATTGACAAATTTTTTTATTATTAATTATATTTTGTTGCCTAATCATAAAAAATTGAATTAAAAAATTTTTTTATATTACTTATGTAAAAAAATTTTAATTTAATTATTAATTTTTATTTATCATCCTTCATTAACAAAAAACCTTATTAATTTTTTTATTAGTTAATATTTATTGTTGTGTTCGATGGCATTTTCATAATATAAAAATAATAATACCAATAAAAAGCTAAATAAAAAAATATTAAATTAAAATACTATTTTTTTATTTGGCCATTTTATGTTAAAAACTCTTTTTAATTTTATTTTTGTATTTAAAAAAATATTAAATATTTTTATATGTTGAACAAAAATTTATTTTTATTTATGAAATTATATAAATCGTTAATATTTGTAATTGTCCATATTTTAAAAATATAATTTTAATAATAAACACAAAATTATAAACATATAAAATTTTTGCATTTAATATTAATTAATAATTAATATTAAGAATTATTTAATTTTCCATTAATTTAATATTCATTATTAAAAATAAATTATTTTCTTATATATTTTTATTTTTTAATAAATTAATTTTACCAAAATAAATTTTAAAAAGCAAAATTTAATTTAAATATTTTAAACATTTTATGTTATAATTATCAATAAATTTTTATTTTAATTCTGATTAGAATAGTTAAAAAATTCGAAAAAAACTTGAATATGGCGAAAATAAAAAAAATATTTTTATTCCTTATTATTATTGTAGTATTATGGTATATTTTAATGTTTAAAAATATTTTTTTAATACACAATAACTTAAAAAATAAATTAGATCAACAAAAAATACAAATACAAAAAAATTCTGAAATCAATGTTAGCGATCAAAAATATACAATCAAAGAAAATTCACAAAATTTTAAAGATAAAAATTTATTAGATTTTATAGAAAAAATTTATTTGCAACTTCAGAATAAAATTCATACAATCGATGATGAATTAAAAAAATGTCAAACAAAAAATTATAATTTGAATGAACAATTTGTGCATAATTATAAAAAATTAGAAGAAATTAACCAAAAAATAAGTCAAATAACAAATTCATTAAATAAAAAACAACAAACGTTAATTCAAAATAAAATTTCTACTTTTAAAGTAGATTCTTTAACGCCACTGCAACAACAAATTAACCATCTTAGAAAAAAACAATCACAATTAGCAGAAGAAGTAAAAAATATTAAGATTCAAATAAAAACAATAAAAAAAGATAAAATTGACTTAGACCAAGCTAAATCTATTTATCATTTGGTACTATACGAATTAAGCCAATACAATAATAATATAACTATAACTATCGAAAATTAATAGTTTTAACTAACAAATATATTTATTTTAAATATTAATTCGGATTATTTTTAATCTTAAATTACTAATTTTATTTTTAAAAATTTACTTTTATATTTTTTTACTAATTAAATTTAATTATTTATATTCTAGTTAAATTAAAGAGATGATGTTAAATAGTATTAAAAAACAAATCCAAATTATTTTTATAACATAAAAATAGTTCTGGATTATTTTATGTATTTTAAATTAAATTTGTTAATTAAATTTGTTATATTTTGATTAAAAATTAATTATTATAATTTTAATTTATTTTTTAAAGTCTTCAATATATAATTAATTTTATTAATTTTTTTAAACAATAATTTTCGTATTTAACTAAAATATAACCCAATAATTAGATAACTATTAAATAAGAATTGGATTAATTAGCAGGTTTTATTAGATATTTGCGATATAAGCAATTAGTAATAATCCTAAAAGTAAAAAAAATATTATATAAACTTAATAATTTTAATTTTATTATCTTATGAAATTTATGATCAAAATCAGTTTATTATCGAATTAAATAAAACGAAAATCTAGAAAATTGTAACAAAAGAAATAAATTTAAATTTAAAAAAATTAAACCTAAATTTAAAGAACAATATCGTTTTATATAAATGAAAACATTATTTTTTATAAAAAAAGGATATATCCTAGTTTCATGGATTTATGCGATTTTTTGAAAAAAATAGACAAAATTAAAAAAAACATTATAAAATGATCGTTAATCTTTAAAATAATAAACAAAAAGTTATATTCAGAGATTTAAATAAAAATGTGCTATTAAAATACAACAAAATGCAATCAATTTTTTTAAATTTAAAATTTTAAAAAGTATAGTAGTCAAATAAATTGATTACAATAGTGAATAGATATAGTTAAATTAGGATAATTTCCCAATAATAATACAACCTTAATTAATCTAAGAAATATTAATTATTAAAAAATTAATATTTAATATTAAATTTTATATTAATAAATTATTAAAAAAATTTATCCAAATATAATAGTATATTTGTATATGACTATATCAATAAATTAACAAAAAATATTAATTATATGTCAATTGTTAATAAAGTATTAAAGTGACATCCTATCAAAGCTAAAATTATATTAATAATAAAATTTTAATTTTTAACAATAGCTTTTAATTATAAATAATGAAAAAATACCATGTTTAAAACAATTAAAATATTAAATTATAATTTTCATTTTTATTAACTAAAAAATTAATAAACTTTGATCAATAAATTAAATATATTTAACCCGGGGATTAATATCTTGAAAATTAATAAAAATTTTTTTAAAAGGAAACAAATATGAAATTTATTAAATTATCAAAAAAAAAATTAATATTTGTAATTATTATTTCAATAATATTATTATTGATAATTTTAACTAATATTGATTTATTAAAATCAAAAAATCAATCTTATCAAAAATCTCATTTATCTTCTGATCAATTAAAACAACTTAATTTATCTCAAAATTTATTTTCATCTGAATTAAAAATTAATAATTATGACAATTCTGGAAATGTTAAATCTTATATTTTTTCAAAAGATTATAAGAGTATAAATGAATTTTTAGATAATATTACTGAACAAGATAAACCAGAAATTCAATATATTAAAAAATTATTTTTAATATATATATCAGAATTAAATTATATTAATAATTCAATAGAAGATTATCAGAATGAAATTATAAAACTTAAAAATAAATTAGATTTTATCCCTATCACAATAAATTCATTAGAGCAAAAAATTGAAAAATTACAAGAAAATCGAAAAGAAATTAAAAATAATATAAATATTAAAAAAATACAACAACAAAATAAAAAAAGCGAATTACAAACACAAGGTATAACTGTTTATAATAATCAAGAAATTAATAACATAGAAAAACAAATCGCAAAATTAATAGCACAAAAAGAATCAACCTTAAAACAAATAAGTTCCATTAAATTAGAAAAACAAAATTTACAAAATCTTGAAATAATAGTGCATCAAAAAATAAAATTATACCAGAATCAATATATAAAATTAAATTCCTTATTAAATCAAAAATTTCAACTTTATATGCAAAATTTTTTTATATTTAAAGATTTATATATAAATTCAAAATCTAATCAAAATTAAAAATAAAAACATATTAAATTTAATATATAAAGGATAGTTATTTTTAATTTAATTATTTTTTAATTCTGAAACAAATACGAAATATATATTTTTTTGTTATGTCTTAAAAATTAATAAAAAAATAAAATCATTAAATTATTATATTATTATTTGAATTTTATATTTGAGTTTTAATGCTAAATAATTTATTAATAATTAATTATTCAGATTAACTTTAAAAGTTAATCTTTATTATTTTTTTATAAGAAATAAAAAATTTAATATGTATAAAGTTATCAAGTTACTTTGATAGTTAGCAAAGTAAATTTTTAATTTTATTTTTATATCATTTATTAATCTAATTAAAAAATTTTAATTTAGTAATTGAAATAATTTAGAATAAATTTATAAATATAGAGTATCGAATATAACTTAGTTAAATTCAAAAAGTTTATAAAGGAAGAATGTCAAAAAGTCGATTATAAAACGCTTTAAAATTAAAAAATATTAAATATTTAATAAAATAAATAATTATAAAATAATACTAAAATATTAAAAAAATAATTATTTTCATAATAAAAAATAAGATAAAAAACATTTAAATGAAAAATATTACCAAAGCAATAAATATAATAAGCGATGAAATGTTTTAAAAAATATCAAAATTATCATGAAAATTAAATAAGATTTTTAATAGTTATGTTATATTAATTTATTTAAAATATTTAATTATATTATATAATATTAATATATTTATTTGTAATTATCTACAAAAATCATTAGCAATATTAAAAAGGGATATTGAATTAACAAATTAAAAATAATTATAATAAATACCCCCCAAATAAATCCTTCTCTCAAGTTAACTATCTCTATATAAAATATTTAGTTAAAATTTAAATAACAAGGGGTATAAATTTTTTATGTTGCAATTAAAAATCAAATTAACTTTATTTTATTCAACTTTATTTATTGTTGGTTTTGGATTTTTATGGATTTCTAATAATAACCAAGTTATAGCAATGAATAATAATAATTTATACCAAAATAATTATGTTATTCAGGATGTTAATATTCATGAATTTAATGAATTAGAAAATTTATTATTACAATATAATGCTATAAACCAACAAATTAATAATATTTTGAATAATTTCCAAGATATAGATGTTAATCATTTATTAAAAGAAATTACCGAAATACATAACAAAATAACAACTATTCAAAGAAAAAAATTGTTTTTCAGTTATTATAAGGTTAATATTAAATTCAACAAAATTACTAAATATTTTTTATTTTAAAATAAATTAAATTGGCATCTGTATATGGTGCCTTTTTTAGTAAAAAACTATTTAAATCAATAAATAGGATGGATAATTTAAAATTATTTAATTTTCTAAAAAATATTTAAATATGGTTATTAAACGAAATATGTCTTTAAAAATAACAAAAAATAAAATTAATGTTCTTTTATTAACTAAAATTAATAATTTGCCTCGAAAACCTGGTTGTTACTTATTTAAAAATTGTTATAATAATATTATTTATATCGGAAAAGCCAAGAATTTATTTTCAAGAATTAAAAGTTATTTTTATTTAAAGAATCATAATTCAAAAACTAGTAATTTAATTCAAGAAATATGCGATGTAGAATATATTATTACTCATAATGAAGTAGAAGCTTTTATATTAGAAGCTAATTTAATTAAAAAACATATACCGAAATACAATTTTAAACTGTTAGATGATAAAAATTATGCTTATATTGAGATTACTAACGAAAAACACCCCCGTTTAAAAATTTCTTATTATAAAAAAGTTCCTGAAAAAACTAGAGTATTTGGTCCTTATCCATATAATAATAGCATGAAAGAAACAGTACGTTTATTGCATAAAATTTATCCTTTAAGACGTTGTCAACCGATTTCTAAAAAACCTTGTCATTATTATCAAATTAATGAATGTTTAGGTCCTTGTTGTCCTAATAATAAATATATTGATTATTCTTTGAATATTAGAGGAATTAATGATTTTTTACAAGGGAAAAATAAAAATATTTTTAACAAAATTAAAAATGAAATTAAACAAGCTATTAAAACATTAAATTTTGAAAAAGCACAAGAATATCAAAAAATTTTAGAACATTTAAACAATATTACTATTAAACAATTTATTGAATTAAAAACTAATCTAAGCTGCGATATTATTGGTTTTTGTTTTAATAAAAATGAAATTTCTTTGTATATTTTCAAAATGTATCAAGGAAAAATTCAAGAACATTATCAGATAGTATCGGAATATATCGATGATCCCATTGATAATATGATTACTTATTTACATTTATATTATCAAAACAATTTATTACCTAAAAAAATTATTTTAAATCCGGATTTAATTACGAAAAAACCCGAAATAAAAAAAATAATTAATACTAAGTTTTCAGTAAAATTTAACACAGAAGAAAAACAAATAAAAGAATTAGCTCAAAAAAACGCAGAAGAAAATTTAAATAAATATAATTTATTATATAGCGCTAAATTAGAAGCTACAACAATAGCTTTAAGTGAATTATCAAAATTGTATCAAAAAAATATTAATCATATTGAAGTTTTTGATATTTCGCATTCTTTTGGTAAATGTTTTGTGAGTGGCATTATTGTGTTTAAAAATTATCAATTACAAAAAAAATCTTATTGTGCTTTCCGTATTAAACAAATTTACCCAAATGAATATAATTCTTTAGCAGAAGCTATTGAACGCCGATATCAAAAATTAATTAATCTTAATTTGCCCCTTCCGGATTTAATTTTAGTTGATGGTGGCATAGGGCAATTCAATATTAGTCAAAAAATTTTAAAAAATTTCATAAAGGAATTTAATTTAGGTGCTTTAAAAAAAAATAATAAACATCAATTGGAAAGTTTAATTTTATCTAATAAAGAGATTTTATTAAATAAAAAAAGTTTTTTATTTCGTTTTTTATTTTTTTTAAGTGAAGAAGTTCATAATTTTACTATCAATTTTCACAGAAAAATCAATAATCAAGAAAATATTGGCAATCTTATTTAATTTAAAATTAAAAAATATTTAAATTTTACATTTTATAAAGGATATTTATGGATAATCAAAATTTTAGTTATTTACAGGATAAAATTATAATTAAAGGTGCTCGAGAAAATAATTTAAAAAATATCGATGTTGAAATTCCCAAATTTAAGTTAGTAGTTTTTACTGGTATTTCAGGTTCTGGAAAAACTTCTTTAGTTCAAAATATTTTATATCAAGAAGGTAAAAGAATTTATTTAGAGTCTTTAAATTTTTATGATCGTAAATTTTTTCAATTTGCAAAAAAACCTAATATTAATTGTATTTCAGGTTTAGCTCCAGTAATCAATATTGAAAAAAAAAAAATTGTTAATAATTCTAAAGATACTGTTGGCACTATTACAGAAATTTATCATTATTTACAATTAATTTATGCGCATATAGGTGTTTATTACGATATACAAAATAATCAACCTTATCAAAAATATAATATAGAACAAATAATGAATAAATTATTAAATTTTTTTAACAACAAAAAAATTATAATTTTATCTCCATTACATGATAATCAAAAAAAGATATTTCATTCAATCATTTTAAAGTTAATAAAAGAAGGTTTTAATCGTTTTTTAATTAATAACAATTTTTTTACCTTTAATAACATTAAAGAAATTGATTATTTAGAAATAAATGAAATAAATAATATTTTTATAATTATTGATCATTTAACTATAAACCATCAAATAAAAACACGTTTAATTTCTTCTTTAGAATTAGCTCTAAAATTTAATAAACAGAAAATATTAATTATGTTACCAAATCAACAAATAATATCTTTTGATTTAGATTATAATGATGGCAAAAGCTCTTTAACTCAATTAGAAAATAAAATGAATTTATTTTCTTTTTATAAAAAAAGAGGAATTTGTAATCATTGTAAAGGTTTAGGCAGTATAATGATTTTTGATGAAAAATTAATTTTAGATCAAAATAAATCTATTTTGGATGGAGCTATATTGCCTTTTGAACAACAAAATAATCCGACAGAAAATATTCAAGACAAATTAAAAGTTTTTTTAGATACATATAAAATTGACGTTAATTTGCCTTTAAACCAAATGAATAAATTTATCATTAATATTTTATTATATGGTCCTGATAAATTACCTAATGAAAGTTTAAAATTCCCTATCGGAATTATTCCTATTCTAGAATATTATCAAACAAATTTTGCTAATTATGATAATATTCAAAATTGGTTAAACCAATTTAAATCTTTAACTGTATGTCCTGATTGTTCTGGAGCTAGATTAAATAAATATGCTTTATCTTATCAAATTAATAACAAAAATATTTATGAATTAACCAATTTAACTGTTAATGAATTATTAAATTTTCTAGAAAATATAACATTAAATTCGATAGCAAAAATCAATACCCAAGATGCCTTGACAGCTATTAAGAAACGTTTAAATTTATTCAAAAAATTAGGTTTAGAATATTTAAATTTAAATCGAAACATTAGTTCTTTATCCGGGGGCGAAATACAAAGAATTAAATTAATTAATCAGCTTGCTTCTCGATTAACAGGAGTTATTTATATCATTGATGAACCATCTGTCGGTCTACATCCATATAATAATATTCAACTAATCAAGATTTTACGTCAATTAGTAAATCTAGGTAATACTGTATTAATTATAGAACATGATCAAGAAATTATATTATCTGCAGATTATATTATTGATTTAGGCCCTGAAGCTGGTAATAAAGGTGGTAATATTGTAAGTTATGGAAAAATAAATAATATTTTAGAAGATAAAAATAGTTTAACAGGTAAATATTTAAAAAAAATTTATTCTTTTGAAAACATAATAAAACCAAAAATATCTTCTACAAACGTTATTCAAATAAGAAATGCTTGCGTTAATAATTTAAAAAATATTAATATTGATATACCTTTAAATATATTCGTTGTGATTACTGGTTTTTCTGGATCAGGAAAATCAACTTTACTTAATGAAGTTATATATAAAGGTTTAAAAAAAATTAAAAATTCTACAAATATTACACCTGGTTTTAATCAAGTTATTTTTTCAGAAAATCAAAATAATTTCAAAGATATTATTCATATAGAATCGCCAAATTTTAATAAAATTATTAAATATCATTTAATTAATTATTTAGGAATTTCAGAAATTGTTAGTAACTTATTTTCTCAATCTCCTGAAGCAAGAGCTAAAGGTTATAACAAACGCCGTTTTATTTTAAATTCTGTTTCTGCTTTTTGTCATGCTTGTCAGGGAGAAGGTATTAAAAAAATCTTTATGGGTTTTTTACCTAATATTATAATTACCTGTGATCAATGTCAAGGTAAAAGATTTAATTCTGAAACCTTAACTATTAGATATAAAAATCAAACTATTGCTAATATTTATGACATGAATATATCTGAAGCATATATTTTTTTTCATAATCATAAAAAAATTAAAATTGTTTTAGAATTGTTAATTAGCGTAGGATTAAATTATTTAAAATTAGGTAATAAATTAGATAATTTATCAGATGGCGAAAAACAAAGATTGATTTTAATTAAAAAAATATATAAAAATTATTTTTCTAAAAATATTTATATATTGGATGAACCGACAAAAGGATTACATTTTTTTGAAATTGAAAAATTAATGTCTTTAATACGTACATTAATTAATCAACAAAATACAGTAATTATGATTGAACATAATATAAATATTATTAAAAATGCTGATTATATAATCGACTTAGGACCTCAAGGAGGAAAAAATGGTGGTTATATTATAGCTAAAGGCGATATAGAAGAAATTATCAATAATCCGGATAGTTATACTGGTCAATATTTAAAAAAAATAAGGGATAAATCTCATAATGAAATTTAAATTAAAAAGTTTATATAAACCGAGTGGTGATCAACCTCAAGCTATTAAAGAATTATTAAATAATTTTTATAAAGGGGAAAAGGAGCAAATAATTTTAGGTGCTACAGGTACTGGAAAAACTTTCACCATTGCTAATATTATTAATCAACTCAATAAAAAAACTTTAATAATTGCTCATAATAAAACTTTAGCGGGACAAATTTTTAATGAATTAAAAGAAATGTTTCCTGAAAATAAAGTGGAATATTTTATTTCTTATTATGATTATTACCAACCAGAATCTTATGTTGTATCTCGTGATGTTTATATCGAAAAAGAAAAAATTATTAATGAAGAAATAGTAGAATTACGTCATAATACTATTAACGCTTTAATTGATAATAATGATGTTATTGTAGTATCATCTGTATCTTGTATTTTTGGAATTGGAGATATAGAAGATTATAAAAATTCTATTTTATATTTACATCAAAATCAAAACTATCCTATGGATGCGTTATTTAAAAAATTAATAGAATTACAATATTGTAGAAACGATTTACAATTAAAAAATGGTAATTTTCGTGTTCACGGTAACATTTTGGATCTGATAAATTCTAATTTCAAAAAAGAAGCAATTCGTTTAATTTTCGAAGATAATCGAATAAAAAATATTCAAATTTTAAATATGATAGATGGCACTATTGCTAAAGAATTAACTAAAGTGATCATTTTTCCTGCTTCTATTTATGCAACTAATCCTAAAAAATTAAAAGAAAGCATTAAAAGAATTAAAATAGAATTAACTAAACAGATTAAATACTTTAAATCCCAAAATCAAATTTTAGAAGCTCAAAAAATTGAAACAAAAACTAAATATGATCTAGAAATGTTAACAGAGTTAGGTTATTGTAAGGGTATTGAAAATTATTCAAGACATATATCTTTAAAAAAAAAGGGGGAACCTCCAACTACTTTAATTGATTATTTTGGTTCAGATTTTTTAATTATTATTGATGAATCTCATATTACTATTCCGCAAATTAAAGGTATGTTTTTTGGAGATTACTCGCGGAAACAAAAATTAATTCAATATGGGTTTCGTCTACCTAGCGCTTTAGATAATAGACCATTAAAATTTAAAGAATTTGAACAAAAAATAGATAAAATCATTTATTTATCAGCAACACCAGGAAGGTATGAATTAAACAAAAATATTCCTATAGTAGAGCAAATAATTAGGCCAACTTTTATTTTAGAACCTCAAATTGAAATTAGATCAACTCAAAATCAAATGCATGATTTATTTGAAGAAATAAAAAAACGCCAAATCAAAAATGAAAAAGTTTTAGTAACTACTATCAGCATTAATTTTAGTGAAGATTTAAGTTTTTATTTAAAAAAAATGGGTATCAAAGTGACTTTTTTACATAGTAAAATTCCAGCTTTACAACGTTTACAAATTTTACAAAAATTACGTATGGGAATTTATGATTGTTTAATTGGAGTTAACTTATTAAGGGAAGGTTTAGATTTACCGGAAGTTTCTTTAATGATTATTTTAGACGCTGACAAAGCTGGATTTTTACGAAATGAAAGTAGTTTGATTCAAATAATTGGTAGAGTTGCTCGCAATATTCAAGGCCAAGTAATTATGTATGCAGATAACATTACAGATGCTATGAAAATAGCTATTGCCGAAACCAATAGACGACGAATTATTCAGCAAGAATATAATCAAAAATATCATGTTAATCCTCAAATCATTAATAAAAAGATAAATATTAATAATTTTAGTCAAAATCATCAAAAAGATTTTATGAAGGAAATCAATCTTGATCCTAAAAATGTTACTAAAAAAGAATTAATTAAATTAAAAAAATTAATGAAAGAAGCGGTTAAAAAATTAGATTTTGATAAAGCCATTTTTTATAGAGATTTAATCATTTCAATTAATAAAAATAATTCCATTTTATAATGATTTTAACATTATAAATTTTATAATTTATTTATTCTAATTCATAAAAAGAATATAATTTTTTTTGTAATTTGTCTTTTTGTTTATCTAATGTGTCATTAGAATGTTTAACAAAATTAAATTTAATATTTTCGAAGTTTTGAAAACGTTCTTGGTTAAATTGATATTGTTTTTTTAAATTATTAATTATTAATAACGATCTGTTTTTATCGATATCATTCGATTTTTGTGATAATTTATCTTCTAATGTTTCAATTTTTGATCTTATTAACTTTTCTTTGTTCATTAAATTATTAATTTTAAAATCTAAATTATCAATATAATTTTTATCTCTTTTAATTTTAACTTTTAAAAAAAAACTCCATTGATTTTTTATTTTGTTAATTATTTTTTCTTCTTCTTCGGTATTGTTTGCCATTGATAATGTTTTATCACAATTTTGTTCAAAAATATATTTTTGTATTGTTTCTAAATCTTTTAAATTAATTTTAAATTTATAAAAATCTGAAGAAATTTTTTCTTTTTTTTCAGTATTATTTGATGTTTCGACAATATCATTTTTCAAAATTTGCGATAAATATAAATTAATATAATTGCTTTTTTTTATCATAAAAAAATATTTTATTAAAAAAATAAAAATAATAATAAACAATAAAATGCATAAATTAAAAGTTGAAAAATTTTTTTTAAAACTCATTATCATCTATTTCTTTTTCCAAATTGATATAAATTAAAAATTAATTAAATAAAAATAATTTTAAAGTTATTATATTAATAATTTTTTTAAATATAAATATATTAAATTTTTTAAAAAAATTATTTTTATTTTTTCATATTAAAATGATAGCCTCCCGTAAATAATAAATAAAAAATTTTTCCTAATATTTAGGCTTTAATAATATTTTAAAAAAATATTAAAATTATTTTTTCTGATAATAATAAAAATTAACTTTAAGTTGTCATTAATTTATCTTTGTTATTTATTGATAAATATTTATTTGCAAAAGCGGGAGGTACATTTTAAAATGTTTTGTATCTATTATCACATTTAATGCAAATATAATGATAACTTAATTAAAATTAATATTTAATCTAATTATAAATTAATATTTAATTATTTTTTAGAAATATACAATACATATTATTAGCACCATTACCCATATGTTTTAATTCTTGCAAATTATATGTATCATCTTGGCCATGTCTAATTCCGCCATCAAAAAAAACACCTAATAAATTTGGGTCTGGATCTTTAATTGTCCAAATCATGCTGAAATCTTCTAAATCTTCATTATAACGAGCGCTTTGTAAACTCCAATCGAAATATTTATTAAATATGGCATGTTGTTTTAAAATATTAATATTGCCAATAGATACATGAACAATTCTAGTTTGGCCAATAAATTCCTCTCTTGGCGGCATAGCTACAACTACATTTTGATAGTTATACATATTTAGAACTATAAATAAAAAAGTTAAATACCATAAACTTCGCATATTTTTTTAAATAATACCCCTTTTTTTGTGTTCAATCAGAAACTAAATCTAACTAATTTACAATTTATATTCTATATTACTTTAAAAATTTTTCAATAAAAAAATAAAAATTATTTTTGACAAGTCGATTTAAAATTAATTAATTTTTAATATAAAAATGGATAACATTTAAATATATAAAATTTTTCATTTACAATAATATTTTATTATTTTACAGAAAAACCATCAATTATAAATTATACATATTGAAAGTAATTTTTTTGACCTTATTAAGTAATCACTTTTTTTATATTTTAATTTATAATTTACGAATAATAATAAGATCTTTTTATTCTTATATACCCAAAATTATAATATTTAAATTAATTAAGCATAGATTATCAAAATAAATATAATTATGATAAAAAACAATAAACGGTAATTAAATAATAATTTATTGATTAATTGTATATAAAGTAATTAAAATGAAAGAAAAAAGTGCATTAATAAAAAACAATAAACGGTAATTAAATAATAATTTATTGATTAATTGTATATAAAGTAATTAAAATGAAAGAAAAAAGTGCATTAAACCATTTATAAAATGGGTAGGAGGTAAAAGTCAATTATTATCTTTTTTAAATATTATTATAAATTTTTAATATAATACATATTTTGAACCTTTTCTAGGGGGAGGTAGTGTTTTTTATATTTATTACCACAAAAAGCTAATTTGTCTGATAAACCTTAATAATTGCTTGGCAAACATTAAAAAATAATTCTTTTTATGTGCTTGAGTTAATAAAAAAACATGTTGAAAAATTAAAATCACGAAAAAAAAGAATTTTATTATAATTTTTGTCGTCAAAATCCAGCTTTATTAGATGATGTGCAAAAAACTGTTCTTTTTATTTTTCTTAATAAAACTTGTTTTAATGGTTTATATCATGTTAATTTCGAAAATAAATTTAACACTCCTTTTAATGGCAAAGACAAAATTACTTTATCTAATATTATTAATGAAAATAATTTAAACAAGATAATTACTTTTTTAAAAGATCATAAAAATAAAATTTCTTTTTTTCACAATGATTATAAAAAAATTATTGCACAAGCTCAAAAAAATGATTTTATTTTTTTGCGCCCCCCTTATGATTCTGACACCAAAACTTTTAATAGTTATAGCATTGAAATATTTGATAAAGATCATCAAAAAGAATTATGCGAAAATTTAAAAGCGGCTCAGGTCAGAGGAGTTAAATGGATATTAACTAATCACGATACTACTCTAATTAATTTTTTATATCAATCTTTTTATTTGATTAAAATTCCTGTTGATCGATTTATTAATTATCAAAGAACTAATCGTAAAAATTACACTTATGAAATGATTATTACTAATTTTAATTTAAATTAAAAACAGCATCAAAAAATAAAAAATTTATTATTTTTAAAAGATTTAAAAAACGAAATTATTTATTAAATGATTTTTTTTTACAGATTTAAAAATATATAAGTAGAAATCAAAAAAATATAAACCAAGATATAATTTCAAAATTTATATTAAATTATTTTTTGATTTTTTTGTTTAAAAATTGTTAGTTTTCATTTAATAGTTCATTATTTTGCAATATTTGACATTCTTTTTTATATTTTGGTAGGATGGTGATGTCTACAGTGATAAATTCATAATTAACCAAAAATAAAATAAAGAGGTATTAAATGCGGAATTTTGTAGGATTAATTATTTTAGACGGATTAGGTTTATCAATGCAACAAAAATGTAATGCTGTTGCGCAAGCTAAAACTCCTTATTTAGATTATTTATTTTCTAATTTTCCTTCTAATATGTTGCAAGCTTCAGGTGAAGCAGTTGGATTACCTGCTCAACAAATGGGTAATAGTGAAGTAGGGCATTTAAATTTAGGAGCTGGTAGAGTAGTTCATCAATCTTTAACTTATATTAATAGAAAAATTAAAGATGGTAGTTTTTTCGAAAATAAATGTTTTTTAAAAGTAATTCAACACGTTAAAACGAATAAAAGTAAATTACATTTATTGGGTTTGGTGTCTGATGGAGGAGTCCATTCGCATTTAGATCATTTTAAAGCTTTATCGATGGGCGCCAAAGAGGCCTAAATATCGAGTGATTTAACCAATCACCAGTGCAGATAAACACTGAAAGGATAAGAATGGTTCCTTAAAGGAAACAATAAGGAATTACAGCAGTTCTTAAAAGCGGGTTGCGACGAAGGAAGTAGTTAGTCAAAAAGATGCCGCCACCTAATAATCCTATGGATAAGCCTGAAAGGGCCTAAGAAGTTAAGAAGATGTAATAAGCTAACCTATCTCGCAAACTACTATAAGTGAGCAGTTCAGAGTCTATCAATATTATATCGATATATTGGATAGTTTATCAATTAAAAACCTGGAATCTCACCATTAGTAAATGGTCACTTCCCCTAACGGATTAAGGTAGATATTTAGAGTAACTTGGAGAATCCTAAAAGCTAGTTATTAAATTAACTAATAATGAAATAAAAGTCATTAGGCTCAAGGATAAAGCGACTTTTTAGTAGTCGGAGGAGTAAAACTTAATTTGGAATAATTAAGTTAATCGCCCTCCCAAGATGAAGGTTAACGACCTTTATAGGGCGAAAGAAGTCAGTAATTTATTGTGCAATATCATAAAGTGTTACAGGGCGATTATAATCAACAACTAACCAGTGGTGACATTAAGTTAGTCTTCGTAAGAAGGTAAATTATGGCAAGCCGGATGCTTGGAAACTTGCTTGTCCGGTTTAGATGGGGGCTGTTTGTAATAGATATCAGGAAGGTACATCCTGATTTTAAACGCAAATGTTCTATCCATATATTAATAAAACAACATAATTTAAATAAAAATACTTTTTTACATGCTTTTACGGATGGAAGAGATACATCTCCCCAATCAGGTTTAAGTTATATAAAACTTTTAATAGAATTAGGTTTTAAAATTGGTTCTATATCTGGAAGATATTATTCTATGGATCGGGGCGCCAAAGAGGCCTAAATATCGAGTGATTTAACCAATCACCAGTGCAGATAAACACTGAAAGGATAAGAATGGTTCCTTAAAGGAAACAATAAGGAATTACAGCAGTTCTTAAAAGCGGGTTGCGACGAAGTCAGTTAGTCAAAAAGATTCCGCCACCTAATAATCCCATGGATAAGCCTGAAAGGGCCTAAGAAGATAAGAAGATGTAATAAGCTAACCTGTCTCATAAACTACTATAAACGAGCAGTCCAGAGACTATCAATATACTTGATCCGTATTGGATAGTTTATCAATTAAAAACCTGGAATCTCACCATTAGTAAATGGTCACTTCCCCTAACGGATTAAGGTCGATATTTAGAGTAACTTGGAGAATCCTAAAAGCTAGTTATTAAATTAACTAATAATGAAATAAAAGTCATTAGGCTCAAGGATAAAGCGACTTTTTAGTAGTCGGAGGAGTAAAACTTAATTTGGAATAATTAAGTTAATCGCCCTCCCAAGATGAAGGTTAACGGCTTTTATAGGGCGAAAGAAGTCAGTAATTTATTGCAACTAATTAAGTGATGGACACCAAATTAGTGCTCAAAAGAGGATAAATTATGGCAAGCCGGATGCTTGGAAACTTGCTTGTCCGGTTTAGATGGGGGCTGTTTGTAATAGATATCAAAAATACGAATTTTGATATTGAAACGCAAATATTCTATCTATATAGATAATAATTGGGAACGTTTAAATAAGGTTTATAATATGTTAATTTCAGGTGATACACCTATTTATGAACCTTTAGAGGGGATTCAAAGTGCCTACAATCAAGGTATTACTGATGAATTTATTCCTCCTTTTATTTGCAATACCCAAAGTTTAATTAATGATGATGATGGGATTATTTTTGTTAATTTTAGACCAGATCGAGCAGTAAGATTAGCTGTAGCTTTATCTAATCCTTTGCAAATTAATCATTTTCAAACACCAAATAAAACAATTTTCAAACCAAAAAAAATAATTAAAAATATTTTATTAGTTACAAATAGTTATTATTCTCATTTAGTAAAGGGATGTGTTGCTTTTGAGCAAAATGAATTAAAAAATATTTATAGCGAAGTTATTTATAAACATGGGTTAACACAATTAAGAATTGCTGAAACAGAAAAATATCCCCATGTAACATTATTTTTTGACGGGGGTAAAGAAAAAAATTTACCTAATATAAAAAAAATATTAATTCCTTCTCCTAAAGTAGATACTTACGATCAGAAACCTGAAATGAGTGCTTTTCAAGTTGCTGCAGAAGCTAAAAAAGCAATATTAACAGGTAATTTTGATACTATGATTTTAAATTTTGCGAATCCTGATATGGTAGGACATACAGGATCTTTAAACGCCACTATTAAAGCAATAGAAGTTGTAGATAAATGTTTAAATATAGTAACAGAAACTATTTCATCCGTAGGCGGAACAGCTGTTATTGTAGCAGATCATGGTAATGCAGAACAGATGTGTGATGAATATGGAAATCAACATACAGCTCACACTACAAATTTAGTACCTATTATTATAACCGATAATTCTTTAACTTTGCGATCAGGAGCTTTATGTGATGTAGCCCCAACTTTATTGCAATTATTAAAATTAAATAAACCTCAGGAAATGACTGGAAAAAGTTTAATTTTATCAAAAAAATAAAATAAATCGATTAATTGATAAATTTTATTTATTTATTATTAAAAATTAAAATATTAAATAATATCTAAGGAGTTTATAAGGAAATGCCTTTTATTAAAAATATTATTGCTCGTGAAGGGGCGCCAAAGAGGCCTAAATATCGCGTTATCTAACCAATAACCAGTGCAGAAAAACACTGAAAGGATAAGAATGGTTCATTAAACGAAAGAATAGTGAATTACAGCAGTTCTTAAAAGCGGGTTGCGACGAAGTAGTTAGTCAAAAAGATTCCGCCACCTAATAATCCCATGGATAAGCCTGAAATGGCCTAAGAAGCTAAGAAGATGTAATTTAACCTGTTTCAACAAGCTACTGTAATAACCGAACAGTCCAGAATCTATCAATATAAACTTTACGTATTGGATAGTTTATTAGTTAAAAACCTGGAATCTCACCATTAGTAAATGGTCACTTCCCCTAACGGATTAAGGTCGATATTTAGAGTAACTTGGAGAATCCTAAAAGCTAGTTATTAAATTAACTAATAATGAAATAAAAGTCATTAGGCTCAAGGATAAAGCGACTTTTTAGTAGTCGGAGGAGTAAAACTTAATTTGGAATAATTAAGTTAATCGCCCTCCCAAGATGAAGGTTAACGGCTTTTATAGGGCGAAAGAAGTCAGTAATTTATTGTTTATTCAATGATAATAAGGGAATTGGTGTTTATGTCAACAACTATTTTTGATCCAGAAACTAAACTTTGGCGAACATTGAATATCATTCAAGATTGTTCATTAAATGTTCAACCAGAACTTAAAACGCTGGATTAATAATATAACTCAACAACTACTATCAAACGTTCAATCATATCACGGTCCATAAGGAATGTCGAATGGGAATATTGATAGTTAAAAACTATATACGGTATTGGAAATCCTAAAAATTAAACAATACCACCATAAATAAGTCAATGACCTTTATTTAATCAACAAATACATAACATCAATATAGAATGATAAGGATAAACAACTAATTAGTGGTGACACAAAGTTAGTACTCAAAAGAGGATAAATTATGGCAAGCCGGATGCTTGGAAACTTGCTTGTCCGGTTTAGAAGGGGGCTTTTTTGTAATAGATAATCGAAATATAAATCGGGTTATTGAAACGCAAATATTCTATCCTTATTTTTAGATTCAAGAGGAAATCCCACTGTCGAAGTAGAAGTATTTACAGTTTCTGGTGCATTCGGAAGAGCTTCAGTTCCTTCCGGAGCTTCTACAGGGGAACACGAAGCTCTTGAATTAAGAGATAATGATGTTCAAAGATTTTTAGGTAAAGGTGTATTAAAAGCAATTAAAAATATTCAAAATATTATTTCTTCAAAAATTATAGGTATGCCTGTAAATAATCAAGCGTTAATTGAGGGCGCCAAAGAAGCCTAAATATCTTGTGATTTAACCAATCACCAGTGCGATAAACACTGAAAGGCTAAGAACGGTTCTTTAAAGGAAACAATAAAGAATTATAGCAGTTCTTAAAAGCGGATTACGATGAAGTAGTTAGTCAAAAAGATACCGCCACCGAATGATTCTAAGGATAAGCTTGAAAGGGCCTAAGAAAAAAAGAAGATGTAATAAGCTAACCTGTTTGCAAATTACTAACACCAAACAGTCCAGAAACTATCAACATTTATCAATTGTGTAGGATATTTATCAACGAAAGTAAACCTGGAATCTCACCATTAGTAAAATGGTTAATTCACCTAAGGAATCAAGGTAGATATTTAGAGTAACTTGGAGAATCCTAAAAGCTAGTTATTAAATTAACTAATAATGAAATAAAAGTCATTAGGCTCAAGGATAAAGCGACTTTTTAGTAGTCGGAGGAGTAAAACTTAATTTGGAATAATTAAGTTAATCGCCCTCCCAAGATGAAGGTTAACGACCTTTATAGGGCGAAAGAAGTCAGTAATTTATTGTGCAATATCCATTAAAGTGCTACAGGACGATTATAATCAACAACTAACCAGTGGTGACATTAAGTTAGTCTTCGTAAGAAGGTAAATTATGGCAAGCCGGATGCTTGGAAACTTGCTTGTCCGGTTTAGATGGGGGCTGTTTGTAATAGATATCAAAAATACCAATTTTGATATTGAAACGCAAATATTCTATCTATATTAAAAAATTAATAGCTTTAGATGGTACACCTAATAAAAGTAAATTAGGCGCTAATGCTATCCTTGGAGTTTCTTTAGCTTGTGCGCGAGCCGGAGCTAATTATTTTAATATGGAATTATATGATTATTTAGGCGGTATACAACCAAAACAAATGCCTGTTCCTATGATGAATATAATTAATGGCGGTTCACATGCTGATAATAATATTGATTTTCAAGAATTTATGATTTTACCTGTAGGCGCTCCTAATTTTAAAGAAGCTTTAAGATACGGTTCAGAAATATTTCATCATTTAGGTAAAATTTTAAAGTCAAAAAAATTAAATACAAATGTCGGAGACGAAGGAGGATATGCCCCCAATTTAAATTCAAATGAAGAAGCTCTTAAAATCATTTTAGAAGCTATTCATAATGCCGGTTACCAATCTGGTAAAGATATATATATCAGTATGGATATAGCTGCTTCTGAATTTTTTGATAAAAAAAATAAAAAATATGTTTTATCAGGAGAAAAAGGGCATAAATGTTATTTAACTAGCTTAGAATTAGTGGATTATTTTGATAATTTAGTGAAAAAATACCCGATAATTTCTATCGAAGATGCTTTGGACGAAAACGATTGGGAAGGTTGGAAATTATTAACTAAAAAATTAAGAACAAAATTACAAATAGTTGGAGATGATTTGTTTGTAACTAATATCAATAAATTACAAAAAGGAATTGAAAATAATATTGCTAATTCCATTTTAATCAAATTAAATCAAATAGGAACTTTAACAGAAACTTTAGAAGCAATTGAAATGGCTAAAAAAGCTGGTTTTACAGCAATTATTTCTCATCGCAGCGGTGAAACTGAAGATGATTTTATTGCTGATTTATCTGTTGCTACTAATGTGGGTCAAATAAAAACAGGTTCTCTTTGTCGTACAGATCGTGTTACTAAATACAATCGATTATTACGAATTGAAGAAAAATTAACTACTACAGCACCTTTTTTAGGTTTAAAAGTATTTTATAATTTGCTAAAATAACTTTTTTCAATTTATTTAATTTAAAGTTAAAACAAATAATCAAAAATTACTAAGATCAACTTTAAGTTGATCTTTTTTATTTTTTGAAAATTTTTTAATCTTAATTAAATTAATAATATTGACGAAAATATAAATGTTTGTTAGAATTAATTGTCATTATGAGAATCGCTGTTAATTTGAAAAAAAATAATTTCTTAAAACTATTTAATTACTTTAAATTTTCTTTAAATAAAAAGTTAAAAATTATACATTTTAATAAAAATAATTAATATAAATATTTAATATAAACATGATAGGATGTAAAAATGGAAAAAGAATATGTGATTAAAAGAAAAACATTGATTAAAATTGCAATTTTATTATTATTATTTATTTTAATTATTATTTTACTTGGTTCCAACTCTTATAAGAGATTCAATGAACCAACGAATAAACAAAAATATGATTATATAAAGGATTTTAATAAAAGTTTAAAATACTTGGATACAACAAATGGAAACAATAAATTTTATATTATAAAATCTTCTTCCGAAAATCCATTATTATTAGATTTTTCGCTTAGCACAACATCAGATCGTAGTATAAAAGGGGAGAGTTATAATAGTTATTTACTATTAAAATAATTAAAATTAATTATAATTTTTCAATAATATCAAAATATGTTACAATAATCATGAACACCAATGTTGTTTTACTATAAATTAAATATCAGAATATTATAAGGGGGATAAAATATTTTGAAAAATAAAATTAAACAACTAAGGTTTATTCCCGGTTTATTATCATTATTATTTGTAGCGTTATGCTATATTATAATGAATAATAATATTTTATTAGCTCATTTAATGAATAACAGTGCCATGTTATCGGATTCGGTAGCTTTAACTAATCAAGATATTAACGATCTCAATAATGAACAAAAATTAAAATTATTGAAAATTTTTTATCAATATAATAATAAATTAAGCGCATCTAAACCTGTTGTAAATTCAATTTCAGAACTTGAAGAAGCAGTTTGTTGTCAATCTTTAGATAATTTAGTTTCAATAAATCAAAATACCTTTTACTCTGATACTGATGATATCACTCAATTACATAATATTGCGGCAAGCGCAAAAGATATTATAACATCAAGTTCACATGATTCATATTTATCAACGATTCAAGTAAATAATTTAAAAGATATAGAAACGTGGAATCAACTTTTATCTAATTGTTGTAGAGATATTGTTGAAGCTTTGACTCAATTAATTTTGACTTATAATTTTGGCATGCTTTTAAAATTAGCAGCTCAAACACCAGGTATAGTAGCACTTACTATCTCAAATATGACATAATAGTTTTTATTCAATGAAAAAAACTCTCAGAATTTATAA
Organism: Candidatus Phytoplasma australasiaticum subsp. taiwanense; assembly: GCA_001307505.2. Taxonomy (GTDB): domain Bacteria; phylum Bacillota_I; class Bacilli_A; order Acholeplasmatales; family Acholeplasmataceae; genus Phytoplasma; species Phytoplasma australasiaticum. Next base: position 376,566 of record CP040925.1, read on the forward strand.
TATATATTTTCTGGGAGTTTTTTTAAATAATTATTAAAATTTTGTTAATTTATTTTAAATTAAAATTTAATATTTTATATTTTTTTTTAAAGCTACAATTTCATTAAAATTTCTTATTTGATTATTTTTGTGTTCTAAATTGAAAAAACCATGTCTAATAAATTGAAATTTTTCTAAATTATTTTTAAAATCTAAAGTATTTTCTATAAAACCTTTTTTTTGTACCCAAGAGTTAAAATTAAAAAAAAATTTAATTTCTTCAGGTTTTTGCTTATTTAATTCATAGGTATTCTTTAATAATAAATCTTGATAAAAATTAAAAGTTGCTTCTGAAGAATTCTCAATAGTTAGGAAATGAATAGTACCATTAGGTTTACGTTGGTTAAAACCACTACCACTTTTAGTGATTGGATCGTAAGTCGCTAAAATTTCTATAATTTCTCCGGATTCATTAGTTATTATTTTATAAGCTTTAATAAAGTAAAAATATAAAAGTCTAACTTCTCCATTTAAAAATAATCTTTTAAAATCTTTATTAGGTTTATTTATTTCAAAATCGCTATGTTCTATATAAATATTACGTGAAAAAAAAACTTTTCTTTTGGTTTGTTCATTATTTTTATAATAAGGTATTTCGCGATATTCTATTTTATTTTCAGGATAATTGGTAATAGTTATTTTTAAAGGTTTGATAATAGCGATTATAGTTTTAGTTTTTAATTGTAAATCGTTTCTTAAACAGGCGTCTAACATATTTTTATCAATATTACTATTTATTTTGGAAAGACCAGCTTCTATAATAAAATTTTTAATTGCCAAAGGAGTTAATCCACGATTTCTCAAACCTATTAAAGTTGGCATACGTGGATCATCCCAACCTTGTACTAAATTATAATCAACTAATAATTTCAGAATTCTTTTGCTTAAACAAGTACCAACAATATTTAATCGACCAAATTCAATTTGTTGCGGAATGTGAATCATTTCGGTTTCTTTAATAATCCAATTATAAAGCGGACGATGATCTTCGAATTCTAAAGAGCATAGTGAATGGGTAATTTTTTCCACAGAATCAGCTAAAGGATGAGCAAAATCATAAGTAGGATAAATATAATAATGTTGTTGTTTTAAACTTTTAGTATTCAAAATTCTATATAAAACTGGATCTCTTAAATTAATATTTGGGCTAGACATATCAATTTTCGCTCTTAATACTTTTGCTCCTATTTGGAATTTACCTTGAGCCATTTGAATAAATAGTTTTAAGTTTTCTGATATAGATCGATTTCGATAAGGAGAACATTGTTGCATTTCTCTTGTTTTTTTTAACTCTTCTGTGTTTAAATCATCTACGAAAGCTTTGTTTTTTTGTATTAATAAAATAGCTTTTTGATATATTATTTCGAAATAATCTGAGGTAAAAAAAATTTTATCCGGTTTATAACCTAACCAATTTATATCTTTTTGAATATTTTCAATATAAATAGATTTCTCACGTATTGGATTAGTATCATCATACCTTAAATATGTTTTTCCTTGAAATAATTTGGCTAATTCAAAATTAATAATGATAGCTCTAGCATGTCCTAAATGTAAAAAACCGTTTGGTTCAGGAGGAAAACGAGTGATAATTTCAGATATTTTATTTTGTTGCAAATCCTTTTTCATAATAGTTTTGATAAAATTAGAGATTATCATAAAATATTTTTTTCTCCTTTTTATTTTTATAAAATTAATTATTACTTGATGCAATTTATTTTTTTATTCTATATAGTATTATCTTTTTTTAAGTTTTTAAGATTAATTAATATAAATTATTAAATCTATAATGTATTAAGATAACTAAAGATATGATTAATTAAGCTCAATATTGTAATATTTAAATTTTGGTTTTGTATAATAATTTATTTTAGTTATAGGATTGCTTTTTGTAATTTATGGCAATTATATATCAATAATATCTTGTTTTTCGCACATTAATTAATGTTATGCATTTTACTATTTAAAAAATTATTTTTTTGTTATTAATTACAAACTATAAAAAATTTTTTTAATTAGTGATTTCTTGTTTTTAATTTTATCGATTATTTTTTCTTTTATTTATTATTTAGGAAATAATGTTGCTGGATAGTTTTCAAATAATTTTTTATTAATTTGCCGAAGTTTTTTGTCAAGTCATAAAATTATAGGCATATTTTATGATGATTTAAGTTATATATAACATATCTAAATAGAGATGTAATATAATAATTATATAATTTATTTTTAGTATTTTTACTTATAAAAAATAAAATTTAACAAAATATATCCAATAAATAGATTTTTCGATTAATTTTTATTAAAAATGAATATAAAAGTAATTAAGGTAGTTTTTTTTAAATATTTTTAGTATACTAAAGTAAGCGTTTTTTAAAAATTTTATTTTTTCAGGAGTCATCTTAAATGTATATTAAATTGATAAGTCGTGTTACTTTTTTATTAATATTATTTATTATTTTATTTGTGATAAAAAATGAATCAAATGCTAATATTGACAACAATAACGAAGATAATTATATAACATCTCTTGAAGAAATTCGAAAAACTTGGCGTAGCCTTGATCCGGAAAAAAATAAAAAAGATAATTCATAAAAAATAAAGTAAATTTTAGGAAAATATTATAAAAATTTTTAAAAAAATAGATTATAATCATAATAGAGAGATCATTTTTTTATGACAATTGTTAAAAATTGTCATTAAATTATGATCTCTCTTTTTAATTTATATTCAGAGTAGTTTTATTTTTATATAGATATTCGATTATTTAACCATTCTAAAATATCTTTATATATTGAAGTATAAAAATTATTATTTAATAAATTATGATTACTTGTGGAATATAATTTTAAAGTTTTATCAGGACTTTTGATTAATTCAAATAACTCTTTACTATGTGTATAATCAATAATATTATCTTTTTTTCCGTGTAATAATAAAATAGGTTTAGGATAGTAGAATTCATAATTAATTAAATTTTTTTGAAATTGTGTAATCATTAAAATCATAGTATTATAGATAAATCTAGTTGTAACAGTAGTAATTCTATTACTAATTTCTTCTAATCTTAAAGTTAATCTTTCGGATTCGGCATAATTATCCATGATGATAATTTTTTCATTTTGATTAATGCTCTTTGATTCTAAAATTTTTTTAGTTTTGTTCAAAATTTTTGAATATGTAGCGGTATTTATAACTCCATCTATATCTTGGAATTTATAAACGTAGCAATTATTAATAATACTTCCTAATGAATGACCTAATAAAAAGATTTTTAAATTGTTTTGTCTTTTTAAAAACGTTATAATTTTATGCAAATCATTTATAAAAATTTTGTCATCTTCGATATCTCCTAAATTATCGTGATTTTGTATACTTTGACCATGATTTCTTAAATCATATGTTATAGTATTATAATTATTTGCGTTTAGAAAATTAGTTAATCTTTCATATTCTTGAGAACTTTCTCCGATATCATGTGTAATGATGATGTTCGCTTTAGCTTTTTGAGGTTCCATAGCGTTTTTAACATTAACATATAGATTAGTATTATGATATCCTAATAAATAAAAATTAGAAAATTTTAGTATTTTAAAAACAAAAATTAAACAAATTGTCGTTTTAAATAAAATATTAAATATCAAATTATTATGTTTTTTATTTTTATTATTGAATTGTTTTTGATAATACATCTTAAAAATCTTTCTCCCATTTGAAAATAATTTTATGACTAAAAAATATTTTTTAATAATGAATTGGATATATTAAAAATTTAATAATATAAAGATAGATAAAAAATTAATAACAATTTACAAATTTTTATTTAATTAATGAAACTTAATTACAACTTATTAATCAATTAATATAATAACTAATAATTTCAAAATAAAATATAATTATTAAGATTTTTTATTATTTTTTTCATAAATATAAAAAAATTAAATATATAATGATTAAAAATAAATAAAATAAATTTAAAACTTTATTTTTGGTTTATTAAAACTAAAAAATATTAAGTTAATTTTATTTTTTTCTAACTTTTATGCGATAATCATAATCATCACTATAACTTAATTTATATGCGATAAAATAAATTTGAAAAGTAAATGCATAATGTTCTCTATTTTTCCGAAAACCAAATTTTAATGGAATAAAAGTTTCTCCTATTAAAATGTTATGATTTAATATTTTTTCCACATTATGAATTGTGATTAATCCATCACTTTTATTAAATTCAATATTGGAATTTTGTTCATAAACAAAATTTTCTTTTAAAGCTTTGTCAATTTCTAATTTGCAAGATCCTACTAAATAATAAGGCAATTTAATCAAAAAACGATACAAAGATGTTTTCTCTTTTATTATATTAATCAAATTAAAAGACATAGATTTAGATTCTGAATTATCAGGTATATGCATAAAAGGAATTTTAGAAATTTTTTTTGATATTGGAAAAAAAAATATTATAAAATAACTTAATATAATTAAGAACCAAATCAATACTATTTGGATAAATATATTGTAATTGTTTTTTTTTTGTTCATATTGTTCATATTTTTGCCATTTCTCCTGATATATCACCCATTTGAACAAAATATTCCGGGTAGACAATAAGTTTTTGTGTTTTTATTTTTTTGAAAATGATAATTTCACTTCATTTAATTCTTTGCAAATTTTATCTAACCAATCAGGAACAGATTGATCTAATAAGTATTTGAGTGCATGAAAAAAACAATAACCATCCCCAGGAGTGTCACTCGAATGTTTAATATAAAAATGTTGATTGTTATAATTTTGCATATCTAATGTAATAATGGAATTATTTGATATCTCATATAAAGACTTTACTTCTGCTAAAAAACTTGTAGATGGTTTAATTACTCTGATTTTCAATATTATTGTTTTATTTATTTTTTTAGATAAAAAATCAATAGTGCTTTGTATCAAAAATGTTTCTGCAGTGTTTAATGATCTATTAAAAATTTTTTCTTCAATTTGTGTTATGTTCAAAGTTTCATCATTAGCCAACTGGTTATATTGTTCGCGTAAATTTTCATCTTTTAATCCTATTTTAAAATGTTCAAATCCTAGATAAGCTAATTTTTCAACTAATTTACGATTTTCCAAATCTTGATCATAGATCCTTCGATAAGAATAATTATCATAATTCGATGTTTGTTTTTCTTTTGTTTTATATACCAAACGATGGCCAATAATAAAAATTATGATTAATGACCATAAAAGCGCAAACATAACGAAAATAATTTTAAATTTTTTTTTAATATTAAACATATTTTTTAAGTTTATTTAACCATTTTCCTTTCACGTTATTAAATTAATTTTCTTATTGGTTATCTAAAATAATTTTTAAATTTAATTAAAAAAATTAATTTATAATAATTAAATATAATGAATAATAGTTTTTTATAACTATATAAAAAAGATTAAAAAAATAATTCAAATAATTTAGCGAATTTATTATTATAAATAAATTAATTTTATGCATTTAGAAAATTTTATTTTTAAAAATAAAAATAAAATATTTTTTATTAATTAGTTAATTAAATAATTATTAAATATTTTAAATAAATATTTTTTGTAGAGGTTTTTGTAATATATGTTTTCTAATAATCGTAATCGTTTTTTTAAATGTATAAATGACAATTCTATAGCTTTATTTTATTCAGGTCATTCACATTATAAAAGTGGGGATCAATTATTTCCATTCGAAGTTAATAAAAATTTTTACTATTTAACAGGAATTCAACAAGATGGTAGCATTTTAATTCTTATAAAAAAATCATCAATGCAAAAAACATTTTTATTTATACCTAACATAAATCCTATTCATAAATTATGGAATGATGATCAATTAAATAAAGAACAAATAAATAATATATCAAAAATTTCATGTAATAATATTTATGAAATGAAAGATTTTAATGTTTGGCTTAATAAACAAATTTGTGAATTTAAATCATTGTCACCGAAAGTTTATTTTGATATCCCGTATTATCATAAAACATATTATTGCTGGGGTTATGAACAAGTTTATAAATTTTTAAGTTCTTGGCCTTGGATCGAAATAGCCAACAGTTCTCCAATTTTATTAAATTTGCGTAAACAAAAAAATAATGAAGAAATTAATTATATTAAGCATGCCATTGACATACATTATCATTCTTTAATATATACATTTAATAATTTAAAAAAATGTCAATATGAATTTGAAATATCAGCTCATTTTCATTATTTTTTAGAAATGCAAAAAGCTAAAAATGCTTTTGAAACTATTGTTGCTTCGGGAAAAAACGCTTTAATTTTGCATTATAACAAAAATAATTCTAAATTAAATGATGAAGATATTTGTTTAATGGATGCAGGAGTAGTAATCAATAATTATTCTTCAGACATTACTCGTTGTTTTCCTTTAAAACATAAATTTACATCTATACAAAATCAAATTTATGATTTAGTTTTAAACACTAATAAAACATTAATTAATTGGGTTAAACCTGAACATAGTATGCAAGATTTAAATAGATACGGAAAACAAATTCTAGCTCAAGGTATGCTAAAACTTGGATTTGTAGAAAAAATTGAAAATTATTTTTATCATAGTATTAGTCATTATTTAGGTTTGGATACGCATGATGTTTTAGGTATAAATCCAGAAGAACCTATTGGAGAAAATAGCGTTATTTCTATTGAACCTGGTTTATATATTGAACATTTAAATTTGGGAATTCGAATTGAAGATAATATTATTGTAAAAAAACAAGGAAATATTAATTTATCTGCTAAAATTCCTAAAGAAATTGCAGAAATAGAATCATTAATAATTAAATAAATATTTGACCAAATATTATAACATTAACTATATCAAAAATAATTTAGAATTTATTTGTTTTAAATTAGATTTGTTATAATATCAATGTTATATATAAATTATTTATTTTTGCCTTTAAAAAATGATAAATTTTATTTATAATTTTCGCAAAATATTCTAATATTAATATTAAATTATTTTCATTTTGTTTTTATCAAAATCCTCCATTCAAAAAGTAACAAAAACGAAATTAAAATTATTTTATTTATATTTATATTATTGGTCTTATTGAAAGAATAATAAATTTAAAAAGATTCGAGAATAAATAAAAATTATTCTATTTTTTTATATTTAAAAAACATAATTAACTAACAACAGAAATTTTAATCTAATTGGAAAATAATTAGAAAAAATATCCTAAATAAACATTTTTAGAAATATTTTAAAATCTGTATTAAATGAAAAATTATATAAAGTTATTAAAATAGAACAATTTATAAATCATAAATATTTTACATTATTTTTTTATAAAGATCAAAACAACAAATTATTAAATAGAAAATTATTATTTTATTAAAAATCATTTTTAAAATTATTAAAAAAATTAAAAAAGGATTAAAAATTTTTAATCATTGAATCAAAAAAATTAAGAAATATTAATAGAAATGAAGAAGTTTTTTTTGATATTTTAATATTAAAATTATTTTAAAAAAATATTCTAAGTAATATTTTTTTTAATAATTAAAAAAAATTTATTTAAGTATTTCATTATCATTTGTAATTTAATTTTTATTTTAAATGATTAAAAAATAATATTTAATTTAAAAAGGGGATTTTAATATTTGTTAAAATTAACAAAAATTAAATTTATATGTTTATTATTGTTGGCATTACTATTAATTTATTTATTTGATCATTTTTATTATACGAAAAAAGATTATGACATTGTTACCACATTAAATAATCATTTAGATTTTAGAATATCAGAAAATATACCCATTAATGAAGGAGATCGCATAATTAAAATTATTAAAATTATTGATCAACAAGGCAATATTAAAGAATATGATCCTATTACAGGAGAATTGGTACATAAAAAATTTAATTCAAAAGATATGATCACTGGATACGATTATAATCATGTATCTGATGATATTATTAATTTGGATCATTTAGACAATTTTAAAAAAAAAATTTTTTTAGATGGCAATATTCACGAATATGATGATCAAAAACGTTTATTTCGTAAAATCAATTCTAATGGGATTATTAAGAAATATGATCATAATGATAAAAAAATAGAAATAATTTTACCAAATAAAGATTATAAATATGATAAATATTTATTACAAGAAAAATTTCCTGAAAAAAAACAAAAAACTTATAAATATCATAAAATCCAAGAAACTTTTGCTAATGGTATAACTAGATATTATAAAAAAGATGTTATTCAAGAAATTTCTAATAAATATATTCGCGAATATAATCCTAAAACTAAAACAATACAAAAGATCATTTTTCCAAATGGCGAACAACGTAAATATTATGGTTTTTATTTATTTTTTTTAGATCAAGATAATTTAATAGATAAATTTATTCGAAAATATAGAATTCACAAAATGCATAAAAATTATTTTTTTAAATTAGAACAAGAAATTTTACCTGATGGTACTATTATAAAATATGATAATAATTTATTACCGATCCAAATAAAAACAAAAGATAACATAATCAAAACAGAATATTTATTAAATATAAATACAGAAAATAATTCGCTTAAAATGAAACAATTACCTGATAATTCTATAGTTGAAATAGATGAAACAAAAAATTATAAAATTATTAAAATTACTGATAACAATGGAATCACAAAAAATACTGAAATAATATATTCAGACAATGATATGTGTAAAAATATTGTTAAAATAATTTTTCCTCATGGTTATATTCAAGAATTTGACGAATTTAATGGCAATTTAGTTAAAGAAATATGGCCTAATCAACATATTTTCGAATACACTTATTTAGAAAATACAATGCAATTAAAAAAAGAAATAACTTCTACTGGCAATGAAATTCACTATTATTACGATGATCATTATCCTTTGACATTATCTAATATAGTTATTCCAGGAATAATGTATATCCCTTGTCATTTACCATATAGTTATGATAATTAATCCGAAAAGATAATTTTTGATATTATTTTTTTAATATCCAAGAGATTCTATAGCTTTTTTTAAAGCTTGCCAAGGTAAACTAATACAAGTAATTTTTCCAGGATTATCACAAAAAAATTTAAAAATTTGCAATTCTTCGTTAATTTCATTAAAATCAAATTTTTGTTGATTTAACATAGATAAAAAATTTTTAATTTTAAATAATATGTTTTTAATTTTTTGTTGTTTAACAATTATAGACATAATACTCGCTGAAATACAACAAATTGCGCAAGCTTGAGTATTATGGCGAATATTTTGTAATTCGTGATTAATAATATAAAGTTGTAATTCTATCGCATCACCGCAATAATTATTTTGGTAACGAAAATATGAATAATTAGGATCATCTAATAGACCTTGGTTTTGAGGATTATTCAAATGATATATCATAATTTTTTTATCTTTATCTTTTAAATAAATCAACATTTACCTCTTTCTTTCAGTAATAAAATTAGTTTTATTTTTGTAATAAAGTGTTATCGCATGTAACTAAAACGTAATTTCTTAAAATTATATTCTTATTACTATAAAAAATTATATAATACTATTTAAATCTTTAATTTTTTTTAAAACAGAAATTAAATAGTTAATATCTTTATCATTATTATAAATACCTGCTGAAATTCTAATAGTACTAATTTGATTAATTTTTTTCATAATTAAATTGGCACAATGTTTACCGGTTCGCACATAAATATTATGATTATTTAAAAAATTTTCTATATCATGAGCATGAATATATTTAAAATTAAATAAAATCATATTTGTAGATTGAGGATTAAAAACTATAATTTGAGGCATTAATTTTAAAAAAATATGGATTTTTTTAATAATATTACTAGTATATTGTTGTATTCGATTTATTCCTATTGTTGTAATAAAATTCAAACTTTTTTGTAAAGCTAAAATAGCGCCAATATTTAATGTACCTGGTTCAAATTTATTTGGTAATTCATTAAACATAAAATTATTATGATTGACTTCGCAAACATTACCTCCGCCCACAATAGGAGGAGATAATCGTTCTAATAATTTTTGTTTACTGAATAAAATACCAATCCCAAAAGGGCCATATATTTTATGAGCTGAAAAAGCTAAAAAATCTATATCTAAATCACGAACATCTATATACGGATAGATTAATTGCGTTTTATTCAGCGATTTATCCTTGCTGTTTTATTTACAATCAGCCCCCGTCCAAACCGGACAAGCAAGTTTCCAAGCATCCGGCTTTCCATAATTTACTCTCTTTCGAGAACTAATTTCTCCTCGCGGTTGATTAGCTATTTATTCCTATTGTTCTTATTCTTTCTGATATCATGCATTTGCTGATTGGTTACCTTTCGGTGACAATCTTTACACAGTACCTTTGTTCTTTTATTCATGATACTTTGGCGGTGCGCATTGCGGACCGTACCAATGTGATGAATTTGTAATTGAGTTGTTTTGTCGCAGTGCTCACAACGTTCCGCTTTTAGACGGTCAGTTAGATGGGTACGACCTTGGAATATAAATCTATTAATGGTAATATCGGGATTTCCCTTATAATTACGCATTTTTTTAATTTTGTCCCAAGTGTAAACATTCCATGGTTCATATTGGGTCTCCCTTTTGTTAAGATAAGAAATTCCCCAAGTTGAACCAATTTTACATTTCTTTCGAACTTTGGCAATTGACGTTTTCCGTTTCCTTGCTAGTGTTTTCAAACAGCTGTATTCAGCTAGATAACTTAAGTGAGTCAAAACACTTAGATTGTTAGCTAAACAAAAGTATTGGATAATTCCTCTAACAATTGTCTTATAGGTCCGGATTATTTCTAATTCATCCCTATCTGCTAATGTTTCGTCGTGTTTCACCTTTCCTTTTTTTAACCAATTATATTCATATCCATATTCTTCGGCTTTCGCTTGGGGAATTTGGATTTGAACTTGCCCATTTAAGGAATTCTTGGTGGTTTTCCTTTCCCGAGTTTTATTGGTGGGGTTGACTTTTATCATGTAAGATAGAAACCGAGTTCCTTTATTGGCTTTAACAATTTTGGACTTGTTCTTACTAACAGTAAGGTTAAGGTCCTGCTTTAGCCATTGCGTTACTTGGTCTTTGATTCTTTCTGCCTGGTTATACTCACCTTTAATGCCGATGATAAAATCGTCAGCATAGCGGATATATTCAACTCTTGGTTTTGGATTTAGGTTGATGTGTCTATCAATCTCCAGTTTATGGTGTTGGCGTGTTTTCCATGCCTTCCCATATTCTGGGTTACTCTTCTTAATTGGTTTTCCTTCTCTAATTAGCTCGTCCATTTTAAGATCGATGTAATGTAGGTATACATTGGCTAATAAGGGGGAAATGATACCTCCCTGGGGAGAACCCGATAAGGATTCATATTTGATGCCATCCTTCATGAACCCAGCTTTTAGCCATCTATTAATGGTTGATAGCGTTTTATGCTTTTTGATGAACTGATTTAGGGTTCTTATCAGAATCTAATGATTGATGTTATCGAAGTAACCTTTTAAGTCAATTTTGACAAGGTAGTCAATTCCTTTAAATCTTTGTTTGACACGTTTGATAGCGTCATGACAGGATTTTTTGGTTCTAAATCCAAAGCTCCATTCCGAGAAAATATTTTCGAAATAAGGAGTTAAGAGTTGTTCCAGACATTTTTGAATCAGTCTATCTTGGATGGTCAGTATGCCCAAGGGTCTGGTTTTCTTATTATCTTTAGGAATGAAGGTTCTTTTAACTGGTTTCGGGTGGTAACCATTATTGACGTATTCCCGATGGTATCTTTCTAGTTTCTTAAGATTGATTCCATCGATGGTTTCATTGTCGATTCCGGGTGTACCCGCTCCCTTGTTAGCCGCAATTTTATTAAATGCTGTTAACGTGTTATAAAAGTTATTCATCCCTTGCTGCAGCTCTCTTTTTAGAGAGTAACCGTTTGATGAACAATTTTGAATTCTATTCAATGTTCGCGAAAGTTTAGTTTTTGGCGAAACTGTTGTTGACATAATATCAACTCCTTCCCCGATACCATTGAATAACTAGTAAATTACTTTCTTCTTTCGCCCTATGAGAGCTATTAACTCTCTTCTTGATAAGCCGATTAACTAAATTATTCCAAATTTAGGTTTACCCTTATGACTACTAAAAAGATTCTTTATCCTTGACCATCCAGGCTTTTATTTCCGGATTAGTAAATTTAATTACTTAGTTTTAGGATTCTCCAAGTTACGCTAAATTTCTACCTTAATTCTTTAGGGGAAGTATCCTCGTTCAGAGGCTGATTCCAGGTTTCCTTTATCTGATAAACTATCCAATACTTATCTATAATATTGATAGACTCTGGACTGTCCGTTTTAAGCAACTTCCAAACAGGTTACACTATTACATCAGTTTCCTTCTTAGACCATTTCAGGTTTTCCCATAGAATTATTTGGTGGCGAGATCTTCTTGACTAATTTACTTTCGTCGCAATCCGCTTTTATGGTCTGCTGTAATTTGATATTCTTTCGTTTATCAAACCGACCATACCCATTCAGAGTTTATCGGCTCTGGCTACTGGTTGAATAGCGCGAAATTTAGGCCTCTTTGGCGCCCAGATAAATGTGTTATTGATTGCGCTGCGTCTAAAATTACCAAAATGTTCTTTTGATGCGCAATATAAGTAATTTCTTTAATAGGCGTTTCATAACCGAAAGTATTAGATATATGATTTAAAACTACAAATTTAGTTTTATTAGATAAAACTTGACAAAAATTATCTACTGTTATTTTATAATCTTTATCCAAAGGAATAAAAATTAATTTAGCTTGTTTTTCTTTAGCTATTCGCATCCAAGGCAATAAACATGAATGATGTTCTAATTCGGAAGTAATAATTTCATCACCAGGTTTAATAAAATGTCGTAACATTTCGGCAATCATATTTAGAGATTCAGTAGCACCCTTGGTAAAAATAATTTCTTTAGGCTGAGCATTTAAGAATTTCGATATATCTTTTCGAGTTTGCTCAATTAATAAATTATTTTGCATTGCTAAACCAGAAGATGAACGAATATTCATGCCATTGTTATTATAAAAATTTTGCAATTCTTCAATAACTATTCGGGGTTTCAAAGTAGTTGCAGCGGAATCAAAATAAATTAAATCAGGATTATTTTCAAAAATAGGGAAATACTTACGAAATTGATTAATCATATAAATTTATCTTTTATTTATCGAATTTATTTAAAATATTATATTTAAGTTGTTCTGGATTTCCAACCATAATATAGTCATGATTAGGTTTACCTGTTTGTAATAAAGTTTTTTTTACTTCTTCATTTCGCAAAAACCATTTCATTGCTTTTATATTTTGACTACTTTGACAATTTTTTTTAGCGGCTAAAATAATAGCATACGAAGAAAAAACAATATCTGTAGGTTCTTCGTTTTCATTAGTTCCTAAGCCTATAGAACCTAAACGTAAAAAATTAACATTTTTCCTCATTAAACCCGGACAATTAATAGCTAAATCATATGTATTATAATCTTCAAATAATTGAGCTACTTTAAAAATGTTATCTGTTTTAATAAATTGCAAGTTAGAAATATTTTCAATATCTTCTAAAGATAAATTATAACCTTTTTGTTCGATAATTTTTTCATCAATTTTAATTAAATTTAATTTTCTTAATAATAATAATGAACGCGATAAATCACAAGGAGCAGTAAACAAATCATTAAACGGAGCAAAAAGAACTCTAGCGTTTTTTATTTTTTTTACATCCTCTAATGTTTGAATCTTTAAAGGGTTTTGTTTATTAGCGTATAATCCATATTTAGGATGAAAAAAAGGTTCAATCATTTCTAAACGTTCTAAAGGTTCAGGAGCAAAGTAATTATTATAAGCTTTTAAAGTATGAAAGTTGTTGGCAATATTAAAATCAATAATTCCTGCTTTTAAAGCATCGTTACAATTTACTTGATATTGTTCTTTTAATTGATTTTCATCAAAAATTTGCAATTCAAAACCAATTTGATTAATTAATTTTTTATTTTTTTGTAAAGTTTCTAAAGTAGATGGAAAATTAGTAGCTATTTTAATGATTTTTTTTGATTTCATTTCACAACCACATGATTGACAATTAAACATTTTTTAAATGGACCTTCTTCTTTTTATATGTTTTTTTATAACCAATTTTTAACTATTCTGTTTTTGATTTTTTCTGGATCAGAAATCATTACATAATCAATTTCACCGTTATTTGTTTGATTAGCGTGAAATTTTTTAACTTCTGGGTTTTGTAATATTTTTTGCAACAATTTAATTTCTTGACTATCTGCATTACTTTGACGCGAAATTAAAGCTATAGCATAAGATTCTACTAATTCATCTTGAGGTTCTTTGTCATCTGAAATATTAGAGCCAATTCTAATAAAATCAGCATTGTATTTCATAAAAGCTGGCCAATTAGCCATTAAATCAAATTCATCTGGCTGTTCAAATTGATAAGGTATTTGTGAAGTTTTAATAAATTGTAAATTGTATGGGTTACTAATATCTTCTAAACTTATATCTAATTTTTTAGTTTTAATAATATTTTCAGGAATGCTAATTAATCCTAAATTTTTCAATAGTAAAAGTGATCGAGACATATCGCATGGTTGAATAAAAGCAAAAGATACTGCTAATAATACTTTTAAATTCTGATATTGTTTCACTTTTTCTAAATTAGTAAGTTGTTTTTTATTGTTACGATTTATATATAAACCATATTTAGAGTGATAAAAAGGTTGTATGTAAGAAAATAATTCTTTATTTTGTTTTTTTAAGAATTCATTATAGGCTTTAAAAACATGTACATTAGTATAAATTAATCCATCTACAGAACCATCAGATAATTTATCAATACTTTCTTCGGTCCAATCAGTTTTAATAACTTGTAAATCTATTCCTTGTGGAAAATAAATTTCTTTAGCTTTATTTAAAGTATTTAATACAGCTTGTATCGGACTAGCAACTTTTATTATTTGTAATTTTGGTTTAGAAAAATTCATATTTTTTTTCTTTCTAAAAATAAATATATACTCTTTAATAATATAAAAATTTAATTATAATGAAATGATTTCTTTATTAAGTGATATTAAATCAATAAAATAGTTTAAATGATTTTTTAACCACAATATTTTAAAATTCTTTATATAATATAGGTTTAATTTTAAAATATTGATAATTATTTAACATACGGGAAATTGGACATTTCTGATGAACAATATTCATAATATCTTGTGTTTCGGTAAGTGATAAATTTTTAATACCGCACACTAAATTTATATCGAAATAAAAACCTTTATCATCGCTACAACTATTGCATAAAATTTTAATTTTAAAATCAGAATGATTCAAATATTTACGTGTGGTTTTATAAAAACAAATCAATAAAGATACACAAAATAATTCTTTAGGATTGCTAATTTCAGAACTATTTGCGAATGCTGAAGTTAGTTTTGTTTTTAACCCTTTATGAATAATACCTATATCTTGTAATTTTGGTTCATAATAAGCTATAATTTCTATTTGGTTTTTCATGTTCAGACATACCTTTTAAAATTTGATAACAATTAAAATATAATATTAAATTAATTTTCTAAATAGATTTTTTTTAATTTATTATTTTTTATAACTAAATCAAAAATATTAGCGTTTAACAAATAAATTCCGTGAGCCGGATTAACATCGTCATTTTTTATTTTAGTCAAAATATTTAAATTTAAAAATTTTTGAGTAATTGGCGATTGATTAGTTAAAGGAAAAGTTTGATTTTTATTTTTAATAAAAGTTTTTAAAACTTCTTGCTCTAAAAGATCACAATTTAATAAATAACGTTCAATTTTATAATTAAAATTAAATCGATATATTAAATTCATAATTATAAATGTTATCGCAATAACAAATATAATTACAACCAATATATAATACTTCATTATTTTTATTTAATCTCCGTTTATTTTTTATTTTTCATTGCTAACATAATTTGCTGAAGTTGTTTTTCACTAGGACTCCTTCCCATTTGTTTAAACATTTCTTTAATTTGTTTTTTATTAATGGGAGGGTTTTTTTCTAAATATTTTTTAAAACCAAAAAACATAATTAATGCTCCTGATAAAATACCTATAATTAAACCCAATAAAAATGAAATTGTTTCGAACCAAGCCATAAAATATACTAAATTCCCCTTTCCAAATTAATATTTTTTTGTTAAATAATAGGTTTGTAAAAAACTAACCTTTTGCTACCATATTTTTTATTTTTAACTAAAATAAATTTTTGATCAACATCAGGTAATAAATTTTTATGATTAGTTTCATAAATAACCCAACTTCTAGAATGGATTATTTTAAATAATTTTTGAAATAAATTTTTGATTTCAAAAGCATAAGGAGGATCTAAAATGATTACATCAAATTTAATTTTTTGCGATATAAATCTTTTTAATATATTTAAATAGTTTTTGTAAAAAACTATTATTTGTTGATTATTAATTTTCAGTTTGTTTTGATTTTTTCTAATGGTTAAATATGCTGGAAGCGAATTATCTACCATAAAAATTTTTTTAGCTTCTCTGCTTAAAGCTTCAAAACCATAAGCCCCAGAACCTGCAAATAAATCTAAGACAATACTATTATGAATATCTTTCTGAATAGTATCAAATAAAGCTTTTCGAATTAAATGAGTAGAACTTTTAGTTTTTTGTGAAGGTACTAAATTTAAACGAAAATTTTTATATTTTCCTGATATAATACGTAACATTTAGATATTACCAAACTTTTTTCAATTTAAATATTTTTTTACTTAAAGAATTTAAAATTTTTATTTGCTCTGGAAAAGGTTCAAATCCTTTTTTACTATAATAATTTATATTATTTTTTAATAATTCGTATATTGTCTGATCTAGATTTTTAAAAGCTAATTCCCGAAAATAATTAATATTAGGGAACTCTCTGCTATCTTCTATTTTATCACTAATTAAAATAATTTTGTCTAATTTATTCATGTCTTCGTGGCCCCAAACATGTTTACGAATGGCATTAAAAATATTTGTATTATTAATATTAAATTCTTTTTGAAGTATAATAGGCGCGCTAAAAGCATGATACATAAATACCATTTGTTTATATTTATTAATAATTTCGTTATCTAATAAAGATAAATGAAATTCTAATGATTCATTTTTAGTATAATCATGAAATAAAGCAGCTATTTGAGCTTCTTCAACATTTTCTCCATAAAATAAAGCTAAATCAGTAGCTTTTTGATAAACTCCTAAAATATGATTCAAACGATAAATATCATTTTTAAATTTATTATTAATTTTTTTTAAAATTGTTTCTATTAACATAAATTATAATTATTTATTATTTAATAAAATTCTTAAACTTATTATTATAAATACTTAAATTAGTTTTTCGAATTAAATTAATTAAAGGTCTTTCTATAAAAAAACGATTACATTTTGTAAATAAATTTTCTTGTGATTTATTCAAAGGCTTTACTAAAATAGATATAATATTTAATTTATTAGCTCCTTTAATATCTGTGGTTAATTGGTCCCCAATCATAACTACTTCGTGATTTTTTGTTTTATCGGGATAGATTAACTCGGTTTAGAAAGTGCATTGATAATTTAACTTTCATATTCGCAATTAGCTCCCCACAGAACCGGACAAGCAAGTTTCCAAGCATCCGGCGCCTAATATCTGATTACAGATATTGAAACTCTTTCGCCATGTAAAGGTTATTACCCTTTGCCGTGGTCAGGTTCTTCTAAAATATTCCAATTCTAGAATTAAACTGACGACTACTGTAAGTTTCGCTTTTCCCTTGAGCCTAACAGCTGTTAGTTTTAACCCTTTGGTGGTGCTTTTAGGGAGATCAAAGTTACGACATAATTCTACGAGAAGTGTTAGGTGCAGTTTACAATTGTTGCCAATTGGAGCATTCATAAAAATATTAATAACAATATTTTAATGAAATTAGTGTAGAAAAGGGTTAGTTTTTTAACCATATTGATAATATATATAATACTTAACTAATATATTATATATCTTTCCTAATCCTGGTATCAATACCTTACCAGAATGTTTACAGATTACCACGCTACCTAACCGCTTAGGGATTTTCACCTTCTCCTTAACTTCTGGTCTGGCGCTGACTTATTGACTAGATATTTCGTCTCATCGCGCTTGCGTGCTTTTGCTGTTATTAATTACTCTTTCGAGACAATTAATCAAGCCCACCTTACAGTGTTTACGTGACCTCTGGAGATTATCACTCCAGGCTATGCGTTAAATAGCGGAATTATGCGCATCTTTTGCGCCCAGTTAATTGTAAAGCTTTTTTGAAACCCCAATAAGCAGGTTTTTTATGAAATAAATTAAGATAAATATAATTAAAGTTAGTTGATAAAATTTTTTTTAATTTCCGGCGAGAAGATAGGGATAGAATATTTGCGTTTCAATAACCCTATATTTCGATTATCTATTACAAACAGCCCCCCTCTAAACCGGACAAGCAAGTTTCCAAGCATCCGGCTTGCCATAATTTATCCTTTTTATCGGACTAACTTTGTGTTACCACTGATTAGTTGTTTATTCTTATCGTTCTTTTTAGGGAATTAATATTGGTGCCAAGGTATTAATAATTCATCGTTCTTTAATATCGAAAATATTGAAAGATCTCGATTTTTTTTACTTTTTTTATCTTACTTTTTTGGGATAAAAAATTATTTAACTGATTATGGTAGACAATCGTCATTGACTTATTTATGGTGGTATTGTTTAATTTTTAGGATTTCCAATACCGTATATAGTTTTTAACTATCAATATTCCCATTCGACATTCCTTATGGACCGTGATATGATTGAACGTTTGATAGTAGTTGTTGAGTTATATTATTAATCCAGCGTTTTAAGTTCTGGTTGAACATTTAATGAACAATCTTGAATGATATTCAATGTTCGCCAAAGTTTAGTTTCTGGATCAAAAATAGTTGTTGACATAAACACCAATTCCCTTATTATCATTGAATAAACAATAAATTACTGACTTCTTTCGCCCTATAAAAGCCGTTAACCTTCATCTTGGGAGGGCGATTAACTTAATTATTCCAAATTAAGTTTTACTCCTCCGACTACTAAAAAGTCGCTTTATCCTTGAGCCTAATTACTTTTATTTCATTATTAGTTAATTTAATAACTAGCTTTTAGGATTCTCCAAGTTACTCTAAATATCGACCTTAATCCGTTAGGAGAAGTGACCATTTTGATAATGGTGAGATTCCAGGTTTTTAACTGATAAACTATCCAATCCTAATGCTATATCGGATAGATTCTGGACTGTTCGGTTATTACAGTAGCTTGTTGAAACAGGTTAAATTACATCTTCTTAGCTTCTTAGGCCATTTCAGGCTTATCCATGGGATTATTAGGTGGCGGAATCTTTTTGACTAACTACTTCGTCGCAACCCGCTTTTAAGAACTGCTGTAATTCACTATTCTTTCGTTTAATGAACCATTCTTATCCTTTCAGTGTTTATCTGCACTGGTGATTGGTCAAATCACACGATATTTAGGCCTCTTTGGCGCCCCATTAGAAAGTATAATTATTTGAAATTTTTTACTAATATTTATTAATAAATTATAAATTTTATCATTTAAAGTTTTTTGATATGGTTCTATAAGAGTATTATCTAAATCAAAAAATAAAGCTTTAATATTTTTATGCAATAAATCTTCAAAAGGGATTTCAAAAACAGAATCATAATAAAAACTAGGTATATAATTTGTATATTTTTTTAATTTCATATCAATTTATTTTCAAAACCTTAATATCAATTATTTTACCTGTTTCAGATTTATATCTTACTTGATCACCTTCTTTATGCCCTTGTAAACTTTGTCCGATAGGTGATTCAATAGAAAATTTATTGTTCAAAGGATCTACTTCTAAAATGCCAACCAAATGTAATTTTAAAATTTCCATATTATCTAAAAACTGAATATCTACCGTATTACCAATGGTAACAATTTCTTTATTTTGGTTAGAATGATCAATAATTTGCATATTTTTTAAAATATTTTTGATTTCAGAAATACGTGTTTCTATTATAATTTGTTCATTAGTGGCAGCTGCATAATCAGCATTTTCACTTAAATCTCCTTGATCACGAGCCTCTTTTAAAGAAATTAAATTTTCACTTCTTTTAGTGGAAGTTAAATGATCTAGTTCTTGCTTTAATTTATCTACACCTTCCTGAGTTAGTTTATAAATTTGTTTGTCTTTATGAATATTTTTTTTATCAATTTTATATTTATGCTCATAAGAATCAAGATCTTGGTTCATAATAACTAACCTCTTTTTTATTATTTTTTAATTTGGATAATTTATTTTATCATTAAAATATATATATTCGGATGGTAAAAAATTCTTGCACGAAATACTCAATCCATCTCCTACATTTATAAATGTAGTTTTAAAAAAATAATTATTTTTTAAATATATTTTAAATGCTTGTATTTTTTTTAGAATTTTACAAACATTTTTAGAATTATTTTGTTTATTAAATAAATTATGAAAATTTAAATTATCACAAATAATAAAACCATTATTTTTT
This sequence comes from Candidatus Phytoplasma australasiaticum subsp. taiwanense, assembly GCA_001307505.2. Taxonomy (GTDB): domain Bacteria; phylum Bacillota_I; class Bacilli_A; order Acholeplasmatales; family Acholeplasmataceae; genus Phytoplasma; species Phytoplasma australasiaticum. The sequence continues at coordinate 397,313 of CP040925.1, forward strand.
ATAAATTTTTGATATTTTTCAAATAATTTGCAATATTGTGATTTAGCGCCATCAATGAAAATTAAATCATAATCTTTTTTAGGTTGATAAATTAGAGCTTCTGTCCAAATTACCTCAATATTAAAAGGTGTGTGAGAAAATATTTTTTTGGCTAATTGATAATAAATCTTGGATCTTTCTAATGTTTGGATTCGATTAGTTGGATTGCACATAGTTAACGCGCTATACCCGACAGCAGTCCCTATTTCTAAAATATCTACTATTTTTTTAGTATTAATAAAATTTTCTAAAAAAATCCCAGTTTCTTCAGGAATGATAGGTATGTTTTCTTGAATTGCGTACTTTTTCATATTTTTTAAATATTTTATTTTTAAATTATAAAACATAGATATATTATTTCTTTATAAATTTTTTTTCAATATTAATCAAATTTATTATGATATTTTTGATAATTTAAAAAATTTTGTAAAATTATTGCAGCAGCCATTTCATCTTTTAATTTTAAAATTCTGTTTTTTTTGTATTTAATTTGATGCATATTATTAATTGCTTCTTGAGTAGAAAGTCGTTCATCCCACAAAAATACTTCAACAGATGGAAAATATTTCTTAATTTTTTTACCAAATGCAATACTAATCTTAGATTTAACTCCTACGTTATTGTTCATATGTTTAGGATTACCTAAAACAATTATATTAATATTCATTTCACGAATAAGATTTGCTAAAGGCAAAATTAATTTACTATATTGATGTCTCTGAAAATGTATAGTTTTTAAATTTTTCGCAATAATTCCAAATTTAGAAAACGAAATTCCTAAAGTTTTTTCTCCTAAATCTAAACCTAAAAAATTTTCTTTTTGATAGAATTGTTTTTTTATAAACATTTTAACCATTCTTGTTGCAATATTATTAATTTATCCTTTTGATAACTAATACTTTTAGCAAATTTCGCATTCCCTCCGCCTTTACCTTCAATTAAAATATTAACACGTTGAATAAAATCTTTAGCATTAATAGTATCAATATTACTTTTACAAACTAAAATAAAATATTTAGATTTTTGTTTATATAAACATAAAAAATTAATTTTTAATTTTTGTATCAAATATTCTAATAGATTTTTTAACATGTTTTCATCAATATCAATATTATCACAACTCAACAACATGCAAGGTTTTATTGTAGAAGGTATAATTTTTTCAGCTTCTTTAGTCATTTTTATAATATCTTTTTGATGAATTTGCTTTTGTATTTGTAACCAAAATTTTTGTAATTCTTCACAATATTTTTTATAAAGAAAAATACTTTTATAACTGTTTTTAGTTTCTTGGAATTTCGGAATATTGCAATTTTCTGATAAATAATGATAATGTTTTTCTATTTTATTTAATATTTGTTGTTCTTGAATTTGCAAATGCTTAGTTTTTAAATCAAAACCAATTTCAATATTATAATCAGTAGTAGTTGCTTCTATTCTATATAATACGGATAGATTAATTGCGTTTTATTCAGCGATTTATCTTTGCTGTTTTATTTACAATCAGCCCCCGTCCAAACCGGACAAGCAAGTTTCCAAGCATCCGGCTTTCCATAATTTACTCTCTTTCGAGAACTAATTTCTCCTCGCGGTTGATTAGCTATTTATTCCTATTGTTCTTGTTTCTGATATCGTGTATTTGTTGATTGGTTACCTTTCGGTGACAATCTTTACACAGTACCTTTGTTCTTTTATTCATGATACTTTGGCGGTGCGCATTGCGGACCGTACCAATGTGATGAATTTGTAGTTGGGTTGTTTTATCGCAGTGCTCACAACGTTCCACTTTTAAACGGTCAGTTAGATGGGTACGACCTTGGAATATAAATCTATTAATGGTAATATCGGGATTTCCCTTATAATTACGCATTTTTTTAATTTTGTCCCAAGTGTAAACATTCCATGGTTCATATTGGGTCTCCCCTTTATTATAATAGGAAATACCCCAAGTTGAACCAATTTTACATTTCTTTCGAACCCTAGCAATTGACGTCTTCCGTTTCCTTGCCAGTGTTTTCAAACAGCTGTATTCAGCTAGATAATTTAAATGAGTCAAAACACTTAGATTGTTAGCCCAACAAAAGTATTGGATAATTCCTCTACCAATTGTCTTATAGGTCCGGATTATTTCTAATTCGTCTCTTTCTGCTAATGTTTCATCGTGTTTCACCTTTCCCTTTTTTAACCAATTATATTCATATCCATATTCTGTTGCTTTCACCTTCGGAATTTGGATTTGAACTTGACCGTTCAAGGAATTCTTGGTAGTTTTCCTTTCCCGAGTTTTATTGGTAGGGTTAACTTTTATCATGTAGGATAGCAACCTCGTTCCTTTACTGGCTTTCACAATTTTGGACTTATCCTTACTAACAGTAAGGTTCAGGTACTGCTTTAGCCATTGCGTTACTTGGTCTTTGATTCTTTCTGCCTGGTTATACTCACCTTTAATGCCGATGATAAAATCGTCAGCATAGCGGATATATTCAACTCTTGGTTTTGGATTTAGGTTGATGTGTCTATCAATCTCCAGTTTATGGTGTTGGCGTGTTTTCCATGCCTTCCCATATTCTGGGTTACTCTTCTTAATTGGTTTTCCTTCTCTAATTAGCTCGTCCATTTTAAGATCGATGTAATGTAGGTATACATTGGCTAATAAGGGGGAAATGATACCTCCCTGGGGAGAACCCGATAAGGATTCATATTTGATGCCATCCTTCATGAACCCAGCTTTTAGCCATCTATTAATGGTTGATAGCGTTTTATGCTTTTTGATGAACTGATTTAGGGTTCTTATCAGAATCTAATGATTGATGTTATCGAAGTAACCTTTTAAGTCAATTTTGACAAGGTAGTCAATTCCTTTAAATCTTTGTTTGACACGTTTGATAGCGTCATGACAGGATTTTTTGGTTCTAAATCCAAAGCTCCATTCCGAGAAAATATTTTCGAAATAAGGAGTTAAGAGTTGTTCCAGACATTTTTGAATCAGTCTATCTTGGATGGTCAGTATGCCCAAGGGTCTGGTTTTCTTATTATCTTTAGGAATGAAGGTTCTTTTAACTGGTTTCGGGTGGTAACCATTATTGACGTATTCCCGATGGTATCTTTCTAGTTTCTTAAGATTGATTCCATCGATGGTTTCATTGTCGATTCCGGGTGTACCCGCTCCCTTGTTAGCCGCAATTTTATTAAACGCTGTTAACGTGTTGTAAAAGTTATTCATCCCCTGCTGGAGTTCTCTTTTTAAAGAGTAGCTGTTTGATGAACAATATTGAATTTTATTCAATGTTCGCGAAAGTTTAGTTTCTGGTGAAACCGTTGTTGACATAATATATCAACCCGTTTCCCGATACCATTGAATAACTAGTAAATTACTTTCTTCTTTCGCCCTATAAGAGTGATTAACTCTCTTCTTGGTAAGACGATTAACTAAATTATTCCAAATTTAGGTTTATCCTTACGACTACTAAAAAGATTCTTTATCCTTGACCATCCGGGCTTTTATTTCCGGATCCGTAAACTTAATTACTTAGTTTTAGGATTCTCCAAGTTACGCTAAAATTCTACCTTAATTCTTTAGGGGAAGTAACCTTCTTTCTTGGAAGGATGATTCCAGGTTTATTGTTTGATAAACTACCCAATACCGAGTATATGTACTGGTAGACTCTGGACTGCTCGTTTAAGCAACTTTCGAGCAGGTTTTAGGATTACATCAATTTTCCTTCTTAGGCCATCTCAGGCTTCTCCATGGAATTATTTGGTGGCTGAGTCTTCTTGACTAATTTGCTTTTGTCGCAACTCGCTTTTATGGTCTGCTATAATATGACATTCTTTCGTTTATCATATCAACCATATCCTTTTCAGGGTTTATCCGCCCTGGCTATTGGTTAGATAGCACGAATTTTAGGTCTCTTTGGCGCCCTACCCGAACCAATAGAATTATAAGATAAAATGGCAAATTTTTGCAAAAATAAAGTATTAAAGGCATGTGTACCGCCGCATAATTGTGTCGAAATATCCTGAATTTCTACTACTCTTACAATGTCATTATACTCGATTTGTTCTAGTAATTGTATTTGTTGATCTTGAGCGTCTTTAAAACTCATTGTTTTAATATTAATAGGATAACTTTCATTAATCCATAAATTTATTTTTTGTTCTATAGCGATTAAATCTTCTAAAGAAAAAGATTTATAATAATTAAAATCAAATTTTAACATTTTGTTATTTAAAAAAGAACCACATTGTTTTATATCAGGGTTGAATAATATTTTTAAAGCGGCGTGTAATAAATGTGTAGCCGTATGATTTAAAGAAATTAAATGTCTTTTTTGTAAATCAATAAATGTTTTTACTTGCTGCCCTAATTCGAAATTATCTTTCGTATAGTGTAAAAATTGTCCATGAGGTAATTTGACAACTTTTTCTATATAACTTTGATTAATCATGCCGCAATCAGAAACTTGCCCTCCCATTTCAGCATAAAAAGGGGTTTTATCTAATACAATTCCATGTTCAAAAATTTTAATTATTTTAGCTAAATTACTAAAACATTCATAACCTATAAATTCACTTTTAATATTAAAATCATTATAATAATTATTATTTTGATAATTTTTATTTTTAAAAATCATTTTACCTTGGTTAGATGATATTTTTTTTTGTTTTTGTAAAATTTTTTCAAATCCTTTTGTGTCTGCTAAAACTTTGTCATTTTTAGCATATTCTATAATTATTTCTGGAGGTAACCCATAAGTATCGTAAAGTTTAAAAAAATCTGAATCCGAAAGTTTTTTCGAAGTTTTCGTAAATTCTAAAAATTTATTCTTACCTTCGCATAAAGTTAATAAAAATTTCTGTTCTTCAGATAAAATTATCGTTTGAATAATCGGAATTTTCGATTTTAAATATGGATAAAAATCTTCCATAATATTAACTACTGTAGGAACTAATTCAAATAAAAAAGGTTTACTAAAACCCAATTTAATACCTTTTTGAAAAGCTCTTCTTAAAATTTTTTTTAAAACATAACCTCTGCCATCATTAGCTAACGTAACACCATCAGCAATTCCAAAAACTAAAGCTCTAATATGATCCGAAATAATATTAAAAATTTCTTTATTTTTGTCTAAATGGTATATTTTATTACTTAAAATAGAAATTTTTTTAATAATAGGTAAAAATAAATCTGTTTCAAAATTATTATCTTTATTTTGCAAAATACAAGCTAAACGTTCTAATCCGGCTCCAGTATCGATATTTTTATTCGATAACTCATGATAAATTTTGCGATTATTTTTAATTTCTAAATTATATTGCGAAAAAACAATATTCCATATTTCAATAAAACGATTGTTTTCTATATTATTCAAAATCAGATCACTATTACGTTGATCATATTTTGGACCACGATCAAAAAAAATTTCGGTACAAGGCCCACATGGTCCTTCACCTATTTCCCAAAAATTTTCTTTTAAAGAAATTAAATTATTTTTATCGATACCTTTTTGTAGCCAATAATTATAAGTTTCTAAATCTTTTTCAAAATAAGTAATATATAATTTATTAATATCTAAGGCTAAAAATTCGTGAGATGTTAAAAATTCATAAGCTAATTCAATAGCTTCTTTTTTAAAATAATCTCCTATCGAAAAATTCCCTAACATTTCAAAAAAAGTATGATGACGTGAAGTTTTACCTACTATCTCGATATCATTAGCTCTTAAACATTTTTGAATATTTACTATACGTTTATGACGAGGTACAACAGAGTTATTAAAATATTTTTTTAAAGGTGATACACCAGCATTAATCCATAATAAAGTAGGGTCTTTATCTGGTACTAAAGATGCTGATGGTTCTAACTTATGTTGTTTAGATATAAAAAAATTCAGCCATATCTTACGAATTTCTTGTGATGTTTTAATTTTAATCATATTATACCTTTTTTTATTTAAAATATTTTTTTAAATATGATTAATTCGTGTCTTTGAATTTCGAAATTAATTTATTTTTATAAAAATTACCACCATTTTTAGTTAAACGATGAGGTAAAGTAAATTTATTAGTATCAGGGCATAATACCAAAGTAGGTGATTTTAATTTGTAATGAGTACGTCTTTTTCTTTTAGCGGTTTTACTAGTTCTTCTAAAGGGGACAGCCATTTTAATTATTCTCCTTTTATCATTATTAAATAAAAAAAAATTTTTTATTTAATAATAAAAATTAATTTTAATTAATGAATTTTTTAAAATAGAAGTAAATTGAATTGTTGTCTGGCGTTTGAGAAGGGATTCGAATCGTGATAGAATTACTACATTTCGTTATTTCTAACTATTATAATAAGCCCCACACACCACCGGACAAGCTAGTTTCCCAGCATCCGGCGATTATTTAAGTGATAATTCGGTTTAGCTAAAAATTTATATATTTCGTGAGCTTTTCTCCATCTAGATAGATCAAAACTCTTTATTTCTTTAATATTTATAAATAATCATTATTTTAGCTTATCTAAAACATTAGAATCAGATAATTTTAAGATTTACAAAATGACTAAACCATCACAAAAATTTCCTCTTTCGCCTTGTACCAAGCTTTCCTTGGCTCCTTGGTGAGTCAGTTTAATCAAGTGTTCCAACTTGATTCTTAAATTTCTCACGACTACTATGATTCTGCTTTCTCCTTGCCCCCAAAGTGCATACCTTGTTTTAATAATTAATTTTATTCAATTATTGAGGTTTAGGAGGATGAAAGTTACTCTTAATATTTACCATTATTGACTTTTAGGTGAGATGACCAAAACTAAATTTAAAATAAATTTTAAAATAAATCGAATACCTTTTAGTTTCGGTAGGCTTCCAAGTTTGGTTATTATTGATAATACCATGAAATAGGGATTCATTTTCATAGTTACTTGGATTGATAGATATATATAGTTTTCTATCAGTTGAGATATCACTCCATTTTATTCTCTTAGCCTCATTTCAGAGGTTATCCATGAGTCATTATTCAGTTTACAAGATTTCCTAGACTAAACTATTTCGTCCGTTCCTTGTTTTTATAATCTACTATAATTATTATTTCTTTCGTTATAATAACCGATTATATACTGCTACTGATTATCATGCAGTAGGTGATTGGTTAAATCACTAAATATAAGGCATCTTTTTCGTCCACCCCCGACCGACGGCTTAGAAGGCCGTTGCTCTATCCTGCTGAGCTACTCAAACATTTTCAAAAAACAACTTATATTATACTAGAAATATACAATTTATAATTAATTTATAAAGGTAAATTTATTAATTATTATTAATATTTTATAATTAACTACTTATTATCTTATCATTTCAAGAAAAAAATAACTAAAAATTAATATTTTTAGGTTGAATTTTAAAAAAAATATAATCAAATTTATCCGAAAAAATGTAATGTTTTATAATTAAAAAATTATTATTTTTTAACCAATTAAATAATAAATGTATTTTACTTTGGCAACCTAATAAACATGGTTTAGTAATTGGAGCAGTTTTTAAAATATTTATAATTGTATAAGCTCCTAAACCACAAATAACCGCTAAATCGAAATCCGAATAAATATTTTTAAAACCATCGCTAACAAAAAATTGAACAGGATAATTTTTTAAATTCTTACGAGCATTCGATAAAGCTTTAGGACTGATATCTGCGGCAATTCCTTTACAAATATAACCTAAATCTAACGCTTTTTTTAATACTAATCCATGATCTGTACCAATATCAGCTACTGTATTATAATTTTTAATTAATGAAGCTATAAATAAAATTCTTTTCATATTTATTTTCTATTTATATTTTTGTATAAAATCTTTAATTTATTTTGCCTTGAAGGTGATCTTAAACGTCTTAAAGCTTTAGCTTCTATTTGGCGAATACGTTCGCGTGTCACACCCAATTTAGCTCCAACTTCTTCTAAGGTATGTACTCTATTATCGCCTTCTAAAATTCCATATCTCATTTTCAAAACAAGTTGCTCTCTAGGGGTTAAAGCTTCTTCAAGCGATTCTTCTAAAGTTTTTTTTAAAGTTTCTTGTAACATATAATCATGAGGCGAAATAGCGTTAGGATCGCTAATAAAATCACCTAAAGAAGAATCATCTTCATCACGAATAGATGTTTCTAAAGAAATCGTTTCTTTTTCAATCATTTGTAAATCATTAATTTTTTTTGTTTCTATATTCATAGCCTTAGCTATTTCATGATTTTCTGCTTTTCGAGCTAAATCTTGAGTTAATTTACCTCTTAAACGCGAAATTTTATTTAAAATATCTGAAACATGAACCGGACATCGAATAGTACGAGATTGATCGGCAACAGCTCTAGTAATAGCTTGTCTAATCCACCAAGTTGCATAAGTAGAAAATTTAAAACCTTTTGTATAATCGAATTTATCTACAGCTCTCATCAATCCCATATTACCTTCTTGGATTAAATCTAAAAATTTAATTTTCCTGCCTATATATAATTTAGCTACTGATACCACTAATCGATAATTAGCTTCAATTAATTTATTTTTTGCTATAACAGCTTTATTAATTGATATTTGGAGTTTTTCTAATTCCTCGTCAGTTATAGAAATTAATTTATTTTTAAAATCTTCTATTTTTTGTCTAGCTTTTACTCCTTCATAAACTAATTTAGAATTTTCTTTTTCTTTTTCTAAAGTTAATAAAGGGATTTGTCCAATTTCTTTTAAATACATTCTTACAGGATCATCAACTTTAATTGAATTGGCAATTTTTTTTAAATTAATATCTTCCTGTATTTCTTCGGAACGAATAGTTTCGATATTAATATTTTCATCTTCTAAATCTTCTATATCTAACATATCATAATCAGCATTTTCTAATTCATTTTGAGTTTTTTTTGATTTAAAATTTTTAGATGTTTTTTTATTAATTATTTTACTAGCTGTTAACAAACATTTAAAAATTTTTCGATAAATATTATTTATGTCTTTAACATTATAACTAAACCATTTTAATTCTTTTTTTAAAATATCAACTAAAACTGTTTCACCTTTTTTTTCAAATTGCAAAATTTTTTGTTTGTAGATTTTTTTAATTGTCATTTTTAGATTCATCATGAACTCCTATATTTTTTAACTTTAATAACTCTTTTTGTTTATGGGCTATTTCTAATATTAATTGTTTCAGATCATTATCTTCATTGTTATTAGTGTTTATAATTTGTTCTGATAAATTTTGCAATTTATTTTTAAGAATTTTTAATTCTTGTCGAATTTGATCCATTAAATGCATTTTTAAATAACAATAAAATTCATTTAAACTTTCAGCTTTCCGTATACGTATTTTTTTTTTAAATAAATAGTTATTTTTAATTTCTAAAAATAAACCATAAATATCAAATTCTTTTGATAATTCTGATATAAAATCGCGATAAACTTCCATAAAACGATCTATATCTATACCATTTTTTATTTCATTTTCTGTTGCATCATTTTGATAATAAACATCAATTTTATCTATTAATTTTAAAAAATTTATATTAGAAACGACATGATCATAAATATCGTGTTTAATTGATTTTAAATGTTCTGAATTTAATAAAATTTCAATTAAAATTTCTTTTTCTACAAGACTTATAATATTTTGGGTTGGTTTTTGAACTTCTTGAAAATACTTTTGACGCATCAGAATTGTATAATCATTTTGATTCATGATTTTTTTATGATGAATATCATTATTTATAAAAAGAGAATATTTTTTATAAATATTTTTGCAATAATCATATTTAATTTTATCATCATAATTTTTAATTAAATTAAAGATATGGCGATTTAAAATTGTTATTTCTATATCTTGTTGTAAATATTTTTCGATCATATAAAAAACATAATCTTGAGATTTTTGCAACAAATTTTCATAATTAAATAATTCTGATTCAGTTAAATTTGAAAAAAAATCATCTGGATCTTTACCATTAGGTGGATGCCAAATAAAAACCTGTAACTTTTGTTTTGTTAACATATCAGCTATTTTATATGTAGCTGTTATACCCGCTTCATCACCATCGAATGCAATTATAATTTTTTGAGCATTTTGTTTTAACAAATCAATGTGTTTTGGAGTTAATTGAGTACCTAAAATAGCAATAGTGTTATAAATGTTAAACTTATAAAAAGCTATAACATCAAAAATACCTTCGCATAAAATAACATCTTGATTTCGTTTAATAAATTCACAACTTTCAAATAAATTATATAATAAATTACTTTTTTTAAATAAAACTGTTTCATTATTAAATAAATATTTAGGATTATTAGGATCTGTTTTCAAAGATCGGCCGACAAAACCTATAACTTGACCTTTTTCGTTAGTTAAAGGAAACATAATTCGATCATAAAAAAAATCACGATATTGTTGAGAATCATCTTTGGATGGGACAACCAAACCCAATGATAATAAATCTTTTATTTCAAAACCTTTATTTAATAAATGATTTTGAAGAGCTTTAGGATGAGCATGTGCATAACCCAAATTAAATTTTTTAATTAATTTTAAATTTAATTTACGTTTTTTTAATAAATAATCTAAAACATAATGATTTTCGATATCATTTAAAATACATTCTAAAGCGGTTTTAAAAAAATCTTGGGTATGTTCTAAAATATTTATCAATTTATTGTTTACATAATCTTGTGGTTGACTTAATATTTGTAAATTAAATTTATAATTTAATTCGTGGGCAGCTGCTTCTAAAGTTATTTTTTTTAATTTAGCCCAAAAAGCCGTTGGACTACCCCCTTCATGACAGGCCATACAAACAGCAATATTTTTTTCTGGTGAAACAGAAAAAGAAGGAGTTTTTTCTTTATGAAAAGGACATAAACTCATAAAGTTTTTTCCTTTTTTTTCTAAAGTTATTCCGGCATATCGGCTAACTAATTCATGAATAGGTATTTTTTTATTAATTTGCTCAATAAATGATAATTTTTTTCTCATATGGTTCATATTTATTTTTATATTATCCAGTTTAGATCAATTAATTTTAATAATTTATTAAAAAGATATTTTATCTACCAAATAATCCTTAAGATGTTCCAAGGGTATAAATTCTTGATTTAAAGAATCTCGATCTCTTATAGATACAATATTTTTTTCTAAAGTATGATTATCTATTGTGCAACAATAAGGTGTACCTATAGCATCTTGTCTTCTATATCTTTTGCCAATACTTTGAGTTTCATCATAAATAACTTCAAAATAATTACATAAAAAACGTTGTATTTGTTTAGCTTTTTCTCGATGAATATTTTTAATCAAAGGCAAAATTGCCACTTTATAAGGAGCTAAAAACGGATGTATCTTAAATAATATTCTCTCTGTTTGGTTTGTTAAAGTTTCTTTTTGTAAACTATTTAACATAACAGCTAATAATAATCTTTCGACTCCTACAGAAGGCTCTATCACAAAAGGATAAAATTTATTACATTGTTGATGATCTGAATATCTTAAATCTATACCTGAATGCTCTTGATGTTGCTTTAAATCAAAATCATTACGAGCAGAAATCCCCCATAGCTCATCAAAACCCCAAGGAAAATTAAATAAAATATCAGTAGTATTGCTAGCATAATGACTTAATTCTGTTTTATTATAATCTTTAAATTTTAAATTTTCCGTTTTTAAACCTAAATCAAGCAAAAAATCATAAGTATATTTTTTCCAAAAATCAAACCATTTTTGAGTTTCTTGAGGATGATGAAAAAATTCTAATTCCATTTGTTCAAATTCACAAGTTCGAAAAATAAAATTTCCTGGAGTAATTTCATTACGAAAAGATTTGCCGATCTGACCAATACCAAAAGGTATTCGTTTTCTAGAAGTATTTAAAATATTTTTAAAATTAACAAAAATACCTTGACAAGTTTCTGGTCTTAAAAAAATTATATTATTATTAGATGGCACTGAACCCTGATGACTTTGGAATAACAAATTAAATTGTTTAACCGTAGACCAATTAGAAGTATTTAACAAACGATACTTAATAAGATATTGAGTCATTGATTCTAAAGACATTCCATGAACATCAATATTTGGATTATGTTTTTGAATTAATTTATCTGCTCGATAACGTTTATTAGTATCTTTATTTTCCGCTAAAGGATCAGTAAAATTTTTAATATGTCCGGAAGCTTCCCAAACTTTGGTATTTAATATTATAGAACTATCTAACAATAATGTATCTTCTCTCTCTTGAAAAAATTTTTTTTGCCAAGCTTTTTTAATATTTTGTTTTAATAAGCACCCTAAAGGTCCATAATCAAAAGTATTGGCTAAACCTCCATAAATTTCACTTCCTGGAAAAATAAAACCATTTTGTTTTGCAAAACTAATTAACTCTTGTAAAGAAAACATTTCTTTATCCTTTGCTATTTTTAATTAAAATTAATTGATATTCCGATTTTTCTTAAAGAATTAATATTATTACGCCATTTTTTTTCAACTTTAACCCATAAATCTAAATAAATTTTTTTATTTAAAATTTGTTCAATATCTTTTCGAGCTTCAATGCCTATTTTTTTTAACATATTCCCTTGATTACCTATTAAAATCTTTTTTTGATTATTTTTTTCAATTAAAATTAGTGCCGAAATATTAACAACAGCAGAAGAGTTTATCGGAGAAATATTTTCGATCAAAACAGTGGAAGCATGAGGAATTTCTTGATGCAAATAATAAAGAATTTTTTCTCTAATAAGTTCCGATATAAATTTATTTTGGTTTATATTTGTTTTAATATGAGATGGATAATAATTTTCGCCTTCAGGTAAAAATTCTAAAATATGTTGTTTTAAAATATTTATATTATTATTATTGTTGTTAATAGATGATATAGGGACAACGGCATCAAAATTAAATTTTTTAACATAACTTAAAATAATTTTATCAATAACTATTTTTTTATACAAATCCATTTTATTAACTACTAAAATAATTTTTTTATTATATTTTCTAAGAAGATCTAAAAACTTTTGTTCTCGAGAAGTTTGTTTATATTCCCGATCTACTACCAATAAAATAACATCAGCTTCATTTAAACTTTTTAAAGTTACTTGATACATCATTTTATTTAATAAATACTTATTATTCGCGTGTAAACCAGGAGTATCAATAAAAATAAATTGATAACAAGAAGAAGTATCAATACCTATAATAGCATCCCGTGTAGTTTGAGACTTATAACTAGTTATAGATATTTTTTGATTAATTAAAGCATTAATAAGGGTAGATTTTCCTACATTAGTATTACCAATAATAGAAATAAATCCTGATTTAAACAAAATACCCCTCCTTTTTTATAAATAAAATAGCCTAATAAAATTTTTTGATTTTAATAATAATCAAAATGTAAATTATGTTTTTTTAAGATTTTTTGCTGTAAATCAATCATTTCGCATAATGATTCTTCTGTTTTATCTTCATAACCTTTTAAATGAAAATAACCATGTAAAGCCAAAAAACTAATCTCTTGTTCATCACGAATATTATGCTGGATAGCTTGTTTAAAAGCTTTTGGTAAAGCAATTAAAATATCACCTAAAGAAATATCATTTGTATAATCATTAAAAGCTAAAACATCAGTAGTATAATTTTTTTTTAAATAAAAATTATTAACTTTTTTCATATATTTGTCGCTAACAAAAATAATATTCATTTTTTTACCTATATCCAAATTTTGAAATATTTGCGTCAAAACAATACTTAAATTATTAATTTCAAAATTAGTATTATTTATTATTTTAACATCCATAATTCAAATCTTATCCAAAAATCAAAATTTGCTAAATTTGCATAATCACAAAAAATAAATTCAGAATTTGCTTTTATTTATTATCGCCATTTATATTTTGCAATTTTAATAAATAAAAATAAAAACTGAAAAAATTTATAATTTATCTAAAAATTTATCTAAAATAAAAAAAGTTTTTGATAAAAATAAAAAACTATTTTATTAACGTTTTTTTGATTGAAATTTTTTAGCACGCATTTTTCTAGCTACACTAGGTTTGATAAAAAATGCTCTTTGACGAACTATAGCGGTAATACCCGATTTAGAAACTTCTCTTCTAAAACGTTTATATGCATCTTCAATTTGTTCATTTTCGCGCGTAATAACTTTTGGCATGTAATTATTATTTCTCCTTTTTTTATCATTTTAATATATCAGTAAACAGTTTATTAATTTCATTTTTTCAGTAAATAAGTAAATAATTTTATTTACATCCACAAAATTAAAATCATCTAATCAATACGTTGCTTTATTATAACATAAATTACAATAAAAAGATATAAAAAATATACTAAAATGGATATTTTTTGCATATTGAGAATGATTTTAATCCTATTAATATATAAACTATTATTTAAATAATCATAATATTGATTGTTGCATAAATAATTGTAAAAAGAGAATTAAAATCAAAACACTAATAAAACGATTAAATTTATCTATACTCTTATTACTTTTAAAAGTTCCATATTGTTCGGCAAACACATCAGTTACATCTGTTTCTGAAGAAAAAAGCACACTAATAATAATAATAATACATATAATATAGATAATATAATTGGGTAATGCAAACATAATACCACCTTTTTTTAATAATTTTAAATCGGGATAGATTAACTCGGTTTAGAAAGTACATTGATAATTTAACTTTAATATTCGCAATTAGCCCCCCACAGAACCGGACAAGCAAGTTTCCAAGCATCCGGCGCCTAATATCTGATTACAGATATTGAAACTCTTTCGCCATGTAAAGGTTATTACCCTTTGCCGTGGTCAGGTTCTTCTAAAATATTCCAATTCTAGAATTAAACTGACGACTACTGTAAGTTTCGCTTTTCCCTTGAGCCTAACAGCTGTTAGTTTTAACCCTTTGGTGGTGCTTTTAGGGAGATCAAAGTTACGACATAATTCTACGAGAAGTGTTAGGCGAAGTTTACAATTGTTGCCGGAGCATTCATAAAAATATTAATAACAATATTTTAATGAAATTAGTGTAGAAAAGGGTTAGTTTTTTAACCATATTGATAATATATATAATACCAAAGTTTTTATATTATATATCTTTCCTAATCCTGGTGTCAATATCTTACCAGAATGTTTACAGATTACCACGCTACTTAACCGCTTAGGGATTTTCACCTTCTCCTTAACTTCTGGTCTGGCACTGACTTATTGACTAGATATTTCGTCTCATCGCGCTTGCGTGCTTTTGCTGTTATTAATTACTCTTTCGAGACAATTAATCAAGCCCACCTTACAGTGTTTACGTGACCTCTGGAGATTATCACTCCAGGCTATGCGTTAAATAGCGGAATTATATTTATCTCTCAATAACGGAAGAAATAAAAGCTTCTGCGAATATATCTCGAACATTTTGAATAGTTATAATTTTTAATTTATTACGAACTTCTTCAGGAATATCCTCAATGTCTTTTGAATTAGCTTTCGGAATAAAAACAACGTTTATCCCTATTCTATCAGCGGCTAAAACTTTTTCTTTTAATCCACCTATAGCGATTACATCACCAGTTAATCTAATTTCTCCAGTCATAGCTATATTTTCTTTAACCTTTTGACTAGTCATAACAGAAAATAAAGATGTAGCTATTGTTACACCAGCGGAAGGCCCATCCTTAGGTATAGCGCTTTCAACAAAATTAATATGAAAATCTTTTTTATCAAAGATATCGTAATCGATTCCTAATTTTTGAGCATTAGCTTTTAAAAAACTAAAAGCAGTAATAGCGCTCTCTTCAATAACTTTACCCAAATGACCTGTTAAAACTAACTTGCCTTTTCCAGGATAACAAGTAGTTTCAATAGATAAAACATCTCCGCCTACAGTAGTGTAAGCTAATCCATTAACAACACCTATTTGAGGTTTTTTTTCTGTTAATAAATCATAATAGATAATTTTTCCTAAAAATTCTTCTAAATTATCTTCATTAATGTTAGCGTGAGTTATTTTTTTAATTAAAATATTTTTAATTGTTTTACGAATTAAAGTTGCTATTTTTTGACTTAAATTTCTGATTCCAGCTTCTTTAGTGTAATTTCTAATGATTTTAATTAAAGCAGAATCACTAATAGAAAATTGTGTTGATTTTAAACCATGTTCTTTCAAAAGTTTTGGAATTAAATGTTGCTTCGCGATATTCAATTTATCTTTTTCTGTATAAGAGTTTAATTCGATAATTTCTAATCTATCCCTTAAAGGAGCAGAAATGTTACTAATATCATTAGCAGTAGTTATAAATAATACTTGCGATAAATCAAAAGGCTCCGATAAATAAAGATCTACAAAAGTTTTATTCTGATTAGGATCCAAAATCTCTAATAAAGAAGATTCTGGATTATGATGAAAATTATTTACCAATTTATCTATTTCATCTAATAAAAATACAGGATTGATAACTCCTACATTTTTGATACCATCTAAAATACGTCCAGGCATGGCTCCAACATAAGTTCTTCTATGACCTTTAAATTCGCTTTCTTCTTGTAAACCTCCTAAAGATTGTTTAACAAATTTACGTCCTAAAGCCTCTGCAATAGAAATAGCTAAAGTGGTTTTGCCTACTCCCGGAGGCCCCACTAAACATAATATTGTTTGAGCATTATGTTTGGTCATAATTTTAACAGCAGCATACTCTAAAATACGTTCTTTTGTTTCTTGTAAACCATAATGATTTTTTTCTAAAACCGTACGAATTTTTTCTAGATTATTAATATCTTTACTTTTTTTGCCCCAAGGTAAAGCTATTAAAAAATCTAAATAATTCCGGATAACAAACGAATCGGCTACTGCTGAAGAAATAGATTGATAACGAGACAATTCTTGTAACGCCTTTTCTTTAATATTAACAGGCATTTTAGAATTTTTAATTTGTGATCTTAAGGTTTCTATCTCTTCTTCTTTTTTAGCTCTATCACCTAATTCATTTTGAATCGCACGTATTTTTTCTCTCAGATAAAATTCTTTTTGATTTTCGTCAATACTACGTTTTACTTCTTCATTTATTTTATTTTCTAATTCGATAATATCAATCTTTTTATGAATGTCTTGTAAAATATAAAACAATCTATTATTTAAATTTTTTTCTTGTAAATATTTATATTTTTCTTTTTCATCAATTTTTAAAGCAAAAGTAATTAAATCAGCTATTTTTTCAGTATCAATACCACTTTGAATTTGTTCTAGCAAATTATTTTCAGATATAAATAAAAATTGACTTGTATTAGAAGTTATCTGCTCCATAACTAATTTAATCAAAGCTTCTTCTTTTTTTATATCATCGCTTAATTCGGTAGCTACCGGAATATATTTAACATTAAAAAAATTATCTTTTTTAGAAATAAAAGTTGTTTTAATTCTTTTTAATAAACGGAATTTAACTTTATAAATAGAACTGTTAAGAATTTTAACAGAAGCCACAATTCGAGCTAAAACCCCATATTCTGCAATATCTACTATTTCAGGATCTTCTAAAGCAAATATTTTTTGAGGCAAAATAACTACATAAGGAAATTTAGTTTTTTCCGCATATTTTAAAGCATTGATTGAGAAATCACGCCCTATCTCTATTCTAAAATCATTGTTGGGAATAGGTATCACATCACGCACAATAATTGCAGGTAACTCGAAAGGAACCTCAACGCCATCAATATATTCGAATTTATGATCATCTTCGATTTGAGTTAATTTAATTTTTTTATTCATTACTTGCCTCTCTTTTGAAAATAAAATTAAACTATTATAATAAGAATTTATTAATATTTAATATTAATATAAAAAAATAATTTAAATATTTAAAATAATCATTTACATAATAATTATGTTAAGAATTTTTATTAACAGAACAATTATTCCATAAAAAATCTATAACTTTATTTTGTAATAAAGTTGTCTTAATATAATCTATATTATATTTTTTTTGAAAATCTTCTAAATTTTGCATATTAGAACTACGAAATAATTTTTGATAAAAATCTTGAATTTCATTATCTAAAATCCGAATGTTTTCTTTAATAGCGATTTCTTCCAACAAAAATTCTATTTTTAATTTTTTAATCGTTTCTTCAGACATTTGTTTTTTAAAATCTGTTTCTGACAAGTTATTTTGCTGTAAATATTCTTTTAAGTGAGGATCTTTATTTTTTAACTGTTCACATATTTGTTTTTCGGTTGTTGAAATGTAGTTTTGTAATAAATATTGAGGTATATTTATAATCGAATTTTTTAATAAATACTCCAAAATATTTTGTATTTCTTTTTTTTTCAAAACTTCTTTTTTATTAAATTGCAATTGTGTTCTAAAATAATCTCTTAAATTTTTAATATCAGGAAAATTTTTAGATAAATTTAATTGATTAATTAAATCATTATTTAAATCAATATCAGATATAACGTTAATTCTGTTTAAAAAAACTTTAATTTTTAAATTATGACCAGATAACTTTAAATTTGCAAATGTATCAGGAAATTTAATTTTTAAATTGCGAGTTTCTTTCTCTTTCATGCCTATTATATGAGAAGATAAATAATTAATAATGTTATCGAATTGCTGATCAGAACCATACAAACAAATATCATTTTCATTAAATAAAATAATATTTTTATTTCTTATTTCTAAATCAAAAAAATATTGACAATATTTATTATCTATTTTAAAGCCTTGTTCTTTAAATGCCATATTTAACCAATTTCGAATAGATTTATCTATTTCTTCTTCAGTTACTATAACACCTTGATCTTTATTTACATTAATAGATTTATAATCACATAACTCAATTTTTGGTTTTAAAGCAAATTTAATTATTAAATTAAAATTATGATCTCGTTCTATCTTATTTAAATCAAAATCAACTAATTCAGGTTGACCCATAATTTTTTTTTTATCTTTGGCTAAAATTTCATTTATTTTATTATCAATTAAAAATGTAATAGCTTTTTGATATAAAAATCTTTCACCAAAATGTTTTTCACATAATAATCTAGTTACAAAACCCTTGCGAAACCCCTTAATTTTAATATCATTTTTAACACTATCAAAAGATTTCTGTAAAAAAAATTCAAACTCTTGAGGATTGATCTCGAAATGGTATTTCACAAAATCATTGTTTATATATTCACTTTTCATTATTCATCACCTAGCAAATCACTTTTTTAAAAAACCAAAATAATAAAGATAAAAACTTTTTTGAATTTATTTATATAATTATATAAAAATAATATTATAAAACTTATTTAAATATATGAATATAATTAAATTATTTAATATATTAAAAACCTTTTTATCTAATAATTATAATTCAATTATAAAAAGATTCATATATTAAAAAAATATTTTAACATATATTATTTTAATAATAAAGATCAATACATATTAAATTTTATCAAAAAAATTAATAATTCCGAGTTTTTTTGATTAAATTAAATTTTTTTATACCAAAAAAATTTCTGTAAAATTACATAGTTAAAATAAATTTTTAATAATACATACAAAACGTAAATTTATAATTATATTTAATAAAATATTAATTTCCTTTAAATCATTATAATATATAAGCGTAAATTAATTTTAAAATTAATAATTAATTTACATAAAAAAATTAAAAAAATAAAAAAAGTTATTATCTTTACTTAATAATAATATTTATTATATTAAAAAATATAAAGAAAAGGATTTTAAAGGAATAAATAATGAAAAATTCTATAGAAAATTTAGATACATTAATCATTAAAAATAAACATAAATTATTATTAATTGATTTTTTTTTAACAAATTGTCCTCCATGTCAAAAATTAATGCCTCATTTAGAACAAATCAAAAAAGAAAAACCAGATATCGAAATTATCAAAATTAATGGATATGAGAATTATGAATTAGCTAAGAAATATAATATTACAAGTTATCCTAGTTTAATGCTATACAAAAACGGGAAATTAATAAAAAAAAATGTAGGTTATTTATCTTTAACAGAATTATTAAATTTTTTAACAAATAATATAGATGATTAATAATATTATAAAATGATTTAATCATTTAAAATAAAAAAGTCAATATTTATAATTTTAATTACTTGATAAAAAATTCTGAAAATATAAATAAAAAAGAAAGTAAATGGTCCATAAAAAATGAATGGATTTTTTTTAATAAATAAAATTTCTGGTATTTCATCACATGATGTTGTTAAATTTATCAAAAAAAAATTAAATTTAGAAAAAGCGGGTCACACAGGTACTTTAGATCCTTTAGCAGAAGGTTTGTTAATTGTGATAGGGCGCCAAAGATGCCTAAATATCGTGTGATTTAACCAATCACCAGTGCGATAAACACTGACAGGATAAGAACGGTTCTTTAAAGGAAACAATAAAGAATTACAGCAGTTCTTAAAAGCGGATTGCGATGAAGTAGTTAGTCAATAAGATACCGCCACCGAATGATTCTAAGGATAAGCCTGAAAGGGCCTAAGAAGCTAAGAAGATGTAATATTAACCCTGACTTGTAAACTACTGTAACCGATCAGTCCAGAGTCCATCAATAATATTATCACGAATTGGATGGTTTATCTATAGAAAACCTGGAATCTCACCACCAAAATAATAGTGGTTACTTCACCTAAGGAATCAAGGTCGATATTTAGAGTAACTTGGAGAATCCTAAAGGTCAGTTCTTAACAGGAGCATTATAAGAAGTAAAATTCTTATGGCCCAAGGATAAAGCGACTTTTTAGTAGTCGGAAGAACTAAAACTTTGTTTGGAATAACAAAGATAATTGCCCTCCCGAGAAGAAGGTTAACCACCTTTATAGGGCGAAAGAAGTCAGTAATTTGCTGTTAATAATACAACAACTAACTAGTGGCAACACCAAGTTAGCCTTATAAAAAGGACAAATTATGGCAAGCCGGATGCTGGGAAACTTGCTCGTCCGGTTTAGAGGGAGGCTGTTTGTAATAAATATCAGAAGGATAAATTCTGATATGGAAACGCAAATAATCTATCCCTATATTAATAAAGCAACAAAATTAGCATTTTTATTTAATGATTTAAATAAGCAATATCAAGGAACTGCTTTATTTAATAAAAATTATGATACATTAGATATTTCTGGAGAATTAATTGATAAAAAAGAAATAATTTTACCAGAAAATATTGTAAAAAAAAATTTTGATTATTTTAATAATAAACAATATTGGCAAACTCCCCCAATGTTTTCTGCTATTAAAATTAAAGGTCAAAAAATGTATAATTTAGCTAGAAAACAAAAACATATTGATATTCCACCTAGAAAAGTAACAATTTCAAATTTAAAATTAATTTCATATAATCCGCACAAACAAGAGGCGAAATTTCAAGTAGATGTATCTAAAGGAACTTACATTAGAAGTTTAATTCGAGATATTGGTGAAAAAATGAATACTTATGGTGCACTAAAAGAATTAAAAAGAACTAGAATTGGTATATATGATCTACAAAAAGCTACTTTAATGAATCAAATTTCTTTATCTAATTTAATAGATATTAAAATTTTATTTAAAAATTATCAAAAAATTATTTTAAATGATTATTTGATAAGATTAATTAAAAACGGTGTGTATTTAGATCAAAGACAAATTATCACCACAGAACCTTTTATAGTCACAAATTATAATCACGAATGGATTGCATACTATGAACCTATCCAAAAATATAAATATATTCCTAAATATTTTTTTTAAAGTTTAATTTTAATAATTACAAATATTATTTAAAAAGTTATTAAAAAAAAGAATTTAAATCAGCTAATCCTGTTAAATTATAACTATACAATTCTTTAGGCTTTTTGAATTTGTATTGATAATAAGCTGCAATGCCAATCATGGCAGCTTGATCTGTACAAAACTTTACACTTGGAATTAATAATCTTAAATCAGGAAATTCTTGAAAAAATCTCTTTTTTAAACTAGCATTAGAAGCTACACCTCCTACTAAAATTAAGTTTTTAGTAGGAAATTTTTTTAAAGCTCTTTTTATTTTAATTAATAAAACCTCAATAACTACTTTTTGAAAAGAAGCGCATATATCATAAATAAATTTGTTAGACATATTAAGACTATTTTGATTGATTAAATTAATAATTTGACTTTTTAATCCTGAAAAACTAAAATCCAAATTATTATTTTTAATATAAGGTAATGTTAATTTAAAAACAGATTCGCCTTTAAGAGCGAGTTTTTCTATAATAGGACCACCAGGATAATTTAAATTTAAATTTTTAGCAACTTTATCATAAACTTCACCAACAGCATCATCTAAAGTAGCTCCTAATTTCTGTATATCAAAATGATTATTTAAATAAATTAATTCTGTATGTCCTCCTGAAACAATTAGAGCTAAAGCAGGAAATTCTATCTCATGTTCTATTTGAACAGAGTAAATATGACCCATTAAATGATTTACTCCCATTAAAGGTTTTTTATAAATATAAGACCAAGTATTGGCAGCACTAACACCCAATAATAACGATCCTATTAATCCTGGACCTTGAGTTACTGCTACTAAATCTATATTTTTAGGGTTTATTTTTGCTTCAACAAAAGTTTTTTGTAAAAGATATGTTATCACTTCTAAATGTTTTCTAGAAGCTATTTCAGGAACTACACCACCATATTTTTGATGACATTTAATTTGCGAACAAGTTTCATTTGCTAATACTTTTTTTCCATCTTGAGTAATAGCGATACTAGTTTCATCACAACTAGTTTCAATAGATAAAATAATCATAATTAGAAAACCTTTTTTTATATTTATTATATTTTTTCTATTTATTGATAAATATTAAATAAATAGTTAATCTCATTGTAAATTAAAAAAATAATTTCATATTTTAAATATATATTTTTTTAAAAACAATGAGAAATTTAATTGATTTTTTATTTAAAAAATATTTTTTTAATTAAATAAAAAAATTTAGAATATTTAATTTTATACTTTAATTAATTTTATTGAGAAATAAAACAAAAATAACAATTAAACTTAATATAAAAATATTATTTTATAATACGGATAGATTAATTGCGTTTTATTCAGCGATTTATTTTTGCTTTTTTATTTACAATCAGCCCCCGTCCAAACCGGACAAGCAAGTTTCCCAGCATCCGGCTTTCCATAATTTACTCTCTTGCGAGAACTAATTTCCCCTCGCGGTTGATTAGCTATTTATTCTTATTGTTCTTATTCTTTCTGATATCGTGTATTTGTTGATTGGTTATCTTGCGATGACAATCTTTACACAGTACCTTTGTTCTTTGATTCATGATACTTTGGTGATGCGCATTGCGGACCATCCCAATGTGATGAATTTGAAGTTGGGTTGTTTTGTCGCAATTCTCACAACATTCCGCCTTTAAACGGTCAGTTAGATGGGTACAACCTTGGAAAATATACTTATTGATGGTAATATCGGGATTTCCCTTATAATTACGCATTTTTTTAATTTTGTCCCAAGTGTAAACATTCCATGGTTCGTATTGGGTTTCCCTTTTGTTAATATAAGCAATCCCCCAAGTTGAACCAATTTTACATTTCTTTCGAACTTTAGCAATTGACGTTTTCCGTTTCCTTGCCAGCGTTTTTTATTGGTGGGGTTGACCTTGATCATGTAGGATAGCAACCTCGTTCCTTTATTGGCTTTAACAATTTTGGAATTATCCTTACTAACAGTAAGGTTCAGGTCCTGCTTTAGCCATTGCGTTACTTGGTCTTTGATTCTTTCGGCTTGGTCATATTCGCCTTTAATGCCAATAATAAAGTCATCAGCATAACGGATATATTCAACTCTTGGTTTTGGATTTAGGTTGATAGAACTATCAAACCCCAATTTATGGTGCTGGTTTCTAAGCCATGCTTTCCTATATTCTGGGTTATTTTCTTCCTAATCGGTATTCCTTCTTTAATCAGTTCTTCCATTTTCAGGTCAATGTAATGTAAATATACATTCGCCAACAAGGGGGAGATAATCCCTCCTTGGGGAGACCCCGATAAAGATTCGTATTTGATGTCCTCTTTCGTGAAACCGGCTTTCAGCCATTTGTTAATGGTTGCGAGCGTTTTATGCTTTTTGATGAACTGATTGAAGGTTCTCATCAGAATCTCATGATTGATGGTATCAAAGTAGCCTTTTAAGTCAATTTTGACAAGGTAATCAATTCCTTTAAATCTTTGTTTGACGCGTTTGATAGCGTCATGACCAGATTTTTTGGTTCTAAATCCAAAACTCCATTCTGAGAAGATATTTTCGAAATAGGAAGTTAAGAGTTGTTCCAGGCATTTTTGTATCAATCTATCTTTGATGGTCGGTATGCCCAAAGGTCTAGTTTTTATATTATCTTTAGGAATGAAGATTCTTTTAACTGGTTTTGAGTGGTAACCATTGTTGACGTATTCCCGATGGTATCTTTTTAATCTTTCCAGATTGATTCCATCGATGGTTTTATTGTCGATTCCGGGTGTACCCGCTTTTTTGTTAATCGCAATTTTATTAAATGCTGTTAATGTGTTATAAAAGTTATTCATTCCCTGCTGGAGTTCTCTTTTTAAGGAGCCGTCATTTGTTGAACGATATTGAATTTTACTCAATGTTCGTAAAAGTTTAGTTTCTGGTGAAACCGTTGTTGACATAATATCAACTCCTTCCCCGATACCATTGAATAACTAGCAAATTACTTTCTTCTTTCGCCCTATAAGAGTGATTAACTCTCTTCTTGGTAAGACGATTAACTAAATTATTCCAAATTTAGGTTTACCCTTATGACTACTAAAAAGATGCTTTATCCTTGACCATCCAGGCTTTTATTTCCGGATTAGTAAACTTAATTACTCAGTTTTAGGATACTCCAAGTTACGCTAAATTTCAACCTTAATTCCTTAGGGGAAGTATCCTCGTTAAGAGGCTGATTCCAGGTTTCCTCTATCTGATAAACTGTCCAATACATATCGTAAATATTGACAGCTTCTGGACTGTCCGTTTAAGCAACTTCCGGAACAGTTTATTAGATTACCTCAGTTTCCTTCTTAGGCCCTTTCAGGCTTCTCCATCGAATTATTCGGTGGCGGAGTCATCTTGACTAATTTGCTTTCGTCGCAACCCGCTTTTTATAGTCTGCTATAATTTAATATTCTTTCGTTTACTAAACCGACCATCTCCTTTCAGGGTTTATCGGCCCTGGCTATTGGTTAAATAGCGCGAAATTTAGGCCTCTTTGGCGTCCGATAAATTAATATAAATATTTTATATTCTATTAAAATTTTAATTAAAACATTATTATAAGATATTGAAACTCTGTGGCCATGTAAAGGTTATTACCTTTTGTCATGATCAGGTTTTTTTAAAATATTCCCATTCTAGAATTAAACTAACAACTAATATAAATTTCACTTTTCTTTTGAACCTAACAGCTATTAGTTTAAACCTTTTGTGGTTGCTTTTAAAGAGATCAAAGTTATTACATAATTCTATTATATGTGTTAGATACAATTAATTTATATATATGAAATATCATATATAAATAGCGAATTATGAACTTACTTTAATCCTCCCAATTAGAACAATAATAATTAGGCAATAATTCGTGAGGATTATCAACGATATTTAAATAATTAAATAATTTATTCAAAGCAATTTTATAATTTAAAGAATTTAATAAAATATGATTAGGATAATTAACTAGCAAATCCGTAGAATATCTTGATTCTGCTAAAATAATTTTGTTGTGTTGATAGCTAATTGCGTAAAAATAATCCTCATTAATTTTTATTTTAGGAGTTAAAGGATTTTTTTCAAAACCGCTAGAAAGTAATAATAAACTGCTAATTTTAAACAAAGGAATATTTAATTCTAAAGATAATAATTTGGCTGTTAAAACGCCTATTTTAGTACCAGTATAAGAACCAGGACCACAACCTACTATAATTTTTTTTATTTTAAATAAATCTACAGAATTTGCTTTTAAAATTTTATTAATCAAAGGCATCATACAAGATACAAAACTTTTAGATTTAACATTAAAGCATATATCAATAATATTTTGCTCATATGTTAAAATCACTATTTGCATATCTGTTGAAGTATCTATAATTAAAATATTTTTATTAAAAAATAACGAATTATTGTATATCTTTGTTTTATCAAAACCTTTTTTATTAATATTTAACATTTTTTTGTTTTATTAAAATACCTCTACTATTATCTTTTAAAAATTTAATTTCAACTTTAAAATCCCATAATTTATCAATTTCATCATTTATATAAGTTGATTCTATTAAAATAATATCACCTAGTTCTAAATATTCCAATACCTCTTCAAATAAAAAAATTAATTTACTATTATTTTCTAAACGAAAAAGATCCATATGAAACAATGTTTTATTATTAAAATTATAACTTTTAAATAAATTAAAACTAGGACTGTTAATTGTTAAAATTCCTAATTCCTGAGCAAAACCCTTTACAAAAATAGTTTTACCTAAACCCATCGAACCATGAATAAACACAATATTCTTTTTATTTTTGTATCGATTTGTAGATAAAATTTTTTTGGCTAAAAAAATACCAGCTAATTTAGTTTGTGCCGATTTTAAAGATATTTTATTATAAATAAATGTCATTTTTAATTCCATTTTGTAATCGGGAGATAAAATTATTACTATCAAATCAATTTAGAAAGAGTATTTTCGCTTAAATGGTATATTCGTAATTAATTATTACATAACTAGAACAATATATATTTCCATAAAGATCATATTTCCGATATCTTTGTTATTTCTAAATGAAATAAGTTTTTTAATAAATCATAATTAATTGATCAGAGTTCATGTTATATAAATTTATTTTTTATTAACTAATAATTATCAAATTAATAAATCAGTAAAGTAGTTAGTTAATTTAAATGAAATTTTATATAATTTTATAATATATATAATAATTTTAACCATTTTATAATAATCAATTTTAATAAATATATTAAAATTATTTAATCAAAAAAACAATAGTCGATAAATTTTAATCTAATTAATAATTATAGATTTTTCATCTATTGAATCATCATCTTCTTGTTTCTGGACAACTACTAAATTAAGTAATTTATCATCATCTTTTAATTTAAATAATCTATTTCCTTCAGTGTTTTTAGATTTAGTAGTAGAAACTTTATTAGCTTCAATACGAATAACTTGCCCGCACTGAGAAATTAAAATTAATTCTTCATTTGGAAAAATGGTTTTTAAAGCGACTAAATGACCTTTTTTATCAGTGATTTTTAAAGTTTTAACACCCTTACCTCCTCGTTGTTGCGGTTTATAAAAACTTGCTTGAGTTTTTTTTCCGTAACCAAATTCTGTTACTACCAAAATATCTTGTTCCGGATGACAAACAACAGCTGCTCCTACAATTTGTTCATCTTTATCCATGCGCATACCAATAACTCCAGAACTTTTACGATTAGTTGTTCGGATTGAATTTTCTTTTAAACGAATGGATTTACCACCAGAACTAGCTAAAATAATATCTTGTTGACCAGAAGTTTTTAATACTGCTAATACTTCATCATCTTTTTTTAAAGCAAAAGCTATTTTGCCATTAGAACGAATATTAGCATACTCTTGAATACGATTTCTTTTGATAAATCCTTTTTTTGTCACTAATACTAAATAATCTTTATTTTTATTAAATTCTGTTACACTTGTCAAAGTAGTTAAAAATTCACCTTTAGCCATAGGTATTAAATTTACTAACGGAATACCTTTAGCGTGGCGCGAATAAGAAGCTATTTCATAACCTTTAATTTGGTACACTTTGCCTTTATTAGTGAAAAACAATTGATAATCATGAGTAGAGGTTATAGCAAAATGTTCTACAAAATCATCTCGATTCATAGTAATACCTATAACACCTTTACCGCCTTTGTTTTGTTTTTTATAAGTATCTAAATTTAAACGTTTAATATACCCTTTATGAGTAATAGTAATTAAAATTTTTTCTTTTTCAATTAATGAAGATTTATCTATATCTAAATCTTGATTTTCCATATTAATAACGGTTCTGCGTCCATCTTGGAAATTTTTTTGTAAATTTAATAAATCTTGTTTTAAAATTTGTTCTTTTAACAATATAGAATTAATAATATTTTGGCATTCTGAAATTTTTAACGATAATTCTGTATCTTCTTGTTTAATTTTTTCTATTTCTAAATTAGTAATTTTTTGTAAACTCATTTCTAAAATAACTTTACTTTGAAGTTCATCTAATTGATATTTTTCCATTAATTGTATTTGTGCCATTTTAGAATTGGATGAAGATTTAATCAATCTAACTACTCGATCAATATCATTCAAAGCTATAATCAAAGCTTTTACTAAATGTTGTTTTTTAAGAGCTTTAGATAATTCGAATTGTTTTTGACGTTGAATAACATTAATTCGAAAATCAAAAAATTCTTTTAACATTTGCTTTAAATTAACTAATTTAGGAACCCCTTTTACTAATGCAATCATATTAAAATTAAAAGAGACTTGTACCTGAGAATTTTTATATAAATTATTGAGTACTACATGAGGATTAACATCTCTTTTTAAATCAATAACAAGTTTAATACCTTGGCGATTAGATTCATCTCTTAAATCTGTAATTCCATCTATAATTTTTTCTTTAGCTAAAAAAGCAATAGATTCAATTAAACTACTTTTTTTAATTTGAAAAGGTATTTCAGTAATTACAATAGAATTTTTATTTTTATCATTTTGAATTATTTGCGTTTTAGATCTGATAAAAATACGTCCTTTTCCAGTATTATAAATATTTTTTAAATTCTCAGCTCCTAAAATTTCTCCTCCTGTAGGAAAATCAGGTCCCTTTAAGTATTTCATTAAATCTTGAGTTTCTATATTTTTATTATTTATAAAAGCAATTAGAGCATTAATAACTTCTTTAAAATTATGCGGAGGAATATTGGTGGCCATACCTACAGCGATACCAGTAGAACCGTTCACTAGAAGATTAGGAAATAAAGCAGGTAAAACTGTAGGTTCTTTCTCGTTACCATCATAAGTATCAATAAAATCAACAGTTTCTTGTTCGATATTACGAATTAATTCTATAGCTATTTTAGACATTCTAGCTTCTGTATAACGCATAGCTGCTGCTGAATCTCCATCAATAGAACCGAAATTACCATGCCCAGTAATAAGAGGATAACGATAATTAAAATCTTGTGCCATACGAACCATAGCTTCATAAATACTATTATCTCCGTGAGGATGGCAACGACCCATAACAGCACCAACTACAGCTGCAGCCTTCTTAAAACGTTCTTGATTAGATAATCCTAAATCATTCATTATATAAAGAATTCTTCTTTGTACAGGCTTCATACCATCTCTAATATCAGGAAGAGCTCTTCTTACGATCACACTCATAGCATAACTTAAAAAAGATTTTTTAACTTCTTCATTGATATCTACGACTTGAACGCGATTAAAATTAATTTTAGAATCTAAAGAGGAGTGTTCTTCGTTTAAACTATCATTTTTTTTTGTTTTTTTTAATATCATATTTCACGCCTTTTTTATTAAAAATTGAGTTAAATTAATTAAGATTTACTTTAAAAGTAAAATAATATTTTATAATTTAAAATCTTAAATATCTATGTCAGCATAAGTAGCATTCTCTTGAATAAAAATTTTTCTATTACTAACCTCTTCGCCCATTAACATAGTAAAAATTCTATCAGCTTCTACTGCATCTTCTAATTTCACTTGCAATAATGTTCTAGTGGCAGGATCCATAGTAGTTTCCCAAAGTTGTTCGGCATTCATTTCTCCTAACCCTTTGTACCTTTGGACAACAATTTTTTGAGAATTATTTTTACGACTCATAAAATTTTTTAAATCTTGTTCTGTATAGAAATAAGAAATTTTTTTATTGTTTTGCACTTTATATAAAGGAGGTTGAGCAAAATAAATATAGTTATTTTCAATTAAAGGTCTAAATTGCCTAAAAAAGAAAGTTAATAATAAAGTTCTTATATGAGCTCCATCAACATCAGCATCCGTCATAATAATAATTTTATGATAACGCGCTTTCGAAATATTAAACTCCTTATCGAAACCTGTACCAAAAGATTGAATTAAAGAAATAATTTCATTGTTAACTAAAATTTTATTTAATCGAGCTTTTTCAACGTTAATAATTTTACCTCTCAATGGCAAAATAGCTTGAAAAGAAGAATCTCTCCCTTGTTTAGCAGACCCCCCCGCAGAATCTCCTTCAACAATATATAATTCCGCTAAAGACGGATCTTTAGTCCGACAATCAGCTAATTTTGAAGCAAAACTTAAAGTGTCTAAGGGTGATTTTTTTCGTGTAATTTCACGAGCTTTTTTCGCTGCTACTCTAGCTTTAGCTGCTAATAAACATTTATCAATAATTTTTTTAGCTTCTTGCGGATTCTCTAATAAATAACTTTCCAAAGCAATACCAAAATGTTTAGAAACAAATTGTCTCATATCATAATTACCTAATCTAGCTTTAGTTTGGCCTTCGAATAAAGGATCATAATGTTTTAAAGCAATAATAGCTGTAATACCTTCTAAAGTATCTTCACCGATGAAACTAAGATCTTTCTTTAATAAATTTTTATCTTTGGCATATTTAGATAAAATTCTATTTAAAGCCATTTTAAAACCTTCTTCATGAGTTCCACCTTCATGTGTAGGTATGTTATTTACAAAAGAATAAATATTAGAAATATAATTTTCATTATATTGGAAAGCTATTTCTAAAAAAATATTATTTTCAGAACTCTCTTGATAAAAAGGTTGATTTAAAACTTTTTTATTTTCATTTAGATACTGAAGATATTCTTGAATACCACCTTTAGAATAAAAATTAATAATTTGAGGCGGTTCAAGGCGTAAATCTTCTATAATTAATTTAACATTTTTATTTAAAAAAGCTAATTGTTGTACTCGTTTTTTTAAAACATCTAAACTATAAGGAGTGTTTTTTATATCTTGAAAAATAGTTTCATCAGGTAAAAATTTAATATTAGTACCTCTTTTATTAGTGTTACCTATAATTTGTAAAGATGTAGTAGGAACGCCTTTTTCATATTTCTGATAATATATTTTGCCATTTAAACAAATTTCCACTGTAAACCAAGTGGATAAAGCGTTTACTACAGAAGCGCCTACACCATGCTGACCACCTGAATAACTATAATTTTTGGAATTAGGAGCATTTTTAAATTTACCTCCTGCATGTAAAGTAGTTAAAATAGTTTCTACAGCTGATTTTTTAGTTTTAGGATGAATATCAACGGGAATGCCTCTACCATTATCAGAAACACTAACTACATTATCTGGAAAAATTTTTAAAATGATTTCTGTAGCATAACCTGCTAAAGCTTCATCTATAGAATTATCTATAATCTCCCAAATTAAATGATATGCTCCTTTCATAGTAACAGAATCAATATACATTCCTGGTTTTTTACGAACAGCTTCTAAACCTTCTAAAATTTCAATACTAGAAGCACTATATTCACCTAAATTTTCTTTATTTTTTTTATCATTTTTGCTCATTTTATGAAATTTATTATTTTCTCCTTTTATTTTTTTTATTATTTATTATTCAATTTAATAATTAATTTAGTAAAAATCATAACAATATAATTTTAAAATTTTAATTTTTTTTCAATTTCATAAAAATAATTATCAGGTTATTGTTTAACTTAATTAAAAAAATTAATATAAATATACAGATTAATAAAAACTTTAATTAAATAATTTTTTAAAATCAGATTAATTAGAAAATGGTAAACTAAAAATAAAAAATGTGTTAATAATTATAACACATAAAAAATCAAACTGAGATTAAAGCAGATATAACTTCTTTTTAGCAAATTATAATAAAATTTTTATTTTTAAAAATAATCTAAAATTTTTAAAATAAATTTAAACCTTAAATGGAATTTAATATAAATAATATTTTAAATTTAAACTTATTTAGATTTTCGAAAAAAAATTTTCATTTTTTTTAATTAAAAATAATATTTTTATAAGATTAAAAAATATAAATTAATAATCTCTAATTTTGTATTTCTATTTTTCATTAAAGTGCAATATTCAGTTTTTTATCAAAATATTCTAAAATATTGAAACATTATTGGAAAAATGTTAAAATATTATATAAAATTTATGTTTTTTATCTTAAAATAAAAATAGAACATATGTTTTGCATTTTTTATATATAAAAACATTGAGGGAGCGAAAATGCTTAAAAAAATTCAAATAAAAAAATTGTTTATATTATTATTACTAAATCTTTTTGTTACTAATTTTTATGGTGTATTTATAAATAAACAAGGTAATTTATACAATTCTAAATTAAATAATATTAAAGCTTTTTTTGATATTGATTGGCCTTTTTTATCGAAAACTAAAGAAATAAAGCCGAATGTTGAAAAACAGCTAATTACAGAAAACAGTATAAAAAAAGATATACAAGATGCCGAAAATCATATGAATAAAATCATAATTCTTCTAAATAATAATCAAAATGATGAAAATAATACGAATGAAATATCAATTCTTCTAATTTCATTAAACCAAGAAGCAGTTTTAGTTAAACAAAGAATTGCAACAATAAAAAAAAATTTTGCGAAATGGGTAAATAAATGTCAAGAAAATAAAAATAAACTAACCATTAATAACGTTTTACAAGAATACTTTACTACTCTAAGTATTTTCAATCAAGATATAAAAAATATTAATGATAGAATAATAAAAATAGAAAAAAAAATAACACAAAAAAAATTGAATCATTCCAACGAATTATTTATTAATAGTAATAGTAGAAATCGATAAAAACAATATAAACAAATCAATTATCAAATAAAAGAAAATAAATGTAATAAAAAGTTAACAAAACCAAATTTCTATTCAATGATTATCAAAAAATTAAATACTATCTTATATAGTGCTGAAAGTTATTTAAGTTGAAAATATTTTTTAAATTAACTTTAATATAATATTATATCAAATGATAAGTTTTCGATAAATTTGCTTTGTTATTTTCGCAATGAAATGAATAAAAATTAAATTTGAGATAACATTGTCAAAAGGCAATGATTATACAGAAGGTTGTGTCAATAATTTGATGATAAATATGATAATGAATATTAAAGAATGGTTAAATCGATTTCCTTTTGAAAACTATTGGTGGATATATTTTTTAATTATTTTCATGTTTTCAGAAATTATCAAGATAGTATTGCGAAAAATTTTAACATTTATATATCGTATTTTTTTGCTAAATTTTCATTTTATTTTCAACATCCAAGAAGAAAAAACTAAAGATAATCAAACCTCTGAATTAAATACAAAAACAGAAGTACCAAATTTCTCTATACAAAACCAAATTCCTAATGAATTATATCAAGATAAAAATTTAACATTAATAGAATTGAAAATGTTAGAAATTAATCGAAAAGAAAATGAAAACAAACATAAAGAACAGTCTTTTCGTCTTGAATTAAATCAATATAAAATGGAAACTAAAATAGAATTACAACAACAAAAAAATTACTTCGAACAAGAGATGCTTAAACAACAGATAAATAATTTAGAAAAAGAATTATTAAAAATTACAACCAAACCAAAATTTTATCATCAAGATTCGTCAATTAAGCAAGAATCAAAAAATAACACTTCAAAAACAAATAATAAATTATCTCAAAATTTATTAGAGAATATAGACTTAACATTTATTGATGAAGCCTTAAAAAAACAAATACCTGAAAGTTTAAAAAAAATTTTTGATAGGATGGAAAATTTCGCCGAAATACAATTATTTATGTTAAATAATATGCCTATAGAAAATCGTAATAACTTTTACAATGTTTCTCATTCTTATTATGATTCCAAAAATAAAGCTTTATATATAGATCCCAAAGATTTAATATTTGTCAAATCATTATTAATAGAAAAACAAAAACAATTTAAACAAATAAAACAATAATTTGATTTTAAAACAATTTTTTTAAATACTTAAATAATTTTTTTTAATTTAAATAATATTCTATATATTTTTTGATCTATAATCATGTATAATATGTAATGTTATTAAATTTTTATATTTTGAAATTAAAATATTTAATAATTTTTGTGGCGGTTGTGGCGAAATGGTTAACGCATCGGCTTGTGGCGCCGACATTCGTGGGTTCGATCCCCATCATCCGCCCCAAAGTTTAATTAATTTATTTTTTTATAAATAAAAGGCCCATAGCCAAGCGGTAAGGCAACGGACTTTGACTCCGTCATGCGTTGGTTCAAATCCAGCTGGGCCTGCCATAATTTTTCTAAATTTTTGTCTTTAATATAAATGAAATAATTAAAAATTTTTAAAATAAAAAATAGTCATATTGCGGGTGTGGCGGAATTGGTAGACGCACTAGACTTAGGAGGGCGCTAGTTCGGGCGTAAATTAAAGAGGATTTTTTATGGGCACCTCACTTTTAAGGTAATAAAAGTAATTCAATGAATTTACCTGAATTCGAAAGAATAAAAGGGACAATAGCATATTCATAAAGCATTTAATGAAAAATAAAATCGTTTTTTTTAATTATTATTAAAAAAATTAAATTAAATGTAAGAATAAGATAAAATAAGGTTGAACAAATATAAAATTAAGTGAAGAGCAAAGAATGGTGGCGCAGTTCTAAAGCTTTAGGGATGGTTAAACGATATATTCCAAAAACCTAAATAGATAATTATATAATTGCTCCCAGATCCTAAAGTAATTATAATTACCAATTAATAATAAAAAAATTTATTTTAAATTATCTACACCAAGACAAAATTCAATTATATCATTAATTTTGTCTATTATAAGTCTCCAACCGCTATTTATCATTAGCCTATAATTTATAGCTACCTAGGAAAACCTAAAATTATTTTTTATAAAATAGTTAAGGTTGCAGAGCTGACATAGTAGTCGGAGGTTTTATGCCCTCTCAGGGAGAATAGGAAAACTATTCACAAGGCGAAGGAAAGCAGAAAGATTAAAAATAATAAAAATATTTTTTTATCACTTTTTAAAAAGATAATTTTTTGTTTTCTATAAAACAATTTATAAATGCGCAATATAAATTAAATAAAAAAATATTTTTTTAATCTAAACGAATAAAAAAATTTATTATGTTGAATTCGGAAAGCCGGATGCATGGAAACATGCCTGTCCGGTTTGGATGGGGGCTAACCATATGAATAATAATTATGGTTTTCTATCCATATTCTAGCGCTTTAGCTTGCAGGTTCGAGTCCTGTCACCCGTACCAATTATTTTTATTTAGGGATATGATGTTAATGGTAGCATAATGGTCTCCAAAACCATGAGTTCGGGTTCGAATCCTGATATCCCTGCCAAATTAAATTTAAAAAATATTGAAAAAAAATAATTTAACTAAAATAATTAATTGAAATAAAAAAAAGAAGGTTTTTATACCTTCTTTTTTTATTTTATAATCGGATAAAATATAAGCATTAATATATTTTTTAAAAAATTAAAAAATAAAATCTTCGTCTTTTAAACTTTCGGTTTTCATTTTTTGATAACCATTACCTTTCATAGAGAAATAATCCATTGTTTTCGTTTCTGTATTTAATCCATTTAAAATAACAGGATTAATCTCTTCATAAGGAAAATATTGTTCAAAACCTAAATTTAATAAAGCTTTATTAGCATTATAACGAACAAATTTATTTACATCTTCAACTAAATTAATTTCCTGATAAATTTCAAAAGATAATTTTTTTTGTTCTTGATATAACTTAAATAAAAAATTTTCTAACCAACTATATAATTTTTTCTTTTGATCTGGATCAAAAGTAGAGTATAAATTTTTCGCTAATCTTCCAGTATAAACTCCATGAACACTTTCATCTCTAATAATCAAATTAATGATTTCTCCGGCTTGCATTAATTTACCTTGTCCATAAAAATAAAGAGGGTAATAAAAACCACTATAAAATAACCAAGTTTCTAAAAATACTGAAGCTACCATAGCTTTCCATTTGATTTCGCGAAATTCATAACTATTATAATAAACATAATCATTTTTATTAACAACTATTTTTTGATCTAACATTTCATAAACATTAATAATTAAATTTAAAATATTCTGTAAATTTTTTTGTTTCATACCCCAACAAAATAAATCATCAATTTCATTTTTATTTAAAAAAGTCATAAAAATATTAGAATAACTTTTAGCATGAACAGCATTTTCCATAGCTCCCATAAAACTCAAAGTAGCTTTTTTTTGATGTTCTTCAGGTAAACAAGCTCTAACTAAAACAGGCATACCAATATCCCCTTGATAAGTATCCAAAAAAGTTAAAACTAATAAATTACGTGAATAGGTTTTTTGTTCCCAAGGAGATAAAGTATTCCAAACGTGTAAATCACTTTGTAAACTAATATCTTCTGGGCGCCAAAATTGACTTAAATTTTGTTCATAAAAATGATGCGTAAAATCATCATCTAAATTATTCCAATTAGCGCCTTGATAAGTTATTTTTTTCAAATCCATATATTAATTTAATTCCTATCTTTTTAAAATTTATTAAAATCTAAAATAATTTAACAAACAAAAAACACTTTTTTTATTATTTATTCTCATCTGAAACCAATAAATTTTATATAAATATTTTTCTAAAGCCGAATATTAAATTATTTAAAAAATCTTTTTATTTTTTATTAATTTAAAATATTTATATACTAGGAATGATAAATAAAATCTTTTCTAAAATAAAAATTATAATTAAAAAATATTAAATTTTTATTAAGAAAAATAAAAAATTAAATAATCAATTATTAAAAACGCCTAATAGGCATTTCAATTAAACATTTATTTTTTATTATTACTGCTTAAATTATAATTTTTACGAATGGTTAATTCTAATTCATGAGCAAGATCTGGATGTTTTAGTAAAAATTCTCGCGCTTTCTCTCTACCTTGACCAATTTGTTGATTATTATAACTATACCACATACCATTTTTTTTAATTAAATTTAAACTTACTGCTAAATCTAAAATTTCACTAACTTTAGAAATACCTTTGCCATATAAAATATCAAAACTAACGGTTTTATAAGGAGAACAAACTTTAGATTTAACAATACGAACATTAGTTTTCACTCCCACAACTTGATCATTCTCTTTAATTAATTCTGATGTTTTTCGAACATCTAATCTAACAGATGTAAAAAATTTTAATCCTTTACCTCCGGGAGTAACTTCATTATTACCGAAAGTAATTCCTACCTTTTCTCTTAACTGATTAATATAAATAAGAATAGCATTAGATTTATAAACGATATGGCTTTGCTTCCTTAAAGCCTGATTCATCATTCGAGCATGTATACCTACGTAAGAATCACCGACATCACCATTTAATTCAGCTAAAGGTGCTAAAGCAGCTACAGAATCTACTACCACTAGATCAACAGCATTCTTTTCAAATAACAAATTAGCAATATTTAAAGCAACTTCTCCAGAATCAGGTTGAGATATTAACATTTTATTACAGTCTACTCCTATAGTTTTAGCATAATTAATATCTAAAGAATTCTCAGCATCTATAAAAGCAACCGTACCTCCAGATTTTTGAGCTTCTGCTATTACATGCAAAGCTAAAGTAGTTTTACCAGCGCTTTCGGGTCCAAAAATTTCTACAATTCTACCTCTAGGTAAACCTCCAATAGATAAAGCTATATCTAATCCTAAAGAACCAGTAGAAATAGATTCTATAGGTTCTACTTTATCGGAGTTCATTTGCATAATACTACCTTTGCCGAAAATTTTCTCTATTTCACAGATAGTTTGTGTTAAAGGAGGTTTTTTAAATATTTCTTTACTCATTTGATCAATCACCTCTACATATATCATTTTAATAAAATTTAACAATATTATCAAAAATATAATTTTCTATAAAAATTAATTTTTAGAATTAAAATTCGTATAAATTAATTTAAAATTTTTTAAAATATAATCCATACCAGAAACAATAATTATAAAAATATTCAAAATTAAAATAATATTAATAAAAAAATACATTTTTAAATTATATCTTGGAAATAATTGAAAACAAAAACGTTCTAATTGAGCAGATAAAAGCATTATACTAATGGAAATAAAATTTAAAAAAGTTTTTAATTTGCCGCCAAAAGAAGGAGTCATAATATGCTTTTTTTCAAAAGCTAATAATCTAATACCCATAACAATAAAATCTCTTATAATAGTCACGATTAAAAAACTTAAAACATAATTAACAATTTTTTCATTATCTTGATGTAATAAATTATTATTTTGACATAAAATTAGTAAATAAAAAGAAGAGATAATGACTAATAATTTATCCGCTATAGGATCGAAAAATTTTCCAAAAATAGTTGTTTGAAGAAATTTTCTCGCAATAAAGCCATCTAAATAATCAGTTATAGATGCTACTAAAAAAATAATATTAAAATAAATTTTAAAAATTTCAATTTCGTGTTTTAGCAACTTTAAATATAAAAAAGGTAGCATACAAAAAACTAAAAAAATACGAAATATCGTTAATAAATTGGCTGTTTTGTTAATTATATTTTTCATATTATAATAATCTTTCCCAACATATAAAACAAATTATCCAAAAATAAAATCTTCTTAATTATATTTCAATATACTATCACAATTACTAAAATATATTATAAACGTGCAATTTATTTGAATTATGTTTTGATTTTTTTATTGACAATATAATCTCTTATCTTATACCTATATATAATTAAAAATTATTGCATCGATAAAAATGCATTGTTTTTTCAATATACCTACTTAATTTAAGCTAAAAATATTGTATTTTTATTAAAAAAAGAAAATATTTTGTATTTATTTTTTTTATATATGAGGCAATTATAATTTAAAAATTTAATTATAATAATCATCAAAATGTCGAAAATCATTTATGATTTGAGATTTTAAGTATTATAAATAATTATTAATTATGATTATTCTTTTTAGATAAGTTCCGATTTTAATTAAAAAAAATTATTTTATTTTTTATATCAAAATAAATTTTAATAATTTGATTTTCAATTATATCAATCAATTTAATTTTAATTACCTATTAATATAAAATTAATACAAAATAGATATTTAATATAAAAATTTTAAAATTATTAATAATTTTTTTTAATAACTAACTTAACTAATAATTAAAATTATAATGCATTAAGACATAAATAAAAAAATAAATTAAATATTATTTTAAAAATTTTAAACATAATTATTCATATAATGACTACATAAATGAATTTTTTTAACTAATAATATAATTTGAAATAATTGCCTCCATAAAACATTTTAATCGCATTTAGTATACTTTTGAAAAAATTAAATTTTAAAATAACTAATATTTATTATTATATTATTTTTTGTTATAATTAGATTGCGTTTGTTTAAAATTTAAAACATTTTATCTATTAGGATTGTGTATGGTTTGTTATCGTTTAGTATAGGATTGTGTATGGTTTATTATCGCAAATTAAGTTTATTTTATTATATTTATATAAATAATCAGAAAGTGAGATAAACTCAAACAAATGAACTCCAATAACGAAAAAAACACCACATTATACAAAGTATTATTATTTTTTATTAGTTGTATAATTTTATTAGGCCAAATGTTTTTTATTATGAATGTATTAGCTCATAATGAAGAAATACAAGAGGAAAATGAAAAATTAAAAATTAATAATCAACAATTAGAAAGTTATAATAAAATTAATCAAAATAAAATATCATTACAACCTGTAATAAACTCTTTAAAAGATAATATAAAATTACAAACAAAATTCTTTCGACCAAAAACAAAAAACTTCGATGCTTCTTTGCAAAAGTTAACTGATGAAACTGTTCAAAGTGTTATAGTTTTTAAAAATAATAACGAAGAAAAAATAGATCATATTGAATATTTTAACAAATTCGGAGAATTAATACGTAAAATCTTTTTTAATGATCAAAATAATGATTATAACAAAATAGAAGAATATCGAGATAATAAACTCTTTAAAATAATTACTTTAGATGAAAATAATCAAACAGAATTCATTACAATCTATAATGAAGATAAAACAAAGACTGAAATATTAAATGTATATGACCAAAAAACTAAAACTTTCATACCGTTTCACGTTATGACATATAATGATAAAAATGTTTTAGTTACAATGAATAAATATAGTGCAAATAATCCTAGTCAAATAGAAAAAAGATTTTTGTTCGATAATAAAGGAAAAATAACTAAAATCTATCATTATACCGATAATAAATTGAAGTCTATAGAAGAATTAAACAATATTATTCCTGAAGAAACTTTAGTTCAAACAAAAGTTTTCCATTCAGGACAAGAAGCAGAAGAATTTTTTGTAGAAGAATTTGTGTCAATTGCCGAAAATAAACGTTCTACAAAAGATACTGAGAATATATAATAAAAAATTAATTTTATTAAATAAAAAAAATGACAATTGACTTCATAAATATAAAACACTGTTAAACAAAAAAAGATTACTTAGAATTACTTAGAAATATCTTCATTTAATTGATTATTTCATGTAATCATGTTTTACAGTATAAAAGTAAAATATAAATATAGAAATCTATAATATTAAAATCATATTTTCGCATATGCATATATTAAAATATGCATATTTTTTTTAATATTATATAATATTTTTTTAAAATTAAAATATCATTTAAAAAATAACCCAAAATTTAAAATATCAATAAATCAATAAATTACAATTTTTAATACGGATAATAGATAAAAAATATGTTAAATATTATAAAAAAAATTCAACAATTAACTAAAAAAATAAATCAAGCTAATTACGAGTATTTTAATTTAAACCAATCTTCTTTAACTGATCAGCAATATGATGCATTATTACAAGAATTAATATATTTAGAAAATAAATACCCACAATTTAAATCAAAAGATAGCCCTACTGATAAAATAGGCAGTTCTTTAAGTGAAAAAAAAATACCTAAAATAACTCATAGTAAACCTATGTTATCATTAGAAAATGCCTTTGATATTGCGAAAGTAAAAAAATTTTATACAAGAATAAAAGAAAAGTATCCTCATTGTAATTTTATTACAGAATTAAAGATAGACGGTATAGCTATTAATTTAAAATATGAACAAGGCATTTTAACGCAAGCTACTACAAGGGGTAATGGTTTAGTAGGAGAATTGGTAACTCATAATATTAAAAACATTAAAGATATTCCGTCAAAACTTTTACAACCAATAAATTTAGAAGTAAGAGGGGAGGTTTTTTTTAATTATGAAAATTTTCAAAAATTAAATCAACAACACAATAGAGAACAAAAAAAAACTTTTGCTAATCCGCGTAATGCGGCTTCTGGAACTGTAAGATTATTAAATGCTAATATTGTTGCTTCCAGAAACTTATCTTCTTTTTTTTATAATATTGTATATTCATCCTTGATTGTTAATAGTCAAGAAGAAGTTTTAAAATTATTAAACAAATTAGGTTTTTCTGTCAATCCGCATTATAATATAATTAATTCTTGGTCTGATTTAACTCACTTTATCAATCATTATATTGATTTAAAATCATCTTTAAATTATGATGTAGATGGTATTGTTATAAAAATAAATCAACTTGATTTATATCCGCAAATCGGTTACACTAATAAATTTCCTAAATATGCTCTTGCTTATAAATTTAACTCTATTACCGGCGAAACTATAATTAAAAATATTTTATTTTATGTGGGAAGAACTGGAATAATTAATCCTGTAGCAGATCTAATACCTATTATTATTGATGGCAGCACAATATCACGTGTAACATTACATAATTACAATTATATACAAAATAAAGATATTCGTATTAATGATAGCGTAATTATTGTAAAATCAGGTTCTATTATTCCTAGAATTATTAAAGTAATCACTCATAAAAGAGATGAATCTGTTAAACCTTTTATAATGATCACGAAGTGTCCATCTTGTGATACATTGTTACACAAAGACAATAATGAAATTAATTATTTTTGTATTAATCAGGAATGTAACGAACAACAATTACAAAAAATAATTCATTTCGCATCTCGAGAAGCTATGGACATCAATATTTTAGGTTCCAAAACATTAACAATTTTATTTCAAAAAAAAATTATCCAAAAAATTTCGGATTTATACAATCTTAAACAACATAAACCAAAATTACTAAAATTGCCCTTTTTTGGCATTAAAAAAATTAATAATATTTTAGAAGCTATAGAAAGTAGTAAACAAAAACCTTTCGATCGAGTTCTATTTGGATTAGGAATAAAACATGTTGGTAGCAAAATTGCTCGGATTTTAACTCATAAATTTTATAATATAGATAATTTAAAACAATCTAAAATAGAAGATTTAATAAATATAAATGAAATAGGACCAGAAATCGCAGATAGTATACATAATTTTTTTAATGATGCAAAAAATATTAACGAAATAATTCAACTAAAAAAACATCAATTAAATTTTTCTATACAAAATAATATCAATAATATTAATAATAATTTCTTTAATAACAAAAAAATTATTATTACAGGCACATTAACAAAATATAAACGTTCACAAATAACTAAAAATTTAGAAAAATTAGGAGCTTTAATAGTGCATAATTTATCTAAAAAAACTAATTATTTAATTTGCGGAAAAAATTACAGTGAACAAAAAATAGAAAAAGCTAAACATTTAAATATCACTATTATTCAAGAATCAGAGTTATATAAAATTTTAAAACAAACAAACAATCAAATATAAAAGGTAATAATTAAAAAATGAAAAATATTGGTATCGATTTAATTGAAATTAATAAAATTGTCAAAATCGGATTAAATTCAATATCTCATCGAATTTTATCTACTCAGGAACATCACATTTATAAAAAAATAACCTCATTAAAAAGTAAAAGTTTTTTTTTAGCAGGAAGATGGGCCGCAAAAGAAGCCATCTTTAAAACTTATAAAAAAGGTAATTTAACTAATAATTATTGTGATTGGTCTATACTAAATGATAATACAGGAGCTCCTTATATAATAGATAAATACAGTAATCAATTTATGATATCTATTACTCATACTGATAAATATGCTTTAGCTTTAGTAATTATGTTATAATATGAAATTAATTTACAATTAAACCAATATCAATTAACAAAATAGCATCTTATTACAAGTATTATTACCAATAATTAATGTTATAATTAAATTGTAATTCGGAGTTATTCTTCCGTTTAACAAG
The DNA here is from genome assembly GCA_001307505.2 of Candidatus Phytoplasma australasiaticum subsp. taiwanense. GTDB lineage: Bacteria > Bacillota_I > Bacilli_A > Acholeplasmatales > Acholeplasmataceae > Phytoplasma > Phytoplasma australasiaticum. The sequence continues at coordinate 440,831 of CP040925.1, forward strand.
ATAATCATTCCTATAAAATAAATAAAAAATAATAATTTTTCATTACAAAAATAGAAAGGGTTATATTCTGTTTATAAAATTTTGTTTGTTGTGTAAACAAATTAAAAAAAAAATTGCTAAAACTTTAAATATTAGTTATAACATGTTAAATTTTGCCATTAACATTACTTTGTTAGTGCTCGTAATAATTTGGTTTATGCAAATTATTTTAGCAGAAATGCAAATAAATTTAGGTACGAAATTATCTTATAAAGATTTTTCAACTCAATTAGAACAAAATAAAAATATCACATCTATAAATATTCAAGATTCAGGTAACAATTTTTTTAATAAAGATTCTTATAAAAGAATTGAAATTAAAACGAACCAAAATAATGTTTTTTTTACAGATACAGATGAACCACTTTATATCAAAATGTTAAGCAAAATTTTTATTTTACTTGAAAATAACAACAATATTAATTTGAATTACAAAACTAAAACTAATCATTTAAGTAGCTTGTTATTATCTTTATCAATTTTATGCGCCACTTTAAACGGAATTAATTATTTAATGCCTAAAAAAATTAAAAATTGGTTTAATGATATATTACCTTCTTAAAATGGTTACCAAAGATACCTAAATTTCGTGATATCGAACCAATAACCAGGGAAGATCGCACTGAACCCCAAAAGTATTACAATTAATAAATCTGTTAATCATGTTCAAGATCAACTTTCTTAGTTGATCTTTTTTTGTTTTTTAAAAGAAATAAAAAAAGATTTTTTTTATGCTTATCTTTTCTAATTTATTTTGGCAAAGGCATAATATGGAAAGAAAAGTTTTATTTTTACTTTTTTTAAAAAATAAAAAAAATATGCAGGTACGTTCTCAATTAATTGGACTTCATTATCCATTGGTTCATAAAATAGTGAAAAAATTTAACTATTATCCTCGCATTTAACTATTATCCTCGCGTTTTAACTAAAGAAGATTTATTTCAAGAAGTATTGTTAGGTTTAATGAAAGCTCTCGATTATTATCAAGATTTAGGTTATGATTTTCTCGCTTATGCTCGACCACACATATTCAAAAAGCGATTTCTGAAACCATCCGTAAAATTAATGGTTATTATGGCCAATTAATTGATAAAATTGATCAAGCTATTGATAAATAAGAAGAATAAATAAGAAGAAACTATTAATAATTACCATGGTTTCAAACAAGATTGGGAAAAAGAATTAGAAAAATATGAAAAAGAACTAAAAGACCTTTATGAACAAAAAGCCCTTACCCAAAAAGCCAAAGAAAAAATCAAAGAAGCTTTAGAAAAAAATGAAGCTAAAATTAAAGAAATAAAAGAAAATTTAGATCAAAATGATAAAAATATTACTATCTTAAAAGGAAATTAGTCCAATTAGAGAAAGACAAAGAAACTAAAGAAAAAGGAATTAAAGAAAAAGAAGAACAGTTAAAATTAGCTTCTCCCGATGATAAAATTAGATTACAAGCGGAAATCGATAAACTCCGAGATGAAATTTCAGAAATAGTTGGTGAAATCGGTAAAATCAAAGTTCAAATCAAAAATTTAGAAACAGACCAAAAATACTACCAAGATATGTTAAATCATGCTGAAAAATTAAAAAAAGATTTAGAAAAAAGATTTGAAACTTTAACAAATGATGAAAAACCAATATTCAAACAAATCCAATCAGTCGAAGAACACCGTATTGAAATCCAAAAAGAAATCGAGGAAGTCGATGGAAAACTTGAAGAAATCAAACTCGAAAAAACAGTATATCAAGAATTAAAATCAAAATATCAAGAAATGTATAATCGTGCGCTAATTTATGAAAAAAGAGAACGAATTATCAGTAGGAAATGTGGTTAAATGGGGTTTTAAAGCTTTTGATAAATTTACTGACTTATCCCCAGTTAAATTTGGTCTGAAAGTTATAAGAAAATCAATTACTTTTACATGTAAATTCGTCCAAGGTATGTCAAAAACTACTTTAGTTCTTCGCGAAGGCCACCGTTTATATCACATGTTTATGGAAACAATTAACGAAAACAATGAACATCCAAAAATGATTATCAAAGAAGCTTTAGAAATGTATAGTAAAGACATTAACCGTGATTTAGACAAACTCGATGCCGACTACAAAGATTACGAAAAGAAAAAAAGATGATCATAAACTTCGTCTTAACCAAGATAATTTAAAGAATGAATGGAAAAACTCTGAAAAATTAAATGAAAGTATAAAAAAATAATTTGTAACTTGGATTGATGAATATGGAACCATCGCCAAAGAATTAGAAAAAGAAAGAGATAAAGTTTCCGACACTGACAAATTATATGAAGACAAAGCCAAATTAGAAGAAATATTAGAAAACAAAAGAGATAACGTGAATATTATAAAAGAACAATTAAAACAAAAAAATCCGAATTACGCCCGTGTTCAACAACGCCTACAAGAAAAACGAGTTGGCAAAATTCCTGAAATCATTAATTTAACAAATTAATAATTATTTTATTTAATCATTTTATTAATAAAACTGTATAATAGTGATAATTAAATATAATAATTATCACTATTATTAAGAAAGGTTATTCTAACAATGAATAAATCAAATTTTTTCGAAAAAAATGGTTTTTTATATTCCTTCTTATCATTTTCGGACTTGTTTTTTGTTATTTCTGGTTTCAAAATCAAAAAGAAACAACCTTAGCGTCTTCACCAGAATCATTATCAGATTCATTACCTTCTGAAGTAATCCCCACTTCTCCTAGGACAAAACGTTCTCTGGAAGAACCACCAATCCCTAAAATTCAAACAACTGCTGCTCGTTTAGAACAAATTAAAAATTATCTTTTTTGAACCTATTAATCCTACTTTATTACCATCTGATTTATCAGAAAGAGAACGAAATTAATAAACTTAAAAGAGTTGAGGATTGGATTTAGGTTATTTAAATGAAAAAAAGATGAAATTAACGAATATCAAAATAAATGTGATGAATACCAATCGCAATTAAATTCTCTTCAATCTCAAATAGAATCTTTAAAACCACAACAACAAAAACTAGAAAAACAACGAGACGAAAGACACCAAGAAGTTAATAGATTAAAGATTGATAGGAAAGCTAACGAAGATAAAATCGACAAACTTCAAAATGAAATTTCGGAAATAGTTAACGAAATCGGCAAAATAAAAGTTCAAATCAAAAATTTAGAAACAGACCAAAAATACTACCAAGATATTTTAAATCGTGCTGAAAAATTAAAAAAAGATTTAGAAAAAGGATATGAAAGATCCGAAAAACAATATAAAAATTTAATTTATTCTCAATTAAACGAACTCTACGAAATTACCTCAACTGAGGGATAAATAAAAAAAGGAGTTATAAGCTAAAATGATGCAAATAAAAAATAAATTATATTTTTTACCATTATTTTTAATGAGTTTTTTAGGATTATTCCTGTTAATTAATATTAATCCAGTTATAGCCGCTCCCGAAAAAAATGATAAAGGTAAAAAAATCGCTTCCTCTGAAAAACAAGAAAAAACAACTAAAAAAGATATATCACAATATTATGAATTATACAATACTCTTGAAAATTATTCTGAAGAAGATCGAAATAAAATTATTCAAATGTTATCAGATTCGCAAACATTAAAAATCTTACAAGAAGAAGCGCTTAAGTCTAAAAAAAAAGGGTCTTCTTCTAAAAAGCCTGATGATTATAAAAAATAAAAATTAAAATAAACTATTATTTTTTTTAAGACCCTTTCTGAAGGGTCTTTTTTGTTAATATATTTTTAATATAAATGTTTTTTTATGTTGTTATAAATATTGAAACCACAATAAAAATAAAAAAAATTTTATTTGAAGATTTGTAAAAAGAAAATACATTAAAATAAATATAAATTTTCTTTGTTCATTTTTTACTTTTTGCTAAATTAATCTTAGCTAACTTGTGTTGGTTTGTTTTTTCTATAAGTTGGTTGGTTTCAATTTTGTTTTATGTTCAATTCTAACAAATTTCGTGGTGAAAAAGAAAAATAGAACCTCGGCGGAGGTTCTATTTTATTTTATGTTTCATATTTCTCACATCATTTCGTGGTGTATTAGCGTCTTCGAAGAAAGAATGTTTGAAAAAATCAACAAATTTATGATATTCAACAGTATAAGAAAAGAATAATAAGTAAACAATTTAACATTAATCTTGTTTAGAATTTTTTATTATTATCATTAATATGATTTAAAATTCTTAATTAATAAGAAGTAAAATAAAATATTTATTACGCATAAAATAATTATGAAGTACATTCTACTATATTGTTGGAATAATAATTTCCATATTTGATTATTAATCAAATAAAGTTTTTTTAAATATTGTTTCATTAAGTTAATAATTTTTTTAGAGAAAGTTAATTGTTGTTCAGATATTTTATTTATTTTATTATATAAATATTTTTTTTGTTCAAAATTAATTTCTTCAGTTTCAGTTAAAATCACGATAGTTCGATCTCTATCTTCAATAGTTTGTTTTTGAGCTTCAATAGTTAGATCTCTATTGTCAATAACTAGAACTCTATCTTCACTACTTTGTTTTTGAGCTTCAATAATTTGATCTCCCTTTTTAATAGTTAGATCTCTATCTTCAATAGTTTGTTTTTCAGCTTCAATAGTTAGATCTCTATTGTCAATAACTAGAACTCTATCTTCACTACTTTGTTTTTGAGCTTCAATAATTTGATCTCCCTTTTTAATAGTTAGATCTCTATCTTCAATAGTTTGTTCTTGCTTCGTGATTAATTGGTTTTTAGCAGTTTCTAGATCAGTTTTAGCAATTTCTAGATCAGTTTTATCTTTATTTAATTTTGCAATAGTTTGTTCTTGCTCCGTGATTACTTGGTTTTTAGCAGTTTCTAGATCAGTTTTAGCAGTTTCTAGATCAGTTTTATCTTTATTTAATTTTGCAATAGTTTGTTCTCGAGCTTCAATAGTTAGATCTCTATCTTTAATAGTTTGTTCTTGCTTCGTGATTAATTGGTTTTTAGCAGTTTCTAGATCAGTTTTATCTTTATTTAATTTTGCAATAGTTTGTTCTTGCTCCGTGATTACTTGGTTTTTAGCAGTTTCTAGATCAGTTTTAGCAGTTTCTAGATCAGTTTTATCTTTATTTAATTTTGCAATAGTTTGTTCTCGAGCTTCAATAGTTAGATCTCTATCTTTAATAGTTTGTTCTCGAGCTTCAATAGTTAGATCTCTATCTTCAATAGTTTGTTCTTGCTCCGTGATTACTTGGTTTTTAGCAGTTTCTAGATCAGTTTTAGCAGTTTCTAGATCAGTTTTATCTTTATTTAATTTTGCAATAGTTTGTTCTCGAGCTTCAATAGTTAGATCTCTATCTTTAATAGTTTGTTCTCGAGCTTCAATAGTTAGATCTCTATCTTTAATAGTTTGTTCTTGCTTCGTGATTAATTGGTTTTTAGCAGTTTCTAGATCAGTTTTAGCAATTTCTAGATCAGTTTTATCTTTATTTAATTTTGCAATAGTTTGTTCTTGCTCCGTGATTACTTGGTTTTTAGCAGTTTCTAGATCAGTTTTATCTTTATTTAATTTTGCAATAGTTTGTTCTCGAGCTTCAATAGTTAGATCTCTATCTTTAATAGTTTGTTCTCGAGCTTCAATAGTTAGATCTCTATCTTTAATAGTTTGTTCTTGCTTCGTGATTAATTGGTTTTTAGCAGTTTCTAGATCAGTTTTAGCAATTTCTAGATCAGTTTTATCTTTATTTAATTTTGCAATAGTTTGTTCTTGCTCCGTGATTACTTGGTTTTTAGCAGTTTCTAGATCAGTTTTAGCAGTTTCTAGATCAGTTTTATCTTTATTTAATTTTGCAATAGTTTGTTCTCGAGCTTCAATAGTTAGATCTCTATCTTTAATAGTTTGTTCTCGAGCTTCAATAGTTAGATCTCTATCTTCAATAGTTTGTTCTTGCTCCGTGATTACTTGGTTTTTAGCAGTTTCTAGATCAGTTTTAGCAATTTCTAGATCAATTTTATCTTTATTTAATTTTGCAATAGTTTGTTCTCGAGCTTCAATAGTTAGATCTCTATCTTTAATAGTTTGTTCTCGAGCTTCAATAGTTAGATCTCTATCTTTAATAGTTTGTTCTTGCTTCGTGATTAATTGGTTTTTAGCAGTTTCTAGATCAGTTTTAGCAATTTCTAGATCAGTTTTATCTTTATTTAATTTTGCAATAGTTTGTTCTTGCTCCGTGATTACTTGGTTTTTAGCAGTTTCTAGATCAGTTTTAGCAGTTTCTAGATCAGTTTTATCTTTATTTAATTTTGCAATAGTTTGTTCTCGAGCTTCAATAGTTAGATCTCTATCTTTAATAGTTTGTTCTCGAGCTTCAATAGTTAGATCTCTATCTTTAATAGTTTGTTCTTGCTTCGTGATTAATTGGTTTTTAGCAGTTTCTAGATCAGTTTTAGCAATTTCTAGATCAGTTTTATCTTTATTTAATTTTGCAATAGTTTGTTCTTGCTCCGTGATTACTTGGTTTTTAGCAGTTTCTAGATCAGTTTTAGCAGTTTCTAGATCAGTTTTATCTTTATTTAATTTTGCAATAGTTTGTTCTCGAGCTTCAATAGTTAGATCTCTATCTTTAATAGTTTGTTCTCGAGCTTCAATAGTTAGATCTCTATCTTCAATAGTTTGTTCTTGCTCCGTGATTACTTGGTTTTTAGCAGTTTCTAGATCAGTTTTAGCAATTTCTAGATCAATTTTATCTTTATTTAATTTTGCAATAGTTTGTTCTCGAGCTTCAATAGTTAGATCTCTATCTTTAATAGTTTGTTCTCGAGCTTCAATAGTTAGATCTCTATCTTTAATAGTTTGTTCTTGCTTCGTGATTAATTGGTTTTTAGCAGTTTCTAGATCAGTTTTAGCAATTTCTAGATCAGTTTTATCTTTATTTAATTTTGCAATAGTTTGTTCTTGCTCCGTGATTACTTGGTTTTTAGCAGTTTCTAGATCAGTTTTAGCAGTTTCTAGATCAGTTTTATCTTTATTTAATTTTGCAATAGTTTGTTCTCGAGCTTCAATAGTTAGATCTCTATCTTTAATAGTTTGTTCTCGAGCTTCAATAGTTAGATCTCTATCTTTAATAGTTTGTTCTTGCTTCGTGATTAATTGGTTTTTAGCAGTTTCTAGATCAGTTTTAGCAATTTCTAGATCAGTTTTATCTTTATTTAATTTTGCAATAGTTTGTTCTTGCTCCGTGATTACTTGGTTTTTAGCAGTTTCTAGATCAGTTTTAGCAGTTTCTAGATCAGTTTTATCTTTATTTAATTTTGCAATAGTTTGTTCTCGAGCTTCAATAGTTAGATCTCTATCTTTAATAGTTTGTTCTCGAGCTTCAATAGTTAGATCTCTATCTTCAATAGTTTGTTCTTGCTCCGTGATTACTTGGTTTTTAGCAGTTTCTAGATCAGTTTTAGCAATTTCTAGATCAGTTTTATCTTTATTTAATTTTGCAATAGTTTGTTCTCGAGCTTCAATAGTTAGATCTCTATCTTTAATAGTTTGTTCTCGAGCTTCAATAGTTAGATCTCTATCTTTAATAGTTTGTTCTCGAGCTTCAATAGTTAGATCTCTATCTTTAATAGTTTGTTCTTGCTTCGTGATTAATTGGTTTTTAGCAGTTTCTAGATCAGTTTTAGCAATTTCTAGATCAGTTTTATCTTTATTTAATTTTGCAATAGTTTGTTCTTGCTCCGTGATTACTTGGTTTTTAGCAGTTTCTAGATCAGTTTTAGCAGTTTCTAGATCAGTTTTATCTTTATTTAATTTTGCAATAGTTTGTTCTCGAGCTTCAATAGTTAGATCTCTATCTTTAATAGTTTGTTCTCGAGCTTCAATAGTTAGATCTCTATCTTTAATAGTTTGTTCTTGCTTCGTGATTAATTGGTTTTTAGCAGTTTCTAGATCAGTTTTAGCAATTTCTAGATCAGTTTTATCTTTATTTAATTTTGCAATAGTTTGTTCTTGCTCCGTGATTACTTGGTTTTTAGCAGTTTCTAGATCAGTTTTAGCAGTTTCTAGATCAGTTTTATCTTTATTTAATTTTGCAATAGTTTGTTCTCGAGCTTCAATAGTTAGATCTCTATCTTTAATAGTTTGTTCTCGAGCTTCAATAGTTAGATCTCTATCTTCAATAGTTTGTTCTTGCTCCGTGATTACTTGGTTTTTAGCAGTTTCTAGATCAGTTTTAGCAATTTCTAGATCAATTTTATCTTTATTTAATTTTGCAATAGTTTGTTCTCGAGCTTCAATAGTTAGATCTCTATCTTTAATAGTTTGTTCTCGAGCTTCAATAGTTAGATCTCTATCTTTAATAGTTTGTTCTTGCTTCGTGATTAATTGGTTTTTAGCAGTTTCTAGATCAGTTTTAGCAATTTCTAGATCAGTTTTATCTTTATTTAATTTTGCAATAGTTTGTTCTTGCTCCGTGATTACTTGGTTTTTAGCAGTTTCTAGATCAGTTTTAGCAGTTTCTAGATCAGTTTTATCTTTATTTAATTTTGCAATAGTTTGTTCTCGAGCTTCAATAGTTAGATCTCTATCTTTAATAGTTTGTTCTCGAGCTTCAATAGTTAGATCTCTATCTTTAATAGTTTGTTCTTGCTTCGTGATTAATTGGTTTTTAGCAGTTTCTAGATCAGTTTTAGCAATTTCTAGATCAGTTTTATCTTTATTTAATTTTGCAATAGTTTGTTCTTGCTCCGTGATTACTTGGTTTTTAGCAGTTTCTAGATCAGTTTTAGCAATTTCTAGATCAGTTTTATCTTTATTTAATTTTGCAATAGTTTGTTCTCGAGCTTCAATAGTTAGATCTCTATCTTTAATAGTTTGTTCTCGAGCTTCAATAGTTAGATCTCTATCTTTAATAGTTTGTTCTCGAGCTTCAATAGTTAGATCTCTATCTTTAATAGTTTGTTCTTGCTTCGTGATTAATTGGTTTTTAGCAGTTTCTAGATCAGTTTTAGCAATTTCTAGATCAGTTTTATCTTTATTTAATTTTGCAATAGTTTGTTCTTGCTCCGTGATTACTTGGTTTTTAGCAGTTTCTAGATCAGTTTTAGCAGTTTCTAGATCAGTTTTATCTTTATTTAATTTTGCAATAGTTTGTTCTCGAGCTTCAATAGTTAGATCTCTATCTTTAATAGTTTGTTCTCGAGCTTCAATAGTTAGATCTCTATCTTTAATAGTTTGTTCTTGCTTCGTGATTAATTGGTTTTTAGCAGTTTCTAGATCAGTTTTAGCAATTTCTAGATCAGTTTTATCTTTATTTAATTTTGCAATAGTTTGTTCTTGCTCCGTGATTACTTGGTTTTTAGCAGTTTCTAGATCAGTTTTAGCAGTTTCTAGATCAGTTTTATCTTTATTTAATTTTGCAATAGTTTGTTCTCGAGCTTCAATAGTTAGATCTCTATCTTTAATAGTTTGTTCTCGAGCTTCAATAGTTAGATCTCTATCTTCAATAGTTTGTTCTTGCTCCGTGATTACTTGGTTTTTAGCAGTTTCTAGATCAGTTTTAGCAATTTCTAGATCAATTTTATCTTTATTTAATTTTGCAATAGTTTGTTCTTGCTCCGTGATTACTTGGTTTTTATCGGCTAAGTCTTTTTCAGCTTTTTTTTGAATATTACTTAAGTCTTCAGTTGCTTTATTTTGTGCATCTTTTAATTCTTTTTTTTTTTGATTTAATTTTTCTTTTATTTTATCACGCGCGTCCCTTGTATTTTTTAATTCTCTTTGTGTTTGATCTAAATCTATAAGGACCTGATCTTGTATTTGTTTTATATGTTGTTGTAATTGCATTAATTTTTTTATTGCATCATCTAATTGAATTCTTATAAAAGAAACATACACTGGATCATTTAGAAGTTGATCCATTTCATTTATGTGATTTTCAAAAGTCATTGCATTTGAATTAATATAGTAAATTTGTGGAAAAATTTGTCGATTTAAGACTATATCACATAACTTTAATAATGATTTTTTGTTTTCATATTCTTGGTACAATGATTGTTGAAGATGTTCGATTATTTCATCTTCCTTCTTGTGGGAATTTTTATTAAAAATATTTTGTAGATAAACATCTTCATCTGAAATATATCTTTTAGTTTGAGGCAATATTGGTAATGCTTTTTGCTGTATTGCATCGTAATATTTGGCCAATTGATTTCTTTGTCTAAATTGATTTGCTATTTTTTCTTTTAAAATTAAAATCATTTCTTGTGAAGAAATTTGAGGCTTTATTAACAATATCTTTTTTTCCTCATTATTCATCCAATCCCTAGTATTCATAAAATCATGATCGAGTAATTGTAATTTCTGATCGTCTTTAAGTTGTTCGTTTAATATAGTTATTCTATATTGTGTTTCTTCTAAAACTGTGTTTACCATCATAATGTAAAATAATATATCTGGCATTTTTTTATTTTTTAAAATTATTTTTATATTTAAATCATCCACACTAATCATTTTATGATTTAATTTTTGTTGCAAAAATAAAACATATTCTTGAAATCTTCGTTCTTTTACACTAATTTCTGATAATAACTTGGATGCAAGAATGTGGATTGTTTCTTCGTCTGAAAGTTTAGGATCTGTGTGGAGGTGTTTTTGCAGATATCTGTTTTCATCTTCAGGAAGATCATAATAATATAAATTTTTATTAATTTTTATATTCGCATCTTCTTGTGATAATGCGTAAGATTTTGCGATTTGATTAAATTCTTGAAATTGATTCAATATTTTTTCTTTTAAAAGTAAAATTATTTCTTTTGAAGACAGATTGGGATCCATTGAAAATATTTTTTTTTTCTCATCAGGTAAAACATTTATATTAATTCTAGGATGTATTATATCAAATATATTAATTTTTAATTTCTCTGAATTATTTATGTTTTTATTAGAAGAAAATAATCTAGTTTTTTTAATATTATTATTGAATTGAAAAAATATTATTAAGAAAAGATTTAATGACAAAAATAAAATAAAAACTGCAATTAATAATTTAATAATTTTATTTTTTAGGTACTTTTCAAACACAATAAAAAACCTTTTTCCGTTAATTTATTTAAATTTTATTAATCTTTTTTTAATTAAAATGCTTTTCATAATTTATTAAAAACATTAAATACAAGAAAATAAATATATTTATTAAATTTAACAAAAAAATAATTTTATATAATTATTAAATTTGAAATTTATTTACAAAATTAAAATCATTTTATAAAAATTTATTTGTTATGATCATAATTTTAAATCAAAAAAAATATCAAAAAAATAAAAAATAATTATAAAATTAATAAAATATTTTAAATAATAGATTATTAAAAATAAGAAATAAAAAATAAAAAAATATTGAATTAATAGATAATTTAATTTATCTATATTAATAATTTATTAATAATTATTTATTAAAAACCGATTTAAATTAAAATTTAATTAAAATAAAAATATAATTATAAATGAAATAAGTATATCAAATTTATAAACACTAAATTAATTTTTAATTTAACAACATGTAATTAATTTTATCAAATATTAATATTTCCGTCAACATTCAAAAAAATTAATAAGATTTAAAATAGTTCCTTTGATTAAGTGAAAATTTAAAAATAAAACATACAAAAAATTATATCTAAAATATCTTTAATTAATGTTTCTAACCATTTTTATGAACCGCTCAAAAAAATATCGTATCAAATAAAAAATAAAAATAAAGCTTTTCTTCACGAATAATTAGAAAAGATAATAAGATATCTTTTTTCATTTGTTTGAAAAAATAAAAAAGACCAATTTTAAAATTGGTCTTTATTATTAATTCTTTTCTTTATTTTTTATTCCATGTTACCAATGTAACCTCTTCATTTGGTTGTGTAGTGAATAGGGGAGTAGTGCGATTCTTGATAATTTTGTTCACCTTTTAATACCAATTTTTTAGTGTTGCATTGCTTTTTTCATGCTTTTTTGTTCTAATAAAACCTATTTTTTTAGATTTAAAAAACAAACCAAAGATAAGATCTTTTACGAAAAAGATAATATTATTTAAAAAATGAAAAAGTGGTTTAAAACCTGAATAGATGAAGATACTTAAAAAAACAGTAGCCATCATTTCGTATCTATGTTCCGATACTTCGGGATTTTGAAAATCTTTAAAATATCTCCCTAAAAAAAGTAAAAATGGTTAAAAAACTGATCATTTATTTTCTCTTACTTGCAATTATTCTTCAAGGACTAAGGATTTAACTTCTTTTTGTTAAACTACCCGCTACTTTAAAAATAATGCGTGTGGAAGTAGGGATTTTGATTTTTTTTCCTGTTTGTGGATTGCTTCCAATGTAGGCTTTTCGTGATTTTAAGACAAATCTACCAATGGTAGGTGCTAAAATTACTTTTTTATGGGATGCAATTGCTTCGATTAAAACACGCTCGAAGGTTTTGTAAAATGTTTCTGTAGCAGTAATGGTAGCTTTATTGGCTTCAGCGATTTTTTTTATTAATTCTTTTTTTAGTCATATAATTATTTCTCCTTTGGGTTGATTTTTTTTGTAAATTACTATGGTCTTGGAAATAAGTACTACAATAAATTTTTGTCATGGTATCACTCATTATCAACAATTTCCTTTCTTAGAAATAGGTTGATTATTAGGATTAGACGGGAGAATAATAAATGATATGGACTTAAATAAATTAAGAAATATCACCAAAAATATGTTCACAACCAATATAACCCGAAACCGGTTAAAAGAGTGAATATTCCCGAGGGAAAGGATAAAACCAGACCTTTTTTGGAATCTAAACCATGCAAATAGAATCGTTTAAAAAAGCCCTGGAACAATTGATAACTCCCTACTTCGAGAACAGCGAATCAAACAAAGATTCAAAGTCATTTACTATCTAATTAAGATTTACATTGAAGGTTTTCGATGTCATTAATAATGATATCCTCCAAAAGATGCTCCACAATTACATCCGCAAGAAAAAAGTACTAAAAAACATTCGATGATGGTTGAAAGCATTGAGAATCCTCTTGTGCATGATAAAGTTAATATATTAGGATCGCAGGAAACCGTCAAAGAGTATACTAACAGCTATGATTGAAAAAAGGAGGTAATAGTACAGAACCAAACCCTAGACCATCGGAAACCATTGGAAATCATGAGGACACACAAAACAATTATGCGAGTAATTATCCAATATTTATGGAAAAAACGGTGTGCTTAGAAATTTGCTCGCCCCGTTTGGACGGGGGTCGTTGGTAATAGACAAACCGTATCAATGAAACACCAATAATCTATCAGTATAATATTGATATTTAATTTCAAAAGATGTTAAATACATCCAATAACATAAATTAGTTAAAAAAATAGTTAAAAAATAAATATTATTTTTAATTTAACTTAAAAATAAAATTAAAAAATTAGTTATTATAAAATAATATAATGAAAAATATAAATTTCTAAATAAGATCACTAATTCAATTGAAATCTTTATTTTTAAAACATAAATGATCTAAAATAATAAAACTAAAAATATCAATCCGTTATTATTTTTCCATTATTAATCAAGAAAAAAATTTTAAACAATAAAGACTTTTTTAACAAAAGGGTCTTTTTATTTATATAATATTTTATTTAATAATTGATTAAATCAATATAAATTTATATAAGTACTAAAATACTTTTATAAACTTTCTATAAACATTAATTGAAAAAAAGATAATTTTTAAAGCATCATATTGACAATAAAAAACATTTTTTATTGATTATTTATAGTAAATAAAATTAGATATTAAATTTTACAAAATAACATAATTATTATATAACATGAAAAATAAATAAAAATCATCAATAAATGAAAATTTCTAAATTATGAATATTTTAATTTAATCATTTGAGTTCAAATTTACTTTAACTTTGCTACCATAAATATTTAAATTCATATTAGGTTTCCCTTTTATTTTTGGTTGCAAAAAACTAATCAACATATGGGTAGAATCTAAAATATTTATTTTATCAAGAAAATTAGCATATAATCCAGTTGATAGACTTTTTTGTTCTAATGAAAAAACCTCTAATTGATTAGTCAAATTATTATAATCAAAAGCAAAACCTAATGTTTTTTCAAAATTATAATTCTTTAAATACAAACGAATATTTTTTTGAATATTTTTGGTCGAATCTTGATTTTGTTTTATCATTTCGCAACTTTCTACGATACCTGGTAATAATAAATTACCAATTAATTTACTTGAAATAAATTTAGTTGTTTGACTAAAACAAGTTTTAGTAATTTGTCGGCCTATATTATCTTGAATTTTTTTAATTATTATTTGCTTAATCTTATTTCTAATAACAGAATCATTTTGAATAGTTTGTCGACAAAAATTTTTAATATCGAGGTTTAATTCTGATATTTCTAATTCAGATGCCTCATTAATAAAAATTTCTATATAGGGTATTTTTTCAACTTCATCTTGTAAAAAATTTTTAAATAACTCATGACTCACAGAAAATAAAGATTTGGACATATCACAATTACAAAAGGTTATATCAACATAATAAATTTCATTTAATTGATCAAGATCAAAAAAGAATATACCTTTTTCCGGATAATATTTAATTAAATATTTTAATAATTCATTAATAAAAGCAATTTTATCATCCGAATCGTGAATATATTTATCACTAGCTACTTCTTGAATTGTATCTAATATTTTAAATATTCTACTAAAAGGAAATAACAAATTACTAGTTAAAATAGTAGTATTTTTTATAATTTGTTTAGTATTTGCGAATTCTTGATAAGTTTTACAAGGAAACATTTTCATAGGAAAAATTTTGTAAAAAACATGAGCTTTTTCTGAAAACATATGACCATTTTCATGACGCCAATTAACAGCATAATATTTTAAATTATAATCTTTTTCATAATTATTAATTTCTAAAGCGCATAAATTTAAAAAATCTTTATTAAATAAACAAATAAAAATAATTATAATTATATATATTAAAAATTTATTTAATTTTAATAATTTCATATTTTTTTTACTCTCTATACATTCATTTTAACTTTAAAATTTAATATATATATGTGTGTTAAAGATAACATAGCGAAACATCAATAAAAATATCAAATTTTTAAATAATTTTAAACCTATTAACTTTTTTAATTTTTATAAAAAAATTTAAGATATTTTAATTTTCTTTTTAATTTTTGAAGAGCATTTTTTCGTATTTTTTGAACTTTTTTAGGAGACATTTGCAAATATAAAGCTATTTCTCGATAAGAATTTTTTTTATGACATTGAAAATAATTAAAAAAACCAAAACTTAAACCAATAATTTTAAATTCTGATGCATTTAAATTTTGTTTTATTTTTTGAACCCAAAATTCATAATCTACTTGATTTAACCAATTTTGATGAGGATCTAAAGAATAGTTAGCAAAAGAATAATAAATAGTTTCTTGAAAATTAGTATTAACGACATAAGAATTTTTTTGAGGAACAATTGGAATATGACTATGACGAATTAATTCGCGAA
Source organism: Candidatus Phytoplasma australasiaticum subsp. taiwanense (assembly GCA_001307505.2). Classification (GTDB taxonomy): domain Bacteria; phylum Bacillota_I; class Bacilli_A; order Acholeplasmatales; family Acholeplasmataceae; genus Phytoplasma; species Phytoplasma australasiaticum. The sequence continues at coordinate 456,449 of CP040925.1, forward strand.
TTACAAATTTAATAGTTGGCCGCGCATAAGCTATAAAATCATAACCTTGATCTTGATAATAACCTAAAGCACGAATTAAACCCAAAAAACCTTCTTGAACCAGATCGGCTTTTGTTAAAATGGAAGGATAATACTTGAATTGATTAACAATTTTATAAACTAAAGGTGTATGAACCTCAATTAATTGATTTCTAATAGATAAATTATTTTTATTTTTTAAAAAGAGTGAAAATAATTTTTTTCTTGGCATATCATTCCTTTCTAAAACATTCTTAAAGTTGATAATAAAACAAAATAAATCTCGAAAATATATTATTAAAATTAACAATTTTATAAAAACGTTCTCACACTCAAAAAAACAAATCTCATTTAGATTAATATAAAAAAACTTTAAATTTCTTCTTATTACATCAATTTCATTAATCAAGATCTTTTTATTATGTTGCAAATAAATATTTACCAATTAAACAAACTTAAATTAAACTTATTTTCTTATAAATTCTCCAATTTATTTAATAATAAGGATATGAAAACATATAACTTATTAAATTTGATTTTTTTTGGTATATAGAAAATATTTTATAACTTTCAGTTGTTCTTTATTTAGTTAGGTAAAAAAGTTTAAAATTTCTTATAAAAATAAAAAAATCAATATTTTTTTTCAAAATATTGATACAATTGTAGATTAAAGTTAAAAAATTTTTTAAACATTAAATTTAAATTTTTATCATTTAAATAAATGAAAAAATATTAATGATATATAAAAAATTAATTCAAAAATCAAATTTAAATATAAATAGATCTATAAAAAATAACAAAATAACGACAAATAAAGTAATTATCTATAAATAAAAAATATATTAATATTTTGCTATTATATAATAATTATTTTTTTATGTTATAATTAAATTAGATATTTTATATTATTAGAATATTCTAATGATGAAATATCTTAATATTACCTAACTTAAAAAAATGATAATTTAAAATGAAATTTGAAAATTTGAAAAAAATTAAATATAATTATAAAAAATAATTAAAATTTATCTAATAATAATATTTAAAAAAATATTATTAATAATTAAAAAATTTATTTATTGTTTATTGCATATTTTTAAAAATAAAAAAGAAAAGAGAAAGAAATAGCTAATATAAATATTTTAGAAAAAAATCAAAAAAATATTTTATTATTTAAATATTTAATCCTGATAATATTATTTTTAAAATGTTATTTAATTCATATTATTTTAGCTCATTCTTTATCTGCTAATAATCAAAAAAAAAACGATTTACAAACTAAAATTTTCCAATATCGAAGTATTTTAGAGGCAGAATTGAATCAAACACAAAAATTAAAGCAGGAGTTAAAGACATTATCATCAGAAGATGAAGATAAATTAAAAACTTTTTTAGATGATATTCGAGAACAAAACGTATTAAACATCGAAGAAATAGAGAATATTAATCAAAAAGATCTTAAAAATAATATAGACGAATTACTTTTGAAAATTTTAGAAAAACAGGAAAAGATCTATATAACATTAATTAATAAAGTTAAAAAAAATAATTCTCTTATTATGAAGAAAATAGTTAATCAAACAAAAGAAGATGCTGCTAAATTATTAGAAATAAGCCTTTATTTCGCGAATAATAAAGATATAAAATATCAATTAAATAATATCAAATTAGAAATAGAATCTAATAAAAAAAATAGTGCAATTTATTTTCAAACCAAAGGTGAAGAATTTATGTTAGAAGCCGAAACACAACAAAATAATCAAGATTACCTCACTTCTAATTTAAAATATGATCGCGCTAAATATAATTTCGAAAAATCTATTGATCAACTTAATGATATAAAAGGTCAAATTAATTTAATATTCCATCAAATATTAATTCCTAAAACTAATTTGCCTGAAATTGAAATTAAAAATTCTTCTGAATATATTACTCTTGATGAAAATAATAATACTATTAATAACGATTTGAAATATTGGAAACCTACTTTAATAGTTTTTATGATTACCAATTGTTTAATTATTATACATTTTGCATACAAATTAATTATTTATAAAATGTATAAAATAACTAAACCTAATTTAAATATGAATAAATTTCAAGTTTGATTAAAAAATATAAAAATTTAAAATAATAAAAGCTGTTTGCAATAAACAGCTTTTTTTATTTAACTAAATGTTAGCAAATAACTAAAATAATTTTTTTAAATAAATGCATATCGATTTATTGAAATTTATTTTAGTTATTTTTAATTTTAATTTATAAAATATAAAATTTTTAAAAATATTTTATTTAACTTTGTTGATTTTTTAATTCTTGTTCCACTTGGTTTAATATTGTTAAGTCTGTATCGGTAACAATAATTCTACTATAAGCTTCTTTTAAATCATCAATATCAACAGTTTCTTTGCTATCATCATCATTACTAGCTTTTTTAGTAGCAAAATTCATAGCAGCAGATTTCATTAAATTTTCTAAAGTACGATTAGTTTTTAAAAAATCATAATTTTTAGTTGTATCTATTCTTTCTAAAGCTTCATTAATTACTTCATACAAAAAATTTTTTGCTTCCAAACTATATGGATTTTTAAGTTTTTGTTCCATTAAAAACTCTAAAAATTTTCGACGTTCTTTTTTATTACCAGGATTAACCTTTATAGAATAAGTAAAACGAGATTTAATAGCATCATCGATTTGCATAAAATTATTAGTTGCTCCTAAAATAAAAATAGGATGTTCTGGATCATTTTCCACAGAAGTCAATTCTGTTTTAAATTGATTAACAATATTCATAATTTCTGCATCTCCAGATAAACGTTCTAATTTACAAAAAATAGTTTCGCATTCATCTATAAAAAGAATTACTCCAGGATATTTTTTAGATATTTTACGTACATCCCTAAACAAATTCCTAATCATTTGCACAGCTTGTCCTCTATATTTTTTAGAAAAAATAGAAGCACTAACTTCAAAAAAAGGTAATTGCGTTTCTTTAGCTATAGCTCTAGCAAAAGTAGTTTTTCCTGTTCCAGGGGTACCATATAACAAAATACCCGAAGGAGGGTCAATTAGACCAAGGTTTTTAAATTTTTCAGGTTTTTTTACATATAAAATAAATGAATTAGCTATTCTCTTTTCGCTCTCAAAACCTGATAAAGTTGCAAAATCAGGGAAATTATCACTATTAGTAGGATAAAAAGTTTCTGATATGTCAGAATCATTAACTAAATTATAATAATTTTGTAAATCTTGTGACGATGTATCACTCTTTAATTTTCTTAAATAAAAATTATTATTAAAAATAAAAATTAAAGATATAAGAGCCATAATCAATAATAAAAAATCTATAATCAATCGCATTATTATAAATAATCTTGTTTTTTTTAATAATTTTTGCCTTTTAGCTTCTGATAATTTTAGCACTTTATCATCAGATAAATTTTTTGTTTGCTCTTCCAACTGAATACTCCTTCAAAATATTAAAGATAAAATACAATAATAAAAAACTCTTTTTATAAACTATAAAAATATTTTTAATAATTAATTATTTATTAAATAAAAAATTTTTGATAAATTAAAGCTAAATTAAATAAAAACAAACCTTTTTAATCCACAATATAAATTTTAATTTTTTTTATTAATTAAAACAATATAAATACAATTTATAAATTATGTTTATATAAAGATTTTTTATCAAAAACTGCTAAAGGTTCTGAAAAACTACCTTCAGAAGTTTTAGCAAACATTTCCCCTAAAGAAGTTAGTTTTGCATCTATATTATCTAAATGCCATAATAAAAATGCTTCTCCTGTTTGAGGAATTTTTAAAGCTCCATATTCTAACAAACCATGATGAGAAATTAATAAATGTTTTAATAATAATATTTCTTCTGTATCCTGAATATTCAATAAAAAAGCTTCTTCATGAACATAATTAACAGATAAAACTAAATGCCCTAATAAAACACCTTCTTTAGTATATTCTTTTTTTGCAAAATTAAATTCTTTAACTTTAAACATATCATGTAAAATAATTCCTGCATATAATAAATCTAAATTTAAAAAATTATATCTTTCGACTAAATTTAAAGTAATTTGCAACATATTAGTAGTATGATAAGCTAATCCACCATAATAATTATGATGCATTTTAAAAGCAGCAGGTGAAATTAAAAAAGGTATTCTATATTTATTATACAAAATAGTTGTAATTTTCTTCAAATTAGAATTATTAATTGCAGCGATATATTTATTAATTAAAAAATCAGCTTTATCAAAAGATAAAGGTGCACATGTAAAAAAACAAGAATAAATTTGATAAATTTGTTCTAAATTCAAAATATTCTCAATTAAACTTACATTTTCGCAATTCCAGTAATATTTATTTTGTTTTAAATATTTAATGACTTCAAAAATATAAATTTTTTCTGTCATTAATGTTAAATTTATATTTTCTATTTTAATATTAATATATTCATTTTCCGTTAATAAAACATCTACATTATAAAAATTATCACCTTTATTAATATTAGTAATTTTCCCAAAAATTTGATATTTTTTGCCTATTTCAGCATTCTTTAAAATTTGTAATTGGTTTTTTTTATAAATCATACTTTTTTAAACTCATTTTTTATTATTATTTAATCTATTATTATGTAATAAAATTTTTAAAAAGAAATCCATTCGCACACAAAAATAATTTAACATAAACCTGTTTTTAAAAATTTTTTTTGTAAATTTTCTAATTCAAATTTATTTAAATTTGATAAACATTGATATTTTTGCTTTAATAATGTCACTGATTTAATAATGTTCATTTTTTGACAATAAGTCAAAGGAAAATCATAAATTACTTGATAATTTAAATAAACAGCAATTACTAAAAAAAAATCTGCATCAATATTTTCTAATTTATGCTCAATAAAAAATAATATTCCGGTAATTAAACTTTTAAAATAATTAATAGCTTTAGTATACAATAAATAATTAAAAGCTACATTAACAAAATTTTGTTTTAAAATTTTATTGAATTCTTTAAATACCAGATAAACTGGTAATTTATTTATCAAAAAAATATTATCTTTCAAAACTTTTTCCGCATTTTCTTCTACAGAAAAATTTAATTTCGCTTTAAAATAAAAAATTCTTAACATCCTTAAAGGGTCTTCGGTTAACTTTTGATAAGGATTACCTATAATACGAATAATTTTATTATTTAAATCTTTAATTCCGCCCACATAATCGAAGATTTTATCATCTTCATCTAACAAAAGTCCATTAATTGTAAAATCGCGTCTCTGTAAATCATCCTTTATATGTTGAATAAAAATTATACATGAAGGATGCCTAAAATCTAAATATGCAGCTTCTTTGCGATAAGTAGTAATTTCAAAATAATTATTTTCAAAATAAATTTTGACAGATCCATAACGAATTCTTCTTTTTGGTATATCAAAAATTTCACAAACATCTTCAGGTAAAAGGTTAGTAGTAATATCTACATCTGTAATAGGTTTTTTTAATAAAAAATCTCGAACAGCTCCTCCTACTACAAATGCTTCTGCTTTATTTTTTTTTAATATTTTTAAAATTTTTTTAGCTTTATCCATATATAATTTAAAATTTAACATATCTTATTTACACCCATGATTAAAACACATTCTGAATCAAGAAGGCAGAATGATTAATCCCACACCAAGTACATTATTCCCTACATGAGCTCCTATTACCGGAGTAATAGTAACTTCTAAAATATCATTAATATTTAACTTTTTTTTTAAAGTTTCTATTAATTTATTTTTCATTAAAGGCTGCCCTGAAGTTAAAACATGTAATAAAAATTTTTGATTTTTCGCGTATTGCTGAACATCTTTGATAATACAATCAAAAGCTTTTTCTAAAGTAAAAACTTTTTTAATCATTGTAATAACACCAGGAGATTCTAATTTTAAAATAGGTTTAATGTGAAAAATTCTTCCTAAAAAACCTTTAGTAGTGCTTAAGCGACCACTTTTAATTAAACGATTTAACGAATCTACTATAAAAAAAATTTTATTATTTTGGCGTAATTTTGTTAAATATTCTATAACTTTTGAAACCTCACAATTTTCCGAAAACATACGTTCAGCTTGTAAAGCGCAATAAGCTTCACAAAAACCAATACTTTGAGTATCAAAAACTATAACTTCTATTTCAGAAGCAACTATTTTGCTAGCAGATAAAATACTATTATAACTACCGCTTAATTTACTTGATAAAGTGGTGACAAAAATTTTTTTATATCCTAAACGAGCTATTTGACGAAAATATTCAACTATTTCTCCTATAGGTGGTTGAGAAGTGGTAGCAATTATACGAGGATTCTTAGTTAAAGCTTCATAAAACTGATCTGCAGTTAAATTTTCACCATCTCGATATTCTTGATTATTTAAAAAAATTTGTAATCTAAGTAAACCAATATCATGTTTTTGAGGAAAATAATCTAAACAACTAGTGGAAGTACTGATTACCTTAATAATTTTATTCATATGAAATTAAAATCCTTTAATAAAAATAAATTAATAACTCAATTTTTACTAAAAATATATTTTAAAATATTGAGTTATTATTTAAATGTTTAAAAATCAAATTTATATTTGATTAAAAAATAAATTATTTATCATTAATCATAAAAATTTATTTATTTTAAATTTTATTATCTTTTTTAAGCATCATTAAAGGTTTTTCTTTGTTTAATTTATTAGAATATAGAACAGTATATAAAAACCATACAAATGCTAAACAAAAAATAAATAATCCTACAAAACCAATTATATCGCGATAATTAGGTGATAACGAAAAAAATCCACTGGAACATAAATTACTATCAAATAATGCATGCGCGAATACATTTTGATAAACTTGTTGACTTAATTTTATTAATGATTCTTTTTGTTCAAAATAACTCATGTGTTTCAAACCTGGAATCAATTTTCTATCTACAAACACAGAATAATAATTAAAGTCATTATTCGGAACTGCGTTAATCACTTTTTGAACCAGGAAAAACAATATTTGTTGTGTAAGCGCAAATAAACCCATAAAACAAGCAAACAAATATAATAATATTTTATTAATAGTTCGTTTATTAGCGCCTAAAGAACGACTAATACCTACAGTACGATAAAAAATCATAAATTGAAGCTTTACAAACGATTTGGCTGTAACATAAATATACCAAGGCAGTACTAAATATTTTAGTAATGCAAATATGAATCCAATTATACCAGTTGACCAAAACGATAAAACTTCTGCATCAAATTCCAAATATAAAATCTTAAACAATGATAACTTGTACCAAATTATTTTTGATAAAAAATTATTTGATACTAATGCCAAGCGACAGATTATAAAAATTAGCGCATTAACAATTAGCATAAACATATTTCTTCTCAAATGAGCTTTAGTTAAACTTTTACCAATACGATAAACTTCTTTCAAAGGTAAATCAGAAGAAATAGATCTAACATCTAACAAATGATCATTTTTAAATAATATAGAAGATTCATTAATTTTAGAAACAAAATATTTTTTTTCAAAATTATTAACATAAGATAATATATCTAAATCTTCCGATGTAGAATTTACAGATGTATCGGAAATTTGATTGTTTTTACGAACTAAAAAGTCTTTCATAGTACCTTTATTTATTTTAATAATAATATCAGCATATTTAGTAGCTAATACAATATCATGCGTTACTACAACGACCAATTTCTCTTCAGAAATCTCTTTTAATTTTTTAAAAACTAAAATACTAGTTTCCGCATCTAAATTACCTGTCGGTTCATCAGCTATTAACAAATTATTATTTTTAATCAAACTTCTAATTATATTAGCGCGTTGTAATTGTCCACCAGATAATTCAAAAGGTTTTTTCTTTAACAAACCAATAGATAAATCAAAATATTTAAATAATTCTCGAATTTGCTTATGAAGTTCTTCATTAACGACGCGTTTTTGTAATTTAATGGCTAAAAGTAGATTTTCCAAAATAGTTAATTCATTAATAAAATATGAATCTTGCATGATATTAGAAACCATACCATTTCTATAATTAGCCATTTCAGAATCAGAAAAAGTAGATAAATCTTCTTGAGCTACTATAATATTACCAAAACTTACTTTTTCTAAGCCTGATAAAAGATTGCATAAACTGGTTTTTCCTGAACCTGATTTACCTGATAAAAAAACAAATCCGCGACTAGGCAAATTAAAAGAAATATCTTCTAAAATTGTTTCATCGTCAGACGATGTTAAATTAACATCTATAAAACGAATCATATTATTCTTAATCTCCTTTATTTTTATTAAATTGATATATAAAATTATTATTCATATTTTTGTAAATTTATGTCAATGAAAATTTATTTTTAGTAATATTAACTGAAAAATCATATAATAAAGTAGATTTTTGAATTAAATTAATGATTTTAGCAGCTTTAGTAGTATTAATCAAATCTGTATTTAATTGTAAAGTGTCTTTTAAATCATTTTGATTCAAAATACTACTAAAAAAAACAGGCAATTTATATTCGTAACGATAACTTAATAAAGGTATAAAAATGTCATCTCTAAAAAAAGTATTCATATTTTCTAAACCAAAATCATCTAAAATTAAAAACGGAATTTTTTTTAAATGATTTACTTTATCTTCTATAATATCTTGAGTCCAAAGAAATTTAAATTGTCTAACCAAATCAGACATTACAATAAATAAAAAAGGAATGTGACATTGCAATAACATTTTAGCTAATACCTTTAACATAAAAGTTTTTCCTGAATCGAAAGGACCATAAATATATAAACCCTTATTATTTTTAATATTAAAATCAGGAGAATTATATTGTTCTATTAACGATTTCATATACTGGAAAATACTTTTTTGTATTTTAGAAATAGGTTTTATTTTTTTAACATCTATATTAGATAAATCTAATTCTTGATTAAATAAAATGTTTTTTTGTTGCAAATTACTTTGCCAATCTATTTGTCTAGTTTTCGTAGTTTCTTGCCAAGCTACATGAAGATAAGGTCTTTCTTTTAAAACCAATTTATATCCAAAAGGATTTGGCTTATCTTTTTTATTTAAATAATTAAAAACAATAATTAAATCTTCGTCTTTAATTTGTAAATGTTTCGTTTCGGGATGATTTTTAATATAATTTTTAATTTTTTGTAAATTAAAATTTGATTCTTCTAATGAATCCATAATAACTCCTAAATAAAAATTTAAATATTTTTAAAATTTAAATTTTTATAAAACTAAACAATAAAAAATTGAATTTTTTATTCTAAATTAGAATAAATATAAATTAATCATTTCCTCATTTCATTAATTATTAGTAATTGCCAGTAATTGCCACTTTTTTAATAAAACAGACTAACAATTTACCTAAAATCTACAATTTATTTATTAATATTATTCGCTATTTTGTAGCTTATAAATAAATTATTACTGAATTTATTATATCATGTTTTCTAGTGACTATTTATTTTTTAATGATAAATTAAAACAGATATTAAAGTAAAATTTGAATAATAAATTGTGATCTTTTTATCCGACTAACTTTGTGTCACCACTAATTAGTTGTTTATCCTTATCATTCTATATTGATGTTATGTATTTTTTGATTAAATAAAGGTCATTGACTTATTTATGGTGGTATTGTTTAATTTTTAGGATTTCCAATACCGTATATAGTTTTTAACTATCAATATTCCCATTCGACATTCCTTATGGACCGTGATATGATTGAACGTTTGATAGTAGTTGTTGAGTTATATTATTAATCCAGCGTTTTAAGTTCTGGTTGAACATTTAATGAACAATCTTGAATGATATTCAATGTTCGCCAAAGTTTAGTTTCTGGATCAAAAATAGTTGTTAACATAAACACCAATTCCCTTATTATCATTGAATAAACAATAAATTACTGACTTCTTTCGCCCTATAAAAGCCGTTAACCTTCATCTTGGGAGGGCGATTAACTTAATTATTCCAAATTAAGTTTTACTCCTCCGACTACTAAAAAGTCGCTTTATCCTTGAGCCTAATGACTTTTATTTCATTATTAGTTAATTTAATAATTTACATAATTATCCGAATTGTTTCAATAAGGTATGGATATTTTCATAATTTATATACAACTTATGAAAATACTGATCATAATTAATGCAAATTTTTCATAAAATCATCTAACCATTTAGGTAAAGCAACCTCTTTACGAGAGGAATTAAATTTATTAATATGATTTGTTAATTCTGCTGTTAAATAATTATAAGCTGTTTCTGTAGAAACAATACCTCTTTTTAACCACGATTTTAAAACAGTATTACAATAATTATAAGATAAAACAAAATGAATATCATGATTTTTCTTTTTACAAATATACATTAGCAAAGCATTAATAACTCCGATATCTACATTTTTATTATTTTGAATTAACATAAATAAATCATGATTTAATCTTTTATGCATATTAATATTTTTTCCAAAACTTTTAATAATATTAATAGGATGCGACCTTTTTAAGCATAAAATCATTTCATTTTTTTCTTGTTGATAATCAGTAGCATCAATGATTTTAATATTTTGTTGAGTTTTTACATTTTGTTCATATAAATAGTCTTTTAAAATATTTAAATCAATATTTTGATTATAATTATGACGAAAAAGTTTTTGATATAAAATAGCCATTGCTTTAGGTTTCAACATATAAACAAAGCCTAAAGTAACAATATAATCAATATTTTCGTTTTCCAATAAAAAGGGTTTTTTAAAGCGCTCAGACAAATTACTCAAAAACATTTCATAATCAAAAAATTTTTTAAATACAACCAAATGTTTAGGCGGCATTGCAACATTATCGGATGAATAATGATTATACAATGAAGAATGATCAATAGCAATTTTATTAACTCCATAAATATCTACAAAATTTTTACTTATATTTTGAAAATTTTCAGGTATTATAGGAGACTTATTTAATAATAATTTTTGCAAACAATGATAATAATTACCTACTTCACTTAAAAAAAAGTGACTTAACAAAGGATCTTTAAAAAAATTATGAACCTGAACCGGAGAATAAATTATATAAATGATATCTTTATTTTCATTAGAATAAGTTTCTAATAAACGAAGAGCTTCTAATTTATATTTATTTTTTTTAAAAGTTTTCTGATCTACATTCAATAAATCAAATAACATTTGATGCGTAATATTAAAATTATTATCAAAATTATTTTTACTTTCGTTTAAAAAATATAAAATATTATATAAAGAGATAGCGATAGTTCCGATTAAAGGTTGATATAATAAATTAAGTACTTTATAATCTTCTAAAGACAATTTATTAAAACAATAAATTTTAATTATATTTGAATTAATCATTATTTGTAACCTTCCTTAAATGTTACCGCAAATGCCTTATCAAAATTAAAATAAATAATAATTTGATCGAATATTATATATATTTATTTATTTTAATTGACAAAAAGAACAAAAATAAGAACTACGACCATTAATTTTAATTTTTTGAATTAATTTGTTGCACCTGCAACAATTGTCTTTATCTTTTCTATATACCAAAAGTTTCTTTTGAAAATTACCTTTAATCCCTAAAGATACGGATAGATTAATTGCGTTTTATTCAGCGATTTATCTTTGCTGTTTTATTTACAATCAGCCCCCGTCCAAACCGGACAAGCAAGTTTCCAAGCATCCGGCTTTCCATAATTTACTCTCTTTCGAGAACTAATTTCTCCTCGCGGTTGATTAGCTATTTATTCCTATTGTTCTTGTTTCTGATATCGTGTATTTGTTGATTGGTTACCTTTCGGTGACAATCTTTACACAGTACCTTTGTTCTTTTATTCATGATACTTTGGCGGTGCGCATTGCGGACCGTACCAATGTGATGAATTTGTAGTTGGGTTGTTTTATCGCAGTGCTCACAACGTTCCACTTTTAAACGGTCAGTTAGATGGGTACGACCTTGGAATATAAATCTATTAATGGTAATATCGGGATTTCCCTTATAATTACGCATTTTTTTAATTTTGTCCCAAGTGTAAACATTCCATGGTTCATATTGGGTCTCCCCTTTATTATAATAGGAAATACCCCAAGTTGAACCAATTTTACATTTCTTTCGAACCCTAGCAATTGACGTCTTCCGTTTCCTTGCCAGTGTTTTCAAACAGCTGTATTCAGCTAGATAATTTAAATGAGTCAAAACACTTAGATTGTTAGCCCAACAAAAGTATTGGATAATTCCTCTACCAATTGTCTTATAGGTCCGGATTATTTCTAATTCGTCTCTTTCTGCTAATGTTTCATCGTGTTTCACCTTTCCCTTTTTTAACCAATTATATTCATATCCATATTCTGTTGCTTTCACCTTCGGAATTTGGATTTGAACTTGACCGTTCAAGGAATTCTTGGTAGTTTTCCTTTCCCGAGTTTTATTGGTAGGGTTAACTTTTATCATGTAGGATAGCAACCTCGTTCCTTTACTGGCTTTCACAATTTTGGACTTATCCTTACTAACAGTAAGGTTCAGGTACTGCTTTAGCCATTGCGTTACTTGGTCTTTGATTATTTCTGCCTGGTTATACTCACCTTTAATGCCGATGATAAAATCGTCAGCATAGCGGATATATTCAACTCTTGGTTTTGGATTTAGGTTGATGTGTCTATCAATCTCCAGTTTATGGTGTTGGCGTGTTTTCCATGCCTTCCCATATTCTGGGTTTCTCTTCTTAATTGGTTTTCCTTCTCTAATTAGCTCGTCCATTTTAAGATCGATGTAATGTAGGTATACATTGGCTAATAAGGGGGAAATGATACCTCCCTGGGGAGAACCCGATAAGGATTCATATTTGATGCCATCCTTCATGAACCCAGCTTTTAGCCATCTATTAATGGTTGATAGCGTTTTATTCTTTTTGATGAACTGATTTAGGGTTCTTATCAGAATCTCATGATTGATGTTATCGAAGTAACCTTTTAAGTCAATTTTGACAAGGTAGTCAATTCCTTTAAATCTTTGTTTGACACGTTTGATAGCGTCATGACAGGATTTTTTGGTTCTAAATCCAAAGCTCCATTCCGAGAAAATATTTTCGAAATAAGGAGTTAAGAGTTGTTCCAGACATTTTTGAATCAGTCTATCTTGGATGGTCAGTATGCCCAAGGGTCTGGTTTTCTTATTATCTTTAGGAATGAAGGTTCTTTTAACTGGTTTCGGGTGGTAACCATTATTGACGTATTCCCGATGGTATCTTTCTAGTTTCTTAAGATTGATTCCATCGATGGTTTCATTGTCGATTCCGGGTGTACCCGCTCCCTTGTTAGCCGCAATTTTATTAAATGCTGTTAACGTGTTATAAAAGTTATTCATCCCCTGCTGGAGTTCTCTTTTTAAAGAGTAGCTGTTTGATGAACAATATTGAATTTTATTCAATGTTCGCGAAAGTTTAGTTTCTGGTGAAACTGTTGTTGACATAATATCAACTCCTTCCCCGATACCATTGAATAACTAGTAAATTACTTTCTTCTTTCGCCCTATGAGAGCTATTAACTCTCTTCTTGATAAGCCGATTAACTAAATTATTCCAAATTTAGGTTTACCCTTATGACTACTAAAAAGATTCTTTATCCTTGACCATCCAGGCTTTTATTTCCAGATTAGTAAATTTAATTACTTAGTTTTAGGATTCTCCAAGTTACGCTAAATTTCTACCTTAATTCTTTAGGGGAAGTATCCTCACTTTGGAGGCTGATTCCAGGTTTTATATGATAAACTACTCAATACTTGAAGCTTCTATTAGTAGACTCTGGACTGTCCGTTTAAGCAACTTCCAAACAGGTTACACTATTACATCAGTTTCCTTCTTAGACCATTTCAGGTTTTCCCATAGAATTATTTGGTGGCGAGATCTTCTTGACTAATTTACTTTCGTCGCAATCCGCTTTTATGGTCTGCTGTAATTTGATATTCTTTCGTTTATCAAACCGACCATACCCATTCAGAGTTTATCGGCTCTGGCTACTGGTTGGATAGCAAGAAATTTAGGCCTCTTTGGCGCCCCTTCAAAAGTGTTAGTAGTCGTAGCGCCATCTTCAATAGAAGCTTTTAAAATATTTTGAGCATGTTTTAAAATAGACCTAACCTTTTCTAAACTTAAACGAAAAGAAGGTGTATTAGGATGAATACAAGCTAAAAACAAAATTTCACTAGCATAAATATTTCCAATGCCAGAAATAATACTTTGATCCAATAAAACCTGCTTTATAACTCTAGTAGTTTTCTGCAATTTATGATAAAAATCATTTAATGATATTTCAAAAGGATCTGCAGCTAACTTGACCAAAGGACTTTTAATCAAATATTCATTATAATTATAAACCAAAAAACGTCCAAATTTTCGAGTATCGTAATATCGCATAACTATATCGTTATCTAACCACAATCTCCAATATTCATGTTTATCAATAGTATTGCACATATAAATAGGATTTAAATTAATTTTACCTTCCATACGTAAATGGCCAATTAAAACTAAATCATTACTTAAAAAAAAGATTAAATATTTACCTTTACGCTTAACTTTTAAAAAAAATTGATTTTTAATTTGATTAAAGCATTCTTTATCGGGATAGATTAACTCGGTTTAGAAAGTGCATTGATAATTTAACTTTCATATTCGCAATTAGCCCCCCACAGAACCGGACAAGCAAGTTTCCAAGCATCCGGCGCCTAATATCTGATTACAGATATTGAAACTCTTTCGCCATGTAAAGGTTATTACCCTTCGCCGTGGTCAGGTTCTTCTAAAATATTCCAATTCTAGAATTAAACTGACGACTACTGTAAGTTTCGCTTTTCCCTTGAGCCTAACAGCTGTTAGTTTTAACCCTTTGGTGGTGCTTTTAGGGAGATCAAAGTTACGACATAATTCTACGAGAAGTGTTAGGTGCAGTTTACAATTTTTTTCTAATTGAGGCACCTATGACATTTAAAAAAACATAGGGGAGGTAGTTATTTGAGTAAAGTCAAAATTTTCTATGACTTATTAGATAATTTAAGGATAATGGCAATAAAATATCCTTAACTCTCAAAAATCCAGATTAAATATCTTATCCGCGAAATAATTTCGTTTAACCACGCCTTTTTACTGATTAGGGATTTTCACCTTCTCCTTAACTTCTGGTCTGGCGCTGACTTATTGACTAGATATTTCGTCTCATCGCGCTTGCGTGCTTTTGCTGTTATCAATTACTCTTTCGAGATAATTAATCAAGCCCACCTTACAGTGTTTACGTGACCTCTGGAGATTATCACTCCAGGCTATTCGTTAAATAGCGGAATTATGCGCATCTTTTGCGCCCATTGCCGATAATAGGTTCATAAAAAATATCTATATTTTTGATATAACGATTTATTATTTTTTTATTTAAAGCCCTTACAATGACTTCTACTTCTGGTAACTCTGGCATGACAATAAACCTCCTTGGCTTTATATAACTATTTTGCAAATTAATTTAAATACCTTAAGTAAATTAATTTTTTTGATAAATTATTCACTTACATGAATAAATTTATCAATCAACAAAATTCCTTGTTCTTTAGATATATTTTTATTAATAAATAAATTACCCGTTATAATATTAATCTTTTGACCTGGTTGTAAAAAAAATTCCGGATTATCATTATCAATATGTTCAAAAACCAAAATTAATTCTGAAAAAATTTTTAAATCGGAATTAATAACTATTTTTGGCGAAATAGTATACCATTCTTTTGAAATTGCTAAATTTTTATCTTTATTATATCTTGCATACACTGCACAAGTTAAATTGTTAATAGGATAATTATTATATATGCTCTTATCAGATAATTTAGTGAAATTCATAAAAATTCACAAACCTTTCTAAACTAAAAATTTTTTTAAATAGGTACAATAATAGGCAAAATTAAAGGATTACGTAAAGTAGTTTCATAAATACGAGGAGTAATAAAATTAATAATAGCTTTCATTAAATAATTTTCATTAACTTTTTCAGAAGATAACAATTTTTGAATCATATGTTTAATATCATTAGATATTTTTTGAATAAAATCACCACTACCTTTCATATAAATAAATCCTCTAGATACGACCATTGGATGATTAATAATTCTTTTATTCTTCCAATCCATACTAACAATAATAGATAACAATCCTTCTTCATTTAAAATTTTTCTTTCCTTGATTATAGAATTACTTAAATCTTCTAAGCCAGAATCGTCAATATAAATATCATCATAAGGAATTTTGCCAACTAATTCAGATTTTGAAGGACTTAATCCTAAAACATCTCCATTATCCAAAATAAAAATATTCTCGGAAGGTATACCGCATTCAATAGCTAATTTTTTATGAGCCATTAACATAACATATTCACCATGAACTGGAATTAAAAAACGCGGTTTAATCAAGTTTAACATTAATTTTAAATCATTTTGACTAGCATGCCCGGAAGCATGAGTATCTACTAAAAAACCATGCAAAATAACATTAACTTCCATTTTATAAAGTAAATCTAAAACTTTATTAACGCTATCTTGGTTTCCCGGAATTGGAGAAGATGAAAAAATCACCGTATCTTTATGATTTAATTTAATTTGTCGATGAGTGCCATTAGCCATACGACTTAAAGCAGCTAATGGTTCCCCTTGGGAACCGGTGCATAATAAAGTAATATTTTCATCATTAGCATTAATGTTATTACTATTTGCTAAAAACTCTTTTGGCACTTTTAAATAACCGTTTTTAGCTCCTACTTCGATTGCTTTTTCCATACTACGGCCAAAAACAGCTACTTTTCTTTTAGTTAAAACACTAGCTTGAATAATTTGTTTAATACGATAATAATTAGAAGCAAAAGTAACAATAATAATTCTACCTTTAATTTGATAAAATAAATTATTAATAGTATCACCAATTTTATTTTCAGATTCTATAAATCCTTTTTGTTGGGCATTCGTAGAATCTGATAATAAACATAAAACTCCTTTTTTACCTAAATCAGCTAATTTAGCATAATTCGCTAAAGGACCTTCAGGAGTATGATCAATTTTAAAATCACCAGTATAAAAAATAATATTTTTATTATAATTAAAAACAATGCCAAAAGTATCAGGTATCGAATGATTCAAGCGTACAAAAGATACTTTAACCTGTCCGAATAATAATTCAGATTCTTCTTCATATTTTTCCAAAATATGCATATATTTTTGTAATTTATGCTCTGTTAATTTAAATTCAATCAAATCGTAAGCAATACCATTTACTAAAATCTTAGGTATTTTAACTTTACGCAACAAAAAAGGAATACTACCGATATGATCTTCATGACCATGCGTAATCAAAAGACATTCAATTCTATGTTCATTTTTAATTAAATATTCATAACTAGGAATTATATAATTAATACCTAAAAAAGAATCTTCAGAAAAAGACATACCCGAATCCATAATAAAAATTCTACCTTGAATTTCTACCACATACATATTTTTGCCTACTTCACCTAATCCGCCTAAAGCATAAAACAAAATGTCAAATTGTGGGTATTGTGAAATATGTGCTACCATTTGTAAAATTATCCTTTGCTTTCAATTACAATATTTGAAGTAAAATTTAAATCTTTATCTATCGATGAACGAGTTGCTGAGATTAAAACAGGAATGATAACAGGTTTTTTTTTAGTAGCTTTAAAAATAAATTTAGATAACTCTTCTCGTAAATTATTTTTAAAATCACTCCATTTAATTTGTTTATTAATATGTATAAATTGTGTGCTTATTTTCAAAAATAATTCTTTTAATTGACGAATTAAAGGTTCTATTTTAATTTTATCTAAAAAACCTTTACTAACCAACTTAATATTATCAATATCTCCGATAACCTTACGCAAACGTAAATCTAAATTACAAGCTATAATTAAAATACCATCATTAGCTAATAATTCACGATCTTTAATAATAAAATTATTGCCATCTATAACCGGTGTGCCATCAATTAAAATTTCACCCAAATTTTTAAAAAAATTTCTTTTAATTAAAGGTTTATGTACGCTATCATAAAGCCACATATCACCATTTTCTAACAAAAAAATTTTATTATCCGGAAAATTAAAATTTTGAGCCATTTTCTTTACATAATATTGATGTCTATATTCGCCTACAATGGGCAAAAAAAATTTTGGTTTTAATAAAGACAACAATAATTTTAAATATTCTTGATAATCATAAGATACATTTTGAAACAAATCTTTAATTAAAAATTCTACTTGAAAACCATGTCTTGCTAATATATCAACAGTTTTATTTTGAACTTTATCAATACCAGGCAAATCAACAGAAAATAATAAAATTTTGTCTGATATATGCAATCTCATTAAACGATCAGTTTTTTTGCACATACGTTGCAAACGGTAAAAAGATTCAAAACGTCTACCAAATACTAATACCACAACATTCTTATATTTTAAATAATCCTTAGAATTTTTTAAATTAATTAAAGTATTTTCAGGAATTTTTAAATATTTTTTTAATAAAGCGATATCAATAATTTTTTCACTCTTACGACCTAAAATAATAATTTTCAATTTAGATTGTACAGCCAAATCAATAACCATTTGAATTTTTAATAAATCTGGAATTAAAAAAGTAACAATAACATTATTTTCTATGCTCCCAAAAAAACTACTTAAATGATGTTCTAAAATTTCTTCTCGTTTAGGTTTTACTAAACTTAAAGAACCTTGTGAAACTAATAACAAAGCTAAAACCTTTTTACGAGCTAATTCCACTAAAGTTGTAAAATTAGTTTGAAAAAAATTATTTTTAGATTGTTGCATATGCATAGCACTCATATATATAATCATTCCCGAAGAAGTTTCAAAAGCTACACCTAAAGTTCCTGGCAAAAAATGAGATATCCCGAAAACAAAAATTTGAATATTATCAATAATAATTTTCATATCATCTTTAATAACATTCAATTTTAAAGAAGATAAATCTATATTTGCTTGTTTTAAATTAAATTTAATTACTTCTAAAGCAAAATCAGAAGCATAAATAGGGATAGACCATTCTTTAATTAAATAAGGTAAAGCTCCTGAATAAGTTTCTAAAGCTGAAGTAATAAAAATACCTTTAATTTCATTTTTAATAGATTCTAATTTATGATATTCCGGTAAAATAGCATCAATACCATTAACCAATACACTAGGATACTTTAAACCAGCATCTAAAATAAAATAAGAAGAATTGATTTTTAAGAGGTAAAAATTTTTACCATTCTCCCCTATACCCCCTAAAGCGAAAAAATTGATTTCTTGCATTTGTTTTAATAGAACTCCTTAAAAAATTAATAATATATATCATTAATTTAAACAATTTCGAAACATTTGTTACCGATTCTTTTAATTTTTTTATCATTATTAATTAAAATTTATAATATAAATATTATATTGGGAAAATAAAAATAAATAAATTTAATGTGATGTTAATTATTTTTGAAACCACTCTTATTTGGTTAATCACTATTTATTATAGCTTTAAAAAAATTAATATCAATTTTTTATATTTATTTAGAAAGTTATAAAATAAATAAAAATATGAAATATCCGATTAAAATAAATAATCAAAATTTTACTTATAATAAAAAAAGCAATTTAGGCAAACAATTAGAACAAGATATTAATTTAACTAATAATTTTTATAAGGAAAATAAAATTGCTTTTATTCATAAAAACGAGATCCCTATACAAGTAGTTAAAGTGGAATATGCTCAAAGAAATAAAACCAAAATTGTAGAAGCTTATTATCGTTTAAAATCCTTACCAGATTATCAAGGTATTTATAAAGGTAAATATTTGTCTTTCGATGTTAAAGAAACAAATAATTTAAATAAATTTCCTTTAAAAAATATTCCTAATCATCAAAAGGTTTGTTTACAAAACATACACGAACTAAAAGGAATAGCTTTTTTAATTATTAATTTTAAACGCTATAACCAATACTTCTATATGCCCATATCTTTTTTAATTAATTTTACAAAACAATATTCGTTAAAAAGTATTGATTATCAAACTTTTATTAACGAATTATGGCAAATACCTTATAGTTATCGCCCCAGATTAGATTATTTAAAAATCGTTAATAAATTTATCTAAAATATTAAAAATAAAATAAATCTTATAAGCCTAATTCTATATTTTCGTTAATAATAGGTTTTAAAAAACATAAAATAGATCCAATAACTAAATTAGTTAACCAAATGGTGACATTGATATAAATAAAAAATATCCAATATACAGATAAATTAAGGTTTAATTGGTTTATTATCCAAGAATCTGATTCAAATATACAAAACACAGAGTCATAAGCATAATAATAAAAAATATAAATACACACTATATAAGAAATAATTTGAATCAAAGAAATTAATAATAAACTAGTTATAATATTTTTTTTAATTAAATATGGCGATTTTCGAGTATAAAATAAACCAGACAAAGAATAAGCCATATATGGTAAAATAAAAAAAAATACTACAAACAATAATTGCAAATATTTTATTCTATTTAAACTAAATGCGGTAATAATAGACCATTCTAAAGCGGTATGGATCGCAACATAAATACAATTAGCACATAAACTAAATTTAAAACCAAACAAAAAACCTATTAAAATTATAGGTAATAATTCTAATTTTATTAAAGCTCCGTGACAATCTTGAAAAAAAAATTTAGTAAATACAAATTCAATGAAAAAAGAAATTGTTAATAATAAAGCGCTAATAATCACTTTTTTTAATGAAAAAATCTTCATAATGAACCTTTAATATACCTTTCTTATATTATACATTTTTATTAAGAAGGATAAACAAGAAAATTATTTAAAAATAATAAGTATGTTTGGCATAAATTATCCTAATAAATATTTTTTTAATTTCGTAATCAAAAATAATATCTTATATAAAAAAATTAATTATATCTATTTACCTGAAAACTAACTTTTATATTTTAAAAATATTTATATAAAAAATAATAATATAATATTTTGACATTATCTAGATTAAATCACATTTGAAAAAAATATTTTTTTAATTCGAATTAAAAAAATATTTATTTATTAAATTTTATTTTCTAAATTTATAAAATATTATTTATTATTTCATATAATCGATTACACCTTGTTTTAATAAAAACAAAAAATCTTGATTTGAAGCATTTAAAATATAATCATTAATATTAATATTTTGTAAAACTTTTTGAATCTCTTCTATTCGGAATAAAATATTTTTAAAAAAAACACAAAATTTATCTAAATTTTCTCTAATATGAAAAAAATCACCCCATAATTGCATTTTTTTAATATAACCATCTTCTAATTCTAAAGAAACTTTCACTTCACCCCATTCAAAACGATGTTGTAAAATTTTAGAATAAATAGGATGATTAAATAACCATGTAGAAGAATTATATTTAAGAGCCAATTCATTAATAGAAATTAAATCTTTATTCGTTAAAGTTAACTCTGTCTTTTTTAAGAAATTTTCCAAATAATAAATTAATTCGTATTGCGTCATATCAGGAAGATATTTTTTTAAATTAGTAACTCGCGAACGTACACTATCAATACCCTTAGAAATTAATTTTTGATTATTTGGAGTAATACATCGTATCATTGTATTAATATCACATTGATAAAGTAGAGTACCATGCATAACAATTCCATTTTTATTTTTCCAAAAAGCATTACCAGAAATTTTTTTACCCTTTAATAAAATATCATTTCGACCACTAAAATATAAAGGTATACCTAAACAATTAAAAGCTTTAATAATACGATTTAAATAGTTTTTAAAACTAAAATCTAAACATTTATTTCGAAAAATAAAACTAAAAATCGGAGTATTAAAATCATTATAAACGCAACCACCTCCGCTCGGCCTACGAAAAAATTCAATTTTATTTTTTTTAATAAATTCTAAATTAATTTCGTTTTCAATAATCTGATTACGACCAATTACTACCCCTTTCATGGTCCAGAAAAAAAAATAAATTTCATCATCATTCTTTAAAAAATAATTTAAAATATATTCTTCTAAACCATAATAAAAGTAGGGTTTATAATGAGATAATAAAGGATATTTAACTAAAATCATACATAATTTCCAATTTCTTTCTTTTGTTAACTAACAAAAAAAGTCAAATTCAATAAACAAAATAATATATTATATTTTTTTATTTATTAATTATTATATCTAAACTGATTATAAAGATTATTAAATATAATAATAAATAAATAAAATACCATCATTATAAAATCATATAATGATGGCGATATTTATCATAATAGATTAACTGAAATCAGTTTAAAAAAAATATTATTTATTATTTCTTTTATACAATTACAAACTAGCCACTCACAGAACCGGACAAGCAAGTTCCCAAGCATCCGGCGTCTAATGTCTAATTACAAATATTGAAACTCTTTCGTTATGTAAAGGTTATTACCTTTCATCGTTGTCAAGTGGTTCTAAAATATTCCCATTCTAGAATGAAACTGATGACTACTATAAATTTCGCTTTTTTTGGGGAGTAGCTAAAAGCTGTTTTAAATTTTTTTTAATAATCTACCTTTTCGGGAGATCTAAGTTGCAATATAATTCTAAATCAAGTTTTAAGTGTGGTTCACAGTTACTTTAAAACTGAGGCTGATAATTCATCAAACCTACTTTATAGTGTTTAGGTGACCCCCCTTCCAAAGATTATTATCATGATAGGCTATGCACTTTCGATAACAATATTATAAATATCTTTTAAAACTGACAAATATATTTAATAATGTTTACTATTTTATTAATGATTTTTTTTATTTGTGCGATTCAAAAATTAAACCAAGATGAATTAGTTTTAGATTTTCGATTTAATTCTTCTAATTCTTCTAATTGTTCAAATAATTTTTTTTGTGTATTTGATAAATTTTGTGGTGTATAAATTTTAACAATAACATAATGATCACCTATACTAAATGGAGAATTAACATAAGGAACTCCTTTGTTTTTTAATCTAAATTTAGTATCAGTTTGTGTACCAGCAGGAATTTTTAATTGAACATTACCATGAATAGTGTCGACATTAATAATTGTACCCAAAGCTGCTTGATAAAAATTAATTAATATTGAAGAAAAAATATCATTGCCTTTACGTTGAAAAGTTTTATGAGGTTGAACATTAATATCGACATACAAATCACCATTAGGCGCTCCTGAAGGGCCTTGATGACCTTGATTCGGGGATTTCAATCTCATACCACTTTCCACGCCTGCAGGTATATTTAAAGTTACTTTATGTTCACTTTTAACCATACCTACACCTTTACAAAATTTACATTCTGCTAAAATAATTTTTTTATTACCGCCACATTCAGGACATATTTGTTTCGAAACACTTACAAACCAACCTTGTTGAGTATAAGAAATATAACCATTTCCTTTACAAACATTACAAATTCGAATGTCATTTTTAGTTTTAGCTCCTGTACCATCGCATTTTTCACAATTTTCTTTAACATTGAATGTAACAGTTTTTTGAGTACCTAAAACAGATTCCATAAAGCTAATAGTTAATTTTATATGATGATCTTCACCTTTAATATCTTCTTGATGGCGATTGCTTTTTCTACGTCCAAAAAAACTTGAAAATAAATCTTCAAATTCTTCAAAATTAGCACTTTGAAAACCTTGAAAATCACTATTAAAACCTTGATTGTTAAAATTATGACCCATTTGATCATATTGAGCTCGTTTGTTGGTATTACTTAATACATCAAAAGCTTCTTGTACTTCTTTAAATTTAGCATCAGCATTAGCTTCTTTACAAACATCAGGATGATATTTTTTCGAAAGACGTCGATAAGCTTTTTTAATATCATCCAATTTAGCATCACGTGATAATTCTAAAACTTCATAATAGTCTTTTTTTTGTTTCAAAATAAAACTCCTCGTTGTAATAAGATAAATAAAAATTAATAAATAAACCAAAAAAAGTTATTAATATCTTTTTTTGGCTTTTTATTAGATTTATTATTTTTTTATCTTATTTTTTATCTTCAAACTCGGCATCTACTACTTTATCTTCTGTTTTAGCAGTTTCTTGAGTAGTATCTTGATTTTGATTTTCTTTATTATTTTGTTGTTGCGCTTTTTGATAAGCTTTTACAGCAAGTTGTTGTGAAGCTTTTTCTAAAATACTTAATTTTTCTTTAATAGAATCGTAATCATCACCTTTTAAAGTTTGTTCTAAATCTTGAATCTTAGCTTCGATATCATTTTTTTCTTGCTCTTCTATCGAATCTTTTAAAGATTCTAAAGTTTGGCGTGTTTGGAAAATAAAATTATCAGCATCATTACGTAAAACAATACGTTCTTTTTGAATTTTGTCTGTTTCTGCATTTTTTTCGGCATCTTTTATCATTTTTTGAATCTCTTCTTCGCTTAAACCGCTGCCCCCTGAAACAGTAATACTGTGTTTTCTATTAGTACCTAAATCTTTAGCTGACACAGAAACAATACCATTTACATCGATATCAAAAGTAACTTCGATTTGAGGAACACCTTTTGGAGCAGGTGGAATACCTGTTAATTGAAAACTACCCAATAACTGATTATCTTTAGCTAATGCTCTTTCTCCTTGTAACACATTAATATCAACAGAAGATTGATTAGCTACTGCAGTTGAAAAAATTTGAGATTTGGAAGTTGGAATAGTAGTATTGCGATCAATTAATTTAGTAAATATCCCGCCTAAAGTTTCAATCCCTAAGGATAAAGGAGTTACATCCAATAAAACAATATCTTGAACATCACCTCTTAAAATTCCCCCTTGAATAGCTGCCCCTAAAGCAACAGCTTCATCAGGATTAACACTTTTATTTAATTTTTTATTGCCTAATTCTCTAGTAACTAATTCTTGAATAGCCGGAATTCTTGTTGAACCACCTACCAAAATAACTTGATCAATTTGTGATACTTGCAATTTTGCATCTTTCAAAACTTGTCTCAAAGGAGTTATACAACGATCTACTAAATTTTTAGTGATTTCATTAAATTTAGTTCTAGTCAAAGTATATTCTAAATGCAAAGGAGTTTGATCAGCAGCCATAGAAATAAAAGGAAGAGATATAACCGTAGATACAACATTACTTAACTCTTTTTTAGCCATTTCAGCAGCTTCTCTTAAACGTTGTAAAGCAGTTAAATCTTTGTTTTTTTTCAAATCAATTCCATGCTCTTCGCGGAAAATTCTAATTAAAAATTCTACAATAGCATCATCAAAATTATCACCACCTAATACATTATCACCTGCAGTAGCTAAAACTTGAAAATTACCTTCTGCAATATTCAAAATAGAAACATCAAAAGTACCTCCACCCAAATCGAATACTAAAATATTTTGTTCTTTTTGAGTATTTTTATCTAATCCGTAAGATAAAGCTGCTGCTGTAGGTTCATTAATAATCCTTTTAACATCTAATCCAGCAATTTTACCAGCATCTTTAGTAGCTTGTCTTTGAGCATCATTAAAATAAGCAGGTACTGTAATAACAGCTTCTGTTACAGTCATACCTAAATAATCTTCAGCTTGTTTTTTTAAATTTTGTAAAATAATAGCACTAATTTCTTGAGGAGTATATTTTTTACCATTATACTCTTTATAATAACCTTTTTTACCCATTTCTCTTTTGATCGAAAGAATAGTATTAGGATTAGTCACCATCTGTCGTTTAGCAGCTTTACCAACGATTATTTCATCACCTTTAAAAGCCACCACAGAAGGCGTAGTTCTATCCCCTTCTGAATTAGTAATTACTTTTGGTTGTCCATTTTCCATGCAAGCAACACAAGAATTTGTAGTACCTAAATCTATTCCAATAATTGGACTTGAATTTGTATTTTTTTTAGTCATTATTTTTATCACTCCATTCATTTACTTTTACCATAGCTGGTTTTATAACTAAATCTTTATATAAAAAACCTTTTTGTAAAACTAAAACATTTATACCATTAGGTTGTTTTAAATCTGATATTTTTTCCAAAGCATAATGAAAATTTGGATCAAATTTAACACCCAAAGCTTTAATTTCTTCTACACCTTCTTTTTGTAAAATATCCTTAACTTGTTTATGAATCATTTTAAAACCCAATAAAAAAGATTTAACAGAGTCATCTACTTTAGGCATTTCTAAAACCTTTTCGAATTGTTCTAAAGGAATTAAAATATTTTTAATAAAATCTGTTAAAGCATATTTAATTTCTCTATTTGTTTGAACAGTAATACGTTTTTTAAAATTATCAAAATCAGCTAAATATTTCAAATTATCATTGGTTCTTTGCTGATGCGCTTCCTGCAGATCTCTTTTAAGATTAACATTTTCTGCTTTTAAATCATTTAATTGTTTTTTTAACATTTGAAAATCATTTTCATTAGGTATAAATTTATTAGATTCAATGTCTGAAATAGAATTTTTATTATCACTTTGATCTCCACAATTCAATGTTAAAGTTTCTGCTTTATTGGAATTAATATCTGAAGATGCATTATCTTCGGAAGATGAGTGATCAGAAGAAACTTTTTTTGATTGAACCTTTTTTTCCTTACAAGAACAATTATTTTCATCTATGTTTTTTTCATGTTGTTTACAATTATTAGTGTTTTGTTTTGAACATTCTTCAAAATTCATAAATTCTTGAATTAAACTCCTTTTATTATTTACAAATTTAATATTTTATTGTTAATAATACTTTAATAAATTATTTGCAAATTTCTTCCAATTTATCAGGAATCAAATTTGTTTTACTGTAAAAAGTTTGAGATAAATTTACAGACAAATATTCTAACAGCGGAATTACTTCTGGATAAGCCATAGTCATAGGACCTAAAACCGCGATAAACATTTTTTGATCTGGAAATTTTTTAATTTCACAGGGAATAGAGATAATAGCAAACTTATGACAAGATACCCAACGTATTCGATTATTAAATTTAAAAATGTATTTATGAGCATCAAATAACATTTCATTTAATTTATTAGTATCTAAAATATGTAAAATCTCTTTCATTGTATTGCTATCGGCCCAACTAAAATTGTTAATTAAATTATTAATACCATAAATATGGGAATTGTTTGTATTAAAGTTATAAAAAATTTCTATTAGAATATTAACTAATTTATCAAATAATTGTGCATTACAAAAATCATTTTCAATATTTTTTTCTTGCAAAATTTTAATTGCTTCACACAAATATTTATCTAATAATGTGTTATTTATAGCTAAAATAATACTTTTAACGTTTTGAAAATCAAAATTATTGCAAGGTTCTAAAAAAATACTCTGATAACGAATTTGACCATAATTAGTTATTATTAAAACAATAGCTTGTTCAGGGCTTAATAAAACTAAATCAATCTTGGCTACCTTATGAGTTGTTAAAGCATTAGGAAAAGCTAAAATTACAAGATAACGAGTAACATTTCCTAACAAGGTTAATGCTTCTCTCACAATAGTTTCTTTATTAAAATTTTTATTCTTAAAAATATTCTCAAATAAAGAAATTTGCTGAAAAATATCATGATTTCTAGTTATTAAATGATTAAAATAAAAAACATATCCTTTTAAAGAAGGAATTCTACCGCTAGATGCATGAGTTTTGCATAAATAACCTTTTTTTTCTAATTGAGCCATATCATAACGAATAGTAGCACTAGAATATTTTAAATAAGATAAACGCGACAAAAATTTCGAGCTAATAGGTTGTTGATGTTCTGAATGATGTTCAATAATTGCTTTTAAAATTAATCTTTCTCTATTCGAAATCAATTTTTAAAATCCTTTGAAAAAATATAATTTTTGTCATCATCATAATTTTATCTTCTATTCTTTATATAAAAATTTCTTACCTTTAATTTAATAGATTTAAATTTATCTTTGTCATAGTATTATTATCATATTTACATTTGGCTTATTTTACTAATCATTATCAAAACACATCTATAATCAATTGAATATTGAAACATATTCGCCACATTTACATCATATAAATAAAAATTTCCAAAATAAATTTAATTTTTTTTAAATATAACTAAAATAATTTTAATAATTTATTTTATTTTAAAAATTTAACTTTTTTTCAACAACTCTATCTGATTTAAACAAATTTAGCACTCACGAATCATGACTGCTGGAATTATTGTAACTAATAAAATACCATCTTGTCAAGTATTTATCGATTAAAAAAATTTTTATTATATAAAAACTATAAATAATTTAGCACTCAATTACCATGACTGCTAAATTTATTCTATTACTTTTTAAACATTATGTCAAGTCTATGTCAAGTCTTCTAATAATAACATTTTATTAATTTTTTTATTATATAATATTAAATGTACTTGTAAAATCGCGTCAAAAGAAAATATTTAATTTTAAATTCATTAGCGGATTTGAAATCAAATCATCATTTTTAAATATCAATCTAAGAAAAGGTTTAATTAAAAAATTAAATAAAATGAATATCCTTCGCATTATTAAAAAAAATTATTTATTACTATTAGTTTATTTTTTTATATTAATAACTTTTATATTCTATTATTTTAATTATAAAAAAATATTAACGTCGAATGTTAACATATCAATTAAATACGATAATTATAATGAAAATATCATAGACGAAGAAAATAAAAATAAATACCAAATTGTTGAAGGAATACAACAAAAATTACAAAAAATTTTCGACAATCAACAACCAACAAATAATAATCTTTTTCCAAAAATAAAAAAATATAATTTTCATAA
This sequence comes from Candidatus Phytoplasma australasiaticum subsp. taiwanense, assembly GCA_001307505.2. Taxonomy (GTDB): domain Bacteria; phylum Bacillota_I; class Bacilli_A; order Acholeplasmatales; family Acholeplasmataceae; genus Phytoplasma; species Phytoplasma australasiaticum. Next base: position 485,425 of record CP040925.1, read on the forward strand.
AGGCGAAACAGTTTATGGATTTACTTTAGATATTAATGACAATATCAAACCCTTTCAAGAAGGAATTATAAGTGAAGAATATGATCAAAACCAATCAAATACTTTATCTATCTCTATTAAAGGAAAAAATAATAAAATTTTTTTCAATAAAAGAGGTGAATTTATTGGAATTTCATTTCCTCAACAGTCGCATAAAATGGAAATTAATTACATTATTACTTCGAATTATATTTATAATTTTTGTGAACGAATGTATAAAAAATTTAATAATAATATTAAAGACAAAAAAATCCATAATGAATATGAAAGTGATCATGAATCAATATCTAGTTTTTCAGATAGTTATGAAAGTTTAACAGACGAAGATGATGATAGCGATTTTGAAAATTTAACATCTCCTCAAGATAAAATAAAAAAACAATATTTAATACCTATGGAACTAAACTCTAATCAAATCGAAAATAACCCGAAAATACAATTATTAATTAAGTTAAACGAAGAAGGTAAATTTAATGGATTAATGCAGCAAATAAATAATCAATATATAGATGTATCTAAAAAATTCTTAAATACTTTTGCTTTATCTTTTATAGATGAATCTTTTTTTGAACAATCTGAAAAATTAAAACCTTCTGATATTATTCAAGAAGATATATCAAAAATTATAGAAAATATATCAAAAATCACTTTCTCGATCGAATTTTCTAGATATTTAGGATCAGGATTTATTTATGCAGCAGAAAAATCTGAAAAATCTTCTTATTATAAATATAAATACTACATCATTACAAATTCTCATGTTTTAGAACCAGGGAAAAATTCTAAAATCAAAGTTTATAATACTTATTTTAATTCATATAAAGATGCCAAAATTTTTACTTTTATTTCTAATAACGAAGGTTTTGATGATATCGGAATATTAACTTTTCAAGATAATAATGCAACTAAATTCAAAGAAATTGAAGAAATTCTAAAAACAGCTTTCCCGGAACCGCATTCATTTATAAAACCAGAAATTCAACAAATAGTTTATAGTATGGGATCTCAAGAATCATTTCCATTAGAAAATTTTTTATCAAGCTTAACGAACATAAAAAATACACAATCAATAAAAAGGAATTTATTAAAAAGAGGAGATATTACTAAATTAAATGAAGCTTTTATTGATTTTAATATAGAAATAGATAATGGAAATAGCGGAGGACCTGTTTTTAACCAAAAAGGACAAATTATTGGTATGAACCGTAATACTATTAATAATCCTACAACAACAGACAAGTTTTCTCAAGCTATTAATATTTTGCATATCCAAAAAAGATTAGAAGAAATTTTTTCTCAACATAAACAAAATCCTAAAAATATAGGCATAATAACCGATTTGACAAGCGAAAACCATAAAAATTATTTAATGCGAAAACTTAATAGTTTTAAAAAAAATTTTAATAATCTTAAAATCGAACACAATGATGAAGCGCCAATGATCGCATTTTCTATGGACGAATTAACCGTTTTAACTCATAAAGATCCGATTACATTACCATTATTAAAAAATAAGGAAAATAAATCTAAAATAATATTAAAAATCAAATTAGTTTATACTTATAATCAACAACAAATATTATTCATAGACCCGCACAAAGAATATATGGAATTATACGCTCGTATTGATTCTCAAGATAAATCCAAAATTAATCTAAAAATAATCATAAAAAATAAAAATCATAAAGTAATAAATTTTATCGAACATTATTTAGAAAGTCATCGTCGTTCAGCAAATAAAGACAGTTCTTTTGTATCTCTAAAATTTATTGATTCAAACAAGCCCTCCGTGCATACAACAAAACAAAAAATTATGGATTCTTTAATTGTTTGGCATCAAGATCATCACATAAAAGGTAATGGAATAATTTTTAGCAAAGAAAAAACACAAGATAATCAATACCTGTATCATGTTTTATCTACCTATGAAGACAATTATCAAAATAATTTAATCAGCTTAAATAACTTATTATATAAACGAATTTTTAACGATCAAAATGAAATTATTATATATGATTCCGAACAAGAAATTTATAAATTTGAACAAGGAACAATAAATAATATATTTCCAAACGAAAACAATATTATTTTAATTACCTTTAAATCATCAGAAAACTACCCTGTAGTTCCATTTAAAAAAACTTCAGATCTTAAAGTAGGAGAAGATATTTACTATCTAATAAATGGAGATAGTGATGATCATAACCCTCAAATGTTCAAAAGTCAAATTAGTAGCATAATTGAAAATAAAAATAGCACCTTTGTATTTGATTCTGTGTTCAATTTAAAAGAAAAAATTAAAGATATAAACTTTATATGTTTCGATCATAAAGGAAATTTTATAGGTATTAATTTTTTTAATAACTCAAATGTTGATATTCCCTCGAACTTTATACAGGCAACGCTAATATCTAATAATAATTTAAGAGAATTATTAATCACAAGTAACCTTAAAGAGAATTTAAACATCTTAATTTCTGTAATTTTTATATTTTTAGTAATGATAATAATCTCTATAAAACTAAATCCCATAATCAATAATATTTAATATAAATTTAACTAATATATTATTAATAAATATTTTATCTATTTCATATTTAATTATTTCATAATTTAAAGTCTAGAATTAATAATATTAGTTACTTCATGATTAATTTGCGATGATTTTTTATCTTTATAATATGAATAAGAAATATAGGGATGTATTAATAATTCTACTTTTTTAAGTCTAAACCAACATTTACCGCGCATACGATAAATGCCTTTACAAGTAATCGGTAAAATATCAGCTTGGTTTTGAATAGCAATTTTATAAGCACCATCCAAAGAGGAATTAATCTGATCAGAAGTAGAATTAATAATGCCACCTTCTGGAAAAACCAAAACAGCCAATTTTTCTTTAATTATTTCTTTAGCTTTTTCCAAAGATTTTAAATTATCTCTATTATTACCTCTATTAATCTTAATGCAATGAGTAGCATCAAAACAAAATCTTAAAAACCAACCATACCAAAAATTATTATAAAGTTCATCTTTAGGAGTAAAAGTAAGAGGACGAGGGAATATAGAAGCTATTATAAAAGGATCAAAATTACTTTTATGATTAGTATAAATAACTAAACGATTATTAAAAGGAATCAAATTATAATTATAAACCGACACTTTAATGCGAAAAAAACCCATAATTAATTTCGAAAAACTTCGAACTATTTTTAAATGATAAACATTATTAATAGATTTTTGTTTAGCATATCCTAAACTAATAAATAATAATAGAAAAGCTATTAACCAAGATATTAAAATAGCTAAAACAAAACCAACAAAAATACCAATGATTTTACTTGTAAAAATAAAAATAAAATAATACCAAAAAACTAACAAAGTTATTAAAAAAATAAAACTAAACATATATGTGTTACCTCCTGCATTAAAAAATATAAAAATTAGCACAAATAACTATTACTAACGGAACGTTTAATATAAACAATGTAATAAAAAATAGAATTATTAAATAAACAAAATATACATTTATGTTATATAACAATTTAAAATAATTAAATAAATAACGAATCAATTTCGAATAATTTTTTTAAAAAAGTTATCTTCATTATTTAATAATATTAAAACCGAATAGAATAATAAAAAATAAACTCACTTATTTAAATCTTGATTTATTTATTATTTTTGAATAATCAATAACAATAATCGAAAGAAAAGAAAATTTTATTATGATATTCTAACAATAAACATTAAAATGTTTCTTTATAAGAAAATTAAATATTTAATCATTTTTTATTTTGTTACATGAATTTTATTATTTTTATTTGGTCGGATTAATAGTTTTTTTATTAATTTATATTTTTGTTTTTATAATAATTCTTGTTCCTTTTTTGTTAATAAGAAGAACTTTTAATTTAAAGAAAATGTAATTATATATTTCATAAAAACATTAATAAAAAAAACATTAAAATTTATAAAAAATATCAATTTTATCTATATTCAAAACCAAATCTAAGAAGAAATTTAAATTAACTTATAAAAAATTAATGAAATGATTTTAAATTAAATTTAATCATAATTACTTAATTTAAAATATAACACAAAAATTATCAATTATTTAAAATTTTACACAAACAAAAATAAAAAAAATTTAAAATCTTATATCCGTATATTTTGGTTTTCCGGTAATAAAAAATAATTTTCAATCAAAACCAATTATAAAAAATCTATGTTAATATTAAAAGAATAAAAATTAGAGAATAATAACATCATTAATGCAAAAGATAAACAACATACAAACATAGTTGCCCAAAAAGTTAAAAAAAAGCTAACAAAACTTCCCAATATTTTTACAATAATTCCAGATCGCATACCAATAAAAAAGTGCCAAACAATAAAAAAATATATTATAAAAATAATACTAAAAATTGTCATAAAAAATAAACCCCTTTTAAATAACAAATAAATTACAAAAAATCAACAAAAATAAATATCATTTATTAAATAAAAATTAGTAATATAGTTTTTTTATTATAAAAATTATTAAAATAACTCTTGTTATAAAAAACTTAAAAAAATTATTTAATTTTTTTTAAAATAAGTGGCAAAAATTAATTCTTCTATAACTGTGTATTCTTTTAAAATATATTTGCATAAATTTAAATAAGGGAAATAAATATTTCCGACAAAACGACGTAAAATATAAGTTAAATATAAAACATCAACATAAGGCAAAGCTAATTGATAAATTTGTCTACCTCCAATAACAATAATTGATTTAGATGTTTTACGAATATCTTGTAAGAAAATTTTAACATCATTAACTTTTTGAATAGAAATATCATCTCGATAATATTTAGCTGGAATATCAAGAGAAGTAGTGGCCAAATAAATTGATTTAAAAGGGAATTTTTTATTTTTATAATAATAACATAAAGATTGATATGTTCTTAAACCTACTAATATCACTTGATCATTCACTTTTTTTTTAAAAAAAGCTAAATCTCGAGGATAATGCCAAGGTAATTTTTCACCATTGCCAATCAAAAAATTACCATCTACAGCTGCTATTAAACTAATCATACTGCTATTTCTCCTTTTAAAGTTTCGTATGCATCATAATTATGCAAATGAATATCTTTAATAGTAAAATCTTCAATACAATTAATATTATTGTTCAAAGTGATATAAGGTAATGATTTAGGAGAACGTTTTAATTGAATTTTAATTTGAGGAATATGATTAAGATAAATATGAGCATCTCCTAAATTATAAATTAATTCATAAGCTTGCAAATTAGTGATATGAGCAATCAAAAACAGTAATAAACTATAACTACTAATGTTAAATGGAATTCCTAAAAAGACATCGGCGCTTCTTTGAAAAACTTGCAAAGATAATTTATTTCCTACTACATAAAACTGCATTAATATATGACAAGGAGGTAAAATCATTTTAGATATTTCAGGAGGATTCCAAGCGGAAATAATTAAACGACGAGAATTTGGATTAAATTTAATATCATGAATCAATTGCTTTAATTGATCAATTCCCGAAAAATCACGCCATTGTTTTCCATAAATAGGGCCAAGATTTCCATGTTTTTTAGCAAAATGTTCATCTTTTTTAATTTTCTCGATAAATTCCGATAAAGTTTCATTTTTAAAAAATAAAGAATTCCGATATCGTTCATAAGGCCATTCGTTCCAAATATTTACTTTATTTTGTACCAAATAACGTATATTAGTATCACCTTTAATAAACCATAATAATTCATGTATCACTAGATTAAAATTAATTTTTTTTGTCGTTAATAAAGGAAATCCTTGGGTCAAATTAAAACGCATATGATAACCAAAAATACTTTTAGTTAAAACTTTAGTACGATTCTCACGTATATTACCATATTTTAAAATAGTACGACATAAATTTAAATATTTTTCCATATTAAAAACAATTTTAACCCTTTACTAAAAATCACAATTTTTATAACTTAAATATTTTATGATTTTATATTAAAAAAATTATTTATAAAATAATAAAATATTTATTTATACAAACTTATTTATATATATATAAAATTAATGGCGGAGGAAGAGGGATTCGAACCCTCGCATCTAATAAGATCTACACGCTTTCCAAGCGTGCCCCTTTAACCAGACTTGGGTATTCCTCCGAAATAATAACCTTTATTAATTGAAAATTTTTTAAAAAAAATATAAATAGATTTATTGACATTTCCATATCAGGATTTGTCTTTATGATATTTAGAGTACAATTAATAAATAAATAATTTAGACTTTATTTGATGACTCTAATATTTTTAATCATTTACTAATAATGAGACTTTCAAATTATCAATTTTGGGTTTTATCTCTCTAATTATATTTATCCCCTAAATTTCCCAATTCCAAATTTCTTTTTAACTCTAGCGATTGACATGTAATGTTTCCTCGCTAGGAGTCTTTAAAAACTTTATTTTCCTAGATAATTAAGATAAGTTAATTATCCAAAAATTATTAGCTAAACAAAAGTAGCGGGAGATCTTCCCTCTAACAATTTTTTATAGGTTTAAATTATTCCTAATTATCCTTTTTTGTTAACTAATGTTTAGTTATATTAAATTGCTTTACCTTCCCAAATATCAGTATTTTTTTTCATATTCCTTAATTTATACGGATAGATTAATTGCGTTTTATTCAGCGATTTGTCTTTGCTGTTTTATTTACAATCAGCCCCCGTCCAAACCGGACAAGCAAGTTTCCCAGCATCCGGCTTTCCATAATTCACTCTCTTGTGAGAACTAATTTCCCCTCGCGGTTGATTAGCTATTTATTCTTATTGTTCTTGTTTTTATAATATTGTGTATTTGTTGATTGGTTATCTTGCGATGACAATCTTTACACAATACCTTTGTTCTTTTATTCATGATACTTTGGTAATGCTTATTGCGATTTACATTTCTTTCGAACTCTGACAATTGACGTTTTCCGTTTCCTTGCCAGCGTTTTCAAACAGCTGTATTCAGCTAGATAACTTAAGTGAGTCAAAACACTTGGATTGTTAGTCCAACAAAAGTATTGAATAATTCCTCTAACAATTGTCTTATAGGTCCGGATTATTTCTAATTCATCCCTTTCTGCTAATGTTTCGTCGTGTTTCACCTTTCCCTCTTTTAACCAATTATATTCCTTTCCATATTCTTTAGCTTTCGCCTTGGGAATTTGGACAAAAACTTTGCCATTTAAGGAATTCTTGGTGGCCTTCTCTTGACGAGTTTTATTGGTGGGGTTGACCTTGATCATGTAGGATAGAAACCTCGTTCCTTTGCTGGCTTTCACAATTTTTGACTTATCCTTACTAATCGTAAGGTTTAGGTCTTGCTCTAACCACTGTGTTACTTGGTTTTTGATGTTATACGCCTCATTATATTCTCCCTTAACGCCAATAATAAAGTCATCAGCATACCGGCTATATTCAACTCTTATTTTTGGATTTAGATTGATATGACTATCAATTACCAGACTATGATGTTGGTTTTTAGACCATGCTTTCTTATATTTTGGGTTACTCTTCCTAATCGGTATTCCTTCTTTAATCAGTCTCTCCATTTTCAGGTCAATGTGGTGTAAATATACATTCGCCAATAAAGGAGAAATAATCCCTCCTTGAGGAGAGCCTGATAAAGATTCATATTTGATGCCATCTTTAATGAAGCCCGCTTTTAACCATTTGTTTAATGGTTGCGAGTGTTTTATGCTTTTTGATGAACTGATTGAAGGTTCTCATCAGAATCTCATGATTGATGGTATCAAAGTAGCCTTTTAAGTCAATTTTGACAAGGTAATCAATTCCTTTAAATCTTTGTTTGACGCGTTTGATAGCGTCATGACCAGATTTTTTGGTTCTAAATCCAAAACTCCATTCTGAGAAGATATTTTCGAAATAGGAAGTTAAGAGTTGTTCCAGGCATTTTTGCATCAATCTATCCTTGATGGTCGGTATGCCCAAAGGTCGGTTTTTTTATTATCTTTAGGAATGAAGATTCTTTTAACTGGCTTTGGGTGGTAACCATTGTTGACGTATTCCCGATGGTATCTTTGTAATCTTTCCAGATTAATTCCATCGATGGTTTTATTGTCAATTCCAGGTGTACCCGCTCCTTTGTTAGCCGCAATTTTATTAAATGCTGTTAACGTGTTGCAAAAGTTATTCATTCCTTGCTGCAACTCTCTTTTTAGAGAATAACCATTTGATGAACAATATTGAATCTTATTCAATGTTCGTAAAAGTTTAGTTTCTGGCGAAACTGTTGTTGACATAATATATCAACCCCTTTCCCGATACCATTGAATAACTAGTAAATTACTTTCTTCTTTCGCTCTATAAGAGTGATTAACTCTCTTCTTGGTAAGACGATTAACTAAATTATTCCAAATTTAGGTTTACTTTTACGACTACTAAGAAGATGCTTTATCCTTGACCATCCGGGCTTTTATTTCCGGATCAGTAAATTTAATTACTTAGTTTTAGGATTCTCCAAGTTACGCTAAATTTCTACCTTAATTCTTTAGGGGAAGTATCCTCGTTCAGAGGCTGATTCCAGGTTTCTTTATTTGATAAACTATCCAATACAAAATATAAATATTGATAGATTCTGGACTGTCCGTTTTAGCAACTTCCGGAACAGGTTTTAGGATTACATCAATTTTCCTTCTTAGGCCATCTCAGGCTTCTCCATCGAATTGTTAGGTGGCGGAGTCATCTTGACTAATTTGCTTTCGTCGCAACCCGCTTTTTATGGTCTGCTATAATTCAGTATTCTTTCGTTTACTAAACCGACCATCTCCTTTCAAGGTTTATCGGCCCTGGCTATTGGTTAGATAGCATGAAATTTAGGCCTCTTTGGCGTCCTATGCGTCAGCATTTAAATTTGGATTTTTTTACATTAAGGAGATTTTTTTTGATGGTTTGTTAATTACTGTTGGCGGCATTAGTTTTCACTATGTAAGATAAAAACTGGGGTTTTTTTATACGCCAGAATAACCTGAGATTTGTCTTTGTTGATAATCCGTTTAAAATTTGTTACAGATATTAAATAACTTGGTTTTTATTGTCTTGAATGTATAATATAAGAAAACATTGGATGAGAAAAGGGAATAATAGATTTTTTTTAAGATAAGTTTAATAACAATGATGCACAGATACCCTTCTTTTTATTATTAATATATTGTTTTGAGGATTTTATCCTTTTTGATTTATATTTTCATCATCCTTAACAGTATATCATGATTGATGGATTCGAAATACCTTTTGATGTCAATTTCGATGATGATATAATCAATCCCTTTGAATTATCGTCGAACGATTTTAATAATATAATAATAAGATTTTTTGATTAAGAAATCGAAACTACATTTTTAAAAATTACTTTAATATCTACCTTAATTACTTAGGCTAAAGTGATTTTTTTAATAATTCGATCCTTTTGCGCTTTTTGTTAGTTAATAAACTACCCCATACCAAATTAATTTATTATCAATATCCTTTATACTCGATTAAAGTAGCTTAATAATTAGATTTTACCATTACATTATCCTTATTATTTATCAGGCTGTTTCGATTTATCCCTTAAAACCATTTAGTGATGATATTATTTTGAATAACTGACTTAATCGAAACCCACTTTTGAGAAATGTTTTAATCCCATATTGTTTCCTTTAAATAATTTTTTTGCCCCTTCGATTTTTATCAGCACTGATTATTGGCGAGATAACACAATATTTAGGATTCTTTAGCGCTTATAAAAGGATTAAAAGATTAGTCATTTACTTTAATTAGCTGAATTATTTTTAGCCGAAATAAAAGACATAACATCTCGAGCAATAGTTAATTCTTCATTAGTAGGAATAATTAAAATAGGAATAATAGATTTTTTGCTAGCAATATTTCTTAATTTAGGGCCATTTTCATTTAGTGTTGGTTCTAAAAAAATATTTAAAACTGCTAATTTTGAAATAATTTCGGATCTAAAAAAAATGGAATTTTCGCCAACACCTGCTGTAAATACTAGAGCATCAATACCTTCTAATTTTACGTAATAACTGGCAATGTAATCCACAATTTTCTTAATTTGAATCTCTAAAGCTAATTTAGCTTTCGCATTACCCTCTAACATAGCTTTTTCTAAATCTCTACAATCATTCGAAATTCCCGAAATACCTAATAATCCAGATTTATTATTTAAATCATCAATCACTTCTTGAGATGTTTTATTTTCATAACTAGAAATTAAAGCAACAATAGCAGGATCTATGTCTCCACTGCGTGTACCCATCGGAACACCAGCTAATGGTGTTACTCCCATAGAAGTATCTACTGATTCTCCTTTGTCATTAACAGCAGTAATAGAGACCCCATTTCCAGCATGGCAGATAATTAATTTTAAATTAGATTTTGCTAAAAAACGTTGTGCTTCTTGAACAATAAAACGACAAGAAGTGCCATGGGCACCATATTTACGAATTTTATATTTTTTATACCATTCATAAGGAACTGCATATAAAAAATTAGAAGTTTTAATAGTTTGATGAAAACTAGTATCAAAAACACCTACATGAAGAGCTTTGGGTAAAACTTGTTTAAACAAACGAGCACCCAAAATATTAACAGGATTATGTAAAGGGGCTAAATTATTTAAACTTTCCAATTTATCAAGATTTTCATCTGTTAAAATAATAGAATTTGGAAATAATTCGCCACCTTGCACAATACGATAACCAATTCCCTTAATTTCAGTAATTTCTTTAATAATTGATAATTCAATTAATTTTTTCAATAATAATTCAATAGCTAATTTATGATCAGTAATAGCTATATTTTGTTTATAAATGCGATCTAAAGTTTTAATAGTAAACATAGAATTAACATTGCCGATTCGCTCGAATAAACCACTACATAACATTGTTTCTGTAACCATATTAATTAATTGAAATTTCAAAGAGGAACTACCAGAATTTACAGACATAATTTTCATAAAAAAACCTCCACTTTTATTGCAATTGATATAAATAAAAAAATAAAAAGCTATTTATAAATAAAAATAATAAGCAAATAATAAATACATAATATATTATCAGCGATCCAAATTATTATTAATCCATTAAATTAGATTTTTCATTTGAATAAATAAAATTTATCATAATGTTATATGGATAGAACATTTGCGTTTAAAATCAGGATGTACCTTCCTGATATCTATTACAAACAGCCCCCATCTAAACCGGACAAGCAAGTTTCCAAGCATCCGGCTTGCCATAATTTATCCTCTTTTGAACACTAAATGGACTTTAGTTGCAATAAATTACTGACTTCTTTCGCCCTATAAAGGTCGTTAACCTTCATCTTGGGAGGGCGATTAACTTAATTATTCCAAATTAAGTTTTACTCCTCCGACTACTAAAAAGTCGCTTTATCCTTGAGCCTAATGACTTTTATTTCATTATTAGTTAATTTAATAACTAGCTTTTAGGATTCTCCAAGTTACTCTAAATATCTACCTTAATCCGTTAGGGGAAGTGACCATTTACTAATGGTGAGATTCCAGGTTTTTAATTGATAAACTATCCAATATATCGATATAATATTGATAGACTCTGAACTGCTCACTTATAGTAGTTTGCGAGATAGGTTAGCTTATTACATCTTCTTAGCTTCTTAGGCCATTTCAGGCTTATCCATGGGATTATTAGGTGGCGGCATCTTTTTGACTAACTACTTCGTCGCAACCCGCTTTTAAGAACTGCTGTAATTCACTATTCTTTCGTTTAATGAACCATTCTTATCCTTTCAGTGTTTATCTGCACTGGTGATTGGTTAAATCACACGATATTTAGGCCTCTTTGGCGCCCATCGATAAATGTTAATATACGGATAGATTATCGGCGTTTCTTTGATAAGATTTGTTTTTTATCAAATATTACCAATAGCCCCCGTCCAAACGGTGCGAGCAAGTTTCCAAGCACACCGCTTTCCATAATTAATAAATTACTTTCTTCTTTCGCCCTATAAGAGTTGTTACCTCTCTTCTTGGTAAGACGATTAACTGGATTATTCCACATCTAGGTTTACTCTTACGACTACTAAAAAGATTCTTTATCCTTGACTATCAGGGCTTCTATTTCCTGATTTGTAAATTAAATTACTTAGTTTTAGGATTCTCCAAGTTACTCTAAATTTCTACCTTAATTCTTTAGGGGAAGTATCCTCATTAAGAGGCTGATTCCAGGTTTCTTTATATGATAAACTACTCAATACAGAATTAGATATTAGTAGACTCTGGACTATCCGTTTAAGCAACTTCCGGAACAGGTCTTATCATTACATCATTTTTCCTTCTTAGGCCATTTCAGGCTTCTCCATGGAATTATTAGGTAGCGGAGTCTTCTTGACTAATTTGCTTTCGTCTCAATCCACTTTTATGGTCTGCTGTAATCTGGCATTCTTTCGTTTGACAGACCAACCATATCCTTTCAGGGGTTTATCGGCCCTGGCTATTGGTTAGATAGCACGAAATTTAGGCTTCTTTTGGCGCCCAATTCTATTAAGTTATGTGTTTTATTCAAAGCACATTCTTTAGCTGCTTTCGAACATATAAAACATAATCGAGGTTTTGGTGGATAAAACAAATTTCGGGAAACATTTTCATGTTTTAAATTGATAATATCTAAATCCACTAAACGAAAACAAATATGAGTTTTTTCTAAAATTAAAAAATTTTTTTTAATTTCTATTAATTTGGGCATTTCTGCAGTAATTAAAACTATATTAACATAAAAACCAGCTTTATCAAATAATATTCTAAAATCATTAGAACCCAAACATATTTGTGTTTTTTTTAAAAAAGGTATTATAATGTTTTTCATAAATAAATTAAAAAATTCAAAATATAAAGGTTTAAGCTTAATTATTCCTGGAATATTTAAATTAATAGTTAGAAGACCTTTTTGATAATAATTTAACATTTTAAGTTGTAATATATATCTTTCTTCTTTGGCTTTTAAATATTGCTCTATCATTTTATAAAACATAATAATTATATAAACCTAAATATTATAACCAAAATTAAAATAAACATATATTCTTTATTTTACTTTATAAACGGTATCAATTAAAGTACCATCACGATACTCAATCAAGGCAATAACACGATTAGTATCATAATTAATTGGTAATGGTTTACCCACAATACTATAAGCCAAGTCGCGTAATTCACAAATATCTTTAACAACTATTCCGGCTGATTTTAACCACATAAGTAAATCAGTTCTTATCGGATTTACAGCAATACCTAAATCAGTTACCAAAACATCAATAGTATTCCCTGGAGTAACTATTGTTTGTACACGATCTACTACAGAAGAAATTCGTCCTCGAATTAAAGGAGCAGCTACAATAGCAATTTTACTACCGTATGCTACATCACTATGACCACCAGAAGCTCCACGTAAATAGCCATCATTTCCTGTAATGACATTACAATTAAAATTAACATCTATTTCTAAAACACTTAAAATACCAAAATCTAATTTATTGACAGCACAACCTTTAATGAAAGGATTAGCATAAAAAGAAGCTGACATTTCTAAATGATTAGGATTATTTTTTAAAGAATTAACCGCTTCTAAATCAAAAGACTGCACATCTAATAATGTATTAACTAACCCTTCCTTTAATAAGTCTACTTCCAATTTAATAATTCCTCCTAAAAAAACAGAAGCTTTCATTTGCTTACGCCTCATTTCATCAGATAAAATTACTAAAGATGCTTGAGAAGCCCCACCAGTTCCTGTTTGAAAAGAAAAACCATTTTTAAAATAAGGTGTGTTTTTAATAACTTTAACAATGTTTTCAGCAATAACAATTTCTTTAGGATTAAATTTCGAATGAATTTCTCCTGAAGAAATTTTTTTATTATCTCCAATCACTTCTACTTTAACAACATAATCAACATAAATTTGCGGAATAGAAATAGGATTATTAGGATAAGAAACTAAAGTGTCTGTGATAATAATAGTTTTATCAGCATACTGCGCATCTACAATAGCATAACCTAAAGATCCTACGCAAGAATCACCTATAACACCATTAGCATTACCCATTTCATCACTACTTGAAGCAGCTAAAAAAGCAACATTAATATAAGATTGTTCCGTAGTAATAGACCGTGCTCTACCACCATGAGATCTAATGATAACAGGTTTCGTTAAAAGACCTTCAGAAATAGCATTACCTAATTCTCCCCTTATAGCTGAACCTTCTAAAGCAGTTACAATACCATCTTTAATATATTCAATAAAACAATCATGAGACTTTGTAAAAGAAGAAGCTAAAACAGTTAAATTTTTAATATTTAATTTCTTGATAGCTTCCATAACTTGTTGAAAAGTTTTATCGCCGTGCCTAAAAGCATGATGAAACGAAATAGTCATACCATCCTTCAAACCGCTTTTAACAATAGCTTCTTCTAAAGAATTTAACACTTTATTATTTAAAAAATTATATTGATTATTTTTGATTTTGGTCACGGTACCAACACTATTATCATCATTTTTACATTCATAAAGCCCATTATTATGATTATCTATTTTTTTTGAATTTTTCTTAAATTGTTCTATCATTGAATTATTCCTTTTTTTATTAATTAACAATTTGAAAATTACTTAATTTTATTAAATATTTTTTAATCGAAAAACTATCGAAATAATTTTTTTATAATTTGATAACATTATATTTTCTTAATATAATACTTTTTAATAACATGGATTTATATCATAAAAAACAAAAAAATCGTAAATATTAAACTAATAATATCTCTCGCCAAATGTTATAACTCGTTCAAAATTGATTTACTATAACATATGGAATCTTTTATTATTTTGAGTTTATTATTAATACAAAAAATACCAAATAATTGTTATCAATCTTCTATGCTAGGATTCGCAATATTAGCTTTTTGTAAAATATTTTCTGCATATTTTATAACTGGTTTATCAATCATTTTGCCATCAATAGCAAATACACCTTGGTTTTGTGAACGATATTTTTTATATAAAGTTAAAATTTTTAAAGCTTCTTGGATTTCTTTATCGCTAGGTTGAAAAATTCGATTAAGAATAGGCAATTGATCTGGATGTATAGCGGATTTACCATTGAAACCCATTTCTTTTACTAAAATAGCTTCTTTTTCTAATCCTTCTAAATCGGAAACATTATCATAAATACAATCAATAGCATCAATATCAACAGATCTAGCTGCATGCAATATCATTTGGCGAGCAAAAAACAATTCATGACGATTAATAGTTTTAGTAGCTTGCAAATTTAACATGTAATCTACACCACCCAAAGCAATCCCTACTACTCGCGAAGAAGATGACGCTATTTCGAGCGCATTTAAAACTCCTTTAGCGCTTTCTATAGCGCAAAAAATAACAATTTTAGAAGGTTTGTTATATTTAGCCTCAATATTTTCAATATCTTTAATAACTCTTAAAACTTCTAATTTTGATTCAACCTTCGGTAAACGAATAGCATCTAATTTTTCATTAGTTACCATAGCTTCTAAATCTCTCTGATAAAAAGGAGTATCAAAGGCATTAATTCGTACCATAGTTTCAATATTAAACCTATGATAATCCAAAAAACTAATCATATTTCTAGTTAATTCGCGTGCAGCATCCTTTTCTTCAATAGCAATAGCATCCTCTAAATCAAATATCACACTATCTACCTGATAAGAAATAACATCTTTAAATAAAGCAGGATTATTACCAGATACGGATAGATTAATTGCGTTTTATACAACGATTTGTATTTGTTGTTTTATTTACAATCAGCCCCCGTCCAAACCGGACAAGCAAGTTTCCAAGCATCCGGCTTTCCATAATTTACTCTCTTTCGAGAACCAATTTCTCCTCACGGTTGATTAGTTATTTATTCTTATTGTTCTTATTCTTTCTGATATCATGTATTTGCTGATTGGTTATCTTACGATGACAATCTTTACACAATACCTTTGTTCTTTTATTCATGATACTTTGGTAATGCGCATTGCGAATTGTGCCAATATGATGAATTTGAAGTTGGGTTGTTTTGTCGCAGCCCTCGCAACGTTCCGCTTTTAGTCGGTCAGTTAGATGCGTACGACCTTGGAATATATATTTGTTAATGGTAATGTCCGGGTTTCCCTTGTAATTACGCATTGCCTTAATTTTATTCCAAGAGTAGACATCCCATGGTTCGTATTGGGTTTTTCCTTTATTAATATAATTAATCCCCCAGGTTGAACCAATTTTACATTTCTTTCGAACTCTAGCAATTGTTGTTTTCTGTTTCCTTGCTAGTGTTTTCAAACAGCTATATTCCGCTAGATAATTTAAGTGGGTTAAGACCCCAAGATTGTTAGTCAAACAAAAGTATTGGATAATTCCTCTAACAATTGTCTTATAGGTCCGGATTATTTCTAATTCGTCTCTACTCGCTAATGTTTCATCGTGTTTCACTTTCCCCTTTTTCAGCCAATTATATTCATATCCATATTCTTTGGCTTTCGCTTGGGGAATTTGGATTTGAATTTGACCGTTTAAGGAATTCTTGGTGGTTTTCCTCCCCCTAGTTTTGTTCGTAGGGTTAACCTTTATCATGTAGGATAGAAACCTCGTTCCTTTGTTGGCTTTCACAATTTTGGACTTATCCTTACTAACAGTAAGGTTCAGGTCTTGCTTTAGCCATTGCGTTACTTGGTCTTTGATTCTTTCCGCCTGGTTATATTCGCCTTTAATACCGATGATAAAGTCATCAGCATACCGGCTATATTCAACTCTTATTTTTGGATTTAGATTGATATGACTATCAATTACCAGACTATGATGTTGGTTTTTAGACCATGCTTTCTTATATTTTGGGTTACTCTTCCTAATCGGTATTCCTTCTTTAATCAGTCTCTCCATTTTCAGGTCAATGTGGTGTAAATATACATTCGCCAATAAAGGAGAAATAATCCCTCCTTGAGGAGAGCCTGATAAAGATTCATATTTGATGCCATCTTTAATGAAGCCCGCTTTTAACCATTTGTTTAATGGTTGCGAGTGTTTTATGCTTTTTGATGAACTGATTGAAGGTTCTCATCAGAATCTCATGATTGATGGTATCAAAGTAGCCTTTTAAGTCAATTTTGACAAGGTAATCAATTCCTTTAAATCTTTGTTTGACGCGTTTGATAGCGTCATGACCAGATTTTTTGGTTCTAAATCCAAAACTCCATTCTGAGAAGATATTTTCGAAATAGGAAGTTAAGAGTTGTTCCAGGCATTTTTGCATCAATCTATCCTTGATGGTCGGTATGCCCAAAGGTCGGTTTTTTTATTATCTTTAGGAATGAAGATTCTTTTAACTGGCTTTGGGTGGTAACCATTGTTGACGTATTCCAGATGATATCTTTTTAATCTTTCCAGATTAATTCCATCGATGGTTTTATTGTCAATTCCAGGTGTACCCGCTCCTTTGTTAGCCGCAATTTTATTAAATGCTACTAACGTGTTGTAAAAGTTATTCATCCCTTGCTGCAGCTCTCTTTTTAGAGAGTAACCGTTTGATGAACAATATTGAATCTTATTCAATGTTCGCGAAAGTTTAGTTTCTGGTGAAACCGTTGTTGACATAGTATATCAACTCCTTTCCCGATACCATTGAATAACTAGTAAATTACTTTCTTCTTTCGCCCTATAAGAGTGATTAACTCTCTTCTTGGTAAGTCGATTAACTAAATTATTCCAAATTTAGGTTTACCCTTACGACTACTGAGAAGATTCTTTATCCTTGACCATCCGGGCTTTAATTTCCGGATTAGTAAATTTAATTACTTAGTTTTAGGATTCTCCAAGTTACACTAAATTTCTACCTTAATTCTTTAGGGGAAGTATCCTCGTTCAGAGGTTGATTCCAGGTTTCTTTGTTCGATAAACTACCCAATACTTATACCTTATATTAGTAGATTCTGGACTGTCCGTTTAAGCAACTTCCGGAACAGGTTTGCTAATTACATCAATTTTCCTTCTTAGACCATCTCAGGCTTTTCCATAGAATTATTCGGTGGCGGAATCTTCTTGACTAGTTTGCTTTCGTCGCAACCCGCTTTTATGGTCTGCTTTAATCCGTCATTCTTTCGTTTGACTGACCGACCATATCCTTTCAGGGTTTATCGGCCCTGGCTATTGGTTAAATAGCACGAAATTTAGGCCTCTTTGGCGCCCGTATAAATAGCATGGTTTTTCTATTTTTTTTCATTTTTAACCTCGATATTATTTTTGTATTTAAAATTAAAAAATTTAATAATAGTAAATTAAATCAGATTCTAGCACGTTCTAAAGCCACTAAAATACGTGATTTTAAAACAATTTCTAAAGCTCCTTGATCTTGGATTAATAATTTACAACTAGTGACATTATTTTCTTTTAAAATTTCAAGAGTTAAAGTGCGCATTTGTTCTCCGAATTGTTTTTCAAAAGGTGATTGAATGATAATTTGTATAATATCAGATAAATTAGGTTCTATAGTTATTAAACAATCACTAGAATTAAGAGAACCACAAAAGGCTCTTTTTATAATAGGTTTTAATTTATTATTATTTATCATTTTGTAATCCTCTTTTTTTAATCACTTTTTGCACTATATCAACATATTTAAAAGCTAAATTAGCTATTTTAGATTCATCTACTATATCAACATCGCGATCGCTACCTAATTCACCTGTAATACCAACCGCTAATGCACCTGCTTCAAAATAATCTAAAATATTTGATAAATTAATACCCCCCGTTGCCAAAATAGGCCAATTAGGAAAAGGATCTCTGATGAAAGATAAAGCTTTAGCTGTAAATGCAATACTTGGATACAATTTCAATAAAGAAGCACCTTTTTGAATAGCTAAATACATTTCATTAACAGTCATAACTCCGGGAACATATAAAATATCATTTTCGATAGACCAATTTAAAATTTCTTCATTATAAACCGGAGAAACCAAATATTGCGCTCCCGATTCTAAAGCTGTTTTAGCTTCGTGTAATGTTAATACAGTACCAGCTCCAATCATTGCTTTTGGATATTGCAAACTAATTTCTTTAATTAAAGAAAAAGCCTGAGGAATAGTTAAAGTAATCTCGGCAAAACGAAAACCATTTTCTAATGTATTTTTTAAAATTTTATAAGCGTTATTTTTAGTTTTCGTACGGACAATCACGCTTAAAGGATTTTGCTTTAAATAATAAATTTTTTTTTGAATATTTTGCACTTAACACACTCCATTTTTATTAATTTTAGTTAATAAATACATTTTGAAACTAAAAAGTCAATATTAATAAATATTATTCAACCGATTTACACAAAATAAAAAATAAGTTACAACAGATAAATCAGCACAACCTCCTGGAGAAATTTTATTGTTTACATAGTAATTATTTTTAGACAAAATAGCTTTTTGAAAAGTTATAAAACCCATATTTTCTAAAATATTTAACCATGATAAAGCTTTTTGTTGTATTTTTTTAAAAAATGAAAAACCAATTTTATTAATTAAAGATACGGATAGATTAATTGCGTTTTTATTCAGCGATTTGTCTTTGCTGTTTTATTTACAATCAGCCCCCGTCCAAACCGGACAAGCAAGTTTCCCAGCATCCGGCTTTCCATAATTCACTCTCTTGCGAGAACTAATGTCTCCTCGCGGTTAATTAGCTATTTATTCTTATTGTTCTTGTTTTCTAATATCATGTATTTGTTGATTGGTTATCTTGCGGTGACAATCTTTACACAATACCTTTGTTCTTTTATTCATGATACTTCGGTGGTGCGCATTGCGGACCGTACCAATGTGATGAATTTGAAGTTGGGTTGTTTTGTTGCAACCCTCACAACGTTCCGCTTTTAAACGGTCAGTTAGATGGGTACAACCTTGGAATATAAATCTATTAATGGTAATGTCTGGGTTTCCCTTGTAATTACGCATTTTCTTAATTTTGTTCCAAGAGTAAACCTCCCATGGTTCATATTGGGTTTTTCTTTTATTATAATAGGAAATACCCCAGGTTGAACCAATTTTACATTTCTTTCGAACTCTAGCAATTGACGTTTTCTGTTTTCTTGCCAGCGTTTTCAAACAGCTATATTCCGCTAGATAATTTAAATGGGTTAAGACCCCGAGATTGTTAGCTAAACAAAAGTATTGGATAATTCCTCTAACAATTGTCTTATAGGTCCGGATTATTTCTAATTCATCCCTTTCTGCTAATGTTTCGTCGTGTTTCACCTTTCCCTCTTTTAACCAATTGTATTCATATCCATATTCTTCCGCTTTCGCTTGGGGAATTCGGACAAGAACTTTGCCATTTAAGGAATTCTTGGTGGCCTTCTCTTGACGAGTTTTATTGGTGGGGTTGACCTTGATCATGTAGGATAGAAACCTCGTTCCTTTGCTGGCTTTCACAATTTTTGACTTATCCTTACTAATCGTAAGGTTTAGGTCTTGCTCTAACCACTGTGTTACTTGGTTTTTGATGTTATACGCCTCATTATATTCTCCCTTAACGCCAATAATAAAGTCATCAGCATACCGGCTATATTCAACTCTTATTTTTGGATTTAGATTGATATGACTATCAATTACCAGACTATGATGTTGGTTTTTAGACCATGCTTTCTTATATTTTGGGTTACTCTTCCTAATCGGTATTCCTTCTTTAATCAGTCTCTCCATTTTCAGGTCAATGTGGTGTAAATATACATTCGCCAATAAAGGAGAAATAATCCCTCCTTGAGGAGAGCCTGATAAAGATTCATATTTGATGCCATCTTTAATGAAGCCCGCTTTTAACCATTTGTTTAATGGTTGCGAGTGTTTTATGCTTTTTGATGAACTGATTGAAGGTTCTCATCAGAATCTCATGATTGATGGTATCAAAGTAGCCTTTTAAGTCAATTTTGACAAGGTAATCAATTCCTTTAAATCTTTGTTTGACGCGTTTGATAGCGTCATGACCAGATTTTTTGGTTCTAAATCCAAAACTCCATTCTGAGAAGATATTTTCGAAATAGGAAGTTAAGAGTTGTTCCAGGCATTTTTGCATCAATCTATCCTTGATGGTCGGTATGCCCAAAGGTCGGTTTTTTTATTATCTTTAGGAATGAAGATTCTTTTAACTGGCTTTGGGTGGTAACCATTGTTGACGTATTCCCGATGGTATCTTTGTAATCTTTCCAGATTAATTCCATCGATGGTTTTATTGTCAATTCCAGGTGTACCCGCTCCTTTGTTAGCCGCAATTTTATTAAATGCTGTTAACGTGTTGTAAAAGTTATTCATTCCCTGCTGGAGTTCTCTTTTTAGAGAGTAGCTGTTTGATGAACAATATTGAATTTTATTCAATGTTCGCGAAAGTTTAGTTTCTGGTGAAACCGTTGTTGACATAATATATCAATTCCTTCCCCGATACCATTGAATAAATAGTAAATTACTTTCTTCTTTCGCCCTATAAGAGTAGTTAACTCTCTTCCTGGTAAGCCGATTAACTAAATTATTCCAAATTTAGGTTTACTCTTACGACTACTAAGAAGATGCTTTATCCTTGACCATCCGGGCTTTTATTTCCGGATTAGTAAATTTAATTACTTAGTTTTAGGATTCTCCAAGTTACACTAAATTTCGACCTTGATTCTGTAGGGGAAGTATCCTCGTTAAGAGGCTGATTCCAGGTTTCTTTTTTATTTAATAAACTACTCAATACATACAACTTATACTAGTAGACTCTGGACTGTCCGTTCAAGCAACTTCCAAACAGGTTTTGAGATTACATCAATTTTCCTTCTTAGGCCATCTCAGGCTTCTCCGTAGAATTATTCGGTGGCGGGGTCGTCTTGACTAATTTGCTTTCGTCGCAACCCGCTTTTATGGTCCGCTATAATCCAGTATTCTTTCGTTTACTAAACCGACCATCTCCTTTCAGGGTTTATCGGCCCTGGCTATTGGTTAAATAGCACGAAATTTAGGCCTCTTTGGCGCCCTTGTATCCTCAATAATACTCATATAAAAAATTAATAAACATAAATAAAATTCTTGAGCTTTTAAATAGGGATTTTTTTTATAAATACGTAAAATAAACGGCAAACCTTGAAAAAAAATTTTATAATAACCCGTTAAAGCTTCTCCGCGTGCTCCTGCAATTCCAAATTTTGTAAAGATCTTTTCGCCAGGAGTTTTATTACTAAAATATAAAAAATCTTTACGTAATTCTTTAGTTAATTTGCATGTTTGAAAATGCCAATTAGAAAAAGGAATGTTATGAAATAAACCATACGAAACTACATAATAAATAATTCCGAAAGAAAAAATTAAACCTTTATGAGTATTTATGTTATTGGTAACTTCAAACATGCGTTTTTCTTGTTCTAAACCTAATACTCTTAATTTATTAAAATTTAATGATTTATATGATAAAACTAAATTATAAATATGATAAAAATAAATGCCAAAAGTTTCTTTAGACTTCATAAAAAGATTAAAATTCATATCTTGATGAGATCCGCAACTATTTATAGAAACTAAACCTAACGAAGGGTAACATAAAAGTTCAGTTTCTATAGCAATCAGAGCTAATTTAATTAAATATTCCACAATTTTTTCTAAAAAAGATCATCTATTGATAGATAACATTTATCAATTTATAAAGTAAAATAATGGAAAAAATATACTAGCTACAATTACTGTTAAATCTCCACCAAGACGAGTAGAAATTTGCGCATAAGGAGATAATTCTAAAGAATCAGAAGCTTCCAGAATAGCCAAATTGCCTGCACCACCAATACTATTAGCACAAAGTCCAGCAGCAATTGAAGCTTGAACCGGATAATAACCCATTTTATTACCAATTATAGCAGATGTTAAAGCAGTAGTTAAAACACAAGCAATACAAGTGAACAAAAAAGATAAATTAGAAATCCGATTAATAATCATTAAAATATTAATGTTAATACCAACAACTACTAAAATACAAGATGAAAATGATTGAGTAATAAATTTAGAAGCTTGATTGATATATTGAATATAATTATCCGAAATCAAATCAAAAAACTTAATCAATAAAACCAAAATAACTAAAAAAATAATAGTAGGAGGTATATATTTTTCTAAATTGGTGGACGGCCATAATTTTAATAATAAAGTTCTAAAAATGCTACTTAAAGCGTATAAAGAGAAAATCATCAACAAACCCATTTTCATATTTAAAAAACTTAAATTCGAGTTATTATCTTTTTTTTCATTTTCGAGATGATTAAATTTATTATTACTTAATTTATTTATATTCTTATCCAATTCACCTTCAGGACTACTATATTCCGAATTACCAAAAATTTTTTTAATTAAACCACCGAACATAACACTTAAAATACCACCGATTAACAAAGAAGTGATAATGTGGTTTTTAAAAGCATCTTCAAAACGAACTATTCCTTGCGAAAACACTTTTATCAGAGGAATAATCCCACATGTTAAACCCCCACACGAAATAGGAACAAAAATAAAAAATATAGCATCTAAAAAACTATTACGATGACTACCAGGGACACTATCTATACCACCAATAGGTTTTAAAAAAATGCCTAAAAGTCCTGTTACTAACCCAGAACAGATTAAAGATAAAATAACTAAAAATAAAAATTTAGGACCATTTTTTTTTAAAATAAATTTATCAATACTCAAAAGACTACCGCAAACCAATGAAGCAACAAAAAATTCAGAAAAACCTATATTACTATTTTTATTAAAAAAAGATATCCTTTCGCGAAATGCACTTTGAAATTGCATTAATGATGTTTCGAAATTACGAGGAAAAAAATTATAATTAAATAAAAAAGCTGGTAATAATAAACAAAAAATTGCTCCTCCGCCCATATCTTTTAAAATGGGGATTTTTTTACCTATTACTTTTAATATTTCAGCTAAAATCATAGTAAATAATAAAACTGAAATTAAATTATGCCAAGATGAATTAAATTGTCCTTTGGTAGCGTCATAAGAAATCCAAATATGCATTATAGAAATACTCAATAAAAGCAAAGCAAACTCAATCGAAAAACCTAAAATTTTTAATTTAGGTTTTTTATGTGGATTAAAAGTTGAATCATTAATAGAACTATTTATATTCATATATAAAAGACTACTTCCTATTTTGTTTTTTTATTTAAAATAATCAATATATTGTTGAGATTAAAAATTAATTTTTATTATTTATTTAACGTTTTCAATAAAACATTAACAAAATCTAAAACTGTCCAAGGTGATTGTGAAGTCACAAAATTACCACTTACAACTGTCATTTTGTCAGGACAATATTTTCCTTCTTTAATATAAATCTCATATCCAGGAAAACAAGTAAAAGAATTATTTTTTAATAAATTTAATTTTCCCAAAAATGCAGGAGCTGCGCATATAGCTGCAATAATTTTATTAGAATCTGAAAATATTTTAATTATATTTAATATGTTTTTTAAAGAATCATGTTCATTTTCTATAACATCTTTAACATAAGGTCCGCCTGGTATAATTAAAAAATCATATTTATCATAAATAACATTTTTAGATATATCAACTTTAACCATTAAATTTGATGCAGAAACCACATCTAATGAATTATTAAATGTCAAAGTAGTAACATCAAAACCATTATTTTTTAATAAAGCTCTTGTTGCTAAAGCTTCGCAATCTTCAAAGCCATTTTGTAAAATTAATAATCCTTGCATAAAAATAATTCCCTTTCTCTCAAATATAAAATAATATAAAATTTAATTTTATAAAATTTATTATTTTAAGATATATTACTTACTTTTTCTATAGCTTTAACAATAGCTTTTGTACATTCAGGATTAAAAATAGAAGGTAAAATATTTTCCTCATTTAATTGAGATTCAGGAATAACAGCTGCTAAAGCATAAACAGCAGCTAATTTCATTTCTTCTGTAATTTGAGCAACTTTACTATCTAAAGCTCCGCGAAAAATTCCCGGAAAAACTAATAAATTATTAATTTGATTAGGGAAATCTGAACGACCTGTCGCTATAATACGAGCATTACCTTTCTTAGCTTCTAATGGCATAATTTCTGGTACTGGATTAGCCAAAGCAAATACAATAGCATCTTTATTCATACTAGCAATCATATCAGACGTTAATAAATTAGATTTAGAAACCCCAATAAAAACATCTTTATTTTTGATAATTTCATTTAAATTACCGGTTTCATTATAAAAATTAGTTATTTTAGATAATTTTTGTTGACTTGCATTTAATAATGATAAATCTTTAGAATTAATAGCTCCGTGTTTATCTACTAAAACAATATTTTTAGGTTTTAATAATAATAATAATTTCGCAATAGCTGTGCCTGCTGCTCCTGCTCCTAAAATAACTATTTCAATTTCAGACATCTTTTTATGCACAACTTTTAAAGAATTAATCAATCCAGCAGCAACAGCAATAGCCGTACCATGTTGATCATCATGGAAAACAGGAATCGATAATTTTTGTTTCAACTTTTCTTCAATCTCAAAACACTCAGGAGCTTTAATATCTTCTAAATTAATAGCGCCAAATACAGAAGAAATTTTACTAATGATATTAATTACTTCTTCAGGATCTTCAGAATCTACACAAATAGGATAAGAATCAATATTAGCAAATTTCTTTAATAAAACGGCTTTACCTTCCATTACCGGAATAGAAGCCAAAGCACCAATATTTCCTAAACCTAATACTGCTGTTCCGTTACTAATAACTGCAACATTATTACCTTTAGAAGTATATTTATATACATCTTCAGGATTATCTTTAATTTTTAAACATGGCTCTGCTACTCCCGGAGTATAAACGAGAGCTAATTCTTTTAAATTATTAACTTCTACTTTAGATACCGTAGCTAACTTACCTTTTTTTTGCGCGTGCAATTTTAACGCTAACTCTTGATTATTCATCAATTAATGGCTCCTGTTTATATTTGAATTATTTATAGAATTTATCTATAAAGTTTATTTACCAAATAGAATAAATTTAAACTCAAGATTTAATTATTTAAAAAATTATTATATTAAAAAACAATTTTAATTATTAAATTAATTTTTGAAAATTGACACATTGGTTTTTAGTGCATTAATTTAATTAAAAATCACCAATAATAATAATGTATGATCTTTGACAAAATGTCAACATAAATTTGTTTTTTTCATTAATATTTATTTTTATAATTCAATTATTTTTTCTAATATTTATAAAATAAATAAAACTAATTTATAAAACAGTATTTATCTAGAATTAATAATATCAATAGGTTTCTTAATAGTAATTTTGATAATTTGTATAAAAGTAACTAATATATAAAAAATTAATCCTAAAACAAAAACACATATATAAGTTTTTCCACTTGGCATCAAAAAAGGGACAGAGAAATATGAAATAAACCAACTGTTTGCTTTAAATAAAAATAATTTAATCAAAGTTAAAGCTAAACCTAAATTAATTAAAAAGAATATTGCCATTTCTATTAAAAAAATAGATAAAATATAAATTTTACCAGCTCCAATAGCTCTTAAAACGCCTATATCTTTGTATCTAAGCTTAATAGAATTATTAGTAAAAATAATTATCATAATTGCAGCAAAAATAGATAATGCAATAAACGCTCCAAAAATCCATGGTAAAATCGATTTTTTTATATCTGTTTCAAGAAGATTAAATAAACTTACAAATGGAGTTTTAGATAATGTTAAATTTGGATTTTTTGTTTCAGATAAATCCTTAATATACAAATGATAATAATTATCAACCAAATCATCTATTTCCGTCTTAGATAGACCTTTAGTGCAACCTATTATTTTACAAAACTTAAAAGTTTCATCTTCGTTATAACCTTTTTGTATAATATCCGGAGTTATAATTTCATTCATTACTTTTGTAGGTAATAAAACTATATTTTGATTACCAAAACAATTTTCGACCCAATAATACTGTTCTAAAAACATGCGTTTCATAGTACTAAAAAAACTTGTTTTTTTCTTTAATTTTAATTTATTGTAATCTTGATTAAAATTATTATAACGTTTGATACGAGGTATATACTGATCATCTGTCATTTCGATTACAACAGATTTATCCAAATCCAATAGTTGTGATAATATTTTCGAATTAATAGAAATATTGTTTAACTTTCCTGACCGCTTATAATATTGTAAAAATTCATAAAAATTTCGAGAAATGTAAATTTTATTTTTATCAAAATTTAATGGCTTGTGATAACCGACTGCGTTCCAAAATTTTTCATTTTCTGATGTTTCTATAAAATCAATAACATTGCCAAAAAAAACATCGGAATCATATTCCTGTTTAACATTAGTCAATTCATAACTTATCATAGGTTGCAAATAAACTTTCGGATTTGTTTGCTTCAATAAATTAAATTCATCAAAAGTCATCGTTGACATATTAAAAAATTTTTCAAAATATTGATTAGAAACTAAACCTTTAGAAAAAATAAAATTTTTGGCAGAATGGTTTTGTAAAACTGATTTAATAGCATACGAAGATTTAAAAAAATACATTACCGATATAAAACCTAATAAAGCCAAAAAAGAAGTGGTTAACAAAATATTAAAAAATAATGAAATAGCTTTGGTTTTCATATTATTAAAAGCCATACAAAAAGATAATTTTGAAAAAAACCTAGAACTTATTGTTTTTGAATCAATAAGATTACTATTTGTTAATTCTTTATTTTTTACATCAGAATCCGAAATATCTACAAAAATATTTTTAGATTTCCTTATTTGATCTTTAATAATCTGACCATCTTTTAATTCAATGATACGATCTGCATATTTATGAGCCATTTCTAAATCATGCGAAACCAAAATAATTAATTTTTGTTTAGAGATTTTCGAAAACAACCTTAATATTTGTTCTCCCGTTACACTATCTAAAGCTCCTGTTGGTTCATCAGCTATTAAAAAATCAGGTTCCTTAATCATAGCTCTCGCGATAGCGACTCGTTGTTTTTGCCCTCCTGATAATTCATTAACATTACGTGAACCAAAACCAGCTAAATCTACCTCATTTAGAATATTATTGATTACTTTATCATCAACTTTTTTACCTTGTAATTCTAAAACAATTGATATATTTTGAAATACCGTCAAATCATCGATTAAATTAAAATGTTGAAAAATAAATCCAACTGATTGATTTCTATAATTATTGAAATCGCTTTCATTAAAATTTCGAAAAGATTTATTTTTAAAAATAACATCTCCATCAGAAATTTTCTCCAAACCACCTAATATATTCATCAAAGTAGTTTTACCACTGCCAGATTTTCCTACAATAAAAACTAAACCTTCGGATGATAAAGATATATTAATCCCTTTTAAAGCAAAAATACAATCTTTTTTCAATTTAAAAAATTTATCAATTTTATTACAAACTAACATTATAAAATTATCTTTATCCCTTTGCTAAATAATAAATTAAAATTTCTAAAATAAACATCTTAATTATAATAAAAAATTATTTTTTTAAAGTACAACTAATAAAATGTTCATCAGATACTTGATATAAATCTAAATCTGGTTCTGCATAATTTTTAAAATTACGAAAATCAAAAATTTCATTTTCAGCATTATAAAAATTTTCATTAGATTGAATACTAGAACGATAAATACTAGTTAATAAAAAATCATTTAACAATTTTTTAGTATAAGGATGCATAGGATTGCTAAAAATTTTTTTACAAGGAGCTTTTTCAACAATCATACCTTTATATAAAACAATAATATTTTCAACCAAAGAAGCAACAATACTTAAATCATGTGTAATAAAAATCATAGACATATTATATTTTTTTTGCATATCTTTGATTAAATTCAAAATTTCTTTTTGAGCTATAACATCTATAGCAGTAGTAGGTTCATCTGCAATCAACAGTTTTGGTCGACAAATTAAAGAAATAGCTATAGATACTCTCTGACATAATCCTCCAGATAATTGATATGGATAAGATTCCAAAATTTTATAAGGATCTGAAATTTCTACCTGTTCTAATAATTTTATAGCTTGAATAAGAGCTTGTTTTCCGTATAAACCCTTGCGTAATTTTAAAATTTCAAAAATTTGTGTTTTAATTTTTAATAAAGGATTTAAACTTGACACAGGATCTTGAAAAATAATGCTAATCTCTTGACCACGAATTTTACGCATTTGCTGTTCATCGAAATCAGAAATCAATTCTTGATTAAAAATAATTTTTCCTTGAACAATTTTTTGATTAGTTTGTAAAAGTTTTAAAATTGATAAAGCAATCTGGCTTTTTCCAGAACCAGACTCGCCTATAATAGCTAAAGTTTCTTGTTCTTTAACTTCAAAATTAACTCCTCTCACAGCTTTAATCAAAGAATTTTCAAATTGAAAATAAGTATGTAAATTTTTTACTTGTAACAAACTCATATTTTTTCATCCCTTTTAATATAGGCATAGAATTATTTATATTGCAATAATCGAATTTATATTTCAGATCCATCTAGTACAAATAATCCCTCCTCGAAATTATTAAAATATAATATAAATCAATAAGATATTTTTTTTAATTCACTGAATTATATTTTTATAATGAAACGAATGTACCTTTAGACCATCATGTTAATCCGCGCGTTTATAAATAAAACTATTTATCAAATAAACTGATTATAAAGATATTTTTAACATTTAGTTTCATAATAAGGAATACGAGGAATCGCATTTAATAACTCTTTTGTATAGAAATGCATAGGTTTTTGAAAAATTTCTTTTGTTGGAGCTAATTCTACCAATTGACCTTTATACATTACTCCGATTCTGTCACTAATATATTGAGCTACTCCTAAATCATGAGAGATAAATAAATAAGTAACTTTGTATTTTTTTTTAAAATCATTTAAAAGATCTAAAATTTGTTTTTGAACAGTTACATCTAATGCGGAGACAATTTCATCACAAACCACAAATTTTGGTTTTAAAATTAATGTTTTAGCTATATTAACTCTTTGCCTTTGGCCTCCGCTCAATTCAGCCGGATAACGTTCCATCAATTCAGACGACAAACCACATTTATTCATAATATCTATAATTTGTTGATAATATCTAGGATCTTTATAACCAAAAACCCTTTTATGAATAATTAATCCTTCACCAATAATATCACGAACTTTAAATTTAGGATTTAAAGCGGAAAAAGAATTTTGAAAAATAATTTGTAAATCAGGACGCCAAATTTTCATTTGATTAGGCTTTAAAAGACTTAAATTAATATTTAAATCATCATCAGGAAAATACCAAACATTCCCTTGATTATTTCGTTGCAATTGTAAAATTAATTGACCTAAAGTAGATTTTCCCGAACCTGATTCACCAATAATACTTAAAGTTTCTTGTTTGAAAATAGATAAATTAATATTATCATTAGCTCGGAATATTTTGTTATTAACCATAAAATATTTATTCAAATTTTCAATTTTAAATAAGATTTCGGATTTATTTATATCCATTATACATACCTCTTTCCTTGAAAAAAGATTATTTTATTAAAAAAAAATCAATTATTCAATAAATTCATTAATACCTTCTGCTATAAAATTAAAAGCTAAATTAGTAAAAATGATAAACATCATCGGAAAAAAGAATAATCTCGGATATATATAGATATAAGTTTTATTCAAACTTAATAAAAGTCCCCATTCAGGAATAGAATTATCTAAACCAATCCCAATAAAACCAAAAGAAGACGCCACTAAAATAACACTACTTAAACTTAAAGCTATTCTAATCAATAAAGTTGGTAATAAATGAGGAAAAATATGTTTTCGAATAATATAACTATGATTAGCTCCTAAAGCTAAAGCATTTTTAACAAAATCTTGACGAGTTATTTTAATAGTAGCGTTTTTAATATTTTTAATAAATGTCGGTAAATAACATATAGATAAAACCATAATTAATTGATAAATCCCAGTTTTTAAAAAAAACATAATTAAAAATGCTAAAATAAAATCTGGAAAAACAATTAAATAATCACAAATAAAATTAGTTATAATATCCCAAAATCCCGAAAAATAACCGCCTAAAATTCCTAAAACTACACCTATAATAAAGCTAACAGAAACAGAAATAACTGCTATATATAAAGATGTCACAGTTCCTCTAATCAAATAAGCAAAAACATCATGACCCAAAGAGTCTGTACCTATCCAATGACTTGATCCGGGTTCCAAAAAAGATTTATATGTATAATTCCACATAGAAGCCTTTTGAGGAATAATCATAGGAAGAATAAAAGTTATTCCTAATAAAAAAAATAATAATACTAAACCAACTAATAAAATCTTATTTTTTTTAAATAAAAAATTCAAAAAATAAAATATTTTGTTTCGAATAATAATAAAAAATACCTCCTTTTTTTTAAGGTAAAAATTACTTTTTAGTAAAAGTTGGATCGATGAAATAACATAATAATTCTACTAAAATTCCAATTAAACTAATAACTAAAGATAACATAATGACACAACATTGCAAAACAGGAAGATCTCTTTGATTAAAAGAATCAAACATTAATAAACCTAAACCCTTTAAATTAAAAATACTTTCTAAAATAATAGCGCCACTTAACATAAAATTAAAAATTAAACTAACATGAGTAAAAATAGGCACTAAAGAATTTTTTAATATATGTTTAAACCAAATTCTTTCTTGAGATAACCCTTTTGCCCTAGCAGCTATCACAAAAGGTTGATTCGAAACTGATATTAAAGTAGAACGAGCAATACGAAAAATTGAAAAAACCGCTATCAAACTTAAAGAAGCAATAGGCAAAATCCATGATTTAATTTGATCTAATCCTGAAATAGGCAATAAATTAAAATAAAAGGCCAAAAAATACTGTAACAAAAAACCAATGATAAAACTAGGCATAGAAATAAATAAAATAGATGTAAAAATCAAAATATAATCTATTTTACTTTTGTAATTTCTAGCCGATAAATAACCTAAAAAAATTCCTATTAATGAAGCTATTAAACAACTACAACAAGTAATTGTAAAAGTTATTTTAAAAGATCTTATAAATAAACTTAAAGCTGAAATTTCAGGATATACATATGACTTACCAAAATCCCATTTAAAAATGATATTATAAAAATATCTAAAAAATTGTTCTAAAAAAGATTTATCTAACCCTAATTGAATTCTTAATTGTTCTCTTTGTTGATAAGTACTTTTATAACCTAATAAAGATACAACAGGATCGGAAAAAAATTTCATAGAACCAAAAATTAATATAGTAACAATTAAAAAAATTAATCCGATATAAAGTAATTTTTTGACAAAATATTTGTTCAAAAACATTTAATTAAATTTTCCCCTTTAACCTACCACATAATTTTATTAAAAATTAAAAATTTATATTTAAAAAATTTAGTGAATTTAAATTTTACGTAATTTAGTAATATCAGGATTTCCAAGTATATTAATATTAAAATTAACTACATTTTTACGTATAGCTATTTCAGAATATTTTTGACAATAAAAAGGGATAATAGCGCATTTGTTAAATAAAAATTGATGAAAATCACGAACTTTTTGATCGTAACCAGGTTCACTAGTATTTGATTTTAAATTATTTAAATATTGAAAAATTTCTCCATTATCTGATAACTGATGCCAACTCATAGAACCTCCCTTTTCTTTAGGACCGAAAAAATAATTTAAAACATAATAAGGAGTAATATCTTCGAAATTTTCCGAAATCATTAAAATATCAAATTCACCTTTTTCACCTTTATTAGCTAATTCATTTAATTCTCTAACCTCATGTTTAATTTTGAAACCCTCTCTTTGTAAAAAATCAGTAACACGACTAGCATAACGATAAGATATAGGAGATGTTGCGTTAATACTAAAAAACATTATTTCTTTACCATAACCAGGTTTTTGACTTTTACAAGAATTATCGAAATTAGGTTTTTCTAAATAACCTATCATACGAGGATCTGACACGCTATTAACAACCTGATAACGCTCCGTATCTTCACCTAATTCATTTAAAAATTGTTGTTTTTTTTCTGGATTTAATGCCTCCGCAATACTTCGGCGTTCTCCTAAAGATAATTTTTGACAATTTAAAAATAAATAGGTCATAACAAGAGATTCTGGTTTGATAATTTGCAAATCAGAATGACGAGATAAATCTTTTGATGCAGTTTTATCAAGAGGAACAAAAGATATATCAATATCTCCTTTTTTAAGATGCATATTCATAGTTTGAGTATCAGAAATATAACAAGCTTTTATTTGTTGAATATTGCTTTCAATATAATCATTTTTTTTATAATAATTATTAAAACGTTCTAATTTAATATTGTTATTATCAAATTCTTTTAATTTAAATGGACCTAATCCAATTCGACGATTAGGAACTTTAGAATTTTCTCCTTCGAACATAATAATAGGGACTTTGCTTAAATGATGATAATTTAAAGGATCTTGATCATCAGTAAAAAGAATAAAAAAACAATTTATATCATTATTATCTACTTTAATATCTTGAATAAAACCGGAATGTTCACCACCTTTTTCTTTATTATAAAGAAAATTATTGACAATATCTTGATTAGTTAATAGGTGTTCATTATGGAATTTAATGCCTGGTATTAAATTACATTTATAATATCCGGTAAATTCACCTTGTGTTTGTTTTAAAGGCATAGAAACCAGAAGGCGAGGTTTATAATTTTTTGTATAATAATCATTTTCTTTTGAAGGATATGCTTTTATCAAATATTCATGCAATAAATCCCGAATATGACTATTAATAACTGTATTAGCGCCTTGTCCAAATATACCAAAACCATCTTGTACTGGAGATGTTAAACCTAAAGTTAAAACATTTTTATTTTGTTCATTTAAATCATTATTGTTTTTGTGATAATGTTTTATAAAAGTCCATAACATTATTAAAATAAAAATACTGATTATCAAAGTAATAATTTTTTTATTTTGCACAAACCGAAAATATACTAATAAAAATATACTTAAACTTCCTAATAAAATAGCAATTAAAATCCAAATCATATTATTTCTATAATTTCCCTTATTAATTTACAAAATTTCCAAAAAAATAACAAATTTAATAAAATAATATAATTTTTTTTATTAAATTTTTTTAAACTAAAAAGATATTTATAACTTAAAATTAATATACTTACATAAATTTATGTACAATAATTTTTTAGCCCAAATACCAATATGCTATAAAAAATATAAACCAACTATAACAACCATTTATTTACATAAATTTAATTCTTATTTTTTAGATCATAACTTATATTATCATAATAACTTCACATCTGCACTACAATAGGAATTCCCAATAATTTTAATCCTTCTTCTAAAACTATACAAATACTTTTAATT
The DNA here is from genome assembly GCA_001307505.2 of Candidatus Phytoplasma australasiaticum subsp. taiwanense. Lineage (GTDB taxonomy): Bacteria > Bacillota_I > Bacilli_A > Acholeplasmatales > Acholeplasmataceae > Phytoplasma > Phytoplasma australasiaticum. The sequence goes on from CP040925.1 coordinate 520,054, forward strand.
AATAAAATAAGCCCTTTTTTTAATTCCAATTCAGAAGTTAAAATTTTTTCTTGTTCATAAAAATAATTAGTATATTTTGATAATTTAAATAAATAACGAGCTAATAAACTAGGCATATTATCTTTAATAACCTTTTCCAGGATAACAGGAAAATCATCTAACAGTTTAACAATAATAAAAGAATAATCCTTTTGAAAATAATTAGTTAAAAATGACCAATTTAATTCATCTAAATTAATATTAAACTGTATCTTAGTCATAATTGACTTCAAACGTACTAAGGTATATTGCAAATAAGGTCCTGTATTGCCTTCAAATTGAATCATATTTTCTAAATTAAAATCAATATTTAAATGACGATCATTTTTCAAATCATTAAAAAAAATTGCACCAATAGCGATTTTTTCTGCTATTTTATTTATATTTATTTTAGATAAATTTTTATTTCTTTCTTTAATAATTTGTTCAATCTTATTTTGGGCATGATGAATAATATCTATTAATTTATAATCTTGATGTTTTCGAGTCGAAATTTTAATTTTATTTAAACAAATCAAACCAAAATTAATGTGTCTAATATCGAAATGATATCCCATTTGTTGAATAATTTCAATTAATTGTTGATAATGCAATTTTTGTTCATTGCCTACTACATATAGAATTTTCTGAAAATTAAATTTTTTAGCGCGATATAATAAACAAGCTATATCCCTGGTTAAATAAAGAGTACTACCATTATCTTTTTGTAGTAAAGCCGAAGGAATATCTTTTAAAGGAAAAATATAAGCTTTTTTATCAATAATAATTAATTTTTGTTTATATAACTTTTGAACTAATTGTAAAGCTTTTTGATGATAAAAAGATTCTCCTATATAAAAGTCAAAAGAAATACCTAATAATTTATAAATTTTTTTAAACTCTTTTAAAGAAATACGTCTAAAAAAACGCCATAATTTAAATATATTTTCATCTTTTTCTTCTAATTTTTTAAAAATATTTTTAGCTTCTAAATGAAGATTAGTATCTTGTTTTGCTCGTTGATGAAACAAAATATAAAGTTTTTGTAATTCATCAATAGGATTACTCAAAATTAAATTTTCTTTACCCCATTTTTGATAAGCTAAAATCATTTGACCAAATTGAGTTCCCCAATCTCCTAAATGATTAATACTAATAGTATTAAAACCTAACTTTTGATAAATATTTTTTAAAGCATTACCGATAATAGTTGAACGCAAATGACCAATAGAAAAATTTTTCGCAATATTAGGAGAAGAATAATCCAAAACAACAACCTGATTATTACTAGCCTTTTGGGCGTAATCGAAAGATAATACATAAATGGAACTTAAAATTTTCTGACTAATTAAACCTCTTTGCAATTTAATATTTAAAAAACCTTTATCTAAATTAACTTCAGATATTTCTGGTAAAGTTAATAAAATTTTTTTAAAATCCTGAAATACCTTTGATAAATTATTATTCCATTGATCGCGATAGACAAATAAAGGTAAATAAAAATCCCATAATAAATCTTTATCATAATATTTAACTATAGATTTAATATTAAATTTTACATTTAAAAGATTAGTAATTTGCGTTTGCAATTTTTGCAAATACATAAAAAAAATTCTCCTAATATTTCGAAAAAATAATTGTAAATTTAAAATTGAATTAACATATTTTGAAAAAAATAAAATTATACTTAAAATATCGACTATTAGGATATTTTAAATATAATTAAATCTTAAAGAAAATTATTATAAAAACTTTATAAATTCAGAAAAATCATTAGGCAAAGGAATATCAAATTGTAATTCTTTCCCTATCCAAGGATGCATAAAATATAATTTTTTAGCATGCAAAAGTTGAGAAGAAACTAGATATTTTTTTTTATTATACAAAGGATCTCCTATAATAGGATGTTTTAAATAACTTAAATGTACACGAATTTGATGAGTACGTCCCGTTTCTAATTGGAGTTCCACAAGAGAATAATTATTAAATTTTTTTAAAGTAGTAAAATGTGTTATAGCTGTTTTACCTTGAGATGTTACAGACATTTTCAAAGGGTTAAGATAATCTCTTTTGATAGGTAAATTAATAGTACCCGACTTGTTTAAAAAACCTTCAATTAAGGCGTAATATATTCGTTTAACATTTCTACTTTGTAACATTTTTTGCATTTTATCAACTACTTCTATTGTTTTACCGACTAAAATTAAACCTGTAGTGTCCTTATCTAAACGATGAATAATACCCATACGTTCATTCCAAGGCATTTTATTAAAATCTTTAAGTTGATATAATAAACCATTAACTAAAGTAATGCCTTGAAAACTAGCGGAAGGATGTACTATTAAATTAGCAGGTTTATTAATTACAGCTAAATAATCATCTTCATAAACGATTTCTAAATTTAAATTAACAGGATATAAACAATTATTTTTTTTAATTAATTCTGTTAAATTTAACATTATCACATCTTGATGTTTTAAAATAGCACTTTTTTTGGCTAAATTATTATTTACTAAAACCTTTTGATTAGCAATTAACTTCTGAACTTGACTTTTAGTAAAACCAATTTGACTAGTAACAAAATAATCTAAACGATAACCATTAAAATTTTTCGTAACGATAAACTTTTGTATCATAAAACCTAAATCCAAAAAATAAAATTTCTTTAATTTCTTTATTTATGCGCATAACGAATATCTTAATATATTAAGATAAATCATTATGAATTATTATTTTTTTCTGATAAATCTTTTTTTTCAGATTTTTTTGGATCAGAAATGTTATCAGATGGTTCATTGTTTTTAATAATATCAGAAACATTTGATATATCATTTTGTTCTTCTATAAGCTTAACATCTTTATCATCCGGAAAATCTAAATTTGAGTTTTTCTCTTGATCAAACCAACTTAATTTACCTGTTAAATATATCTCTTTGACATCTTTAGTTACTAAAGTTTCTACTTTTAATAAATAATCAACTAAATTATGAACAAAAATTTTATTATCTAAAAGTGATTTTTTAGCTAATTGATAACATTCTGCAATAATATTTTTAACTTCTAAATCTATCTCTGAAGCTTTAGAATCCGAAAAATTTCGTTCTACTTGATTAAATTGAACTAAACCTACATTACTCATACCATATTCAATTACCATTTTTCTCGCAATATCACTAGCATGATTGAAATCTGCATATGCTCCGTTAGAAATATCATCTAAAAAAATCTCTTCTGCAGCTCTACCGCCTAAAGAAATAGCAATATCAATAATCAATTTTTTTCTTGATTTTAAGTTAGAATTTTCACTATCAGGGGATATAAGATTATATCCGCCTACTGAACCTCTAGGAATAATAGTAATTTTGCGAACTTTTTCGATGTCATCTAAAACAACAGCTAAAACGCCATGCCCTGCTTCATGATATGCAACTAATTTTTTTTCTTTTTTAGATAAAAAATCTTTTTTAACTGTAGAACCAATCAATATGCGATCAATTGCTTCATTAACGTCCTGAGGTTCTATATATAAACTACGACGACGTGCTGCTAATAAAGCGGATTCGTTTAAAACCCCTTCTAATTGGGCTCCGCTAAATCCAATAGTTTGTTCGGCGATTTCACTTAAATTAACATTTGGACTAAAATGTTTGTTTTTAGCATGTAATTCTAAAATGGCTTTACGATCTCTCGCACTAGGTAAATTAATAGTAAAACGACGATCAAATCTACCTGGTCTTAAAAGGGCCGAATCCAACATTTCCGGTTGATTGGTAGCAGCTATAACGATAATTTCTGTATTAGAACCAAAACCATCTAATTCCACTAATAATTGATTTAAAGTATTATCGTGTTCTGAATTATGACTTATAGCACCTCTTTTATGAGCTAAACCTTCTACTTCATCGATAAAAATAATACAAGGAGAATATTGAGCGGCTTTTTGAAATAAATTACGTATACGAGAAGCTCCCACTCCTACATATTTTTCTACAAATTCGGATCCAGAAGTTGCAAAAAAAGCTACCCCTGCCTCTCCTGCTACAGCTTTAGCTAATAAAGTTTTTCCGGTACCAGGAGGTCCTGATAACAAAACTCCTTTAGGAATACGAGCGCCTATATCTTTATATTTTTGTGGATATTTTAGAAAATCAATAATTTCTTGCATTTCAATTTTTTCTTCAGAAAAACCAGCTATATTTTTAAAAGTAATATCACTTTTAAAATCTATTTGTTCTTTTTGTCCAGTATATTTTTCGCCCATTTGTTCAAAAAATTTAGAAGTAGTAGATTTAAACAAAGAATATAATACATAACAACTAATCAATGGTATAATAAAGCCAATAGCATCTACTAAAGGGCCAAAACCTAAATAAGGAGCCTCTGTATAAGGATTATCTAGAATTGTTTGATAAGATGAATCATTTTTAGATTTTGCTAGAATAATATCAATAATTTGGTTATAAATTTTTTCAGATACCGAATGATATATAATCCTGTGTTCTTGTTCAAAAAAAATACTATCAGTATTTTCTGACGTTGTAACTACTAAATCATATAAAGTCGGTATGCTACGAACTATTTTTGGTTTAATTTTTTTAATCTTAATATTATTTTTTGGATTTTCTAAAATATTTAACAATTCCATAACAGGATTAGGTTTTTTGATAACTTGGTCAAATATGTTATTCATAGACAACATTATTCCGAAAAACGTTATAAAACCTACAATATGCCATATAGTAAAATGTTGAAAATGTTTCTTGAAAAAATCTATCATAATTCATTATTCCTTTTTTTATAACATTTTTATATTATATCTCAAGAATATTTTTTAATAATAATTCATTTTAATTATATCTGTTCCCAAATATTCCTGTAAAATTTTAGGTACACTAACACTACCATCTTTATTTTGATAATTTTCTAAAATAGCTGCCATAGTTCTACCTACAGCTAAAGCTGATCCATTTAAAGTATGAACTAATTTTCCTTGATCTTGTAAATGAGCTTTAAATTTAATATTAGCTCTGCGAGCTTGAAAATCTTCTGCATTACTAATAGAAGCTATTTCACAATATTTTTGTTGACTCGGTAACCACACTTCAATATCATAAGTTTTACTCATACTAAAGCCTAAATCACCGGTTGATAACAACATAATCCGATAAGGTAATTTTAATTTATCTAAAATAACAGCAGCATCTTTTAACATTTGTTCTAAAACGATATAAGATGTTTTTGGTTCTACAAATTGAATCAATTCTACCTTATTAAATTGCTTCTGTCTCCAAATTCCTTTAGTATTTTTACCAGAAGATCCAGCTTCTTCTCGAAAACAAGTCGTATAACTAACATATTTAATAGGTAAACTTTTAATATCCAAAATTTCTTGACGATGTAAATTAATAGTAGGTACTTCAGCTGTTGGATTTAAATACCAATTATATTTATCTAAATTTAACTTAAAAACATCTTGAGAAAACTTAGGTAATTGACCAGTAGCAAACATAGATTGTTGGTTCACTATAAAAGGCGGTATCACTTCTGAATATTTGTTAGATACATGAGTATCTATCATAAAATTAATCAATGATCTTTCTAAACGGGCCCCTAATCCTTTCAAAACAACAAACTTACTTCCGACAATTTTAGAAGCTTTCTGAAAATCTAAAATATCTAAATCAACTCCTAACTGAAGATGATCTTTTATAACAAAATCATATTTACGAGGTTCGACAACAGAACGATATACTTCTATATTATCAGATTCATTATAACCAATAGGAACACTTTCGTGATGAATATTAGGTAAAAAATATAAAATATTTGTCATTTGTTCTTCAATTTTTTTTAAATTAATTTGTAATTTTTTTAAATTTTCATCATGATTGATATCATCATTTATAATACTTTTTGAATTAGACTGAATTGATAATTTGTCGATTTTTTGGCGAGAAAACTGATTTTTAAAATATTTTATACGCTCAATTTTTTGCAAAATTTTATTTTTAGATTGGTATAAAAAAATTAATTCATCCAATAAATCTTCATTAACAAATCGATTTTTCAGTTTATTCTTAACTAGTTCTATATTTTTAAGTATAAATTTGATATCTAACACAACCTATAAAAACCTCTTTATAATAATTACTTTTTTAATAAACAAATTTTTTAATAATAATTTAATATCTTCCGAAAATAAAAATATAAGTTAACGTACATTAATATTATTCAAAGTAATAGCAGCATTTCTTTTCTTTCTATTAACGTAATTTCCTACATAAATACCTTTCGACAAACCTTTATCTAATTTTTTACAAACCACACTATAATATAAAGAAGCTTCTTTAAAATCTTTAGCATTTTTTAATTTCTTAAAATAAGTTTTAGTTGATGATTTAAAATCACTATTACGTAATCTACGTTTATTGTTAGTAATGATACGTTTTTTTTGTTGTTTAATATTTGCCATTTACATAAATTCCTTTTTAAATTAAATATTTTTATAATTACTTAAATTACTAAATTTTTTTCAAATTTGAAAAAACGCTCATGCTACATTATATATTAATAGCAGTAATTTTGTGTTGCAATATGTATGTAAAATTATTAAATTTTATCGAAAACTATCCTATTTAACATTTATTAATGATTATTAACATATTTATATCATGAATATTTTGTTATAAAAGATTATTTCTTAACGAAAACAATATGCCAAAGAAAATATAAATTTAAATTTAACAAAAACATATTTAAACGTATACATATCCTATTATAACATCATTAAATATTATTGAATTAAATAAAAAAATTTGTTAGAATGAAATTGGAAAATTTATTAAAATAATAAATTTAATTACTTAAATTTAATTGATTAAATATTAACAATGTCAAGAAATAATATTTATTTTAATAGATAAGGAGATTATAAAAGATAGTATGTCATTAATTAAGGATTTATTATCTATTCCAACAATTTTAGATTTAGATAAAAGATTACCTAAAGCTGATTTATGGGATTGCCACAATTATTATTTACTTATCATGGATTTACCAGGTTTTACCAAAGAACAAGTTAAAATTTCTGTTAACGAAGGACGTTTAACTATTGAAGCGGACAATCGTTGCGAACAAACAAATAATAAACAATCCATAAATAAACATGATTCTGTTAAAGAAAATAATCCGTCTAAAGATTTTTGCTGTTCAACCGAAAATTGTTCTGATTGTGAATTATTATATCAAGAAAGATTTTACGGCAAAATAGAACGTACTTTTAATTACAACTTTATACATTTAACTAGTGTTAAAGATATTGAAGGTAAATTAGAAAACGGATTATTGACACTTAAAATTAATAAAAAAACACAAGTTCAATCAAATAAAGAATTTGTACAATTAAAATAATATAATTTAATTATTAATTAATCTGCTAAAAAGAAAATAAAAAAATTCAAAAAAATTATTTTGAATTTTTTTTATTTTTTTTTATAATTAATTTTTAAATTTCATGAAATTAAATATTAAAAAAATTCTTTTAAAATTTTTTTAGTATACATCAATTCATCTTTATTTTTTAAATCTTGACGTTTATCATATTTCTTTTTACCGCGTGCTAAAGCGATTTCTAATTTAAACAAATTACGTTGATTAAATATTTTAATAGGAATAATAGCTAAATTATGAGTTTTTATTTTATTTTTTATTTGTAAAATTTCTTTTTTTTTAAGTAAAAGTTTCTTTTTTCTATTATCAATATAATCAAAATCGTTACTACAGGAATATTTAGTAATTTTCATATTAATTACAAATAATTCATTATTATCAATACAAACATAAGAATTATCTAAATGAACTTGACCTAAACGAATAGACTTAACCTCATTACCTAAAAGTTGAATACCAGCTGAATACTTTTTATCCAAAAAATAATCATAATTAGCTTTTTTATTAAAAATAACTTTTTGCTTCATAACGGACCTAAAAATAATTGCATCTATTTAAATTAGACTGAAATTAATTTATATTTTGACAAAGCTTTCTCAACAACAGATACCGCTTCTTGAAAATCTTGTATTTGTTGAATTTGAATCACCTTATTTTCTAAATCTTTATAATGCAATAAAAAATGTTCTATTTCTAATAACCAAGATTTAGGTATATCTGATAAATTAATATATTGTCGCAACATCAAATCTTTTACTGGAATAGCGATAATTTTATCATCTTGTTGACCATTATCTAACATACGAATAACCCCTATAGGACGACATTCAACTAAGACCATGGGATCTAAAATTTCTTGAGTTAAAACAAATACATCTAAAGGATCATTATCATCACACAAAGTTAAAGGAATAAAACCATAGTTAGCCGGATAACAAAAAGCAGTGTTCAAATAACGATCTAAAATCAAACAACCAGTTTCTTCGTCTAATTCATATTTTTTTTTACTACCACGAATGATTTCTATAAAAACTAAAAAATTATGACCTGATAATCTCTCAGAACTAATTGCTTTTAAATTATTATTCATTAAATTACCTACCATTTTTTAATTTTAATTAAGGACATAGTTTGATTATTATTTTTGTGTATCTTTTTATATTTTAAAATACAAAAACAATATAAAAACATCCGTTATAAATATATTAATTAACTTAATTTAAGTCAAACGAGCATTAAAAAAAGCTTTTTTTTGTATTTCAAAAGTTTTTTTATATAAAACACTGATATCTAGATGATGAAAAAAAGAATTATAACAATTTTTCGTATCATAATTTGTACGTAAAATTAATAATTTATCAATAAATTTAAATTGTTCAATATTATTTTCATTTTGAAAAATTTCATTAAAAGTTAAATAAAATTCATTCAATTTTTGATCATGTTCTAATTTTAACAAAAAACCTAAAGTTTTATGTTCAGGATTGCATTCAATATTAAGATTCATTTCGTATAAAGGTTTCACTTTTTTGGTATTAATTGAATAATTAACTTCAAAATTGTTTGGAATAAATATACTACTAAAACTTAATAATAAATTAAACAATAAATTACGATCTAATTCATCAATATCTTTTAAGTTATTAATTTGTTCTAATAAATTATTAACAGATATTTTAATCGATTCTTCAGAATCCTTAGATTTAGAAATTTCTAATAAATGTCTTATGTAATTTAATAAATGTTTTTGAAAATCATCTGCATCAAATTTTTCATCCCTTAGATTAATGATTTCATGAATCAGCTCTAAAATACGGATAGATTAATTGCGTTTTATTCAGCGATTTATCTTTGCTGTTTTATTTACAATCAGCCCCCGTCCAAACCGGACAAGCAAGTTTCCAAGCATCCGGCTTTCCATAATTTACTCTCTTTCGAGGACTAATTTCTCCTCACGGTTAATTAGCTATTTATTCCTATTGTTCTTATTCTTTCTGATATCGCGTATTTGTTGATTGGTTACCTTTCGGTGACAATCTTTACACAATACCTTGGTTCTTTTATTCATGATACTTTGGTGGTGCGCATTGCGGACCGTACCAATGTGATGAATTTGTAGTTGAGTTGTTTTATTGCAATGCTCACAACGTCCCGCTTTTAGGCGGTCAGTCAGATTCGTACGACTCTGGAATATAAATCTATTGATGGCAATGTCCGGATTCCCCTTGTAATTACGCATTCTTTTAATCCTATCCCAAGAATAAGCAACCCATGGTTAAACTTGGGTTTTCCCTTTGTTATGATAGGGAATACTCCAGGTTGTTCCTGTATTAAGTTCCTTTCGAACTCTAGCAATTGACGTTTTTCGTTTCCTTGCTAGTGTCTTCAAACAGCTATATTCAGCTAGATAATTTAAGTGGGTTAAAACCCCGAGATTGTTAGCTAAACAAAAGTATTGGATAATTCCTCTAACAATTGTCTTATAGGTCCGGATTATTTCTAATTCATCCCTATCTGCTAATGTTTCGTCGTGTTTCACCTTTCCTTTTTTTAACCAATTATATTCATATCCATATTCTTCGGCTTTCGCTTGGGGAATTTGGATTTGAACTTGCCCATTTAAGGAATTCTTGGTGGTTTTCCTTTCCCGAGTTTTATTGGTGGGGTTGACTTTTATCATGTAAGATAGAAACCGAGTTCCTTTATTGGCTTTAACAATTTTGGACTTGTCCTTACTAACAGTAAGGTTAAGGTCCTGCTTTAGCCATTGTGTTACTTGGTTTTTGATTCTTTCCGCTCGGTCATATTCTCCCTTGACGCCAATAATAAAATCATCAGCATAACGGATATATTCAACTCTTGGTTCTAGATTTAGGTTGATAAAACTGTCCGACCCCAGTTTATGGTGTTGGTTTTTACGCCATGCCTTCTTGTATTCTGAGTTCATTTTCCAAATTGGTTTTCCTTCTTTAATCAGTCTCTCCATTTTCAAGTCGATGTAATGTAAGTATAAATTTGTCAACAGAGGAGAAATTATTCCTCCTCCTTGAGGAGATCCCGATAAAGATTCGTACTTGATGCCATCCTTCATGAATCCGGCTTTCAGCCATTTGTTAATGGTTACGAGCGTTTTATGCTTTTTGATGAACTGATTTAAGGTTCTCATCAGAATCTCATGATTAATGGTATCAAAGTAGCCTTTTAAGTCAATTTTGACAAGATAATCTATTCCTTTAAATCTTTGTTTGACACGTTTGATAGCATCATGACATGATTTTTTGGTTCTGAAACCAAAACTCCATTCTGAAAAGATATTCTCAAAATAAGGAGTTAAGAGTTGTTCCAGGCATTTTTGCATCAATCTATCCTTGATGGTCGGTATGCCCAAAGGTCGGTTTTTTTATCATCTTTAGGAATGAAGATTCTTTTAACTGGTTTTGAGTGGTAACCGTTATTGACGTATTCCCGGTGGTATCTTTCTAGTCTTTCCAGATTGATTCCATCGATGGTTTTATTGTCGATTCCGGGTGTGCCAGCTCCTTTGTTGGTGGCAATCTTGTTGAACGCCATTAATGTGTTATAAAAGTTATTCATCCCTTGCTGCAGTTCTCTTTTTATAGAGTAGCCATTTGATGAACAATATTGAATCTTATTCAATGTTCGTAAAAGTTTAGTTTCTGGTGAAACAGTTGTTGACATAATTTATCAACTCCCTTCCCGATACCATTGAATAACTAGTAAATTACTTTCTTTTTTCGCCCTATGAGAGTTATTAGCTCTCTTCTTGGTAAGATGATTAACTAAATTATTCCAAATTTAGGTTTACCCTTACGACTACTATAAAGATTCTTTATCCTTGACCATCCGGGCTTTTATTTCCGGATTAGTAAATCTAATTACTTAGTTTTAGGATTCTCCAAGTTACGCTAAATTTCTACCATAATCCTTTAGGTGAAGTACCCTCTTATCAGGAGGTTGATTCCAGGTTTTCATATCTGATAAACTACTCAATACTTCAGTTTTATATTAGCAGACTCTGGACTGTTCGCTTTAGCAACTTCCGAACAGGTTAGGTTATTACCTCAATTTCCTTCTTAGGCCATCTCAGGCTTCTCCATAGGATTGTTCGGTGGCGGTGTCATCTTGACTAATTTGCTTTCGTCGCAACCCGCTTTTATGGTTTGCTATAATCCATCATTCTTTCGTTTGATTGACCAACCATATCCCTTCAGGGTTTATCTGCCCTGGCTATTGGTTAAATAGCGCGAAATTTAGGCCTCTTTGGCGCCCACTGAATAACCTTTGACTTGACAATTACAAAAAGAAATATTAGCAGAAATTATTTTATCTAAATCTTCAGAAGGAAAATAAAAAAAACCTAAATTAGGATTTTTTTTTAATAAACGATAAAAATCTACAGCTACTAAAGAAACTTTTTCATATTTATCATCTATAAATTCTTCTTTAATACCCGATAAATTTAAACACTTAAATAAACAATTTATCTTAGATATATTGGCATCAAAAGCACCAAACAAAATTTGTTTAAAATTAAACCACTCAAAAAAAGAAGCACATGGTACAGTTTTAACATTTTTTAAAGCATAAAACAATCTCATTCGTTTAGAAAAAAAAGAACCTAAATCATGTTTACAACTAAGTAAAAAATACTGATTAGGTAAACACTTATCATGAGACAATAGAGAAATTTCAGCTTCCGATTTATCATTTTTAGTTAATGTGGATATTTCGGTTTCATCTATATTCTTATCAGATGCAAAAGGTTTTAAATTTGGAAAATTTTTAATTTCGGATTTATTCAAAAACGTTGTTAATTCGATAGTTTCTAAAGAATCTAATTCTTTATCCATAGCATTAACAAACAATAAATTAATATTAACAACCAATAATATTAAAAGTACCAATAATACAAATTTAAAAAATAAAAATTTATTATTATTTTTAATTTTAAAAAAAAATATTTTTGAATTCAAATTTATTATTATACTCTCTTCTAACCAACAATAAAATTATTATTATGGCGGCTCCGGGCAGAATCGAACTGCCGACACGAGGCTCTTCAGGCCACTGCTCTACCGACTGAGCTACAGAGCCTTTTAAAAAGATAAAATTGGCGGTCCGAACGGGGATTGAATCGTGATAGAATTACTACATTTCGTTATTTCTAACTATTATAATAAGCCCCACACACCACCGGACAAGCTAGTTTCCCAGCATCCGGCGATTATTTAAGTGATAATTCGGTTTAGCTAAAAATTTATATATTTCGTGAGCTTTTCTCCATCTAGATAGATCAAAACTCTTTATTTCTTTAATATTTATAAATAATCATTATTTTTAGCTTATCTAAAACATTAGAATCAGATAATTTTAAGATTTACAAAATGACTAAACCATCACAAAAATTTCCTCTTTCGCCTTGTACCAAGCTTTCCTTGGTTCCTTGGTGAGTCAGTTTAATCAAGTGTTCCAACTTGATTCTTAAATTTCTCACGACTACTATGATTCTGCTTTCTCCTTGCCCCCAAAGTGCATACCTTGTTTTAATAATTAATTTTATTCAATTATTGAGGTTTAGGAGGATGAAAGTTACTCTTAATATTTACCATTATTGACTTTTAGGTGAGATGACCAAAACTAAATTTATGATTACTGATATCTTCTCCATAAATAGATGATTTGGTAGGATTTCAGATTTTAATTGATAATACTATGAAATACGGATTGATTTTCACAGTTCCCTGAAATAATAGATATATATAGTTTTCTATCAGTTGAGATATCACTCCATTTTATTCTCTTAGCCTCATTTCAGAGGTTATCCATGAGTCATTATTCAGTTTACAAGATTTTCTAGACTAAACTATTTCGTCCGTTCCTTGTTTTTATAATCTACTATAATTATTATTTCTTTCGTTATAATAACCGACTATATACTGCTACTGATTATCATGCAGTAGGTGATTGGTTAAATCACTAAATATAAGGCATCTTTTTCGTCCACCCGCGATCTCCTGCGTGACAGGCAAGCATGTTAACCACTACACCATCGGACCGTATTATTTGGTTGCGGGAGTAGGATTCGAACCTACGACCTTCGGATTATGAGCCCGACGAGCTACCAAACTGCTCTATCCCGCGATCTTTAATCAATTGTGGCGGAGGAAGAGGGATTCGAACCCCCGCGTCTTTGTAGACCTTCCAGTTTTCAAGACTGGCCCCTTCAACCGGACTTGGGTATTCCTCCGTAATATATAAACTGGTGGACCCGGTAGGATTCGAACCTACGACCAACCGGTTATGAGCCGGTGGCTCTGACCAGCTGAGCTACAGGTCCATACACGTATCATTAAATATTAACTTTAATGGTAGCGGTAAAGGGATTTGAACCCATGACCTCACGGGTATGAACCGAGTGCTCTAGCCAACTGAGCTATACCGCCTTTAAAAATATCATTTACAATACATTTTTATAAAATTTTTGGTGGAGCTTAGCGGATTCAAGGTGAATCCTGTATGCAAACTTCTATACCAATGAGCTAAAACCTTAATAAATTTACTTGAACCGCACTAAAATATTTTAAGTACGTTCTAACTATTAAATTCAGGAAAATATATTTTTATAATTTCAAATAATTAAACAATTACAAAGTGGTGTCCCGTAAAATAAATTTGACAAAATGATTAAAAGTCATACTTTAAAAATAAAATAAAAATTTAAAATGGCGCCTATGCTAGGGATCGAACCTAGGACATTCTGATTAACAGTCAGATGCTCTACCAACTGAGCTACATAGGCTTAAATAACACTTATAATTACCTAAAAACTTATAATTACCTAAAAATCTTAAAAATTACTTCTTAAGTTTCCGGTTTTGGTAGAGAATGAGGGGATCAGACCCCCGACCTTCTGCTTGTAAGGCAGACGCTCTCCCAGCTGAGCTAATTCTCTACTACAAATAATTCCGGCAAACCCTATCTTGGCAATCCAAATGAATTACTATTGTGGGGACCACAGGTCTTAACTGCTGTGTTCGGGATGGGAACAGGTGGACCCCCTGTGTTAAATCACCCGGAATCTCTCAAAACTAGGCAAATTCTAGTTATTTTCCATTATCATCAAAGTCGTTGGATCTATTAGTACTAGTCAGCTCCAAATATCACTACTCTTCCACTTCTAGCCTATCAACCTGATCGTCTTTCAGGGATCTCTTAGGGAAATCTCATCTTGAGGGAGGCTTCACACTTAGATGCTTTCAGTGTTTATCCATACTATACATAGCTACCCAGCTATGGCTCTGGCGAACCAACTGGTGCACCAGCGGTATATCCATCCCGGTCTTCTCATACTAGGGACAGTTCCTCGCAAATTTCCAACGCCCACGACGGATAGAGACCGAACTGTCTCACGACGTTCTGAACCCAGCTCACGTACCGCTTTAATGGGCGAACAGCCCAACCCTTGGAACATACTACAGCCCCAGGTGGCGAAGAGCCGACATCGAGGTGCCAAACCTTCCCGTCGATGTGAGCTCTTGGGGAAGATCAGCCTGTTATCCCTAGAGTAACTTTTATCCGTTGAGCGACGGCCCTTCCACTCGGCACCGTCGGATCACTAAGGCCGACTTTCGTCCCTGCTCGACGGGTGGGTCTTGCAGTCAAGCTCCCTTATACCTTTACGCTCTAAAAATGATTTCTGACCATTTTGAGGGAACCTTTGAACGCCTCCGTTACTTTTTAGGAGGCGACCGCCCCAGTCAAACTGCCCACCAAACACTGTCCCTCATAATCCACTTATGCAGGTTAGAAACTAAAAATCTCAAGAGTGGTATCCCACCGGTGACTCCCTTTAAACTAGCGTCTAAAGTTCTCTGTCTCCCACCTATCCTGTACATGAGATTTCCAATTCCAATATTAAGCTACAGTAAAGCTCCATGGGGTCTTTTCGTCCTGTCGCGGGTAACCGGCATTTTCACCGGTAATTTGATTTCACCGAGACTCTTGTTGAGACAGCGCCCAAATCGTTATGCCTTTCGTGCAGGTCGGAATTTACCCGACAAGGAATTTCGCTACCTTAGGACCGTTATAGTTACGGCCGCCGTTCACTGGGACTTCAATTCAATGCTTTGGGCAAGCCCGAACATCTCCTCTTAATCTTCCAGCACCGGGCAGGCATCAGCCCCTATACATCACCTTACGGTTTAGCAGAGACCTGTGTTTTTGATAAACAGTCGCTTGGGCCTATTCTCTGCGGCTTTTACTTTTTATCATAAAAGCTCTCCTTATCCCGAAGTTACGGAGTCATTTTGCCGAGTTCCTTAACAAGAGTTTTCTCGCGCGTCTTAGTATACTCTACCTTCCCACCTGTGTCGGTTTACGGTACAGGTAAAAAAATCATTAACCCTAGAAGCTTTTCTAGAAAATATGAACACAGTCACGTTACCCTCAAATCTCATTTTTTGGCAAGTAAGAAGACGGATTTGCCTATCTTCTCAAACTCGATTTTTCAACCCTAATCCAATAAAGGGCGTGCTTATCCTCTTTTGTCCCTCCATCAGTGATTTTTTTAGTGCAGGAATTTTAGCCTGCTGGTCATCGACTACGCATTGCTGCCTCGCCTTAGTTCCTGACTAACCCAGGGCGGACGACCCTGCCCCTGGAAACCTTGGGTTTTCGACGGATAGAATTCTCATCTATCTTTTCGTTACTTACACCGGCATTCTCACTTCTAACCTCTCCACTACTGCTTCCGCTATAGCTTCTACGATGTTAGAACGCTTCCCCTACCACATGTTCCTTAGCTATTACTAGCCGGAACATATCCGTAGCTTCGGTATAATGTTTAGCCCCGTTACATTTTCGGTGCAAAAATATTAGATTAGTGAGCTATTACGCACTCTTTAAAAGATGGCTGCTTCTAAGCCAACTTCCTAATTGTTTTAACGTTTTTACTTCCTTAACCACTTAACATTAATTTAGGGACCTTAGCTGACGGTCTGGGCTCTTTCCCTTTTGACCATGGACCTTATCACCCATCGTCTGACTGCTGGGATACGGTTCTTGACATTCGGAGTTTAATTGAGATTGGTACCCCGAGGTGGAGCCCGCACTCATTTAGTGCTCTACCTTCAAGAACTATTAAATACCCAACGCTAGCCCTAAAGCTATTTCGGGGAGAACCAGCTATCTCTGAGTTCGATTGGAATTTCACCTCTAGCCACAAATCATCCAAACACTTTTCAACGTGTCCTGGTTCGGCCCTCCATGACGTGGTCACGTCACTTCAGCCTGTTCATGGCTAGCTCACTTCAGTTTCGGGTCTATGACATACAACTAAACGCCCTATTCAGACTCGCTTTCGCTACGGCTACGTTCCTTCAAACTTAACCTTGCTCTATATCATAACTCGCCGGTTCATTCTGCAAAAGGCACGCCATCACTCTTAAACGAGCTTTGACTACTTGTAAGCACACAGTTTCAGGATCTATTTCACTCCCCTTCCGGGGTTCTTTTCACCTTTCCCTCACGGTACTAGTTCACTATCGGTCACCAAGGAGTATTTAGCCTTAGGAGATGGTCCTCCTATCTTCCAACAAGATTTCTCGTGTCTCGCCGTACTTGAGGATACCCTAGATTTTAACTTACCTCTACAGGATTTTCACCTTCTGGGATATAGCTTTCCAACTATTTCGAGTTAATTAAAATTTGGTAACTAGTTATTGGTATCCGGCTGTTCCGGATTCGCTCGTCACTACTACCGGAATCGTTATTACTTTCTGTTCCTGCAGTTACTTAGATATTTCAGTTCACTGCGTTCCTTTCAATCAGTTAGTTGCCTAACAATTGATACTATAACTTCTTATAGTAGGTTGCCCCATTCGGAAATCCACGGATCTACACTTATTTACAGCTCCCCGTAGCGTATCGCCGTTAATTGCGTCCTTCATCAGCTCTTGGTGCCTAGGCATCCACTGTGCGCTCTTATTTCCTTTAATGTTCCGGATAAATAACTATTATTTACCTAATTTTCAAAGAATTTGTGTTCTTACGAAACCTATAACTCTGGTGGGCCTAAATGGACTTGAACCACCGACCTCACGCTTATCAGGCGTGTGCTCTAACCAACTGAGCTATAGGCCCTTCGTGAAGTCACGAAGAAAAACTTAGTTGCCTAAGTCTTTCAAAACTGAAGATGATTGATTTTATTGGTTTCCTTAGAAAGGAGGTGATCCATCCCCACCTTCCGGTAGGGATACCTTGTTACGACTTAACCCCAATCATCGACCCTACCTTAGACGGCGCCCTCTCGAATAAACGAGTTAGGCTACCGTTTTGGGGTATTGCCAACTTTCGTGGTTTGACGGGCGGTGTGTACAAACCCCGAGAACGTATTCACCGCGACATGCTGATTCGCGATTACTAGCGATTCCAACTTCATGAAGTCGAGTTGCAGACTTCAATCCGGACTGGGACTGTTTTTGGGGATTGGCCAAGAACTTGCGTTTCAGCTACCCTTTGTAACAGCCATTGTATCACGTTTGTAGCCCAGGTCATAAGGGGCATGCTGATTTGACGTGATCCTCACCTTCCTCCAATTTATCATTGGCAGTCTCGTTAAAGTCCCCACCATAACGTGCTGGCAACTAACGATAAGGGTTTCGCTCGTTTTAGGACTTAACCTAACATCTCACGACACGAGCTGACGACAACCATGCACCACCTGTGTTTCTGGTAACCTCCACGATATTACTATCATTTTGCAAAAACATGTCAAGACCTGGTAAGGTTTTTCGGGTATCTTCGAATTAAACAACATGATCCACCGCTTGTGCGGAGTCCCGTCAATTCCTTTAAGTTTCATACTTGCGTACGTACTACTCAGGCGGAGTACTTAATGTGTTAACTTCAGTACCGGTTTAACCCGACACTTAGTACTCATCGTTTACGGCGTGGACTACCAGGGTATCTAATCCTGTTTGCTCCCCACGCTTTCGTGCCTCAGCGTCAGTTAAGACCCAGCGAGCCGCCTACGCCTCTGGTGTTCCTCCATATATTTACGCATTTTACCGCTACACATGGAATTCCACTCGCCTCTATCTAACTCAAGTTTAGCAGTTTCAATAGCCGGACAACGTTAAGCGTTGCCATTACACCACTGACTTACTAGACCGCCTACGCACCCTTTACGCCCAATAATTCCGGATAACACTTGCCCCTTATGTCTTACCGCGGCTGCTGGCACATAATTAGCCGGGGCTTATTCATCAAGTACCGGCAAACAAATGGTTCGCCATTTGCTTTTCTTCCTCGATAAAAGAACTTTACATACCGAAGTACTTCGTCATTCACGCGGCGTTGCTCGGTCAGAGTTTCCTCCATTGCCGAAAATTCCCTACTGCTGCCTCCCGTAGGAGTTTGGGCCGTGTCTCAGTCCCAATGTGGCTGTTCAACCTCTCAGTCCAGCTACACATCATCGTCTTGGTAGGCCATTACCCTACCAACTAACTAATATGGCGCAAGCCCCTCCTAAAGCATACCTATTAACTAGGTCTTTTAAAAGATACAAGATGCCTTTTATCTTCCTATCCAGTCTTAGCCACTGTTTCCAATGGTTATCCTCGTCTTTAGGGTAGGTTGCTTACGTGTTACTCACCCGTTCGCCACTAAAACCCGAAGGTTTCCGTTCGACTTGCATGTATTAGGCACGCCGCCAGCGTTCATCCTGAGCCAGGATCAAACTCTTCGTAATAAATTATTTAAATAAGTAAATATTACTTATTTAAATTATAGTAATATTTAAAATTTTTATGATATAAACATCATAATAAATAATAAAATATCATCTTCAGTTTTCAAAGAAGTAGTGATCAACTTAAATTACTATAATTTTACTTAATATGCAAAAAAATATACAAAAAACATACCTTAGGGCTATTTTTTTATTCCACAGTATAAAGTAACACAATAATTGTAATTGAAAAAAACTCTATTGTCAATATTTATTTGACATTTTATTCTTTATTTTTTTGATATCCAAAAACAATTAATTATTTTTCTTAAAATTACTAATTGTCATAAATAAAGATTCTAAAGAATTTGTAGTCAAAAAAATATCTATTAATCGTTTAAATAACACAAAATTCAAATGAATCAAATCGATATCTTTTTGATTCATTTTTTTTAAAACATATTGTGATAAAGGGATATTACGATCACGACCTACACCGATTTTTAATTTTAAAAAATCTCGTGTTTTTAAAACATCTATAATATTTTTAATACCATTATGTCCTCCATCATTACCATTTTGTTTAATTTTGAACTTACCTACATCTAAATTTATTTCATCATGAATTATAAATATTTTTGATAATCTGACATCATATTTATTTATAACCTTTTTAAGAGCTAAACCTGACAAATTCATATAAGTTTGAGGTTTAAGTAATAAAGTCCATTGATTATTAATACGACATCGATAAATTAAATTAAATTTATCACTATTTTCTTCGATTACAACATATTTTCGAAATTCTTTCAATAAATAATCAATTAACATAAAACCTACATTATGAGGAGTAAAATTAAAATTTAAACCCGGATTACCTAATCCTACAATTAATTTATACATTTATTATCATACTCCATTGAATTTTTTTATTAACTAAAAAAGTTCGAAAATATAAATAAATTTATAATAAATAAAAAATAATTATAATAAAAACTATAAAATTTATTTAGATATTAATAGCCTTACTTAGACTGCATATTATTAGTTATAAATTTATAAATAGTATCCATAATTAAAATAATTAATATACATAAACTCAAATATAAATAATGCTGCCAAGTAATAAAAGTAGTTCCAAAAAAACTATTAAAAATAGTTATATTTTGAGAAATTAAAATAAACAATATTAATTCACACAAAATGCCTACAAATAAAAGTCTATTTTTTTTTGTAAAAGTTTGCCAAAAATAAAACTTATCAGATCGACAAGCAAAAACATTACCTATTTGAGAAAAAATAACTGCGCCGAAAGCCATAGTAGAAGCGAAAATGAACTCTTTTTGCTGAGCAATCATTTTAAAAGGAATATTTTGACGCATCAAAGACCAACCACCATAATGTAAAAAAAATATTAATGCTAATATACCTTCTACAATACCTAAAAAACCATAACTTCTTTTTAATAATTTAGTATCTAATAAATGATCTCGAGAGGTACGAGGTTTTTGAGATAATAAATTTTCTTCTGGTTCTTCTGCTCCTAAAGCTATAGCAGGTAATAAATCTGTGATTAAATCTATAGCCAGAATTTGCATAACAGTTAAATAAAGTGGCATTTTAAATAAAGCCATAAAAATAATTGGAAAAATTTGCGGAATATTCGAACAAAAAACATAACTAATAAACTTTTTAATATTAGCGTAAATAGCTCTAGATTCTATCACTGCCTTTGGTATTGTCGAAAAATTATTATCTAACAAAATCATATCAGCAGCATTCAAAACAACATCTTTAGTATCTTTACCCATAGTAATACCAATATGAGCGGCTTTCATAGCTAAAATATCATTAACACCATCACCAATAACTCCAACAATCTCATTATTTCGAGCATATGCTTCAGTAATTTTCAATTTATGTTTTGGAGTAGTTCGGGAAAAAAATATCGGAACTTCGGTTTTTAAAATATTTTGTAACTCTATAGGAGACATATTATCTAATTGAGAACCATCAATATTTAAAAAATTATCATCTCGAATTAAACCCACTTTTTTACCAATTGAAATAGCAGTAGGACCGTAATCTCCAGTAATAACAGTAATTTTTAAACCCGCTTTTAATAAATCTTCTACAGCCTGACGAACTTCTATTTTTGGAGGATCAAAATTAACTGCAAACCCTAAAAATACCATATCCTCTTCTTGTTTTTCTTGTTCAGGATTTTCTATTTTTTTATAAGCAATAGCTAAAATACGATAACCTTCACTAGATAATTGCTCATTACAATTCACAAAATAATCTTTTTCCAAAGTTGTAAAATCACTAACTTTATTATTTTTATATTGAAGATTACAACTATTTAAAATTACATCAGGCGCGCCCTTAACAAAGAGATATTTATTGTCAATATCATAATATTCTTGAGCTAAATTATGAACCAAAACACTCATTTTTTTATTTTCTGAATTAAAAGGATTAATTTTATCAATAATAAAATTTTTACGAATTTGTTGAATATTTAAACCATATTTTGTAGCTGCCACTAATAAAGCTGCTTCTGTAGGATTTCCAGTAATATTAAAATTAATATTTTCCGAATTTAAATCAATCAAATTGGCTTCCGAACACATAATAGTTGCTATTAGTATTTTAGAAATAACTTTATTATTAACCAAAATATCACCATTACTATTATCAAAATTACCTTTTTTTTGTAATCCGTGACCAGTAATATCGACAAAACCTCCAGGAAATAATAATTTTTTACAAGTGATTTGATTTTCCGTTAAAGTTCCTGTTTTATCGGTACAAATAACAGTAGCAGAACTTAAAGTTTCTACAGAAAATAATTGTTTAATCAAAGCCTTTTGTTTAGACATTCTTTGAGTACCGATAGCCAAACTTAAGTTAATAGTCGGTAATAAACCTTCAGGAATATTTGCTACTAACATACCTAAAGCTACAACAATAGCAGATTTTAATGCTGATAACCAACTAGATTCCCCTTGAAACTTAAAACGCCACAAACAAATCAAACAAACAAAAACAGCTAAAGAAGCGGCTAAAATGCTAATTCTTTTAACTACTCTATGTATCTCTAATTCTAAAGTACTAGTGCTTTTAGTAATATTACGAGCTAATCTAGCTACTTCTCCTATTTGAGTATTTTCTCCAATAGCATAAACAATACCTTTAGCGCTTCCCTGAGATACTGTAGTACCAGCGTAAACTAAATTAGGAATTTCAAAAATATCATCACTATGATCGTTTTTTAAAGAGTTTCTATTTAAAGGAATGGTTTCACCTGATAATGTAGAATTATCTACAAAAAAATTATTAGCTTCTATTAAACGAACATCAGCAGGAATAATAGATCCCATTTCTAAAAAAATTAAATCTCCTATAGTTAATTTTTGCGTATCTAAAATTTCTATCTTATTGTTTCTATAAACTTGAATTTGTTTCGGAATCATATCACTTAAAGAAGATAAAATTCTTTCTGCCTTATATTCTTGAAAAAAAGAAAAAATACCATTTACAATTACCACTGAAACAATAGCTATACCAATAGCTTTTTCATGGATAATAAAAGCTAAAAAACCAGCAATCCATAATAAAATAGCAAACATTGAAAAAAATTGTTTAATAAATTGTTTACCAAAAGAAAAATGTTTACTCTTTTTCATAACGTTTAAACCATATAACATTTGTCTTTTGCGAACTTCTTCTGTTGTTAAACCGGTTTTTTGCATTTTAAAAAAATCCCAAATTTCATCCGAAGATAAACGACTAATTTTAATAATATCTTCTTTATTCATAGATTTACCTCATTAATTTAAAAGATTAAACAAATTATTCATAAAATTTGTTACAAATAGATAACATATAATAAAATGCATAATAAAATGGGAGTTTAATTATCAAAAACTTAATAATAATTTTAAATATAAAAAGTAATTAAATCCTATCATTTAACCATAATATAATATCATTGCAAATTTTAGACTTTTCGATATCGTGAAATAAATTATGATATGTTTCGTGATATAATTTTAAATTTTTATCCTTAGATTTAATAGAATCTAAAAGATGAATGCCATTTTTATAAGATATTATTTTATCTTGAGTACCATAAAGTAATAGAACAGGAGTCAAATAAGAAGAAAAATTTTTATTTAAATAACGCATACTCAAAACTAACAAATTTCTTAATAAACGATAACTAACGGATTCCAAACGATAAGGATGATAACCCTTACCCAAAGGAAAGTGCGCTATCTTAGAAGAATTAAAATTAAGTTTTTTTCTTTGCCACCAACTAAAAAAATAAAAAGGATAATTGAAACAAATATTTGAAACTTCTCTACTAGGAGCAGAACTAATAACCGCTCCATTTATATTTTTATATTTAATAACATAATTATTAACAATGATTCCGCCCATACTATGACCAATTAAAAAAATTTTCATAGAAGAATTTTGTTTAACATTTTTAACTAACTGCGCTAAATCATCTAAAAAAATATGAAAACTTTTAATATCTCCTCTTTTACCTAAACTTTTACCATGACCTCTCACATCATATGAAATTACATTAAAATTATTTTTAACTAAAAAATCAATTAAAAATAAATAATCACAAGAACTTTCTCCTAAACCATGAGTGATAATAACATTAGCTTTTGGTTGTTTAGATAATGAACAAAAAACATTTAAATAAGAATTAGAAAATAACATAATAAAAAACCATTTTTACCTAAAAATTAAATTTATTTTTTTTTGATTATTTTTTTATATTGTAATAAATATTTATTATATTTTTCTTTTTCTTCTTGAACTTTACTTTTATCCGCTTTATCCAAAAAAGATTTATTTTTCAAAAGATTTTCACTTCTTTTTAATTCAATTAAAATTTGATTAAGTTGAGAATTTAAATTTTTAGTATTTTGTTCTTGATTAATTTTCAATAACAATGCTCTTTTTATAAAAATAAAAATATTTTTATCCGCAAATAATAATTCATAATTATTATTACATGGAGAAGTACTACCTAATTTTATTTCTGATGCTTGAAAAATTTTTTTTAATTCAAATAATATTAATTGAAATTCATTTAGACAATTTAAAGGTACTTCTAAATATAAATCTAATAAAAAAATTTTATTCAAAGAATTTATTTGGCGAAATTGACGCATTTTAGTAACCAATTTTTTTAAAGATTCAAAAACAGATAACGATATAGAATCATTGAATTTCAAAATAGGTATTTTTTCTGAAATAATAGAAATGCCTAAATCTAATTCTTCATAAATAGCATCCGTAATAAAAGGCATAAAAGGGTGTAACACTAATAAAATAGTCTTCCAAATATAAAGAATTACTTTTCGACTATTTGAAATTAATTCAGGATCTTTCTCGATATCTTGCCAACAAATTTTATAAAATTCTAAACCCCAGTTAGCAAATTCTTCCCAAACAAAATTATATACCAATTTACCTATAACACTAAATTCATATTTATCATACAATACATCTATTTTTTTTAGTAAAGTGGATAATTTAGTTAATAAAAATTTTTCTGGCAAAAATAATTTACTTTGATCAAAATCTGTCGATAATGTTGAAAGATTATTTTTAATAAAAAAACCAATATTCCATAATTTATTAGCAAACTTCCAACTTGAAATAATTTTATTTCTATCAAAATAAAAATCTAAACCAGGGGAAGAATTAGTAGTCAAAAACCACCTTAAAGAATCTATCCCATATTGATCAATAATCTCTTTAGGATCCAAACCATTACCTTTTGATTTAGACATTTTTTGACCTTTATCATCTCGAATTAAACCATGTAATAAAACATCTTTAAAAGGCATTTTTTTTAAAAAAAACATACTTTGTAAAACCATTTTAACTACCCAAAAAGTTAAAATATCATATCCGGTAACTAAAACATCTACTGGAAAATGTTTTCGAAATAATTTTTGATTATTAGGCCATCCTAAAGCGCATAAAGGCCATAAAGAAGATGAAAACCATGTATCTAAAACATCTGAATCACGCGTAAATCCGCTACCCGGATCTTCTATTTGAACTTTAACTTCATTCTTCGAATTATACCAAGCAGGAATAGGATGTCCCCACCACAATTGACGCGAAATACACCAATCCTCTATCTTAGTTAACCATTGATTAAATAATGTTAAAAATCTTTTAGGAAAAAAATTAATTTTATGTTTTTTTAAAATTAACTTAGCTAATTCTTTGGTTTTCAAAAACCATTGCAAAGAGAGACGTGGCTCTATAACAATTCCTGATATATTAGCAAAACGAAGAGAATGATTATAATCTTCTATTTTAAATAAAAGATTTTTTTTATCTAAATCTGAAATTAACCTTTCGCGACAGACAAAACGATCTAACCCTTTATATTGTTCTGCCAATTCATTCATAGATCCATCAGAATTAATACATAAAACTGATTTTAGATTATGTTTTTGACCCAATTGAAAATCATTAAAATCGTGAGCAGGAGTAACTTTTAACAATCCACTACCAAACGACATATCAACATATTCATCTGTAATAATAGGTATTTTTAAACTAGTACCAGGAACTACAACTTGTTTACCAATTAAATGTTGATATCTTTTATCATTAGGATGAAACATTACAGCCTGATCTCCAAAAATAGTCTCAGGACGAGTAGTTGCTACTATAACAAAATCATCACTTAAAACTTTATCTTCTATTAAAAAATATTTTAAATAAAATAATTTACCTAAAACATTACGTTCATTAATTTCAGTATCAGATAAAGTAGTTTGAGCACTAGAATCCCAATTAATTATTTTATAATCACGATAAATTAAACCTTCTTTATACAAAGATACAAAAACTTTTTCAACAGTTGAACTAATAGAAGGGTTTAAAGTGAATTGTTCATAATCATAATCTAATAAAAGTCCTAAATCTTGCCATTGTTTACGGATATCTTTAATATATTTTTGTTGCCATTGATTCGCAAATTCCAAAAAAATATTTTTAGTTAATTTATGAATACAAAAACCTTTTTGTTGCAGCTCTTGTTTAATTTTTATTTGCGTAGCTATCCCGGCATGATCCATTCCTGGAACAAAAAGAACATTATAACCTGTTAACATTTTGCGACGAATAAGATTATCTTGTAAAATATTATTCCAAGCATGCCCTAAATGTAATTTACCTGTAATATTAGGAGGAGGGATAACAATAGTAAAATTAGGTAAATTAGAAAAATTACTTTTTTTTTGTAATTCTTTATATTTTAACCAATCAGCATATCTATTTTTTTCAATAATTTTAAAGTCATATTTATTATTCATATTATTTAAATTTAAATTTCTCATTTATGATTTCCTAATTAGGATAAATAGGTAGTAATATTCTACCACTTCCCGTACAAATATTAACAAACAAACTGAATTATCAAAAAACTTAAATTTTTTATTTTTCTTATAAAAATTTTTTATAATAATTTCTATTATACATCTAAATTTTTAAACATAAAACTAATAATTTCCGGAATACCATCTTTATCCCGACAAGAACATAAATAAAAATCTGTGATATTGCAAAAATTATTCTCAAAAGATTGCTTAATAACTCGAATTTGAGGTATTATGAAATTTTTTTTAATTTTATCTTTTTTATTAAGGATTACTACAATAGGAATTTTATATTTAATAAATTTTTGACACATTTGCAAATCTAATGAAGTTGGTCCAATATTAAAATCAATTATTTGAAAAATAATCTTAATAAACTTATTATTTCTAATAAAATTATGAAGCATTAACATTTGTTTAATACGCGATTCTTTATCCCTTTTAGAAAAGCCATAACCAGGAGAATCTACAAAATAAAAATAATTATTGATTAAAAAATAATTTAAAGTTATTGTTTTACCTGGTCTTTTCGAAAATAAAGCTAATCTTTTATGATTAGTTAAGGCGTTTATTAAAGAACTTTTACCAACATTACTACGTCCTATTAATAAAAATTCAGATAAATGCGGAATAGGGCGATATTTTAAATTAGTAATACTTTTAATAAAAACAGCTTGTCTAATTATATTCATAAAATCCAAAATAATATTGAAACGTTATATTTTCAAAATTAATTCCCTATCCTTGTATATTATTTTATTAATTTTTTTATACATAAATAAAACATTGATTATAAATCTCTGAGTTAAATTTCATAAAAAAATAAAACTTAAATAAGTTTAAAATTTTATCTTATTAAATTTCTAAATTAAATTAATTATGGTAATTAAAATTTAAATATTTAAATTATAATTATGATAATATTATAATATCATAGAAATAAAAATTAAAATTTTAAAAACTAAAAAGTTTTAAAATAAAAAATTTTAAAAAATATTTCGCTAATCAAAACAAAATATAAACACTAAATCTCAAATTTAATAAAATTATTTTAATATCAAAAAAACTTTTATCAAGATAAAACAAAAATTTTAGTTATTACTAAAATTTATTGATATATCGTAAGAACCAACAAAGGAAATTAAAATTAACCAAATGAATAATAAAAATGAAGCTTTACAACAAAAAATATTAAATTTAAAACAAAAAATTAAAGAAAAAATTCAAGAATTAGATAAAATAAATTCTCTACATCAATTAGATGTTCAATTTAATAGATTTAATAAATATTTCATAGAATTATTTAAATATATTAAACAATGTGATATAAAAGTAAAAAAAGAATTAGGACAACAAATAAATGAATTAAAAAAAAATTCTCTTCTTGCTTACCAAATTAATAAAACCAAATTAGAAAATAAACAATTAAACAAAAAAATAATAAAAGAAAAAATAGATGTTACTTTACCTGGATTTTCATTCCCAGAAGGCAGTATACATCCCCTAACACAAACAATTGAAGAATTAGAAAATTTTTTTTTAAAAATGGGTTACGTTATTTATGAAAGTCAAGAAATAGAAACAGATTTATATAATTTTGAACTTATGAATATAAGCAAAAATCATCCGGCTAGAGATATGCAAGATTCTTTTTATCTGGATCACAAAAAAGAAACACTTTTAAGAACTCATGTTTCTTCAATGCAAATTAAAGCTATGTTACAAAACCCTAATAAACCTTTAAAAATAATTTCATCAGGAAATGTTTATCGTAGAGATAAAGATGATGCAACTCATAGTCATCAATTTACACAATTAGATGGATTTGTCATTGATTACACAGCTAATTTAGAAAACCTAAAAACCACTATTAATACACTAATTAAACACATTTTTGGCAGAAAACAAAAAATCTTTTTTCGACCATCTTATTTCCCTTTTACGAATCCCAGCTTAGAAGTAGATTTGATCTTAACAAAAAAAAATAAAGAAAAAATTTACCTTGAAATTATGGGAGCAGGATTAATACATCCAAATATATTAAAACAGGGTGGTTTCGATCCTGCTAAATATCAAGGATTCGCTTTCGGTATGGGTATCGAACGCATAGCTATGTTAAAATATCAAATAGAAGATATTCGAGATTTGTACAATAATGATTTAAGATTTTTAAAACAATTTTCATTATTAAATTAATATACTTAAACCTATTAACATAAATTAGATGAAAAAATAATTAAAAAAAGAGAAAATATCATGATTATCAACGAAAACATTTTAAAAAAATATTTATCCACATCTATTCCTAAAAATTTAAAATTTCTAATTAATAATCATATAACAGAAGTAGATAAAATAGAATCGATCCATCCTCAATTAAAAATAAAAAATAACCAAAAATATATTATTGGAAAAATTATCCAAATTATACACAAAACCATTAAAGTAGATATTGGCATAAATATAGTATCTATCTCGCTAAATAATAGTATTGATTATGATAAATTTTTAATAAATAAGAAAATTATTATTTTAATAGAACATAATTCACCAAATTTTAATATCACTAATAATAAAAACCCATTTACGAATATTTCTGATGATGAAGTATTTAATAAAATATTAATATCGCATAGAGAATTAAAATTATCTGAAAAATATTTAATAGAATCAGAAAAAGGTAAAATCTTATATTTAGATGATCAAGCTCCTATTGGTCAATGCGCTTTAACATATTTAAATTTAAAAGGCTCCACTATAACATTAGCTTTAACACCTAACAGAGCAGATCTTTTATCGCATATAGGTTTCGCTAAAGATCTACAATCTATATTAGAATCATCTATCACAGAATTAAATAATTATCCAAAAAACCATAATAATCCTCGTGAATCAGACAAATTAAACCCTTTTAGTATAAATATTAAAAGTAACAATTGTTATGAATATAATATAAGATATATAACTAATTTAACAATAAAAACCAGCCCTTTATGGTTACGTAATTTACTAATAACAAATCAAATAGAACCTGTAAATAATGTTATAGATGTTATTAATTTAATAATAATCGAATATGGTATACCATTAAATGTTTTAGATGCCGATCAATTCAATAACCAACAGATTGAAATAAGAAACGCTAAACAAAATGAAAAAATTATTAATTCGAAAGAAACATATTTTTTGAGAGATCAACAAGATATAGTAATCACTAATAATAACGATATCATCTCTTTAGCGGATATTTTAAATAACTCAAATTATGAAATTACAAATAAAACAAAAAAAATAATTATTACAAGTAGTTATTGGAATATAAAAAGTATTTCTGAAATATCCAAACACCACCAAATCAATAATCAAAAAACTTTAAGATTAACTAAAGGAATTGATCAAAGTTTAATAGAAACAGCATTAGAAAAAGCTACATTTTTAATACAACAATTAACTGACGGTATAGTACATAAAAATATTATGTCTCAAAAAATACAAAAATATCATAATCCAGAAATCAAAATAACATTAAATGAAATCAATAAAAAAGTCGGTTTAAAATTATCTTCTAAAAAAATCATAAATAATTTAAAAAGATTAAATTATAAAATAAAATTTATATCGAAACCTCAAAATTATTTTATAGCTCAAGCTCCTGAAAGACGTTATGATATCACTACACCTGAAGACATAATAGCAGATTTAGTCAGATTAAATGGTTATAATAACAAACAAATTAATACCCCTATTGATAATTTTAAAGAGCGTAATTCTGAGCAACAATATATAATTAAATTAAAAAAATTATTAGCAAACCTAGGTTTTTACGAAATTAAAACATATAAACTCGTTAATGAAAAACTTTTTAACCTATTTTATCATGATCAAAATTACCTATCAGTGATAAAACCTATTACCGAAGAAAGAAAAATTCTTAGACAATCTCTTAGCGGTAGCATGTTAGAGGTTTTAGAGTTTAATCATAAAAATAAAAATACAGATAATGCTTTTTTTGAAATATCTAATGTGTTTTATGAAAATAAAGAAGTTTTGCATTTATCATTAGGTATTAGCGGTTATTTAATAAAAAATCACTGGTTAAAAAAAAATATAGAAAGTTCTTTTTTTATTTTAAAAGGGATTCTAGAAAAAATAGCTAATTTTTTAAACATTAATATGTCTTTCTGTCCTACCCAAAAATATTTTAATTTGCATCCGGGAGCGCAATCTAACATTAAAATTAACCGAAAAAATATTGGTTTTATAGGAGAAATACATCCAAAATTAAATAACATATATCATTTAAATAAAAGTTTTATAGCTGAAATTAATCTAGATATGATTTTAAAAAAATCTTTAAAACAAGATATAATCATTAAAAAAATTAACAAATTACCTTATATAACTAGAGATTTAAGTTTTTGGATAAATAAAAAAATTCACTTTCAACAAATATTCGAAAGTTTAAAACAAAATTTTCAAAAAATTTTAATAAAATGCGAATTGTTAGATATATATACTCCAGATTCTAATAACAAAAATAAATATCAAAAATATTACTCTTTATCTTTTCGTCTAACATTTGAAAATATCAATAATGATTTAAATAAAAATAAAGTAGAGCAAATTATTAATCAAATAGAAAATAATTTAAAAATTAAATTTCAAGCACAAATAAGATAAAGATAAAATACTATACATAATAAATAGGAGCTTTATATTGTGTATAAAGGAATTATTATTAAAAACTTAATTACTAAGTATGTCGTTATCGATTTATTACAAAAAAATACTATAATTGCTCAACCTAAAGGTAAAATGGAAAATTTTAATAAAAAACATAAAACAACCAAATCTTTATACCATTGCCCTATTAAAATCGGAGATGTAGTAGAATATGAATCAAAACAAAACAAATTTTTTATTATTAATGTGCAAAAACGTAAAAACGAATTAGAAAGACCGAATATAGCCAATATTGATCAAGTACTATTAATCTTTTCTTTAACTGAACCTACAATAGATTTTAAGTTATTAGATAAATTTTTAATTATTTTACAAAAGTTAAATATTAAAATAATTTTAATTTTAACTAAAAAAGATTTAATAACTAAAGAAGAACTTAAATGTATTCAACCTCAATTATCATATTATGAAAAATGGTATTCTGTAATATATATTAATGCTAAACAAAAAAATACTATAAATTCTATAATTAAAACATTAAAAAATAGAACAACTATTTTAGCAGGGCAAACTGGTGTGGGTAAATCCACTTTATTTAATAATTTAACCTATCTTAATGTGAAAACTCAATCGATTTCTATGCATTCACTTAAAGGAAAACATACAACAACTAGTTCCCAATTATATATGTGCCATCAAGGTTATTTAGCGGATACACCTGGTTTTTCTAAGTTCAAACTATCAAATTTAAAAAATCATGAAATTAAAAATTTTTACCCAGATTTTTGCTCTATATCTGAACAATGTTTTTTCGGAAATAATTGTTTACATATAGAAGAAAAACAATGTAAAATCATAGAAAATTATCAAAAAGGATTAATTACTAAAAGTAGATACCTTAATTATGTTTCTTTAGTTAGACAAAATAAAAATAAATAATATAATTCCAATAAAAAAAATAGCTTTTATATTAAATTAACAATTATCATAAATAAACTAAAAATTCAATAAATAAGATCACTTATCAATATTAAAAAAAATATATTAAAACATAAACATAAATTTTTCGAAAAATAATTTATTTTTTATCATTATTTAGTAAATAAAAAGATTTTTTTAATATATTAATAATTATTAACTAAAATATAAATTAAAAAATATAAAAAATCTCAAAATTTATAATAAAAAAATGTTAATATAGTAAGCCAAATTAATAAAAATTTAAAATCTGATTTATCTATATAAATTTTTTTTATTGTATAATACTAAATACGTAATTACACCAATAACATAAAAAAATTCTTAATGATTATATAAATGATAAAGAAAGTCGATTGTATAAAAAAGCATGGATTTTGATAAAATCAAACAAAGACAAAAACAAATAAGAAATTTTTCTATTATTGCACATATAGATCATGGTAAATCTACTTTAGCTGATAGAATTTTAGAAATAACAAATACTATTAAAAAACACGAAATGAAACCTCAATTTTTAGATTCAATGGCTTTAGAACAAGAAAGGGGGATAACTATAAAATTAAACGCTATTCAAATAAAATATCATAATTTGCAAAAACAAGAATATATTATGCATTTAATTGACACGCCAGGTCACAGCGATTTTAGATATGAAGTTTCACGTTCGTTAGCAGCATGCGAAGGAGCATTATTAGTAGTAGATGCTACTCAAGGAATACAATCTCAAACTGTATCAAATCTAGAATTAGCTTTAGAAAATAAACTTATAATTATACCTGTCATAAATAAAATAGACGCACCAAACGCTAATATACCTAAAATTCAACAAGAAATTCAAAATCTTCTAAAAATCGATATAAATTCAATTATATTAGCTAGCGGGAAAACAGGTGTAGGAATTCAAGATGTTTTAGAAACAATTATAAAAAAAATTCCTTATCCTAAAGGAGACCCTGAAGCTCCCTTACAAGCTTTAATTTTTGATTCAAAATTTAATAATTATAAAGGAGTAATACCTCATATTAGAATAATTAACGGAACTATCCAAAAAGGAGATCGCATACGTTTTATAAAAAGTAAAGCTATTTATGAAGTTATCGAGGTAGGTACTTTTCAACCAAATCCCGTTATAAAACCATTTTTAACTACAGGAGATGTAGGTTATTTAACCGCTTTTATTAAAAATATTGATGACGTTAAAATAGGTGATACTATTACTTTAAACAAAAATATCCAAGTAAATGCTTTGCCAGGATATAAAGTTATTAACCCTGTAGTTTTTTGTGGATTTTACCCTGCCGAACATAAACAATATATTAATCTTCAAGAAGCATTACAAAAATTAAAATTAAATGATTCATCTTTAATTTATGAAAAATCTAATTCTAATATTTTAGGAATGGGGTTTCGAATTGGTTGCTTAGGTTTATTACATATGGATATTATTAAAGAAAGAATTATTCGAGAATTCAAAATCGAAGTAATTATTACTGCGCCTTCAGTCATTTTCCATGTTTACACCAAACAAAATCAAAAAATTATTATAGATAATCTACAAAAATGGCCTCAAAATCAAGCAATCGAAAAAATCGAAGAACCTTTTGTTAAAGCTTTTATAACGTGCCCAGAGCAATACATAGGTCCAGTAATGAAATTAACACAAAATAAAAGAGGTATTTTACAAAATATCAAATATTTAGAAAATCAAAATACAATCTTAACATATTTATTGCCTTTCAGTGAAATTATTTATGATTATTTTGATCAATTAAAATCTGCAACCAAAGGATATGCTGCTTTTGATTATCAAATGGAAAATTACTATCCAAGTAAATTAAAAAAAATGGATATTTTATTAAATTCTGAAATTGTTGATGCGTTGTCTTTAGTAGTACATGAAGATTTTGCCTATACTAAGGGTAAAATAATTTGTAATAAATTAAAAGAATTAATACCTAAACAAATGTTCGAAATAACAATTCAAGCGGCTCTTGGAAAAAAAATTATAACAAGAGAAAATATAAAAGCTTTAAGAAAAAATGTTACAGACAAATGTTATGGCGGAGACCATACTAGAAAAAAGAAATTATTAGAAAAACAAAAAGCTGGAAAAAAGAAAATGAGAGCTTTAGGAAAAGTAAAATTACCTCAACAAGCTTTTTTAGCTATTTTAGCAAATAAATGATAATAATATTTTTGGAAAAATTTATAAACCAATTAATTTTATTAGCTTGATTAGCATAAAAAAGGGGGGGTAGATAATATATATGACTAATTTGATAGAACTAAAAAATATTACTAAAGTTATAAATAATCAAATAATTTTAAAAGATATTAATTTAAAAATTAAAACCAATGAATTTGTAACTATATTAGGGCCTTCAGGATGCGGTAAAACCACTATTTTAAAAATCATAGGAGGTTTTGATACTTGTAGTAGTGGAGATATTTTTTTTAAAAATAAAAGTATTTTAAATGTGCCCCCACACAAACGATTAATTAATACAGTATTTCAAAATTATTCCTTGTTTCCTCATTTGAATGTTTTAGAAAATATAGCTTTCGGTTTAAGAGTAAAAGATTTAAATTATGAAACTAAACAAAAAATAAAAAGCATTAATCGAATCACAGAGCAAAAAATTAATTTAATTAAAGAACAGTATAAACATAAAATAAAAATAATTCAAGATAGCTTCAATAAAAATTATTTACTTTCATGGTTGCCATTTTATAAAGAAAATCCTAAAATTAGACAATTAAAAATAGATTTAAAAGAAGAAATAAAAATTATTCAAAGCCAACAACAATTAATATTAAGCCAATTACATCAGAAATTATTATGCGCCATAACAAAAGAAGAATTTATTAAAAACAAAGTTTTACATTATCTAAAATTAGTGGGTTTACAAGGATTCGAAAATAGAAATATTTACCAATTATCCGGCGGTCAACAACAAAGAGTAGCTATCGCTAGAGCTTTAATAAATGAACCCGAAGTAGCTTTATTTGATGAACCTTTAGCAGCTTTAGATCTAAAATCAAGACAAGAAATGCAATACGAATTAAAAGAAATGCAAAAAATTTTCGGTATTACTTTTATAGTAGTAACGCATGATCAATCTGAAGCTTTAACTATGAGTGATAAAATAGTAGTTATAAAACAAGGTGCTATTCAACAAATAGGAAATCCTGAAGATATTTATAATGAACCAGCTAACAAATTTATAGCTCAATTCATTGGAGAATCTAATCTAATCTCCGGCATTATGAAAGATGATTTTGTAGTTTTATTTGATAATAAAGAATTCCGTTGTATAGATTATGGTTTTCGCAAAAATCAAATAGTCGATATAGTTATAAGACCAGAAGATATAGATATTGTTGATTATAAAGATGGTTTAATTACAGGTATAGTACATTCTATATCATTTAAAGGGGTTTATTGGGAAGTAATTATTCAGACTAAATATAGAAATTATTTAATTCATACTACCGATTTTATTGAAAAAAATACTAAAATAGGAATTTCTTTTAATCCAGAAGATATTCATATTATGGAAACATGGTAAATTTAAAATGAACAATATTTTTAAAAATAAATCCCATAAATTCTATAAATGGTTAGCTTTACCGTACTTAATTATTATATTTTTTTTAATTATTATGCCAATATTAATAATTTGTTTCGACTCAATCCAAGAATATGATGATACCAAAATTCTTAAAATTGTTTTCACCGTTAAATACTATTATAATTTTTACACTAATTTAAATTTTATTTACATAATAATAAGATCTATTGCTATTTCTATTATAGCTACTTTTTTTGTTATTATTATTACTTATCCATTAGCGTATTGTGTTGCCCAATTAAATCCTTTAATGCAACCTATTATAGTTCTATTAATTAACGGTACTATTTGGATTAATATGATTTTAAAAATACAAGCTTTAGTACAAATTTTATCTTTAACCGAAAAATTCTTCAAAATTAATATATTAGAAACTAACATAGCAATGTTTATTGGTTTTTTATATCTCTTTTTACCTTATATGTTTTTATCTATTTACCTAAATATTTCTAAAATAGATAAAGGTTTAATCGAAGCTGCAAAAGATTTAGGAGCCAATGAACAACAAATTTTTAAAAAAATTATTTTCCCTTTGTCATTACCTGGTATCATTACGGGAACTATTTTGATTTTATTACAAATAGTAACTAACATTATTGTACCGAAATATTTAGGACCTACTAATGTCATGGTAATAAGCGAATTAATAGAGAATAAAATTTTTTTAAATGATGAAACGAAAAGCGCTTGTGTTATAGCTATTAATTTAACCATCATGATGTTAATAATTTTAAAACTTTGTCCTAAAAATCAATATCAAAAATATAATAAAGGAGAAAAAACATAATTATGAAAATTAACCTAAAAAAAAATATGTTATACATATATTTAACAGCAATGTTAATTTTTATTTATCTCCCAATTATATCTTTAATAATTTTCTCTTTTAACGAAAATGAAGGTAGGATAGCCTCATTAATACATTTTAATAAATTCGGTTTTAAATGGTATCGAAAAATAACACAAGATGAATCCGTTAAAAAAGCCATAATAGTAACTTTAGAAATAGCTTTATTGTCTACCATTATATCAACTATAATCGGAACTTTAGCAGCCATTTCTTTAATGAATTATAATAAAAAATGGCAAAAAATAATTTTATCCACTAACCAATTTCCTATTATTATACCCGAAATAATAAATGCTTTATCTTTATTTGTTCTATTTAGTTTTATGAGGTTAAACAACGGTTTTTGGCGTATGTTATTATCGCATATTTCTTTTAGCGTCCCCTATGTATTAGTAACAATTTACAGTAAATGTTGTAATCTAGATGTAGATACGATTGAAGCAGCTTATGACTTAGGCGCTACACCATGGCAAACTTTAATTAAAATAATTTTACCTCAATTAAAAAATTCTATTATAGCTGGAGCAAGCATAGCATTTGCTTTATCTTTTGATGATTTTATTATTTCTTATTTTGCTGGAGGTTCTGATTTCCAAAATATCTCAGCTTATATATACAGTTTAAAAGGCACTATTAATCCTACTATTAACGCTTTATCGTCGCTTCTAATTTTATTTATCTTAGTAAAAATCATTTTTCATTGTCATTCTATAAAAAAAAATAAAATATGAGTACTAAGAAAAAAATAATAATTATAATATGGTGTCTATTTATAATTTTTATAGCAAATTTATATAGAATTACATATCACAACTCTGCTAAACAAAGTATAATATTATTTAATTGGGGCGAATATATTGATCCTAAAATTATTTCAGATTATAACAATAAATCAAATGATTTTGTGATTAAACAAAATTTTTTCTCATCTAACGAAATAGCTATCAATAAAATAAAAACAGGTGATGTTTATGATATTGCCATTTTAAGCGAATATGCTATAGAACAATTAAAAGATAATTATCTTAATAAAATAGATAAAAATAAATTAATTAATTATCCTGAATTAAACGAAAATTTTCAAAAAATCCAAAAAGATAAATTACCTATGAATATCAAAGAATACATTATTCCATATTTTTGGGGAAAACTAGGTTTTTTATATAATAAACAAAAAATTACTAAAGACCAAATCAGCAAACATTGGACACAATTATTACAAAATAATGATTATAAAGTAGCATTATATAATAACCCTTTTGAAGGAATATTTATTGGATTAAAAGCAACCCAAGGTAATATAAGCCAAGCTAATCCAACAGAAATTAATAAAGCTAAAAATTGGTTATTAAATTTAAAACAAAAAAATAAAAATTTATTTTTTGTTACAGATCAAATTTTAGATAATATGCGTATAGCAAATCAAGAACGTTACGATATAGCTGTTACTTATTCAGGAGATGCTAGATATCTAATGCAGCAAAATCCGAATCTTGAATATTATGATTTCAATGATCACGAAAATAATATTTATCAAACAAATATTTGGGTAGATAGTTTAGTTTTACCCAAAGGTAGTAATACTAAAGGAGCATATGATTTTATCAATTTTTTATTAAAAAATGATAATCTCAAACAAAACACTTCTTTTGTAGGATATGATTCTCCTTACCAAAACATAAACGAAAATAATAACTCATTAAAAATAAATATAAACGACAAAGACAATATATATAAATATAATGTCCAAACTAAAAAACAAATCAATGATGCTTGGAATGAAGTTTATGCCTATCCTAGGCCACAAGATAAATATTTATTATTATTATGTTTTTTAATTATCATAATTTGTCTAATAATAAAATTCAAAATAAATTGGCCTAAAAATAATAAATTTTTAATCAATAAATATAAATAAATTAAAAAAAATAATCTCTAAAATTTTAATATAAAAATCAAAATTATATTTTTAATTTTTTATAATTTTAAAGATTCCTTAATTTTTTTTAAATCACCCAATTTTTTCAAAATTTGCTTCGCTTCATTAAATAATTTGTAAAAATTAAAACATTTATTATACATATTATTAATAAACTCTAAATCTTTATAAACTTCTATAACTTTAGAATGTTGATAAGTATAATATACCAAAAAAAAAGCTTTATCCGCATTAGAACAATAAAGTTGAGCTTGAATTTGCGCATAATAAAATTTTGGTATTTTATCATTTAAAAAAAATTCTTTCCAAGAAGCAGTATCGCAGGAAATAGGACATTTAATCTCTAAAATACTTCGAGATTCAGAATTCCAACCATCTAAAGAAGCAGACATAAATTGTTTTACAAAAACAGCTGGAACAAAATTCATTTGACGAACTGAATTAAAAAAAAATCTAGCTTCAGGTTCTAAACGACGTCCACGACGCATAGCTTCATTTACTTCTATTTTCTCTTGGAATAATTTTCTTTTAAATAATAACTTAACACTTTCAAAAGGATTTAAACCCATGATAGCGGCTACTTCAGAAGCATTAATATAATTATTTCTATGTTCATGCCAAGATATAGAATCTTGTTGAATATCTATTAATTTACTTGAATCATCTGACATATAAAAATTAATATCCTTCTCTTTTATAAACTTAAACAAATAGTAACCTCTAAAATTGATAATTATAATTTATCAATTAAAAAAAGATTTTTAGCGTTCTGAGTTGTTTGTTGAACGACATCAGAAAAACTTATTTGTCGTAAAAAAGCAATTTTTTCAGCAATAATTTTTAAATAAGCAGGTTCATTACGTTGTGTTTTTTCCAAAGGAAAAGGTGTTAAAAACGGAGAATCAGTCTCTAATAATATTTTTTCTAATGGTATTTTTTGAGCTATTTCATGAGCTATCAAAGCTTTATTATAAGTAACAATACCACCAATACCTACATAAAACCCCAAATCAACAGCCTTTTGGGCCTCTTCTAAATTATTAACTAAACAATGAAAAACCCCTTTAATTTTATTTTTATAAGGCAATAAAATTTTATAAACTTCTTCGAAAGCTTCTCTGGCGTGCAAAATAACAGGTAAATTATATTTAATTGCCAAATCTAATTGAATTTGTAAATTTTTTTTTTGAATAGGTAAAGAAGTTTTATCCCTATATAAATCAATACCAATCTCACCTACTGCTACAACTTGTGGTAATCTTAAATATTGTTGAATAGTCATAGGATCTTCATCATGCCAATAACAAGGATGTATACCGACTGCAATTTTAATGCATTCATATTCTAAAGCTAAATGAAAAGCCTTAGCATTAGTTTTAGAATCTAAACCTGGAACAACAAAATATTTAATTCCTTGATGATGCGCTTTAGCGATAACTTCGTTTAAATCCCCTTCATAGTCATTTAAATTCAAGTGCGTATGAGTATCAATTAATAACATATTTTTAATCACAACACTCCCATTCCCTTGTTTTGCAAATTAAAAAATAATACAAAACTCACCAAATATAAATTTTTATAATATTTAAAATAATATTTAAAATTAAACTTAACAAAAATAAACCGATCATCCCCAAAAAGATCGAATGCCTAATATTTTGTTAAAA
Source organism: Candidatus Phytoplasma australasiaticum subsp. taiwanense (assembly GCA_001307505.2). Lineage (GTDB taxonomy): Bacteria > Bacillota_I > Bacilli_A > Acholeplasmatales > Acholeplasmataceae > Phytoplasma > Phytoplasma australasiaticum. Next base: position 560,452 of record CP040925.1, read on the forward strand.
TTAACTTTTGTAAATGCGATATAAAAAATTTAAACGTTCCGATATTTATTGTTTAAAATATTTCAATCTAAAAAAATATAATTTCGAGTTTTTCCAATATTTATATTAACAATATATATAATAATTATACAAATTAAATTTTATGTTTAAATAAATCTAAATTATTATAATCAAATAAATTTTTTGGTAAAGTTATCTCATCAGTTTATAATTTTAAAAACCAACAGCAATCCTTTTAAATTTCTATTTATAAAACAATTTCATAAAATCAATCTTTCAACTTATACCACGGATAATTAATAATATTTTATTTAAAAAATAATTCGCTGATATATAATGAAATATTAACAAAAATATATTATAAAATTTTTATATGAATTGAATTTATTATAAACAATTTTTTTCAAGAAATTTAATAAATAAACCTGATAATATTAAAATGACTTAAATAAACATTATAATTCTTAAAAATTATTACTATTTAAATTATTCAGGAGGGATTTATTAATCCCCTAAAAATATAAAAATTATTTTAAAAAACATTTATCATTTATAAATGAATAGGTTTATCAACGGCCCCTAAAAAAGTTTCTAAATTTAATTCTGCTAAGGTAGGATGTGGATGAATTACTTCCATAGCATCATATGCTGTGCCATTAAATGCCATTAAAGTACCGCTTTCAGTAATTAATTCTGTAGCATTATAAGCATAAATATGCATACCTAAAATTTTAAGTGTATCTTTTTCAACAATTAACTTGGCAAAACCTTCTAAATCGCCATCAGCATGAGCTTTACCTATAGCTTGAACAGGCATTTTGGATATTTTATAATTTAAATTACGTTCTTTAGCTTGTTGTTCTGTGCAGCCAATAGAAGCTATTTCAGGAAAACTATAAATACACGATGGAACATGTTCATAATTAATAGGTTTTATTTTATCCTGTAAATTTAAAGCGTGATGTGTAGCTATAATACCTTCGTGACTTGCAACATGAGCTAACATATATTTACCATTAACATCTCCAATAGCATATACATCCGGTATAGACGTTTGTAAAAAATTATCAGTTAAAATGCCATTTCTATCCATAGTTAATTTCAATTTATCCAAACCTATTAAATTTGGTTTGGTTCCCACAGCCATCAAAATAATATCTGTTGTATCGTGATATATTTTTTGTTGATATTCATAATAAACAATATTTTTATCAATTTTAATTACATTAGCTTCTGTCATAATCTTAATATTAGCATTTTTAAGATTTTTAGTATAAGCGGTTATAATATCACTATCCATAGAACTTATAATGGATTTTTGTTTTTCCAAAATAATTACTTCAGCTCCAAATTTATTAAAGATAGTCGCAAATTCGACGCCTATCACTCCTCCACCTATAATAATTATTTTTTTAGGAAAAGTCTCTAATTGCACTAATTCTTTACTAGTATACAAATATTTATCCAAATACGATTCTTTAGCGCCAGGTATAGGAGGTATAAAAGCATGAGAACCGGTTGCTATAATCAGTTTTTTAGTATGCAAAATTTGATTATCTACAACCACTTGATAAGCATTTACAACTTCTGCTACACCTGAATAAAAATCAATTAATTTATTTTTTTTTAAAAGGAAAGCTATACCATTAGTTAAATTTTGAACAATTTTATCTTTACGTTGTAAAATAGATTTCCAATCGAAAGATATTTCACCTATATTATTCAATCCAAATTTACTAGCATTTTTGCATAAATCCCAAACTTTAGCACTTTTTAAAAAAGCTTTTGTAGGTATACAACCATAATTTAAACAAATACCACCTACTTTATGTTTCTCGATTAAAGCTACTTTAGCACCTAATTGAGCAGCTTTAATAGCCGATACATAACCGCCTGGCCCTCCACCTATAACTAAAATATCATATATTTGTTGCATATCATTAAAACTCGCTTTACAATTAAAAATAATTTTTTTTGTTTAAATAAATTTAAAAAATCCATTAACGACTATTAACTTGATATTATCATAAAATTAAAAATTACAAAAACATACAAACTGGGATTTTTTTAAAAAATTATTAATTTTATAATTCATAAAATCAAAATAAATTTTGTAAAAATTAATAAAAATAAAATATATTAAATATTTTTTATTCAATTAAATCCGATGGGTTGTTAAATAAATCTTTAAAAGCATTTAAAAATCTAGATGCTATACCACCATCTATAATACGATGATCAAAACTTAAAGATAAAGGTAACATATAAGCTTTTCCGATATTACCATCTTCTAAAACAATAGGTTTTAATTTCATTAAACCCATACCTAAAATAGCTACTTGAGGAAAATAAATCACGGGAGTGCCATAAGAAACTCCAAAAGTACCCCAATTACTTAAAGTAAAAGTTCCATCATTAATATCTTTATAAACTAATTTTTTATCACGAGTACGCTGAGATAAATCTTGAATCGATTCTGCAATCTTCCAAATATTTAAACTATCAGTGTCTTTAATATTAGGAACAATTAAACCGTCATCAGTATCTACAGCTATACCCAAATTAATATATTTTTTAATTATAATTTCGTCCTTTTGATCATCAAAAGTAGAATTGAAAATAGGAAATTTTATTAATAATTTAACTAAAGCTTTGGCAACAAAAGCTAAATAAGTAAGTTTTATGGTTGATGTTGGATTTTGCGATTTCAAATCTTTTCTCAAATCCACAACTTTATTCATATTAAATTCTTCCATTAAAGTAACATCTGGAATAATAGCTTTGGCGATAGACATTTGCTTTGCTATAGTTTTACGTAAATTAGAAATTTTCTTAACTTCGATTTTTTCAAGATCTTTAATTGTGTTATTTTTTTTATCTAAATCTTGCATATATTTTTATCCCTTTTATATTGTTTATTTTATAAATATTATATTTATTCTTTAACTTCTATCTCTATAACAGCTAAAACCTGATCTAACTCTACTTGATCAGAAGGAGAACATTTTATTTCTAAAATAACACCATCTACAGGAGATAATAATGTATCAGATAATTTATCATTTTCAATTTCGAATAATCCTTGACCTTCTTTAACTATATCTCCAACTTTACAAAGGCATTTGGTAATAGTTCCTTCGTGTAAACCTTCACCTAAATCATGAAATTTAAATTCATATTTTTGTATTTTTTTATGTTCCATAATAAATAAACCTACTTTTTTTCTTGAATTTTTTTATATAAATATAACTATAATAATTTCTCTTTTATATTATAAAGAAAACAAAATACTAATAATAATTAAAGTTAGAATTATTTATTCAATTTATTAAACATCTTTTTAATATAATAAATAATTTTAGCAGGATTTAAAATTTGATGATATTCTCCTCTAGCTAAAGGAGTTATAATATCATAACCAGTAATACGAATAGGAGCAACTTTTAAAGCATCGAATGCATATTCATTTATTAAAGTAATTATTTCTCCTGCTGGACCATAAGTTTTAGTAGCTTCATGAGCTACTACTAATCTACCAGTTTTTTTAACAGATTGAATAATAGTTTCTTGATCTATAGGAGTAATACTTCTTAAATCGATTAATTCCACAGAAATATTATTTTGTTCTAAAGATTCAATAGCGGTTTGAATAACCGGAATAGCAGATGACCACCCTACTACAGTCACATCAGAACCTTCTTTAACTACTCGAGCTTTACCAATTTCTATTTCATAAGGTTCTACAGGAACTTCTTCTCTACGGGAACGATATAAAACTTTTGGTTCTAAAAAAATTACAGGATCATTAGATTTAATAGCGGATAGTAATAACCCTTTAGCGTCAATAGGATTAGAAGGCACTACTACATGCAATCCTGGGAAAGAAGCTAACATACCCTCAATGGATTCAGAATGATGTTCTAAAGCTTTAATATTTCCTTGTATTGTAGTTCGAACTACCATAGGAACTGTAAATTTTCCACGAGTACGATTACGTAATCTAACAGCATGACAAAATAGATCTTGTAAAGCTGGAAAAATAAAACCTTCAAATTGTATTTCTGCTATAGGACGGAAACCAGCTAAAGCTAATCCTATACCGCTACCTAAAATACTAGATTCTGAAATAGGGGTATTAAAAACTTTTGAAGATCCGTATTTACTATACAAACCTTTAAGAACTCTAAAAACACCACCTAAATTTTCTACATCTTCCCCGAATAAAACCACTTTTGGGATATTTTCTAAGGCATAATCTAAAGTATGATTAATAGCTTCTAACATATTCATTTTCATAAAAGCCATAATTTTATTTCCCTTCTTCTGTTGATTTTAAAAATGATTCATAATCATGCAACTGCATTTTTAATTGAGGAGTCATTGTTTCATAAGTATGTTCGAAAACCTCTTTCGGTTCAACTATATTAGCATAAGTTAAAATACGTTTATGAGCTTCTTTAATTTTATCAATCACATTTTGTTTAATTTTATTTATCAATTCATCTGTTAAAATATTTTTATTTATTAAATATTTTTGAAATCTTGAAATAGGTTCTTTTTTAAACCATTCTTCTTCTTCAGACTTAGAACGATATAAAGAAGGATTATCATTAGTAGTATGCCCTAATAAACGATATGTATATAATTCTAATAAAGAAGGACCATTACCATTTCTCGCAGATTCAATAAAATGTTTTGCAGCGGTATAAACCGCTAAAATATCATTACCATCAACTCTTATTCCAGGTATACCAAAAGCAATAGCTTTTTGGGCTAAACTTTCAGCATAACAAGCTACTTTTCTAGGTGTAGAAATAGCATATTGATTATTTTGAATAGCGACTACTAAAGGAACTTGAAAAACCGCTGCATAATTTAAACCTGCCGCAAATTCTTCGCTTGCAGTACCGCCATCTCCTATAGTTGCTATTGTAACATCCCTTTTATTATCTAATTTACTAGCTAAGGCTAATCCGGCACCTATATTAATAGAACTACCGATAATAATATTAACAGGTAAAATACGTTTTTGAGCTTCTATTGCTGAACCTCGTTCGTTACCATACCAATAAAGTAAAATATTTTCTACAGAAACGCCACGATACAAAAACATACCTAAATCACGAAAATAAGGAGAAATCCAATCGTTATCCGCGCAAGCTGCTGCAATACCTATTTGACAAGCTTCATGACCTGTATTCAAAACATAAGAAAGCATTCGTCCTTGACGCTGATATTGAAAAGCTGCTGTATCAGTCTCTCTAGTGAAAACCATAAATTCATAAATTTTTAACAATTCTTCATTTGATAAATTAGGCTCAAACTCAGAATTAATTACAAAACCTTGTTCATCTAAAACTTGCAACATAGGTTTTTGTTCTACATTATACAAAAAATCATCTATTTTTTTTGACAAAATTATAACTCCTTTATTTTTTTAATTTTAAACCACTTGTATTAAACCTTGAATAAATTACACAAAAAACCTCGAGTTATCTAATCAAAATTTGAGATAAATTAACTTCAATTAATTGGTTGGTTTCTATTTTGTAATCAATAATTTTTTGTTTTAATTCATCAGAATTCAAAACCGGTATAACACCGAAATACAAAGACAACCAAGATGCTTCTTTAATATTATCAACTATAGCTAGTATTGGTACTGCAGAATGGAACTTCGAAATGATACAAGCATCTATAAAACTATTTACTAAAATAGCTTTAGTATCTGTAATATTAGCTAACTCAATAGCACCTAATAAAAATTTTTCTCGCCAAGCTTTAGGTTCATAATAATTTAAAAAAACATCATAATCTAAAAATTTTTCCGCACTTTTATTAATATTATACATATATTGAACAGATTCTACAGGATAATTACCTGAAGCACTTTCGCCAGATAACATAGTAGCGCTTGTACCTTCTCGAACCGCATTGAAAACATCTGAAATTTCAGCTTTAGTTGGACGAGGATTTTTTTGCATAGATTCTAACATTTGAGTAGCTACAATTACCAATTTACCTTTTTGAAGACATTTATCAATAATTTCACTTTGATATAACGGAACTAAAGTGCCATCAACCTCAATACCCAAATCACCTCTAGCAACCATAACACCATCCGCAATAGATGAAATTTCATCTATATGATCAATACCTTCTTGATTTTCTATTTTAGCAATAATTTTAATATTATCACATTTATTCAATTCCAAAAGATCTCTAATATCTTGTATATCTTGAGCACTACGAACAAAAGAAGCTGCAATATAATCATAATTTTGTTCAATAGCAAACAAAATATCTTGTTTATCTTTTTTTGATAAAAAAGGGATATTTAATTTAACACCAGGAACATTAACACCTCTACGAGATTTAACTAAATGACTATTTTGAGCTTTCGTAATTAATTCTTTCTTAAGATTATCTTTTTCGATAACTTGTAAAGATAAGTAACCATCGTCAATGTTAATAAAATCGCCTATATTTAGTTCATTATAAAAATTAGGATAAGTTACAGAGAAAATTTCACTATTACCTAAAACTTCCGTTGAAGCAATTCTCACTAAAGAATCCTTTTGTATTAAAACATCACCATCAAAATTATGAGTTCTAATTTCGGGACCTTTAGTATCTAACATTAACGCTACATATCTGTTTAATTCTTGATTAATAGCTCTAATAATAGAAATTATTTTTTTACTCATATCATAATCAGCATGAGAAAAATTAAATCTAGCAACATTTAAACCGCTCAAAATCATTTTTTTCAAAACTGCTTCAGAATAACATGAAGGCCCTAAAGTGCAAATAATTTTTGTTTTATTCATAAATAACTATATCCCGCTTTACTCCAATTTAAATTTAATTTTAAAATTGATTTAAAATTTAAAATTTTGTATTAAAAATTTTAAACACAATTATGATTAAAAACCGATCGTTACTTTAATAATTCAATAAAAATTAAAATTACTACTATATTATAAATCTTTTTTTATTATTTGCAAATCTATTTAAATAGTATATTCTTAAAAAAATAAAAATACTTTACAAAAATTATTTCTAAATAAATATTAACTAACAATCATAATTTAATAAATAATTAATATGATGACATTTAACATAAATTTTTTTATTATTGAAATAAAGAAATTAAATTAACCACCAATATTAAAATTACAAAAGAAAAAAAATATTTAGTAATAATAAAATTTCTCATATATTTATAACGTAATAAATCTATCCAAAAAGAAATAAATATAATAATTCCATCTATAAAAAACAAAATATAACGCAAATTAAAATTAAATTTTTGATTTAATAGTAAAAATATAATATCAGTGCCACCAGTAGAAGAACCACTAGAAAAAATTAAACCACAACCAATCCCTATACATAAACTTATAATTAAAGAAATAATTGAAAGTTTTAAAACATGATTTTTTTTAATACAAACAGGAAATAAATTGATAAAAAAACTTTTATTTATAGAACATTTAGACAAAAATTTAATAGACCCAGTAAACACTAAATTAAATAAAATAGTAGTAAATAAAAAAAAGAAAGTATTAGGTAACCAAAAACCGCATAAAAACATAATAATTAAACGAGAAATTATAATACCTAAAGGATTGCTAAAAAAATAATTTTGTTTATTTTCCGAACGATTGTAAAAAAAAACTTTATCTAAAAAAAGTAAATTACTTTCTAAACCACCGACTATAAATTCTTCAGATAAAATAAAAAAATAAACACTAAAAATCAATAATAACAAGCCTAATATAATTTTCAAAATTAAATATATATATAAAAAAAACATATCTTTTAACATCGATTTATAAAAAAAAGATAAACATAACATAATCAAACTAAAAATACATAAACTAACAATAATTTGTATAAATTTACTATTTTTTTTCATTTAAATATATTCAAAACCTACCTTTCTTTTACGTAAATTAATAATTAGATTACTAAAATTATTCGTGTTATGGCCAAAATAATTAAAACATAAATCAATATTCTATTTTTTTATCAAGATACTAAAAAACTAATAAATAAATACAAAAGTGACTAATATTAAAAAATATTAGTCACTAAAATGCCTATTTTATTGAAAATTAAATAAAATATATAAAAATAAATTTAATTTTACAATTTATCATCAAAAATATATAAGAATAATAAAAAAATGTATTATTTTTAAAAAATAAATTAATTCAATACATAGCGTAAAATTAAAAATATACTTATATAAAAATCTAAAACAAAATATATTTAACACAAATTAATCGTATCCGATTAAAAAAAATTATTATCAAATAATATTGAAAATAATTCATTTTTAACTAGTAACATAAAGCTATATTAATTTCAAAGCTACTTTTTATCGTAACTGAAAAAAACAAAAAATGCAAATATTATACATAAATGATACTAAAAAACATTAAATCAGTTTTAAATATAATTTAATTATTTTCCTTATAATTTTAAAAGTTCTTTATAATTTTAAAAATAATTAAAAATAACCTTAAAATAATGCAAAATAAACAGTTCATATTATTAAAAAATATTTAAAGAATATATTAAGAAAAATAGTAAATCATTATTGTTTATAAAATTACAAATTAGAAAATTTAAATTTTTAAATTATAATGTGCAACACAATTATAAATTTTACGTCTGATTTTTATCGATATTTATTCATAAAATTTATTAATTTATATATTTTAAAAATAATTGTTAATATGTTTATAGATTTATAAATTTTTAATATATTAATCAATTATAGAAAACCATAAATTATTTTAAATAATAAAAAAATCTCATAATTTACATTATTTAAAATAATTTAAAATAAATAGAATTAATTCGTAGCTAAAATAAAATATTAATATTTTATTAATTCAATATTTTAAATCATTTTTAGTTAATTATAATTAATCTATAAAGACAAATAAATGTTAATAATAAATAGAAATATATAATGTTAACATAAATCAAAAAGGATTGCTTTTTTTATGTTACTGAACAAAATACAAAAACAGCTTACTGATAAAATTATTAAAGTTTTTGATAACCAACAAACTACTTTACTTGTAGCTCCAACAGGCTCAGGAAAAACAATTATGTTTTCTTTTATTTTAAAACATTTTTTTCAAATAAAATCAATTGAAAAAGCTTGTGTGTTAGTTCATAGAGACGAATTAATGCAACAAAATAAAAAAGCTTTTGAAACTATTACTTCAAATATTACAACATGTTATTTTAATGCAAAAATTAAAAAATGGGATTCTCAAGTAATTTTTGCCATGGTACAAACTTTAGCTAAAAATCTTCCTGAAAATCCTAATATAGATATGTTAATAATAGACGAAGCACATCATTCTGCAGCAAATACTTATAAAATAATTATTGATCATTTTTTGAAATACAATCCTAGTTGTAAAATTCTTGGTGTAACAGCTACTCCTATAAGAGGTGATAAAAAAAAATTAAAAGAAATTTTTCCAGAAATTACAGCCCAAATTACAATCAAAGAATTAATTAAAGCAGGGTTATTAGTGAAACCAGAAGTGTTTATTAGAGATGTCGGTATTAAAGAAAAAATATATAATTTATATCAAAAAAATCAAGAATATGATTTAAATAAAGTGGCAGCAATTATAAATACAACTGTTATTAATTCAGAAGTAATTTCTTATTGGAAAAAATATGCTCAAAATCGTCAAACTGTAATTTTTTGCGCCAATATTAAACATGCTTACGATATTACAGAAACATTTCAAAAAGCCGGAATTAAGGCTCAATTAATTACAGGACATTATAATATCGAAAAACGAAACATTATCTTAAAAAATTTTGATCAAGAAAAAATTCAAGTTATTATCAACGTTAATGTGCTAACAGAAGGATGGGATTGTCAAATTGTTTCCTGTGTAGTGTTATTACGCCCAAGTTCTTTTAAATCTACCATCGAACAAATGATTGGTCGCGGTTTAAGACTTGTTAACCATACAAAATATCCTCATATTACCAAAAAAGATTGTATTGTATTAGATTTTGGTACATCTATCCAAAATAATCCTAATTTATTCGAATATTTATCTCCATATGATTCCAAAAAGAAAAAAAAATTAACTCAACAGAATTCCAATAATATATCATTAAATACAAGAGAACCAAAAACAATACAGTTCACTAAAAATATTAAAATGAAAAAATATGATATATTAAAAAATTCAAATTTTGAATGGTATGATCTCACAAACAAAGGAAAGCATTATATAGCAGGGTTTCATGCTTGGGCTTATATAACTAATTATAAAGATTTTTATATAGCTATAGGAGGAAAAAAAGAACCAAAAACAGCTAAATGTTTATTTAAAGGAAACGAAGATAATTGTTTTGCTATCGCTAATGATTGGTTAAATTTACACGAAAACGATAAATCGTCTTATAAAACTCAATACTGGAATAAACATCATTATACACCAAAACAACATAATTATTTATTACGTTTATTAAAATTAAGACAAAAAAACCAAAAAATTAACTTCTCTATCTTATGTAATCAAGAAAAAATAAAAAATATGAACAAATACCAAATGTCTAGAATAATAACTTTTCTCATTAAATATAACGAAATTAAAAAAATAATATTCAAAATCATAAAACCTTAAAATTAATACTAAACTTATAATTGTAACTAAATATAAACTAAAAATTAAAAAAATATAAATTAATTGATTTTAGAAAATGAAAAAATAACCTATTAATAATAAATAAGATATCAAATCGTAAAAGTTACTAAAAATTTAACAAATTATTCATTTTAAAAAAATAAACACCTAAAAATTCAATACATTTCTTGTAAAATTTTCGACAACCACATGATTATTATCTTTAATAATAATCAAATTAGTTTGTACATAAGGAGAAATATCTACAATTCTTTGCGGCGGGATAGCCATAATAAATTGAATCTTTAAAGAATTAAAAAAGCACATCATACCTTCTATTCTGGCTTCATCCATATTATTAAAAGCTTCATCAAACAAAACTAAACAACCTTGATTATTTTGTGAACTAGTTATCAATTGTTCAAAACAAATAGACATAATAATATAAAAAGGTACTTGAGTCTCTCCTCCAGATTTTTCACGAAAAATTTTTGAAAACAAAGAATAATTATTATTAATATCTTTAATTTGAATATCATAAGTCATATAGTTACGGTAATCTAAAAAAGATTCTGCTATATCCTCATAACCTTCCTCAAAAGAAATTATTTTATCAAATAATTCTTCTAATAAAGTATTTTCGCACATTAATCCTCTTTCTAATAACTCATTCTGAGATTCATTATTTTCATAACTAGAAATCACATCATAATACTTTTTATAATCAGGGTCATTAGAAGGTTTAATAAGTATTTGATAACTATCATTACCAAAAGGTCTATCATTTAATAATTTATTTAATTTGTGAATTTGTTGTTTAGTATTATCTATACTTTCTTTTAGTTTATTAATAAACTCTTCTTTAAAAATTATTTCTGTTTTATGAGTTAATTCTTTAGCTTCTTGTTCATAAGATGATAAATTTTGAGAATTAATAGAATGATATTCTTGGTAAAAATATTCCAAATTTTCTAATTTAGCTTCAATATGAGAAATGTTATATGTTTTTAAATAAAGCTGCATTTTATTCATTAACTCTATTTGTTGAGTTAATTTTTGTTGTTCTATATTTTTTAAATAATCATTAACTTTACTTAAAATTAATTCGTAATTATCATTATATTTTTGACAATAATTGTATAAATGTATATTAATTTTATCTTCTATAGCAGGAGAATTAATTTTATTCTTTAAAATATCTAATTTTTGATTTAATTCTGATAAAGTAACTCTTACCTTTATATTTTCAGATTCATAATGATGCAAATTATTCTTTAATTCCGCCATTTTAAATAAAATTTGTTCTAATTGTTCATTATTATTTTTCTTTTGTTCCATCAAAGAAACTAAATTATCTTCTACACATTGAAATCTTAAATCGGAATTTAATTCATTTATTTGTTTATAAATTTTTTTTATTTTATCTTTAATAGAAAATAATTCTGAATATAAATTAAAATTATCAGAACTTAAAATATTAGCTAATTGACTTTTATTCAATAAATTAAGAATTTCTTGATATTTAGATAATTCACTTTTATGTTGGAATATCAAAGATTTAGATTTTTGAATTTCTAACAAAAACAAATTTTCACGCATCTTAATAGAATTATTACCGATATATGGGAATTGATAAAGTTTTGGATTAATTTTTCTTAAAGTATATTGGCTATACACTAAACAATCAGGAGTAATAGCTGTTTTGTGTTTTTTTAAATTTAAAAAATCTAACTCGCATATAATATTAGATAAAAGTAAACGAATATATTTCAAAGCGTTTTGATTACTAGAAGATATTTTAGTAGATAAACTATTAGCATTATCTTTTATTAAAGGTATTTGTGCTACATTAACTAATCCTATGTCATAAAAATTATTATCTAAAGATTGCGGTAAATTTCTATATATTTTTAATGCCTGATCAAAATAATTTTCTTCTATTAACAAATTAAATTTTCTATTTCCCAAAAAACCTTCTATAGCATTTCTCCATAAATTATCATTAATATCTATTAATTCGCATAAAGGATAAATAAATACTGACAAATTATAAAAATCACTTAATTTTTGATTTAAAATTTCAATTAATTTCTGTATGTGCCTAGGATAAACAGATCTAACAGAAGAAAGAACACGACAATCATTTTCTTTTTCGGAAATTTTTTTCTGTAAATCTAAAATAATTTTATTAAAATCATTTTTTTGTATATTAAAATTAATTATTTCTTTTGATATAAATACAGATAGCTTCTCCAAAATAATCTTTAATCTCGGTAAACTTAATTTCATTTCAGAAAACTCTAAGTTCAAAAAATTACTTATAAAATTAATACTATCTTTATCGATTTCAAATAAAAATAAATCTTGTAACTGTTTTAAATTTGTTAATTCTTGATTAATCTGACTTTGAAATAAATTAATTTTGTTATTTAAGTTTTTTTCAATATTTTGATAAAATACTAAATCTTTTTGCAAATTATTTAAAAATAAATTTTTATCATTAGATTTTAAAACTGCTAATTCATTATTTAAATTTTCTATAGTTAAATTAATTTTTTCTTTCTTAAATAATAATTTTTTTAAACTTAATTCATCCGCTTCTTTCTTAGACTGATAATAATTAAAATAAAAATGATTTTTTTTAATTTGTATTTGATATAAAAGGCATTGATAAATTTGAATTTGGTCTTTTAAATGAATAAATTTTTTATCAGCATCTATAATATTAGTTAAATGAAATAATTTATTTTTTTCAAATTCTATTTGAAGTTCTAATTTTTTTAATTGTTTAAAACTATTTTTTAAACTAGAAATATTTACAGGATTAGGCTCTAATAAAAATTCAAAAACAAAATTTTGTAAATTAAGTGGTTTAAAAGCTAAAGCTTTAGGTAACATTTGAATATATTTAGTTATATTAATATTTAAATAATTACTTATAGCGTTTTGATATTGCTTTTTAGTATCAAAAAAATTAAAATTAGGAATATATTGGCGTAAAAAAAGAAGAAGTTGTTTTTGTGTTTTTGGTTGATTATCCTCTACACACATACCATTAATAAATTGAATATTTTCTATAAAATAAAATTTTTCTTTTAAATTACTACTACGAGAAAGTTCTAAAACGCATCCGAAAATACTATATTTTTTATTAACATTATCATAAAATTCTAATAAAATATGCGTAATTACATCTTGATCCCTTAAAAATTCTTTATTTTCGGCTCCGATTTTACAACGCATATAACTTTCCAAAGAACGTTTAGCATTAACATTTGCTGCTATGTTAAATTTTACATGATTGCGTTCCCCTATTAAAACATATTGCAAAGCATCTAACAAAGTGGATTTACCAGAACCATTTTCCCCGGAAACCAAAGTATTAGACTCAATATCAATAATCTGAAAAGAAAAAAAATGCCAATTAACTAATTGTATTTTTGTTAATTTTTTCATTTTAATTAGTCACATTCGTAGTAAATAATTCTTGGTAATATTGCAGCATACCTAAATTAATTAAATATAAAATAGTAGGATAAATGCGGATAATTAAATCATTAGGTAGATAATGATTATAATCAGAAAAATCAATAATGTTATACTGTTTAAACAAAAGTAAAGAATTTTTTATTTTTTCTTTTGTTAGTTTATGCATCTCAGTATATCCAATACTTTTTAATTCAAGATAAATATCTTGTAAATAAATTTCCACTTTATGATTTAAAGGCACTAATTCTTTCTTTTTTTGGAATAAAATCCTAAACAAAAATAACAATAAACTTTCTTCTTTTTTAATTCTTAATTTATTTAATTGTTGAACATTTTTAATAAAAATAACTTCATCATGTTTTTGAATTTCTAATTCAAAATCTATTAATTTTAAAAAAGAAATAAACATTTCTTGATGTAATAAAATAAATCTATAATCATTTAAATCAGAATTTTTTTGAGAAGTTAAATAATTAACTTGAAACAATTTATTAACAATACGAGAAAAAATCTCTTTTTCTTTTTCTTTCAAGACTTTAAATTTTTGAAAAAATATTTGCAACTCTTGTGTTTTTTGATCCATAATCCCTTTTTCCTAAAAAACTTTTTCATTAAAAATCTAAAATATAAACTTTATTAAACGTTATAAATTTAAATAAATAAAATAAATTTTCTATTAAAATTTATATAAGTATATTTTTTTGAAAAAAATCATATAATTGATCTGCATCGATATGTGGAGCTATAAATTTAGCTACTTCTTTAGTGCGAGGATATAAACTATTACCCATAGCTATACCAATATCTGCATAAGATAACATTTCAACATCATTACTACCATCTCCTATACAAATTAATTGATAATCAGGATATTTGGATTTAACTTTAGCAATACCATAATATTTATTTACATAATTAACAGTTAAATCTACATGATTTTGCCAAAAACATACATTTAAAAAATTTAAATTATTCATAAAATTTCTAATTTTTTTAACATCCGAACCTAAAGCAACCATAAAATATATCTTAGACATAAATTTTAAATCATAAACCAAATCATAATTTAATTCTTTTTGATAATAATTCACCAAAGATAAATCAGATAAATTAGGATTATATAAAATTACTTCTTTACCAACATTAACACCGGCTAATAAAATATTAAAAGATTTAATTTTATTAACAAAACACTCAATATATTCCCGAGGAATAGGATTTTCATCAATAATACCATCAATTTTAGATATAGTTACAGCGCCATTCATAATTACAAAATATTGGAAACAAGATATTAAATCTCCCAGAACGTTTAAATTACGATAATTCCTACCCGTAGCAATCCCTAAAATAATATCAGGTTTATTTGCCAAGTCTAAAATTAATTTTTTCGTTTGTGGCAAAATTATTTTTTTATCGTTATGATAAAGAGTTTGATCTATATCAAAAAAATATATTCTTTTCATCTCATATTATCGTCCTAATTCTTGTTTTTATAATCACTAAAAATAAAAATTTACTAAAAATATAAATAAAATTTAAAACAAAATCGTTGCGTTGTATCAAGCATTAAAATAATCCAAAATTATAATAAATACTACTAATATAACAATAGAAAAAAATTTTAAATTACTTAAATATAAGTTATTTTATAAAATTTTGATAATAATATAAAAATAAAAATCTAAAAATTGTTATATTATTTGTAATTTTAAAAAAACAGAGTAAGATTATTTTAACAAAATTATAAAAAAAACTCATCTAAATATGTTTTATTAGATAATTACAAAACAAAAAATTTTAAATTTTTTTTAATTTATTTATGCTAAAATAGATTTATGTTGGAGATATTTTGGGAATAAAAATTCCTATAAAATAATCTAAACATTAAAACTATTCGCAATTCCATGAATTTCATTTACATATAAAAATTTTTCATTTTTAAAATAAAATATTTATTTGCAAATAAAATTGCTTTCTTGATAGCCGCTAAACATTATAATAAAATATTAAGCGAAATACTAAAATAAATTAATAAAATATTAAATTTTAACAAGATATTTTTTTAAAATAAAAAATTAAATTTTGAAACTATAAATATCTGTTAAAAACGAAAGGGGTATATCCTAAAAATGTCCAATAATCAAATAAAAAAAGACAAAAACAATAAAATATTTGGTTTTAAACCTATTTTTTTTGTAACATTACTTTGTGTATTAGGATTAAACATTTTTTGCATCCACAAATATCCAGACAAAATTAATAAATTTTATCATCCTTTGTTAACTCCTTTATTTTTAATAACTATGTTAGGAATTACTTTAAGTTATATAGGGTCAAAAGTACCTGTTTTAAATAAATTAGGTTTAGGATTTTTACTTTGTATATTCATACCGTCTTATTTAGTTTTTAAAGGTTGGATACCGAGACAACTAGCTGAAAATATAGATAAAGGGTTCTTTAATAAACCTAATCAAAATTTCGGAATAGGTATTAATTTTTCGCAATTTTTTATCACCATTGTTATAGCAGGAAGTCTTTTAAGTGTAGATCGTAACTTATTAAGAAGATCTTTAATAAAATTCGTACCTTTAACAATTTTTAGTGTTTTCGTATGTGGTTTCGCTATTGGAGGATTAGGATATTTATTAAATTATAAATGTCCAAGTATATTTGCAAGTCGTAGTCAAGGTTCTATATGGGATGTAATATTTTTTGTATTTGTTCCTTTAACCAATGGAGGCACTAATTTAGGAATTAATGGTTTTGCTAATGGTATTTATCAAGAAGCTTTTAAAACTGAAGCTTCAACTATTAGAACTGCTATCTTAGGACCTTTAGTTTTAGCCCGTACACTAAGTATTTTTATAGCAGGATTACTCTACATCATTTTTGATAAAAGCAAATACAGTGGAAAAGGAAAATTAGAAAAATCTTCTACTCAATTAGATCAAATAAATCAAACAAAAACTACTAAAAATAGTGGCATAATAGATTTTAAAACAATAGGCATGGGATGGTTAATTATTTTTGCACTTTATTCAATAGGTAGCATGATAAATCAATTATTATTCGGTAAAATGGATCCTATGGTTTACATGATTATCTTATTATTGTTGATTAAAATATTTAACTTAATGTCTCAAGAAAATCAAAATGCTGTTACTCAATCTGGAAAATTTATGACAGAAAATTTCACAAGCGCTGTATTAGTGGGTTTAGGATTAACTACAAATTTTGAACAATTAAAATCAACAATTTCAAATCCAAGTGTTTTAATAACTGTATGCGCATCTTTATTAATAGCTACCTTGATTACATTCTTAATAGCGCCAAAATTAGGTTTTTATCCTTTAGAAACAGCTCTAACATCAGGAATTTCTTCTTACAGCATTGGTGGAGCAGGCAATGTAGGAGTTATGACAATATCTCATAGAATGAATTTATTACCTTTCGCTATGATAGCTACCAGATTAACAGGACCTTTAGTATATGTCATCGCAAATATAGCTTTCCGTAGTATATATATGGCATAAAATTCATTTTTATAAAAAATAAAAATTATTTTTTAGTTTAAATTTAAATTTAAAATTAATAAAGATCAACAATATATTAAAAGTTGATCTTTATTTTTTTCTTCTATTAAATTCCCTAAATTACACTTAATGATTTATGTTAAAATTTATTGATTTTTATTTCAAACAATAACAACATAAATAGCATATATTACACAAAAAAATGCAACAATATTTTTAACAAAGATACGAAAACACAAACGACACCATTTAAAAAATTGTTTTTTAAAATTAAACATATTATTACATAAGTTATAATAAATAAAATAAAAAGTAAAAAATATTAAATGCAACGAAGTAATTAAAATAAATAATTTTTTTTTTCTTTCGAAACATGTTTTTATAATTTGCAGTATTAAATATTTTTTTAACATAAAAAAGATCATAACCTATTCTTACAAAATTATTTAAATTTAATTAAGTAGTTTTATATTTTTTAATCAAAATTAATATTATATATAACAAAATTAAAAAATGAATAATTTTATTTAACAAATACAAAAGGAGAATTGCAATTATATATGTTTTACTTATTAACCAATATTATAATCTGTATAATCTGTTATCTTATAGGCTCTATTCCTTTCGGTTTATTAATAGGTTTTTACCATAACAGAAAAATCAATTTATTAGGTTCTAAAAATATTGGGGCATCCAATGTTACAAGAATTTTAGGTTTTAAATACGGTTTATTAACTTTTTTATTAGATTTTATGAAGGGATTTTTGCCTATTTTTATTTTTAAAAATTATAATTTAAGTTTATTTCCCAAAGAAAAAACAATAATATTAGGGGTGTGTGCTATTTTAGGGCATATGTTTTCTATTTTTAATCATTTCCAAGGAGGAAAAGCTATAGCAACTTCTGTTGGAGTAATTGCAGGGATTCATTTTTGGAGTGGGGTTTTAGGTATTATGATTTTTGCAATCTTAGTCAAATTAACCGGTTATGCTTCTTTAGCTTCTTTAATTGCTACAATCATTACTAATATTAATTTATATATAACGAAAACAAATTTATATAACTCTATAATGATGGCAATTATAACTGTTTTAATTTTCATAAAACATAAAAAAAATATTATTAATCTATACCAAGGTACAGAGAATAAATTTAATATTAAAAATAAAAAATAAATTTTAAATTAACAACAAATAATATATAAAATAACAAAAAATCAAAAAAACGTCACAATATCACGATCTGTTAAAGTATCAAAACGATCAAATATAATACGAGTATTTTTATCAAAATAATATTTTTTTAAAAAATCCAAATTTAAAGGCCAATTTTTATATTTTAAAGTTAAAAAAACACGATAAAAAATTTTTTTCTTTATAATTTGAAAAGAACGTTTAGCTATAGAAGGGCCTAAAACAATAGCTATATCAATTGACAAATTATTCTGCAAAATAATCTTAATTTTATTAGCTATATCTTGAACTTTAACAATACTTGGATGCATAATTAAAATTTTACTTATCAAACCAAAAGGAGGATAATCACTAATCTGACGTTCTTGTAAGATTGTTTCATAAAAAAATTCAAAATTATTATTTACAATAGAATCTAAAATATAATGATTAATATTATAAGTTTGTATTATAATACGAGATTTTTTAGGCATATTATATATTAATTGTACTAAAAATTGAAAAGCTTTTTCTGAAGCTGTAAAATGATTTATATTTAATAATGCATCGAATAAAATAATTCCTAATAAACTCATCGGCCAAGAAATACTATTCTTAATTATCATTTTAGTACCTAAACAAATATCTATTTTATTATTATTCAAATTAGATATAATATTTTCATACTCTTTCATATTTAACTTTCGAATGTTATCCGAATCTATACAATAAATACGAGATTCAGGTATCTTTTGTTTTACAAAATTTTCAACAGATAAAATACCCGAAAACATACTAGAAATAGTTTTTTGTTCGCACAAAGAACAATATTCAAGAAATTTTTCTTTATGACCACAAAAAGAACATTTTAATATTTTCAAATCAATATAATAATGTAAAATACAACTACAATTAGAGCATTTAGGAATATAACCACAATGTAAACACAAAACCAAACGTGAAAAACCTTTAATATTAATGAATAATAAACTTTTTAATTTTGATTTAATATTTTCCATTAATAATTCAGTTAAAGTCGACGATAAAGGGGATAAATTCCCTTCTTTTAATTCTTCTTTCATATCAATTAATTGAATATCATATTTATTTTCATTATTTTGTAAATTTAACCAAATATATTCGCCTAGTATTTTAGCTCGATAATAACTTGTTAACGATGGAGATAAACTAGATAAAAGCAATGGTATTCGATTATAATTAGCTCTTACTTGAGCTAATTCTCTAACATCATAATAAGGCATTTTTATTTTTTCAATAAAAGATTCATGATGCTCATCATCTATTATAATAATCCCTAAATTTATAAAAGGAGTAAAAATAGCAATATTATTGCCTATAATCAAATCTGCATTTAATTGTTGTAATTTAGAATTTTTAAAATTATTCTTAATACGGCCATGATTAACGAATATCGTAATATCAGGAAATTGTATTTTAATCTTTCTAACTAAATGTTCAATTAAAATGATTTCGGGCACCAAAATAAGAATTTGTTTTTTGTTAATTAAATTTTCTTGAATTAATTTATAATATATTTTTAATTTATCAGACTCTAAAGAATAAATTAATAAATAATTTTTATATTGATCTAGTACAAATTTATTAAAAATATTTTGTTGCTGTATGGTTAAAGAAATTTTTAACATTTCTTTTTTCTCTGTGTTACTGGTTTGATCATTTAAATTAAAAAAATTATTTTCTATTATTTCTTGAGAAACTAAAGATTTAATATTATCATAAGACAATTGAGAAAGTTCTTTTTTTGGGACAATAGACATTTCAATAATTTTTTCTTTTTTTAATTTTCTTAAAAAGGAAATCTTAAAATTATTTTTAACGTTTAACAAAAAATTTTTTTCGGTTAAATACTGTTTTAATTCTAATGGCACCAAATCAGATTTTAAAATAGAAATTTTACGAACATAAGAAGTTAATAAATCTTTAGGCAAAACTGTTCTATAAACAGAAATTTTGGAATTGAAAGGGACTTTAAACAATTCATCCATTAATAAAAAAAATTCTTGATTTAGAAAAGGCACTAAATCAAGAACTTCTATTATTTCTTTATTAGCAAATATACTACTTTCTTTAATAGCAAGAACATAACCCAAACGAACAGTATCTTTGAAAGGAATAATAACTCTAGTACCTACTTGGACTAAATTTAACATATTTTTAGGAATTATATAATCAAAAGATGAAAAATAAGAATTCAAAGATAAATCTATTAAAATTTCAGCAATCATAAAAAGCCTCTAATAACTTAGAAAATTGAAATATAAATTTAAAAACATGTATATAAATATCTATTTAAAAACATTTAGTTATTTAATTTATTTAATAATTCTTCTATACGTTGTCCATGTAAAAGTTCATAATCATATTCAAATATTAAATCAGGAATATAACGAATTTTTTTCCTTATTTTGTCAGCTAAATCTTGACGAATAATTTTTTTATTTTTTTCTAAAGTATTCTTAGCTAAATTTAAAATTTCAGGTTTTTTTTCAATAATAGTATAAAAAATTTTAGCTATTGAACAATCTTTAGTAAGTTTAACGTCCGTAATACTAATAAAACCTATTTGTGAATTTTGAATCACTTTATTAACAATACTAACTAATT
This sequence comes from Candidatus Phytoplasma australasiaticum subsp. taiwanense, assembly GCA_001307505.2. Classification (GTDB taxonomy): domain Bacteria; phylum Bacillota_I; class Bacilli_A; order Acholeplasmatales; family Acholeplasmataceae; genus Phytoplasma; species Phytoplasma australasiaticum. Next base: position 581,977 of record CP040925.1, read on the forward strand.
CTCTATGAATAATGCTTGACATTCTTTCTAAAATCAAATTACTCATTAACTATTTCCTCCATTCGAGATGCCTCTATTATATCATCCATACGGAAATCATTAAAATTATCAAATACAATACCACATTCACTATCTGTTTTAGCATGATCAATATTATTTTTTAAATGTTTTAAAGAAACAATTTTGCCTTGATAAATTATTTTTTGTTGACGCTTAACTTGAACAGAGGCGCCATTATAAATAACACCATTAATAACTCGACAACCAGCTATATTATTTTTATCACTTCTATAAAAAACCTGAATAACAACAGCTTTACCTGTAAATTTAAGTTGAAAAATAGGCTTGGATAAAGTTTTTAATTTTTTCGCGATATCTTCCACTAAGCGATATAAAATTTGATAACTTCTAACTTCAACTTTTAAATTATCAGCTAATTTTATTATATTCTGATCCACTAAATTATTAAAATTAATTATAATAGCTTGAAAAGTACTAGCTAACATAATATCATTATCCGTTAAAGCTCCGGTAGCTGTTTTAATAAAATTAATTTTAACTCCATGAAAATCTAAGTTTTTTAATGATTCTGTTATAACCTCAATCATACCTTGAGTATCTGTTTTTAAAATAAAATTTAATATTGAATGAGATACATTTTCCTGTAATAATTCTTCCATAAAATTTTGTTCTAAATTTTTTTGCAATTCTTGGTGTTTTTTTTCTTGAGATTTTTGTTGTCTTATCTCGATAATTTGTTTCGCTATTTTTTCATTAGTAGCAACCATTAATAAATCTCCAGCTTGTGGAACTTGTTTAAAACCATAAATAACCACAGGTTGCGAAGGAAAACATTTTTGAATTTTTTCTTGAATGTCATTTTCTAAGGCTCTAACTTTACCATAAGCATGGCCAGCAACAACAATATCTCCAATTTTTAAAATACCTTGATTAATTATAACAGTAGCTGCGGAACCTTTATTCTTAATCAAACTAGCTTCTAATACAGTACCCAATACATTTTGTTGAGCCTTAATTATCCTTGGACGTTTATTATTTACTAACAAAATAGTTTCTAATAAATTATCAATACCTTTAGTTTTTAATGCAGATATTTCAATATAAAAAGTATCTCCACCCCATTCTTTAGGAATTAAATTATATTCAGATAATTCTGACATAATACGTTCTTTCTGGTTAGGGATTTTGTCTATTTTATTAAGAGCTATAATAATATCAACTTTCGCTTTTTGAGCATGTTTAACAGATTCTAAAGTTTGAGCTTTAACGCCATCATCACAAGCTACAACTAAAACGCAAATATCAGTAATTTGAGCTCCTCGACTGCGCATTTTTGTAAAAGCTTCATGACCCGGACTATCTATAAAAGTAATTTTTTTACCATTATAAACCACTTCATAAGCACCAATTTTTTGAGTAATGCCTCCCGCTTCTTGATCGACAACACGTGTTTTACGAATAACATCTAATAAAGTGGTTTTACCATGATCTACATGGCCCATTATTGTAACAATAGGAGAACGAGTTATTAAATCTTTCGTTGGTACTTGAGATATAAATTCTTCATTAACTATACAATCATCGATAATATTAATATTGAACTTTAAACCTAATAACTCAATTAAATCTCTTGTTAAACATTGATGCACTTTATTTTTTATCCCTAATTTTGTAAGCGCCCCTATTAAAAATTTTTCTGAAATTTTCCAAATTTCAGCCAATTCTTTAATAGTATGATTAGGATTATAAATATAATCACTTGTAAGTAAATTACCAGATTTATCACCTTGTTGATGATCTTCTTTTTTCTTTTTATTTTGCATATAATTATTTTTTCTCCTTTAGATATTTATATTTAACGAATTTTTATATATTAACCGTACATCTATAAGTTAATTATAAAAAAGATAAATTTTACTTTAAAATTAACAAGATAAATAACAGATATAAATTATAAAAATACTTTTTTAATATCAAATCTCAATAAAATCGGAATTAACAAAAAATTTTATCAAAAAATAAAAAGACTAACGTTCTTCATTAGTTTTAATTTCTATTTGCCATTTAGTAACCTGAATAGCTAATCTAAGATTTTGCCCTAATTTACCAATAGCTAAAGCGACTTGATCAGCTGCTACAAAAACCAAAGCATTTTTGTTATCAAAATCTAAATTTATTTGATCTACTTGAGCCGGTTTTAAAGCATTAATTATCAATTTTTCCGCATCTAAGCTCCATTTAAATAAATCTATTTTTTCACCTCTTAAAATATTTAAAATATTTTTAATTCTATGACCTTGCGCACCAATACAAGCGCCAATAGGATCTACTTGTTTACTATTAGATAATAATCCAAGTTTAACTCGACTAGAAGGAATACGAGCAATAGCCATAATTTGAACAATACCATCTTTAATTTCCGGAATAAAATATTTAAATAATTCGATAATAAATTGATTATTAACACGACTAACTGAAATTTGAAGATGTTTAGGCGTAGTATTGTGAACCCCTGTAATTAAAACAAAAATCTTTTCACCGATATAAAAATTATCATTAGACATTAAATCTTTTTTAAATATAAAAGTCTTAAATTTTTTTTCTAATTCTAAAACAAAAAATTTTAATTTTTCTTCAATTACTTCAGCAATCATTAATTTATTTTCATATTTTTTAAAAAAATTAAAAATATTTTCTCTTTGAAATTTTAATAATTCTTCATTAAATTTATTTTTAAAATCCCGACTACCATAAAAATTAAAATCTTTTTTAGGATCCACTTCAATTTCTAAAATTTCACCTACCTCAACAGAAGGATTAATTTCTTTAGCTTTTTTTAAAGTAATACAATCTTGTTCTTTATTAACAGAAAAATCACATTTTTCATCGACAACTATATATTGTTTATACAAATTCATTTTATCATAATTCGGTTCAAAACAAACTCGACATTTTTTTAGTTTAAAAGTTTTTTTACAACCAGATATTAAAGCTTTCTCTAAAGCATTAACTACTTGATCGAAAGTTATTTCATATTCTTGTGCTATTTGTTCAATATGTTTTAAAAAATTTTTATTTTGCAAATAAATTACCTCTTCCCATAGAAATATAATTCAGATTATCAATTTTTTTATGATTTTAAAATTAAAAAAGTGGTTATTTAAAAAACCACTTTTAAAAAAACTAACTCAATGACATAATAATTAAAAATTATGTAAATTAAGTTAAGTTAATGAAAGTTAAATATTTAATTTTTATAATTTTTCAAAAATTATAATATAACGTAGTTTATCATATTAAATAAATTAAAAAACTAAAATATATATAAAATTTTAAATAAAATTTTTTAAAAAAATTAAAAAAATTAAATGGTACGGATAATGAGATTCGAACTCACAAGAGAAAATTTCTCACATGCCCCTCAAACATGCGCGTCTACCATTCCGCCATATCCGCATTAAAATATCTTTTTTAAGCAAAGATATTTTTTTTAATAAATTAATTCTCAACTAAAATCAAATAATAATGCATATTATCATTGTTTTTGATTTTATTAATTTCTAAATCATTATAATTATTAAATAAAAATTTTTCCAAACCTATCAAAGAATCATGTTTCTCCAATTGTTGATCATAAAAAATAGTAATTAATTGAGTTGTTTTTGTAATCATTTTTTGTAATAATTCAATAATTAAAATTTCTAAATTATTATTTTTTTTAAAAAAAGTAGAATCTAAAAAAGCTTCAAAATCTGAAGAGAAATTTTCCAATAAATTAACATTTGGATTAAATAAAATTTTGCCTACTAGATTATTTTTAATGTTATCATTCATATGGGAGATATTTTCAGAATAAGATAACGTTTCATCAAAAGCAACAAGAGCATTATAACCTTGAGCTATATTACTAGTATTCATAATACTAATATTGAAGTTATTAAAATTTTTGATCAAATCACTATTAGCTAATATTTCTGGATTATTCGGGAATAAAATAACATCACTAATTTCTAATTTATTTAAAATTTTATTAAAATTGGTCCAAAAAAAGTCCCAAATAATTTCTCGTTGTTCAATGATAATAAGATAATCCACTTTAAAATCTTTTCGAAATATTTCGTTAATAGTTGCATTTGGAGTAATTGCTATTAGAACATAATTTTTTTTTAAAATTGAATTATCATAAGAAAAATTTTGTTCTTGAAGAAAAATTTTATTTTGTTCCTTAATATTATCAATTTTAGATTTAATCAAAAAACCATATTTTAATAAATTAGTCAAAACTAAACCAGGTTTATTAGTATGAATATGTATTTTCAATAATTTTTCATTTAATATAACTATTAAAGAATTACCGAATTTAATAAATTGTTTACGTAACTTAGATAAACTTAATTCATTAGACTGATATAACTGAACTACAAACTCGGTACAATAACAATAAGGAATTTTAGAACTACTTATATCAGATATTTCTGTCGCCTTATAATGATCAAAATCTTCTAAAATTTCTTTAGAAAGCAAAAAATCTTTATCAAATTCTTTTAAAGAAAGTTTCGAGCCTTGACAACACAACAACATACCTTCAAAAAAATATATTAATCCAGCTGCTCCGCTATCTACAACATTGGATTCTTTTAAAATAGGTAATAGCTCAGGAGTTTTTTCTAAAGATTTTTTAGCATATTTAATGATTTGCTTTAATAATTCTTCAATATTATTAAAAAATTTCTGATCATTAATAGCTTCCAGAGAATCTCGTAAAACAGTTAAAATAGTACCTTCTACAGGAGAAAATATAGAATCATAAGCTTGTTGATAACCGCTAATTAAAGATTGAATAAATTCTTCTATATTAACAAAACTTTTCTTTAATTGAATTAATTTATTAGATAATCCACTAAAAAATTGAGATAAAATAACGCCTGAATTGCCTTTAGAACTCATAATTAAAGCATTAGCCAAAACACGAGAAACTTCGGTAATAGAATTTTCATTCAAATAATAAATATGACGAATACCTTCAGCCATAGTCATATACATATTAGTGCCTGTATCACCGTCAGGAACAGGAAAAACATTCAAATTATTTATTTTTTGACAATTTTTTTTTAAATTAATAGTGCCATTAATAACCATTTCTTTAAAAAGAAGACCATCTATAGTTTGTTCTGATATTGACATTATTCTAAAATCCTTTTTTTTCTAAACATGATGAAAAAATAAAAAATCAGATTTTTTTAATTTACAAAAAACAATTATTTTTTTATAAAAGAATTTAAAGATAAATTCAATAAATTTTATTATTTTTTTAAAACTTATAATGTAAATTAAAAAAATAATTATTTGTATTATTGGATTTAAACTTCAAAACACATTCGAATTACAAATTAAATTTTTGATTATATTTTTTCAAAAATAAAAAAAATAACTATGAATTTTTATAATTAAACCGCTTTTTTTCATCAATAATATAATAACTTTGATCCCAAAATCATAAATTTTAATAATAAAGTTAAAAATTTAAAATTTTTATTTTCCCAAAAATATAAATAATATTTCGCATTCAAAATTATAAATATTAACAGTAATATATTACAATAAATATATTTTTTTGTCTAAAAATTATAAGATATCCACTTTATTATATATTAGAAAAAATATTGATTAATATATATTTATATGTAAAAAACTTTAAAAATAATATTAAAATTATTAATAATGGTTTTAGAATAACTATCAGAATAACTATTTTATTTAGATGATAAATTAGAAACATGAATATAACTTTTATTACTAATGAATTGTTTAAAATTAAAATTTTTTAGTTATTCCGATGTTTTATTATCAAAATCATTTAAAAAATTAATCTAAAAAAAGTTAAACAAATTATTAAACAAATTTAAAAGCGAGTAAGTTTAATGAATTTAAAGTTAATCAAAGATTTTCAAACATTTTTAAAAATTGAACGTAATTACTCTAAATCAACAATAATTAATTATACTTCTGACTTAAAAGAGTTTGTATTATTTTGTAATCAAAAAAAAATAGATTTCAATATTCATGAATTAAAAAATCCTATTTTATCTCGTCTATTTTTAGTACATTTAACTTCAAAAAAAAATAAAAATATAACTATTAAAAGAAAAATTTCTACTTTAAGAACTTTTTATAATTTTTTAAAAGATCAACACAATATCAAAACTAATATATTCAAATCATTGCCAAATATTAAAATAAACCATAAAATACCTAAAATTATTGAACCCAATAATATACAAAAATTATTAGATTCTATAAAAATAGACAATAATATAATAAATTACCGAAATTATTTAATAATAGATTTACTTTACAGCTGCGGTTTAAGAGCTCAAGAACTAGCTGACTTAACTATCAATAACATAAACCTTTCTGCTAACCAAATTTTAATTAATGGTAAGGGTTCTAAAGATAGATATATTCCTTTACATCAAAAACTTTCAAATATGTTAAAAAATTACATAATTAATATAAGACCTAAATTAACCCATAATAAAGAAATATTATTTTTAATTACAAATCAACATGGACATAAAATAACTACTAGAGGTATAAGTTTTATTATTAATAAAATATGTCTAAATAATAAATATAAAATTAAAATATCTCCGCATATGTTTCGTCATGCTTTCGCTACAATTTTATTAAATAATGGAGCAGATTTAAGAATAGTACAAGAACTATTAGGACATAACCATTTAAAAACAACTCAAATTTACACTTATATTTCTGATACCGATTTACAAAAAAAATTTATCCATTATCATAATAGAAATAAATTAAAAAAATAAAAAATTCATTAATTCCAAAAAGAAAGAGAAAAAATGTAACATGTCAAATAAAAGTTTTTTTGAAGTCGTAAGTTATTATAAAAAAAATAATATTCAATTACCTAAAAGACAAACTCAATATAGTGCAGGATATGATCTAGCAGCTGCTATAGAAATAAATATTCCGCCACAACAAATAGCAATAATACCCACAGGCTTAAAATTATTTTTACCTTCAAACCAAGTTTTACTCATTTATGCCAGATCTTCTTTATTTATTAAAAAAAAATTAATGTTGACTAATAATGTAGGAGTAATAGATAGTGACTATTATAATAACATCGAAAATGAAGGACATATTTTAATCCCATTATACAATTTTTCTAATCAAATAATTACTATTCATAAAAACGAAAGAATTGCTCAAGGAATATTACAAAATTTTTTACTTACTAAAAATGATAATAATGAAAACCAAATTCGAAAAAATGGCTTCGGTAGTACCCAATAATTTTTACTAAATATAATTGTCAAAATATATAAAATATGTTAAAATGTTAAGGTTAATAAAAAAATACGATTGGAAATTAGGGTAAAAATCAAAAAAATATAATAATACCCTTTTTAATTATGAAATTTTAATAAAAATAAAAAAATTCCAAGATAAAAAAAGGAGTAACTTAAAATAAAATAAATATGGGCAATGTAACAAATATTAAACAATTATTAGAAGCTGGTATACATTTTGGACATTCAGCAAAAAAAACACATTATAAAGCTAAAAAATATCTTTTTTGTTTAAAAAATGATGGCATTCCTACAGTAAGAAATAAAATTCATATTATAAATTTAAAAAAAACTGTAGAACATATTGAAATTGCTTATAAAAAAATTGTAGAAATAGTTGCTTCAGGTGGAAAAATTCTTTTTCTGGGTACTAAAAAACAAATACAAGATATCATAAAAACAGAAGCTCAAAGATCGCAACAATATTATGTCAATCAACGTTGGTTAGGTGGTATTTTTACAAATTTTAGCACTATCACCCAAAGAATTAGTTATTTATTAAATCTTTATAAAGAAGAAGAAGAAGGATTATGGGATTATTTAACTAAAAAAGAAATAGCTAAATTAACTAAAAAAAGAAATAAATTAGAAAAAATCTTGGGTGGTATTAAAAGTATGAATAAACTACCTCAGGCTATTATTATAATAGATACACAAAAAGATGCTATAGCTATTGCAGAAGCGAGAAAATTAAATATTACTATTTTTGGAATTATAGATAGTAATTGTGATCCAGATTTAGTAGATTATGTGATTCCCGCTAATAATGATGCTATTAAAGGAGTTAAATTAATAACTTCTATTTTAGCAAACGCTGCTTTAGAAGGCATAAAATTAACCAACAAGACAAATGAATCGGATAAAATCATTCCTAATCCAACAAAATAATTTTATAATCTAATTAAAATAATATTTTTTAAAAAAACAAAATTTAAGTTTAATATATTAAAAAAAATAATAAAAATAATTTTTTTAAAATTTTTAAAAATTATTATATATAAAAAATAAATAAAATAAAAGAGTTTGTTAAATAAATATGAAACCCGAAATGATAGAAAAAATTAAAAAATTAAGAGAAATTACTAATTTTAGTATATGCGACTGCGCAAAGGCTTTGACAAAAACTCAAGGCAATATAGAAGAAGCTATTGAATTATTAAATAAAGAAAAATATATAGAATATCCAGAAATATTTGATGAACCATTGACAGAAGGCGCAACCCATGTAGCTTGCAACAAAAACAAAGCTGTAATCTTTGAACTCAATATAAAAACAGATTTTGCAGCGCAAAATATACAATTTATAGAATTAATTACAACAATAGAAAAAATTTTATTACAAGTTCCCGATAGTATTCGAAAATTAAATGATTTTTTAAATTATAATTTTCAAGGAAAAACAGTAAAACAAATAATAAGTCAAAAAATGACTATTTTTCAAGAACAAATCAGATTGAAACGTATACAAATTGTTTACAAAAAAACTGAAGAAAGTTTTGGTTACTATAAACATCAAAACGGTAAAATTTCAACTTTAATACATTTAACGAAACCTTGTAAAAATGTCGAAAAACATTTGCCTATTCATATTACAGAATCAAATCCAAAATCAAAAGAAATTTTATTACAACAAGAAATGTACAATAACTCTAAAATCAAAGTTCAAGAATATTTACAAAAAAATAATACAAATATTATTGTTTTTTACCGTTTCGCTTTAAATAATTAAAAAAAATCTATTTTAATGAAATAATTATTAATAAAATACTTAAAATATTTTATTTTATTAATTAAAAGATCATAAAATTAAAATTTTAAACAAAATATATTTAACAATTTATCAATTTATAAAAATATATAATTTTTATTAAAATGGAGAGCTATAATGTTAAGCAAAATTCTTTTAAAATTAAGTGGAGAAGCGTTAAAAGGAGAAAAAGTAACTATTGATCCACAAAAAGTAAAAGAAATTGCTAAAGAAATTAAAGAAATTAAAGAATTAGGTGTACAAATTGTTATCATTATTGGTGCAGGTAATATTTGGCGAGGAATCACTGGACAAACTCTAGGAATGAAAAGAGATCAATCAGATTATATGGGGATGTTGGGCACTATTGTGAACGCTTTAGCTTTACAAGATGCTTTAGAAAATTTAAATATTGAAACTCGCGTAATGACATCATTTCAAGTACTTGCAGTAGCTGAACCTTATATCAAAAAAAGAGCCGATCATCATTTAGATAAAAAACGTGTTATCATTTTAAGCGGGGGTATTGGGGTACCTTTTTTTTCTACAGATACTGCAGCCGCTTTAAGAGCCGCTGAATTAGGTATTAATATAATATTAATGGCTAAAAATAATGTTAAAGGAGTTTATACATCCGATCCTAAACATAATCAAAAAGCAATTTTTTTAGAAAAAATAGAACATAAAGAGATTATATCTCAAAGGCTAAATGTTATGGATATAACAGCTGTTTCTTTATGTTGGGAAAATAGAATAGATATTATAGTTTTTGATATGAATGAAAAGGGTAATATTAAAAAAGTAATTTTAGAAGAAAAAATAGGAACTTTAATCACTTCTAAGGAGAATTAAAATGCAAGATTATAATCAACAAATAGAAATTTTACTAAAAGAAATAAACGAGAAAATGAACTCTCAAATTAAAGTTATGAATGAAAAATTCAAATATATAAGAACCGGAACCGCTAATCCACAAATATTAGATAAAGTCTATATAGAATATTATAACCAAACACAACCTTTAAGACATTTTAGTTCTATTTATGTAGCCGAAGGTAATCAATTACATATTAAACCTTTTGATCCCAATTTAATCACAAATATTAAAACAGCTATTTTAAAATTAAACATAGGAATAAATCCTAAAGTTGAAAATAATATTATAAAATTGATTTTCCCAAAACCTTCCGAAGAACAACGTATTCAGTTAACATCTAAAATTAAACGAAACGCAGAAGAAGCTAAAATTGGTATCCGAAATATCAGAAGACAAACTAACGAAAAAATTAAAAAAATAAAACTTAATCAAGACTGGGAAACAAAAATAATCAAACAAATACAAACAATTCACGATAAATTTATTAAATTAATAGATGAATTAACCAATCAAAAAAATAAAGAATTATTAAAATATTAATAAATATTTTATAAAATAAATATGAGTATGAATATAAAAAAAATACAAAAAAAAATATATGTAGGAATAACAATACTAATAATAACTATTGTATGGTTAAGTATTTTAATATATATAGATAAAAATCAAAAAACAGATTTATTAATTTATAATGGTATTTTATTCCTTATAACGTTTATTTATTTATCCTTTCGTGAAGTCATTAAAAAAATCAAAATCTCAAACCAAATAATAAAATTTAGCAATACCAAAAATATACTTAATTTATTATTTTTTTTTATCTTGAATATTGTTTATGGTTTTTATTTAATAAAAATAATTTTAAAACATCTGTACCATCAACAAATTATTAAAATACAAAATCGTCCTATCTTGCATAATTATATTAAAAAAATTTTTTTCTTAAATAATCTAAATTTAAACAACATTCCCAATAATTCAATAATATTATTTATATTTTTAATGATCATTTGTTTTTTATATATTTATTTTATATATAAAAAAAAATTTAAAACAATTCAATTAAGTTATACATTAAATTATTTAATAATAATAAAAGGATTATATTATCTTATATCTAATATAAACAATTTTATAATGTTCAATATATCTTTATACATAAGTTTTTGTTATATATTTTTTTTTATACATAAAAATAATTATCTTTTATATAATGAATTATTTAAAAATATAGCTATTTTTATATACATTTTATTAGGAAGCATTTCTATATTTAGTTTAATGCTAATTAACCCAAAAATAATCTTATATTTATTTATTATTACTATTTCAAGCGATAGTTTTGCATTTTTAGGAGGAGTTTTTTGGGGTAAAACGCCATTGTGTTATCATATCAGTCCCAATAAAACTAAAGAAGGATTTTTGTGCGGAATATTATTCACTCTTATAATTATTAATACCTTTTTTAATGTTATGAATAAAATATCGTATTTTATAGTTTTCTCAATATTAACCATTATAAGTAGTATAATTTCCCAAATAGGGGACCTTATAGTTTCTAAATTTAAAAGAAATTTAAACATTAAAGATTTTAGCAACTTCATTCCAGAGCATGGAGGTTTATTAGATCGTTTTGATTCTATTCTATTTTTATCTATCTTTATAATATTAATAATAATAAGTCCTTGGTCACAATCAATCAACCAATTGTTCTATATGATTTAACAATAAAACACAGATATAAATCGAATAATTAAAAAAAATTTTTTAATATAAATTAAAAAATATTTAAATAAATATTCTATTTAAATATTTTCAAATATTATTAACTATTATTATGAAATATTTTTTGATTTTTTGTTATTATTCAAAAATATATCGATTAATCTCATAATTATTAAATTTTTTTTATTTTTGACACATTTATTAAATAATATATTAATATTATTTATTCAAAAAAATTAAAAAAATTATTATTAATTTCTTTATCCGAAACAGTTATTTAGCATATGCATATAAATGTTATTAAATTATTTTAATAATAAATGATTCATATCGAATTATAAATAAATATTAATTATTATTAATAAATAAAATTATTATTTTAATAAAAATTACAAAAAACAGCCTAAAATAATAATTTTTATTCTTAAAAAATAAAAAATTTTAATTATTTTATATGCTGTTTTATATAATTATATATACATATTGTCTATTAAATTTAGTTTAAAGTTTTTATTATTTAAAACTTATTTATCATATAATAAATTTGATTAAAGTTATAAACTCAAAATTAAATATCCAAAATAATATAATATAGTTTTAAAAATTTTTTAATTGATAATTAAATTAAAAATATAATAAAAATAAATAAAACATTTTATATTGAACATTGTTAATTTATTAAAGATAAAAAATCCTTAATATAAAAACCATTATACTCTTTGAAAATTCATTTTTTTCAAAGCACGCGCAGAAACAAAAACTTTTTGAATTTGCCCTTTATCGTTGATAATGCGAACTTTCTGTAAATTAGCCTTCCATTTCCTTTTAGTGGCATTCATAGCATGACTACGTTTATTACCGCATAAAATAGCTTTACCTGTTAAATAACATTTTGCCATTTAATATTTACCTCCTTTTTCTATTTATATTAAATTATATAAAAAATGATGATATCCCGATTTATAAAAACTAATAAACCGGAATAATTTAAATTCTTTTGTTTCTAACTCTCGTATATTCTAATAATAAAAGAAGAAAATCCGTAAATAAAGAAATAAAAATTATATGAAAAGAAAAAGCTAAAGGCCACTCGTATTTTTTATCCAATTTCAAACGAGTTAAATATTCTACTTCCTGAAAATTTTGAACTAAATTTAAAGAAGCCAATACAATAGTTCCAAAAATAACTAGAGTCGATAACACAGTATTGTCCATGAAAATATTTATAGTCCATGTAGAAAATACAAATACAGTCAATATAATTAAAAATGTTAACAATCTAGAATTAACTTTTATAATATTAAAAGAATATAAGACATTCATAAGTACAAAAATAAAACAAACACATATTAAAGCAAACATAAAAACAGGCAATAAAATAAAATTGTTTACATCCATTACAACAAATGCACTACCAAGCAAAATACCTTCAAATAGAGCATATGCAATAGAAACTGTACGTAAACTATTATATTGAGCAAAGCAACTATAAATAAGCAATCCAATACATAAAGCAGTTGAACAAGAGATACAGAAAAAAGCAATTTTTAAAGGATTAAAAAAAATTGATAAATTAAATATTAAACGAAAACTAAATATACCAGAAAACAAACTAATTAAAAGTAAAAATAAAGTTTTAATTATGACGCCCGTTTTATTAGCATAATCATTTGTAAAATAATTATTTTCTTTTTGAGATTTAGAAACATTAATAATATTAGTTAAAACAAAATTTTTTTTCATAATATTGATACAAATATCAAAACCCTTTCTATTTAATGTTTTATTTATATATAATAATCAAATACTAAAGTACTAATAAATACTAAAATCAGTTTAAAGACAGCAATAAAAATAAATTAATTATAAATAAAGTCTTAGATTTTATAAAATATTTAACTCTTTTAGTTTGAAAAAAATATAAAATTTAATTATATAAAAATTTATCAAATATTAAATAATGATAATACAACTGTTTTATTTATATATAATAATCAAATACTAAAGTACTAATAAATACTAAAATCAGTTTAAAGACAGCAATAAAAATAAATTAATTATAAATAAAGTCTTAGATTTTATAAAATATTTAACTCTTTTAGTTTGAAAAAAATATAAAATTTAATTATATAAAAATTTATCAAATATTAAATAATGATAATACAACTGTGCAAATTATAACATTTTTTGATTCAAATATCAAAAAAATTTTAATTTTGCAATTTAATTAGTAAAACGTTAATTTTTAATTAATATAAATTAATTAATAATTTAAAATCAAAAAATATCTTATAGTTAAAATTTCGCTAATATAACAATATATTGCAACATTGACTAGAAATTATATCATATAATAGCTAAAATTTTTATTTTTATTAAAACAATTTTTTTTAATTAATCAAAAAGAAAAAAATATTAATGACTTCATTCATTTCAAAAAAAACATCTTACAAAAATAAAAATAATTTATTAATTTCAAAGTAATAAATTATAATTTGTGTATCATTTATAACATTAATTATATTTTTTATTCATAAAAAAAGCTATTTATTAAATATTAAATAGCCTAAATTATATAAAAAACCACTTTTATATAAAAAACGAATTAGTTATTTTTAATTTAATTAAATATTTTTGTTAACAGGAGGGAAATAATCCATTGTTACCGCATGCCACTCGTCTCCAGGTAAACGCTGATACACACTTTCTTCTAAATGTTGTTTAGTTTTAAAATTAATATAACATTTTAGTCTTAAATTTGCATCAGAACCTTCATAAATAATATTAATATTACCTTTTTCATCTACACCATCTAAATAACCTAAAAATTTAAATTCAATATCAATTCCATTAATTTTTCTAAATAAACTAGTTGGTATATTAGTATTTTCAATATTTTTTTTAGGTTTATCAATATATTTGGATAAATATGATTCATTGGAATAATTATTTAATGATTGTCTACTATTATATAATTTAAACGCAAAAGTAATAATGGATATTAAAGTAAAAAACAAAAAAATAATTAATAAAAACAATATAAAACCAGATAAATGATTTATTTTTTTAGATTTTAAAATCATTTTTAACCTCTTATCTCTCTACAATATATTTTATTTAAAAATTAAAAATAAAAATAATTATTGCTTTTTTTAAGCATTATTGCACAGATGAGATATTTAAATATAATAGTTAATATAAATTTTATTAAATAATATTTTCAAAAATAATTTCTTTTTTATAAAAATAATCATATAAATAATAATTTTATTCGTTTTTATTGTTTAAAAAATAATAATTTTATAAACTAAAAAGAAATTTTTTTGAAATAATTTCATAAAAATTTATAAATTCGAGAACAACTAAATTATACCATATTTATAATTTGATAATCCTAAAAATACCTTATAAAAAACCAAAAATTTTTAAAAATAAAAAAACTAATTATAATTTATAAATACATAAAATATAATCTGTTGAATATTTTTATTTAAATAAATATTAAAATATATGATAAAATTCTCAAATGAAAATCAATTTAATAACTTAAATATGAAATATAAAATTAATATATTATTCGGTTTGACATTAAAATAAATATGTGTTAAAATTAAGCTAAATATTGTTATAGTGATAATCGTTAATTTATTTAACTATACAAGTTATATCGGATATCATAAATATTATTTACATCTCACAAAAATTAAAAAAATTTTTTTAATTTTTATTAAAAAAATAAAATTTTTGGAAATTTAAAAAATTAATATCAATGAATATATTTTTGTAATTTTAATTTAAAAGTAAACCAAAAAAATAAAATATTATTTTCAAAATTCAAAAAAAATATAATTAATCTTAAAAATATTTTGCAATTTATAATAAATATAAAATTTACCTATAAATATAGTATTTAGAAAGGTGTATTAAATTTAAAAAAATTAAATTTAGACTTAGATTAAGAATGATAAATTTTTTACCCAATAAAAATCGTAATTGGTTTATATTTATGCTTTTTTTCACTATAATAAATATTTATATTATTTTTTATGCAATGTCGGTATATCCCCGCAATAATATAGATGAAAAAATAATTATTACTTCTACAACTAATTTACTAAATGATTTAGTTAATCATTTAATAGGAAATGTTGATAAAAAGGAAAATCCAAAAAATAAAAAATATCAAAAAATTAATAATATTAAAAATTATGTTTTAATGGGTCCTGGAGTTGATCCTCATAATTATAAAATGAAACAATCCGATAGAATAGCTATAAAAAAAGCTAATTTAATTATAACTAACGGATTACATTTAGAATCTAAAATGACAGACTCATTTTCTTTAATAGCTCCTAATTCTAATATATGGTCCGCTTCTCAAGCTATTAAAAATGATCAATTAATTATAGACGAAAAAACAGGTCAAAAAGATCCTCATATTTGGTTTAGTATCGATTTATGGCAACAAGTTTTAAAAAATCTAAAAGAACAATTGCAATCGAAATTATCTAAATCACAAGATCTCGAATCACTAGAAAATAATTTTAATTTATACCAAGAACAATTAAATTATTTAAAACAATATACTAAAAAAATTTTCGAAAATAGAAAAATTATACTAATTACAGCTCACGATGCCTTCTCTTATTTAGCTAAAGAAAATCAATTTAAAGGATTATATTCTATACAAGGAATATCAACACAAACCGAAACCTCTCCTCGTGATATCGAAAAAATAGCTCAAATTATAACAAAATACCAAGTAAAAGCTATTTTTATAGAATCATCAGTTCCACATAATTATCTTGATAGTTTAATAGAAGCGGTAAACAATTATAAACCCAATTTTAAAATAAAAATTAGTGACCAAGAATTATATTCAGATTCATTAGGTACCGAAGAAGATCCAAATTATAAACAATTACCAGACACAAATCAGTATTTTAAAATGTCTAGTTATATAGGTACTTTTTTACATAATATTGATATTATTAGTCAGGAGTTAAAATAAAATGAAAACACAAGAAATAGCTATTCAAATAAAAGATTTAACTGTTTCTTATCAATACCAAAAACCTGTTCTTTGGGATATAGATTTAGAAATTATAAAAGGTTCTTTTACCGCTATACTAGGTCCTAACGGAGCTGGCAAATCAACTTTAATTAAAACTTTAATAGAACTTATTCCAAAAATTTCAGGAGAAATTTTATTTTTCGGACAACCTTATAAAAATATACAAAAAAAAATAGTTTATGTACCGCAAAGAAATGAAGCTTACTGGAATTTCCCAACAACAGTTTTAGATATAGTTTTAATGGGAAGATATGGACATCTAGGATGGTTTAAAAGGCCAACTGAAAAAGATCAAAAAATCGCTATTCAAGCATTAAAACAAGTAGATATGTTAGATTTTAAAGAGCGTCAAATTTCAGAATTATCCGGAGGGCAACAACAAAGAATTTTTTTAGCAAGATCTTTAGCGCAACAAGGAGAAATTTATCTATTAGATGAACCTTTACAAGGTATTGATTTACAAACAGAAAAAAAAATAATTTCCATTTTGAAAACATTACAAAAAGAAGGAAAAACAATTATCTTAATACATCATGATTTAAATACAGTTAAAGAATATTTTGATCATATTGTTTTACTTAATTTATACAAAATAGCTAGCGGTAAAACTATAAAATGTTTTACATCTGATAATATTAATCGAACTTTTCAAAATAATCCAAAAGGACGGAAAATAAACGAAATATTATGAATATTACAGAATTTTGGAACTATACCAATATTAAACTCTTTACAGGAGCTGCTTTATTAGGTTGCGCTTCAGGAGTCATAGGAATTATTATGATTTTACGCAAACAATGTTTGTTGGGTGATACTATTGCGCACACTATTTTACCTGGTATTGTAGTAATGTATTTATTAACTCAAAAAACAAATGAATGGGTTTTATGGATAGGCGCTATTATATCTTCAATCGTAGCTATAGGATTAATAGAATTAATTAAAAAATATTCCATTTTGCCAATAGACGCGATTTTATCGCTAATTTTATCTTCTTTATTTGGATTAGGTAATATTTTAATAGCTCTAGCTCAAAAAATATCTTCTAGCAATAAAATTGCCGTTTTAGAAAAATTTATATTAGGGCAAATAGCTCTTATTTCTTATAATAATGTTGTTTATATAACTATAATGACTATCATCACTAGCGTTATTATTATTTTTTTATGGAAAGAATTCAAAATATTTATTTTCGATTCTATATTTACTCGTAGTATTGGTTTTAATATTAAATTAATTAATTTTATTCTAAATATATTATTAATTAGCATTATTATAATTAGTTTGAAATTAATGGGGGTTATTTTAACTAGCTCATTTATAACTTTACCCGGAATAATTTCTTTACAATTCAGTAATAAGCTTCATATTAACGCCATCTTATCAGCTATAATCACTGCTATCGTTAGCTTAATAGGTATTTTTGTTAGTTACCAAATACCAAATATACCTACAGGACCTATTATTATAATAATTACCGATATTTTAATCATAGCTACATTTTTATTATCACCAAAAAAAAGTTTAATAACTAAATACCTCCGACACAAAAAATATCTAAAAAATCTACAAAAATTCAAATCATTAATTAATATTTATTTAAAAAATACATGTAATAAAAAAATTAATTTAGAAAAATTTTTATTCCAACAAAAATATCTTATTTGTATAAATAAAAAAATTATGATTACTTCTAAAGGCGAAAAAATAATTCAAAAATTAATTAATAAGGAAATTTAAAATATGATGATAAAATATTTAAATCAAATCGCCAACAAATTTGAATGGGATGTATTTTTAATTTTAACTATAACTTCATTAGCTTTAGCTAGTTTAGGTATTTTTTTAGTATTAAAAAAAATGACTATGACAGTAGATGCTATTAGCCATACTGTATTATTAGGTATAGTAATAGCTTTTTTAATAACTGGCAATTTAGATTCACCATGGTTAATGGTAGGAGCTATTTTAATTGGATTAATTACTGTTATTTTAATAGAAATACTAAAAAAACATGCTCAAATTTCATCAGACGGAGCTATTAGCATAATTTTAACATTTTTATTTTCAATAGCTATTATTATAATTAGCAACTACACACGTAATGTACACATAGATACAGACGCAGTATTTTTAGGTAATGTAGAATTAATTAACCTAAAACAAATATATAAAATCCTACCAATTTTAATTATTAACCTAGTGTTTATTTTTTTATTTTTTAAAGAAATTAAAATTTTCATTTTTGATCCATGCTTATGTTCATTACTAGGTTTTTCGACAATAATTATTAATTACTTATTGATGACTTTAGTTTCTTTAACAGTAGTTGTTTGCTTCGATATCGTTGGTTCTATTATGGTAATAGCTTGTATGATAGGACCAGCTATGACTGCTATTCTTTTAACATCAACTTTGTGGTCGGGATTTTTATTATCTTTATGGATAAGTTTGATAAATACTAATTTAGGATATTTTTTAGGTATATTATGGGATATTCCTATAGCTAGTTTAATAGCCATTATTACTTTAATACATTTTTTATTAGTTTTAATTTTTGAACAAAGAAAAGGTATAATAACAACAATTATAAAAAATCATCAACAGAAAAAAAATTTTTTAATGTTAAATTTATTAATTCATTTGGAAAATCATCAAAATCAACCATTTAAACAACAATTAATAATTATACAAAAAGATTTAAAATGGAATAATAAAATTTTCAAACAATGTATAAAAAAAGCTTTTAAATATAATTATGTTGTACATAATTATGATAAAATCATCATTAGTCCTCTAGGAAAACATTTTATACAATCCCAAACCACAAGATAATAATTTACTTTACTTTAAAAACAAAAAATGTTAGAATGAAATCGTCCATAGATAAAATAATACTGAAGAATAAACATTTAACAAAAGGGGGACTATTTTTTTGTTGAAATTAATAAAAAATAGTATTTTATTCTTCTCAGTGAGTTTAACGTGTCTATTAACCATTTTCACTATTAACAATTCTAAAATGTCTATAAAAGCTTATGATAAAGGTCAATATTTTGACCAAGTTGTATCTTCAGCTATAGATAAAAAGGAAAAAATTTTATCTTTAATGCAATATAATATAATAGAAGATACCCAAGATATACCATCGCATCCAGTTAAAATAGCAGCACAAACTTACATTAATTATATTTTCCAAGATGAATTTGGTGTTGAAGAATGGACAGGATCAGAGAAATTCGATCCATCATATAAAAGTGATGATAATTTGCCAGCAAACTATTATACAACTATATTACCTGATGAAATAAACAGAGAATTTATAACAGTATTATTTGCTCAAATAAAATCATCAGTAAGCAGTCAAGTAAGAGACGAAGTTATGAAATTTCTTACAACTGAATATATTAATAACCAAATAGTTCGCGCTATAAATTTCTTTTTAAACAAATAATTCAAATAAATAATTTTAAAAAAATTTAAATAAAACTATTTATAGTCTAAAAAGCTATAAATAGTTTTTATTTATTTTATTAAAAAAATTTTAACTACCTGATACATTTAATAAACCAACATATACACTAGAACTGCCAAATCCAAAAATTTGAAATTTAAAATCATTAGCAATATCTTTAATATTATTTAATAAATAAAACTATTTATAGTCTAAAAAGCTATAAATAGTTTTTATTTATTTTATTAAAAAAATTTTAACTACCTGATACATTTAATAAACCAACATATACACTAGAACTGCCAAATCCAAAAATTTGAAATTTAAAATCATTAGCAATATCTTTAATATTATTTAATAAATAAAACTATTTATAGTCTAAAAAGCTATAAATAGTTTTTATTTATTTTATTAAAAAAATTTTAACTACCTGATACATTTAATAAACCAACATATACACTAGAACTGCCAAATCCAAAAATTTGAAATTTAAAATCATTAGCAATATCTTTAATATTATTTAATAAATCAAAAAAATTACCAGAAATAACCACCATATTAAACGGATCTTTTATAAAACCATTCTTAATACAAAAGCCTGAAGCTTGCAAACTAAAAGATCCACTGATCTCATCTATACCTGCATGCCAACCCACTATAGAATTTACATAAATACCATCATGAACGGCATATAATAATTCTGATAAAGATTTATCACCAGATTTCAAATAACAATTGCTCATAGCAATAGAACCATTAAAACTATTGCCTTGTGGTGATACATCAAAAAGTTTAGCAGTTTGTAAATTATGGATAAAAGTATTTAAAATCCCTTGAGTAATAATATTTTTGCTTTGACAAGAGACTCCTTCATCATCAAAAATCGGATTAAAAAAAGCTGTCGATATAAAAGGATCATCTATAATAGTTACTTTAGGATTAGCGATTAATTTGCCTTGACTATATTTATATTTACTCAAATTACGATAAACATATAAAGCATTAAAAATATTTTGAAAATTTGATAATAATTCTGAAAACACTTCATTAGAAAAAACTACATGATAAAGTTTAGATGGTAAAGTTTTAGAGCCAATTTGATTCTCTCCTAATTCTAATAAACCTTTAACATAAATAGACAAATCAAAATCTTCAAATTTTTTTACAGGAAACGATTTAGTAATTTCTTCTTGAGTTTTATTATCGCCAAAAATACAATTAGTTTCTAATAAAGAGTAACTATTACATTGTTGCAATTTTAACCCTAAAGAATTAACTATTTTTTGACACCAAAAAATTTCACTATACAACAAATTACATTTTTTAGTAAAATACTGACTAACTAATAAACCTTGATAACATTCTTGCAATAATTTAATTTTATAATCATAAGGTATTGACTCAAAATTGAAATTTTTTTCTAAAATTGTTTTATATTTTTGAGATCCCGAAAACAAAAAATCTTTTTCATTAAAATTTAAAATTTCTATTTTTTGTTTTAAACGTTTTAAAACTTGATCTATGAAAAAATCATTATCTAAATCATCATTTTTTTCTAAATAAATAGAAGTTTTTTTGTTTTTACATAAACCATAAATAAGATAACTAGTCGAATGATTAGCTGTAAATTGTTCTATATTTCCATCTTCTAAATTAATATCAAATTTTCGCTGTTCATATATTATAATTTCTAATCCATCTAAACCTTGTAATTGACTTTTTTGAAACCATTTTTGATAATTCATCGCATATTCACCTTTTTTGATCAACTACCACTAACAAGCATTTCTGTTATACGGATAGTTGGTTGACCTAGATCTACCGGAATATCTCCTGAAATGGATCCGCAATAACCTTGCACTAATTGAACATCTTTACCAACACGATCAATTTTAAACAAAATTTCTTGTCCTTTACCAATCAACATCATACCTTTAATAGGTGTTGTTATTTTACCATTTTGAATTAAATAACCAACATTTACCATAAAATTGAATTCTCCTGTATTTGGATCAACAGTTCCACCTCCCAAATATTTAGCATAAAAACCATAATCAGTTTCTTGAATAATTTTTTCCGGATCATGAGGTCCTGCAGAAATATAAGTAGAATTCATACGTGAAGTAGGCGAATACTTATAAGATTCTCGTCTACCAGATCCTGTAGATGGCATATTTAATTTATAACCATTACGCATATCTACTAAATAAGATTTCAAAATACCATTACTGATTAAAAGATTTTTTTGTGTTAAATGGCCTTCATCATCAATTTTAGTAGCTCCCCAAGCTTCAAATATATTACCATTATCAAATGCAGTAACAAGAGAAGAAGCTATTTTTTGACCAATTTTGTCACAAAAAGGCGATAATCCTCTAGCTACTGATGTTGCTTCTAAAGAATGCCCGCACGCTTCATGGAAAATAACTCCACCAGAACCATTATTAATTACAACAGTCATCGTTTGAGCTTTAATTGATTGTGCTGATAACATTTCAACAGATTGTTTGGCTACTTGTTGAGATATTTCTTGTAAATCTAAAGAATTTAAAAAAACTCCAGTAGATCCTTTACCAAAACTTCTACTAAACTCTTGTATATTAGATTCGTTTTGTGCAACAGAAGTTAAACTCAAATTAACATAATAACGATTATCATAACGAGAAATACCTCGACTATTAACTATCCAAACTTTTTGAAATTTATTTTCCAAATTGACTAAACTTTTAATTACAAGAGAATCTGTTTGACGAATTACACGAGAACAATATAACATCTTTTCAATTTTTTGTTGCCAAGTAATATCATCTAAAGGTTTTTGCGATATATTTTGTTCAAAATCAAAATTTTTTAATAAAATTTTATTTTTATTTTTTAATAAAGGTTTATATTGTAAAATTAAATCTATAATATGTTGGTAAATTATTTTATTAGTATATAAATAAATTTCTTGATTATTGCTTAATAATCTAATACCTAAACCATAAATATGATGTTCACGCGAACCCACTACATTTTGATCAATAACTTTCCACAAATCAGAAGAAGTATCCTCAAAAAAGAATTCAACAAAATCAATGCCTTCGCCTAAAGATAAATTAAAAATATTTTTAATTTCTTCAATATTTAACATGCAATATTTTTCTTCTTTCATATACTAAATTTTATATAATAATAGTTATTTTATTATTAAAAAACTAAAAAATTTCAAAAAATAATTACTTAATTGATTGCAAATTTTCATTTTTTAACATTCGTAAACCATTTAAAAGAACTAAAATAGTGCTAATTTCATGCAAAAAAACCGCAAATGGTAAAAACAAACTAGTAAAAAAATTGCTAATAGTTAAAATAATAATAACACTAATCGCAAAAATCATATTTTGACAAACTATATTATTCAATCTAACAGCTACTTTATGAGTCTGAATAATTTTAATTAAATTATTTTTCATTAAAACGACATCTGCAATATCTGCAATTGCATCTACACCTTCTTGCAAAGCAATTCCTACATCAGCATTAGCCAAAGCAAGAGCATCATTAACGCCATCCCCTACCATAGCTACGCCCGTGTACCTTGTTTTTAACTCTTTAATTTTTGCTAATTTATCTTCTGGTAAACATTCTGCAAAAACATAATCCAGATTTAAACATTTTGCTACATTTTGAGCTGTTTTATAATTATCACCCGTTAAAACAACTGTTTTAATATTAAGATCTCGAAAATAATTTATTATATTAGAACATTCTGGACGTAAAACATCAAAAATCGCCATAACCATTACAACAGTATTATCACAACTAAAATAAAGCACAGTATAACCGTCTTCTAAAAATGATTGTATTTTTGTTTCCAATTCTGAAGAAATTTTATTATTCACATAACAACTCTTTAAATCGCTATATTTAGCTACTTTATAATGTTTATCTTGATAAAAAGACTCAATGCCGATGCCAATCAAATTATTTACCTCTATATCAGAATAATCCTTATTAAAATTTTCTCCAGTAACAAAAAAATCTTTTAAATATTTTTTAATAGATATAGCTAAAGGATGATTAGATTTCTGTTCCATATAATAAAAAATAGATAAAAATTTATTTTTTTCATCTTCATTCAAAGAATTATCAAATAAACATTCTTTCACTATAGGTTTACCAATTGTTAAAGTTCCAGTTTTATCAAAAACAATAGCTTTAATATTAGCTAAAAAACTTAAAGCATTTCCGTTTTTTAATAAAATTCTTTGTTTAGCTAAATAAGAAACAGCAGATAAAGTAGCTGGAATATCGGCCACAACCAAAGCACAAGGGGAAGCGACGGTTACAAAAACTATAATTTTTTCAAAAATTTTATTAAACGAATAATATTCCCAACCTTTAATAATATTAATTAAAGGAAAAAATAATAAAATTAAAAAAGATATTAACAACACAAATTTTACATAAATTGGTTCTAAACGTTTAATTAAAGTCGCCTTTTTAGAAACATTATTCTTTAACTCATTAGATAACTTAATAATTCTAGAAAACAAATTCTGATCTGCATTAGCAGTAATTCTAATAACTAAAGTATTATTAAGATTAATATTGCTTCCATAAACCTTATCGCCTTTTTTTTTATCAACAGGTATACTTTCTCCAGTAATATTCGATTCATCAACGCAAGAGTTACCTGAAACTACTATACCATCAGAAGGAATTTGATCACCACTTAAAACAATAACTTCATCTCCAATATTTAATTTTTCTATTTCTATTAATTGAAAATTACCTTCACTATCTCTTAAACGTGCCTGTGTAGGGGCGATTTTTAAAAGGTTTCGAATTTCTTTATGACTTTTAGTTTCTATATATTCTTCTAAAAAATTAGAAGTTGCAAAAATAATAATTAATAAAATAGCTTCATTAAAATTATGTAAAAAAACAGCTCCCAAAGCTCCCAATAACATTAAAATATGTATATTTGGAGTAAATTTACGTTTTTGCTTTGTAATACGATAAGTATCTAATAAACCTTCAATAATAACATGATAACCCGTACAACCCAAAATTAACAAAGTAATTACTTGTTTAAATAATAAAGATTCATGATCATTCAAATTAAAAGATTTAAATACTACTACAGGAACAAAACAGAAAAAATACAAAAATAAGCCCCAAATAAAAAGTAAAAAATGCTTACAATTATTATTGTAACCCGAATCAAAATGTTTTTTAGCATCTGCATTAGAGTTATAAATATTATTATGTTTTTTCAAAATATATACCATTAACCCCTATAAAATGTGATAGAAAAATATATAAACTTAAAAATTAATTTATATATTTTTCTAATTTTTGCAACAAAAAAATAATTAAAATAAATATTTTAGAGTAGATTTTTTAAATGTAAATCTAAATTATAAAATCAAAAAATCTTATAAATTTGTTTTTTTTTGAAAGAAAATTAATCACAATTATAACTTTCTTCATTATTAGAATCATAATTTTGATTATTTTCTACATGATCATTTGAATTTTCTTCTGATTTTGATTCAACTTGATTCGAATCAGTTAAATCAACATTATTAGCAGAAGTTTTTGCATAAAATTCTTCTAAAACTCTTTCATTTAACATATTTCTAGTGTGAGTATTAGTAGGATGAGCTATATCTTTGAAAGTTCCTGTACTCAATCTGGAACTAGGCATAGCAATAAAATAACCTTTGTTACCGCGAATTATTCTAACACCATGAATTACAAAACAATCATCTATAAATACACTTGAAACAGCTTTTAATCTTGGATGCTCTTTATCATTAAGTTTTATTCTAACACCAGTAATTTTCATTACATACCATCCTATTATTTTTTAAAAATTTTTAAAAATTAACTTTTTTAATAAACTTAATTACTGTAAAAAATTATAAACCTTTTTTTTAATTTACACAATCTTTTATGGGATTATTTTATCACAATTTATGCACAATATTACATTAAATCAACTGATGCACTATTTAGTAATAATAAAATTCTTGATTATTACCGCTTAAAATAACTCCAAAATAATTTCGCTATTTTTTGCAAATCTTCAACATTTATTTCTTCGGCTCTAATATTTAAAGATATTTGATTGTTGATAAAAAAACTAATAATTTCGGATTTAGATATATTTAAATAATCTTGAAAATTATTAATCAATTGTTTTCGTTTTTGTTTAAAAGCAATTTTTACAAATTTAATAAAATCACCATATAAAAAATTTTTTTTTGTTTCAGATAATTCTTTTTTAATAAATTTCAAAACTATTCCATCTACTTTTGGTTGAGGATAAAAATTAGTTTTTTTAACTATCTTTACCACTTCAATAAAAGCCAAAGATTGACATATAACACTTAAAGAATTGTAATTTTTAACAAAAGGATGGGATAATATCCTCCATGCCAATTCTTTTTGTAACATAATAACAAAACTTTTAATTCGTGATATATCAAAAATTCTAAATAAAACAGAAGAAACAATATGATAAGGTAGATTACCTACTAAAACTACTTCTTCTTGTTCACTATCAAAATATTTTTTAAAATCTTTTTCTATATCTCGTTTTAAAAAATTATCATAAATAATATTAATATTACTATGTTCAGCGAATAATAAAAATTTTTTCAAAGTGTAATCAATTTCATAAGCTAAAACCTTTTTTGCTTTTAAAACTAATAATTTTGTTAAAGCACCTTGACCAGGTCCAATTTCTATTACATTTTTATTGACTATATTAGCAGATTCTACAATTAAATTTAAAATATTAAAATTATTCAAAAAATTTTGACCATATTTTTTTTTAAAAATATGTTTTTCATTTTTAATCATTTAAAATCACGATAATAAAAAAAATTACGAATCTCTTTATAAGAATTTCGGTACATTATATTATTAATAATAAAAGATTCAATACTTAAAGGTTTTACAATATTATTTGCACTATGATTAAAGCCAATTAAAATTTGTTCGCCAATATTATCAACTTCCTCACGATAAGTATCTCTTAAAATATAATCATCATAATAGTAAGTATAATAAGCAGAATCATTTTTATACTTACACTCTATTTCTTTAATAAATTCATAATTTTTAGAAATATTAGGAATACATTTCCAAAAACAAATACGACGATGTAAAAAATCTTGACAAAGATTAGATAAAATAACATCTTTACTATCTTGAAAAGAGATAATCAAACTATTAATATAAAAATCATCAATTTTCGAATATAATTCTAAGGATTCTTTATTAGAAAAAAAATTTTTTAATAAACTAATGTCAGATTCAAATTGATATTTTTTAGTAATTAAAAATCTAATTCTGACAAAAATTTGTTCTAAAATAATAGCAAATAATACAATTTTAGGATGACAATATACTTGTCTATACATATAATAACGACTCATTAAATAATTTTCAATACTCGAAAGACCACTATTTCGGAACAAAATTACTAATTCACCTGAAGGAAAATTCGAAGTTTGTGGAACTTGATAAGCGTTAGTAATATCCATAATACGAATTAAACGATCAGAATCAATATAACCATAGCTAACACCAGCAAAAAAAGAATCTCTTTTTAAATAATCTAAACGATCAAAATCTAATTGACTTGTTAAAAGTTGTTTTAATAAAGTAAATTTTTGACTATTTTTATCATTTTTAATCACTTTTGCGACGTCATATTTAAAATTTTCATCTATTCTATCTAATATAGAAAAAATTTCTTTATCATTAATAATCATTTGAATAGTTTTATCTTCATGTTTAACATCAAAAACTCTTTCAAAAATATGAGAATAAGAACTATGTCCAATATCATGTAATAAAGATGCAACCAATAAAATTAATTTATTCCTTAAAGAAAATTTTTTTTCTATTAATTGAAATTTATGAAATTCTAAAAAACGTCTAGATAATTCATAAACACCTAAACTATGGATAAAACGCGAATGTTCAGCGCCAGGAAAAATCATATGAGCACATCCTAATTGCTTAATACGCCTTAATCTTTGAAAAAGACGAGTATTAATTAACTCTTCCAAAAATAAATATTCTAAATAAATATATCCATAAACAGGATCTTTAATAAATACGGATAGATTAATTGCGTTTTATTCAGCGATTTGTCTTTGCTGTTTTATTTACAATCAGCCCCCGTCCAAACCGGACAAGCAAGTTTCCCAGCATCCGGCTTTCCATAATTTACTCTCTTTCGAGAACTAATTTCTCCTCGCGGTTAATTAGCTATTTATTCCTATTGTTCTTATTCTTTCTGATATCATGTAATTGTTGATTGGTTACCTTTCGGTGACAATCTTTACACAATACCTTTGTTCTTTTATTCATGATACTTTGGTGGCGCGCATTGCGGACCGTACCAATGTGATGAATTTGTAGTTGAGTTGTTTTGTCGCAGTACTCACAATGCTCCGCTTTTAAACGGTCAGTTAGGTACGTACGACCTTGGAATATATGCTTATTGATAGTAATATCAGGGTTTCCCTTGAAATTACGCATTGTCTTAATTTTGTTCCAAGAGTAGGCAACCCATGGTTCATATTGGGTCTCCCCTTTATTATAATAGGAAATACCCCAAGTTGAACCAATTTTACATTTCTTTCGAAACCTAGCAATTGACGTCTTCCGTTTCCTTGCTAGTGTTTTCAAACAGCTGTATTCAGCTAGATAATTTAAGTGAGTCAGAACACCTAGATTGTTAGCCCAACAAAAGTATTGGATAATTCCTCTAACAATTGTCTTATAGGTCCGGATTATTTCTAATTCGTCTCTACCTGCTAATGTTTCGTCATGTCTCACTTTCCCTTTTTTAAACCAATTATATTCCTCTCCATATTCTTTGGCTTTCGTTTTGGGAATTTGGATTTGAACTTTGCCATTTAAGGAGTTCTTTGTGGCCTTTTCTCCACGAGTTTTATTGGTAGGGTTGACTTTTATCATGTAGGATAGAAACCTAGTTCCTTTGCTGGCTTTCACAATCTTTGACTTATCCTTACTAATCGTAAGGTTTAGATCTTGCGTTAGCCATTGCGTTACTTGGTCTTTGATTCTTTCCGCCTGGTTATATTCGCCTTTAATGCCGATGATAAAGTCGTCAGCATAACGGATATACTCAACTCTTGGTTTTAGATTTAGATTGATAGAACTATCAATCCCAAGTTTGTGATGTTGGTTTTTACCCCAAGCTTTCTTATACTCTGGGTTAATCTTCTTAATTGGCTTCCCTTCTTTAATCAGTCCCTCCATTTTCAGGTCGATGTAATGTAAATATACATTCGCCAACAAGGGGGAGATAATCCCTCCCTGAGGGGAGCCTGATAAAGATTCGTATTTGATACCATCTTTCATGAAACCGGCTTTTAACCATTTATTAATGGTTGAAAGTGTTTTATTCTTTTTGATGAACCAATTTAAGGTTCTCATTAGAATCCCATGATTGATAGTTTCAAAATAACCTTTTAAGTCAATTTTGACAAGATAATCAATTCCTGTAAATCTTTGTTTGGTCCGTTTGATGGCATCATGGCAAGATTTTTTGGTTCTAAATCCAAAACTCCATTCTGAGAAGATATTTTCGAAATAAGGAGTTAAGAGTTGTTCCAGGCATTTTTGTATCAATCTATCCTTGATGGTCGGTATGCCCAAAGGTCTGGTTTCTCCATTATCTTTGGGAATGAGGATTCTTTTGACTGGTTTTGGGTGGTAGCCATTATTGACGTATTCCAGATGGTATCTTTCTAATCTCTCCAGATTAATTCCATCAATGGTTTTATTGTCAATTCCGGGTGTGCCCGCTCCTGCGTTAGCCGCGATTCTATTGAATGCTGTTAACGTGTTGTAAAGGTTATTCATTCCCTGTTGGAGTTCTCTTTTTAAGGAGTAGCTGTTTGCTGAACAATATTGAATTTTATTCAATGTTCGCGAAAGTTTAGTTTCTAGTGAAACAGTTGTTGACATAATATATCAACTCCTTTCTCTCGATACCATTGAATAAATAATAAATTACTATCTTCCTTCGCCCTATAAGGGTGATTAACCCTCTTCTTGGTAAGGCGATTGACTAGATTATTCCAAATCTAGGTTTACTCTTACGACTATTAAGAAGATTCTTTATCCTTAACCCTCCGGGCTTTTACTTCCGAATTAGCAAACTCAATTGCTTAGTTTTAGGATTCTCCAAGTTACACTAAATTTCTACCTTAATTCTTTAGGTGAAGTATCCTCTTTAGGAGGCTGATTCCAGGTTTCTTTCTCAGATAAACTACTCAGTATCCGAAGTATATACTAGTAGATTCTGGACTGTCCGTATAAGCAACTTTCGAAACAGGTTCAAAGATTACATCAAGTTTCCTTCTTAGGCCATCTCAGGCTTTCCCATAGAATTATTCGGTGGCGGAGTCATCTTGACTAATTTGCTTTCGTCGCAACCCGCTTTTATGGTTTGCTATAATCTGACATTCTTTCGTTTGTCCGACCAACCATATCCTTTCAGGGTTTATCATCCCTGGCTATTGGTTAAATAGCGCGAAATTTAGGCCTCTTTGGCGCCCCTTCAGTCTTTGTAAATTTTCTTGGTTCTTCTGACCAAAATGATTCTAAAAACACAGATATAAACTCTTTCTTCTGTGTAAATAATTTTTGAATTTTATTTAAATAAAATAAATCATATACACTACAAAATAAAATCTATTATTGATATCAATTTATAAATTCAATCATATCAAATTATATTTTATTTATGATTAAATTTTAAAAATAAATTCATAATTAAAATTACTGTTTCAATATCAAAAAAATACTATTATTTAAATTTTTATTAAATTTACACAGATAAATATTTTAAAATCTTTAAAATAATCGAAAAATTAAATAATTTCAATTATACATTTTTAAATTTATGTTTTAATTAATTCTACTAAATCACCATTTTTTAGATGGAATGCTGCGGCATCATCCGTATCTATATGTAATTCTAAACTAAAATCTTTATTTACACGACACAAAACATTTTGCAAAATACCAGCTTTAATACCGCCTACTCGAACACTAACTACTTGTTTATCAGCTAAACATAAATTTTTAGCCTCTTCATCCGATAAATGTATATGTCTATCCGAAATAATAACACCTTCTTTAATAAATAATTTTCCACACGGACCAATTAAAGTAGCACTAGCAGAATTTTGAATATCACCTGAACTCCTAACGGGAGCGCCAAATTTATTTCTAATATTATCACTATTACTAATTTCAATTTGTGTAAATTTTCTTAAAGGCCCTAATATGCGAACATTTTTAAGAATTTGATTATCAGAACTAATAACATCAATTTTTTCTTTAGCTGCAAATTGACCTTTTTGAGTTAAATCTTTAAACCAATTTAGTTTATAGTTTTTACCAAATAAAATCTCTAAAGCTTCTAAAGACAAATGAGCATGTCTACCAGAAACCCCTACAGGTATCATTTGTTTTTTGGACATAATTATAATTCCTTCTATTTTTTTAAAATTATTTTTGATATATTTTAAAATTTAATAATAATGTTTCTATTAAAAAGTACTTTTATTTTCCATAAAAATTAGAATTACAATTCTTAATTCAAATCTAGATAATTATAATTAATAAAAATACAGTTTATTGACAATCTCCTCTAACTAACATACATTATAATATTTTTTACAAATGGTATCAACTATCAAAACAATAGATTTTAAATAATCATTTAAACCAGTAAAATGTTATAATTAAATAATAAAATTTAAAAATTATTTTTATAATAAAAAAATTTTTTAGTAAGGTGAAAAACATATATGAAAGTCGGAATTATAGGATTACCCAATGTAGGTAAATCAAGTTTGTTTAATGCATTAACTGGATTAAATATTTTAGAAGCTAATTATCCTTTTGCCACTATAAAACCGAATATAGCTATGATAGAAGTTCCTGATGAACGTTTAGAATATATTGCTAATTTTTTCAAATCTCAAAAAATTATCAAAACTCAAATACAATTTGTAGACATTGCCGGTTTAGTTCCTGGAGCATCTAAAGGAGAAGGTTTAGGAAATCAATTTCTTAATCATATTCGTAATGTTGATATTCTTTGTCATGTTGTAAAATGTTTCGAAGATAACAAAATAATACATATTCACGAAAAAATTGATCCTGTTTTAGAAAGCCAAATGGTTGAAACAGAATTAATTTTATCAGATCTAGAGCAAATAGAACAACGCTTAACTAAAATAAATAACTCCAAAAAAAAAACACAACAAGAAGCGAAATTAGAAATACAAATTTTGCAAAAAATTAAACAAAATCTAAGTAAAAATATTTCAGCTAATGAATTAAATTTAACAGAAGAAGAATTTCAAATAATAAAAAATTTTAATTTATTAACTCTTAAACCTATGATTTATATAGGTAATTTTCCAGAAAATAAAAATAATTGTTGGGATGAAAATATTTTTTTTAAACAAATGAATAAATATAGTTTACAAACAAATAGAAAATTTATTCCCATTTGTATTATCGAAGCTAAAAAAAATTACTCTCCTTCTGAATTAGATAATAATAAAACAAATAAAAATAATAATGAGCAAAAATTTTTTTCATCTAAATATGCTTTAGAACAAATAATCAAAAACAGTTATCAACTTTTGAATTTGCAAACATATTTTACTGCAGGTCCAAAAGAAACAAGAAGTTGGTCTTTTCTTAAAGGTTCTACAGCTCCTCAATGCGCTAAATCAATACATACAGATTTTCAAAAAGGCTTTATCCGAGCAGAAGTTGTTAATTATAATGAAATTATAAAATATAGCAATATTAATCAAATAAAAGAAAAAGGTAAATTACGTTCAGAAGGTAAAAATTATATAGTTCAAGATGGTGATATTATAAATTTTAAATTTCGTGTCTAAATCCATCTAACTCCATAAAATATATTATTGATGTATTTATTGATTGTTAATTGTTATTAATACAAAAGGAAATGTAATATAAAAATGAATCAAAAAGATAAAAATTATACTAATACCTTGTCTATGCCCAAAACTGATTTTCCAATGAGAGGCAATTTACCTCAAAAAGAAATAGAAATAGAACAATTTTGGAATAAAATTAACTTATATCAAAAAAATTTAATAAAAAATAATCAAAATCCAACATTCATTCTACATGATGGCCCTCCTTACGCTAATGGCGATATACATATAGGTCACGCCTTAAATAAAATTTTAAAAGATTTTATATTACGATTTAAAACTATGCAAGGATATAATGCTCCTTACATACCTGGATGGGATACGCATGGATTGCCAATAGAAATTGCAGTTTTAAAAAACAATTCTAAAAATAAAAATTTACCTAAAAATATTTTTAACGAAGAATGTAAAAAATTTGCTTTGAATTTTGTTCAAAAACAAAAAGAAAATTTCAAAAGATTAGGTATTTTAGGAAATTGGGATAATCCTTATTTAACTTGCGATAACAAATATATATCGAATCAAATTCGAATTTTCGCAAAAATGTTAGAAAAAAAATTAATTTTTAAAAAATTAAAACCTGTTTATTGGTCTACTTACTTAAACTCATCTTTAGCTGAATCAGAAATAGAATATCATAAACACCAAACTTGGTCTATTTTTACAACCTTTCAAATAATAAATAATAAACATGAACATTTTTGGGAAAATGTACAAATAATAATCTGGACTACTAACCCTTGGACTTTATCTTCTAATGAAGCGGTTTGTGTAAACCCAAAAGCTAAATATTATTTAATTAAAGTTAATCAAAATAAAAAATATATTATAGGAGCCCAGGTTTTAACAAAATTACAAATTAAGTTTAATTGGAATAAAATTGATATTATAAAAGTATTCACTGGTAAAGAATTAGAAAATTTACAATACAAAAATATTTTATTTAACAAGATTAAACAAATCATTTTAGGCGAATTTGTCTCTGATCAGGAAGGTACTGGTTTAGTTAGTATCTCGCCAGGACACGGGCAAGAAGATTTTATAATAGGTCAAAAATATAATTTGAAAACAACTTTTAGCATCGATAAACAAGGCAATATGACTGAATTATCTCCTCAATACCAAGGGATTTTTTTTCAAAAAGCTAATGATTTAATAATAGAAGATTTACAAAAACAAGGAATTTTAATTAAATCAGAAATAATAGAGCATTTATATCCGCATGATAATCGTATTAATAAACCCATTGTTTTCTTGGCTTTATCGCAATGGTTTATAGATATTCAAAGTATAAAACCAGAATTATTAAAAGAAATTGAAAATATTAAATGGTTTCCTCATTGGGGAGAACACAAAATGCAAAATATGATAATAAATCGTGAAGATTGGAATATCAGTAGACAAAGAAAATGGGGAGTACCTATTCCTATATTGTATGATGAGAATCAAAGCCCCATTATTGATATCAATATGATAAATCATTTTGCAGATTTATTTGAAAAATATGGAAAAAATATTTGGTATGAATGGGAAATTGCAGAATTATTACCTACAAATTATCTCCAAAAAAATAAAAAATATCATTTATTTACTAAAGATCTAGATATTATAGATGTTTGGTTTGATTCTGGAACTTCATATAATGTAATGCAAAATATTTCTTCAAATTTTTTTCCAGCTGATTTATACTTAGAAGGTTCAGATCAGTATAGAGGATGGTTTAATTCATCTCTAATTACTTCGGTAGCTACATTCAATAAAGCAGCTTATCGACAAATTATTACTCATGGATTTGTTTTAGATGGTAAAGGACAAAAAATGAGTAAATCCAAAAACAACATTATAGAGCCCCAAAAAATAATAAAACAAAGCGGAGCTGATGTATTAAGGTTATGGGTAGCTAGCACTAATTATAAAAATGATGTAAAAATAGATTGTGCTATTTTAAAACAAATAGAAGAAAAATACCGTAAAATACGTAATACTTTAAGATTTATGTTAGGTAATTTATATGATTTTAATATAAAAACAGATTATATTATTTTACAAAATAGAACTTCTTTGCATAAATTAATAATTTTAGAATTTAAACAAATAATTAAACAAATTATAGAATCATACGAAAGTTATAATTTTGAAAAAATTATAAGCTTATTATATCCTTTTATAACTATTAGAATAAGTGCTTTTTATTTAGATTTTACTAAAGATATTTTATATATCGAAATTCCGAATTGTAAAGAAAGAAGAACTATTCAATCTAATATATATGATTTACTTTTAGATTTACTAATTATTTTAACTCCTATTTTACCTCACACAACATCAGAAGCCTATAATCATTTAAATGTTAAAAGTTCTAAACAAGAAGATATTTACTTAGAAAATATGCCTACCATACAACAAATAGATGATTTTATAAATAAATTTACGCCAAAATATGTTAATTTAGAAGAACAAAAAGCTTATCAAAAATTTTTAGAATTAAGAGATATAATATTAAAAAAATTAGAAAATGCTAGACAAAAACAAATTATTAATAAATCTCTAGAAGCTAAAATAATTTTAGAATTAACCACAGAATATTTAAATATAATAGAAACATTAAAAATCCAAGATTGTTTACATCAATTATTAATTGTTTCAGAAATTAATATTATAAAATCATCTAAACTTGAAATTAAAATTATTAAAGCTACAGGAAAAACTTGCCCTCGTTGCTGGAATGTAACAAATTATAATAATTCTAACGAATTATGTAATCGATGTAACTCAGTCATAAAACAATTGAAAACCGTATTAATATAATCATCCCAAAAAATAAAATAAAAAAATAGGAGTAAAATTTATTTTTACTCCTATATTTTTTAAAATAATTTTTGATTGTTGATAATTAATTTACAGTTAAAACAGGCACAGGAACAACCCAAACATTCGGTAAATTTTGTTTAAAATTATTAGAATTTATCAATTTATTCATAATAATCTCGCCATATTTATGATTTAATTTATCTACTTTTTGTTTTAATTCAGTAATATTATTTGTAATTTGTGTTTCAGACATATCAGGAGTAGCAATAATTTGAGATTTTAAATAACCTAATTCTTTTAATAATTGTTTTTGTTCTGATTCTAATGCAACAGGATGATAATCCTTACTCTTCAAAATAGCATCTAATTTATCTAATTCTTGGACAGATTTTTGACGCAACATCAAAACATCTGCACTACTCATAATAATCTCGCCATATTTATGATTTAATTTATCTATTTTTTGTTTTAATTCAGTAATATTATTTGTAATTTGTGTTTCAGACATATCAGAAGTAGCAATAATTTGAGATTTTAAATAACCTAATTCTTTTAATAATTGTTTTTGTTCTGATTCTAATGCAACAGGATGATAATCCTTACTCTTCAAAATAGCATCTAATTTATCTAATTCTTGGACAGATTTTTGACGCAACATCAAAACATCTGCACTACTCATAATAATCTCGCCATATTTATGATTTAATTTATTTACTTTTTGTTGTAATTCAGTAATATTATTTGTAATTTGTGTTTCAGACATATCAGAAGTAGCAATAATTTGAGATTTTAAATCACCTAATTCTTTTAATAATTGTTTTTGTTCTGATTCTAATGCAACAGGATGATAATCCTTACTCTTCAAAATAGCATCTAATTTATCTAATTCTTTGACAGATTTTTGACGAAAAACAAACATATTATCAGAAGAATTATTGGGTAATGCCGTTAATTGATGTAATTTATTTTTAGAAAAATCAGATAAACCTAGAATTTTTGTAATTGGAGCAAAATTAAACCTCTTAATAAAGAAGAAACTTATCATTAATAATATAATAAACAATATAAAAATAATAAACGATGAAAAGAAAATTCCTCTAGGCGGAGATATTTTATTTTGTAAATCGTTATTATTAAGATTAGGTTTTGATAAATGATAATGAGTAATAGCAGATGATTTATTAAAAAAATTTAATTTAGGTAACAAACGTAAAATATTAATAATTAAACTAATAACCCAAATAGCTAAATAAACTAAAATAAACATAATTAAACCAAAAATAATATTAATAAAATAATGATAATAATTTTTAATAAAATTAAAAATACCACTTAGATAAGTTATAGCATTGTGTAAATTCACAAAAAAAACTCCTTTTTTATAAAATATTTAAAAAATATTTTAAAAATTTAAACAAAATTAAGTTTAAAAAAACAAAATTTTAGATTTAAAATTTAATTTACTAGGTTAACTTTATATTAAAAAATATAACTTAATTATTAGGAATTATCCAAAGTAAAAATGCAATTACATCTATAGTTACATAACCAATCACCTCCTTTATAAAAAATCTAAATCATAATTACAAATTATAAAAAAGATATGTTTGAATCGAATAAATGAAATTTATTAATATCATTTTATTAAAAATATTTTATTGACATTGTTTTTCTTATTTGTTAGAATGAAATTCAGAGTATATCATCATTTCAATTTGATAAAATTTAATTTTTTATAATAGAAATTGAAATATTGTTTTATTATAAAATAGTTAAAATTTCTATATAAAATTTAATTTGAAAAAATTACTATATTTTTATCCAAAAAGATTAAAATAAAAGTATAAAGATATGAAATAGTTAAATATTTTTAAAAATTAATTAAACAATTGATCAAAAGGAGCAAAAAAATCCACCAAAATGAAAGAATATGAATTAATGTACATTATAAAACCCAATATAAGTCAAGAACAAGCGCAAGAAATAGTAGAAAATTTAAAAAAAACTTTTATCAAAAATAAAGATATTAATTGTTTTGAAGAAATTATACCTGCTTCTATAGAATTAAAAGAATTAGCTTATCCAATTAAAAAATTCCAACAAGGATATTATGTACAATCAACAATTAAAGCAGATAATACATTTGTAGAAAAATTTAATCAATTAATGCAAATAACTGAAGAAATACTTCGTTTTCTTATTATCAAAAAATAAAACACATAAATTAGGAGAAAATAATGTTAAATAGGGTATTTTTAATAGGCAGAATAACAAAAGATCCTGAAATAAGATTTACAAAAGAAACTAACGTACCTTATGTTATTTTTCATTTGATAATAGATAGAGGGTATACAAACCAAGAAGGAAAAAAAGAATCAGATTTAATTCGTTGTATCGCTTGGGATAAACAAGCAGAAAGCTTAACTAGATACATTACTAAAGGGAGTTTGTTAGCTATAGAGGGCCGAGTTAGAACAGAAATTTACGAAGATCATAATAATCAACAAAAAACAACTTTTGATACAAAAATTTTATGCACAAATATTAAATTTTTAGAAAGCAAAGAATATTCGGATTATAAAAAAAATAAACAAAAATCAGAATATTCCAATCATTTAGATGTCGAACAAACATCACATAACAGAGATATAAAAAAAAATAATCAAAGTTTTTCCGATATTAAAGAAGATGAAGATGAGTCGCTTTTTTAAAAATTAAAATTTTATAAGGAATATAAGAGTAAAACTATAAATATGCAAATGATTCGAAAAAAATATTTTAAAAAACGTCGTAAAGTATGTTTTTTTACACAAAATAAATTTACTAATATAGATTTTAAAAATATAGAAATTCTAAAAAAATTTATAACTAGTGAAGGTAAAATTTTACCATCTAGAATAACCGGAGTATGCGCTAAATGGCAAAGAAAATTAGCTACAGCTATAAAAAGAGCGCGTCATATGGCCTTAATACCTTTTGTCGAAAAGTAAAATATTTATAAATAATAAACAAGTTTTATCTAACTTGTTTTGTTTTTTTATATAACAAAATTATATATTTGCCCCCGTTTTTTTAGAAAAGAGAGTTTAATAATTAATTATGTTAACATTAAGAAAAAAAAATCTCAATTATAAAAAAATTTTTTTATTTATAATTTTGATTGGTACATTTCTATATATGACCTTCCTTGACTATGATAACATCAAATTATTAATTCACAACCCAAATAAAGAAATTCAAGAAGTAAAAAAAATTATTATTAAATTGTTTTTTAGTATTCTTGGAAAATTAGTAATCTTTTTTATCTTTTTAAGTATTTATATGCATTTTCAACGTAGTTTAAAAATTAAAAGATTACAAAAAAGATTGGCTTTATGGTCTAAATTATCTTATTATATAGACAAAATAGGTGAAGAAGTTTTTAACGAATTAACTATAGGAATTATAGTGATTAATACCGCTAATAATACTATTGAATGGATAAATACTTACGCAAACAAAATATTTAATAACCCTGACATCAATACATCTTTAAACTTAATCAATAACCAAATGGCTGAATTATTAAATATTAAAGAAAAAGAACAACAAATAGTTTTAAAAATCAAAGATAAATACTTTGATTGCTTATATAAAAAAGAATTTAATGTTTTTTATCTATTCGACGCAACTCAAAGAGAAAAGGTACAAACTCTTTATCATCGATCAACACCAGCTTTAATATTTTTATCTTTTGATAATTTAGAAAATTCTTTAAAAAATTTAGATTTTTCAGAACAATCACAAATTAAAGTAGAATATTTAAGCGCTATTTCAGATTTCTTCGAAATTTATGAAACTTATTTAAAACAATTATCGGATGATAAATTTTTACTTTTATTAAAAAGAGAACAATTAGAAAATATGATATTAGAAAAATTTTCAATTTTGAAAAATATAAGAAATATTTCTGAAAAATATAAATTAAATATCACTTTATCTATGGGAATCGCTTGCTATAATCTACCTTTTAACCAATTAGCTTATTATTCTCAAAGCGCATTAGAATTAGCACAAAAAAGAGGAGGAGATCAAGTAGTAATTAATATTGAAAATCAAAAAATTCAATATTTTGGAGCGACCAAAACCTCTTTAAATACCAACTCTAAAATAGTATCTAGAGTTAATTCAGAAATCATTAAAGATCTAATTCAAAAACATAATAATTGTTTTTTTATGAGTCATAAAAATCCAGATCTAGATGCTTTTGGTTCTATGATTGCTATTTATAAAATAGCATCTATTCTAAATAGCGATCAAGATCATTATATTATTATAGATACAATTTTTATGGAAAAAAATTTTAAAAATATTTATGAAAATTTAAATAAAGAAAATCCTAAGCTTTTAAAAAATATTATTAATGCTAATAAAGCGAATAAAATAATAAATAAAAATTCCTTAATTATTATTGTAGATAATCAACATTTAGAAATTTTAGATAACAATGAACTGTTAAATTTAACTGATAATATAATTATTATTGACCATCATCGTTCTTCAGAAAAAATTATTTCTAATAAATTCGCTTATATAGATGCATCATCTTCATCAACTGTAGAAATGATAATGGAATTAATATACTTTTTAAATCATCCAGTATACATTTCGCCATTAGAAGCTACTATTATGTATGGAGGAATGATTATTGATACTAACTTTTTTACCTCCCGAACTAGCGCAAGAACTTTAGAAGTAGCATCGCGTTTAATTAATATGGGCGCTGAAAGTCAAAAAATTAAATTATGGCTAAGACAGGATTTTGATCAAATTTTAGAAATGAATAGACTATTATCTCGTATGGAAATTTATATGAAAAAATTTGCTATTATAACCAGTGATAAACCGATTAATGATCGTTCTTTTTTGGCTAAAGTAGCAGAAAATTCTTTAAATGTACAAAATATTGAAGCAGCTTTTGTAATAGGAGAATTATCCGATAATCAAATAGGTATTAGCGCTAGATCATGTAGCGATAATATCAATGTACAAATTATTATGGAGCAAATGAATGGAGGAGGACATATTAATAGCGCAGCCTCCCAAATTAAAAACAGTAATATTGATAATGTTTTATTAGAATTAAAAAACATTTTAAAAAATGAATATCAAGAAGGAAATGAAAATATGAAAATTATTTTATTAGAAGACTTGAGTGATAAAGGTAAAAAAGAAGAAATTATTCAAGTTAATCCTGGTTTTGGTAACTATTTAATTAGAACTAAAAAAGCTCTTTTAGCTAATCCTCAAAATATTAAATATTTAGAACAAAATAAAAAAATAAAAGAAGAAAAAGAACAACAAAAAATTATATTGATGACTAAATTAAAAGAAGAAATAGAAGATAAACAAATTACTTTTCAAATAAAAATTGGCCCAAACGGCGAAATGCATGGCAAAATAACTCCAAAAAATATTATAGATGAACTATATAAAAGTCATAACATTTTATTGGATAAACCCAAAATAATTTTAGATAATGAAATTAATGCCTTAGGTATTTATAAAGCTAATATTATTTTAAAAGATAATATTATAGCAGCCTTAACAATTAACGTAAAAGCTAAAAAATCATGAATGAAAATATAAAACTACCTTATTATGCAGAGGCAGAAAAATCAATTTTAGGAATTATTTTTTTAGAACCTAAACAAATTATTAATGTAATAGGACGTTTGGAAGTTAGTGATTTTTTTAACCTTAATAATCAAAAAATTTTTCAAGCAATTCAAGAATTATTTGAAACATCAAAATCTATTGATTATTATTCAGTATATACATTATTAAAAAATAAAAATATTCATATAGATGGCGGACAAAATTATTTAATTCAATTAGGCGAAATAATTCCATCCATTTATCATTTAGAAACATATATTAACTTAGTCAATGAAGCAGCTGTTAAAAGAAATATCATTCAAACTGCTTCTTCTATTGTGCACGAAGGATTAAATAATCCTGATATTGAACCACAAAAATTTTTAAATTTAGCAGAAGAAAAAATTTTCCAAATTTCTAATAAAAGTAAAACCAATAATTTCATTAAAATAAACAACTTAATCGAACAAGTACAAGAAAACACTATAAACAATTTACAAAATAAAAATATTATTGGTATAAGCACTGGTTATACTAATTTAGATGAAGTAACCTTAGGATTAAAAAAAGAAGAATTAATCATTATTGCTGCTAGACCTTCTATGGGAAAAAGTAGTTTTATGACCAATTTAGCAATTAAAATGGCTCAAAAAAATAATAATGCTCAAACTTATGTAGCAATTTTTAGCTTAGAAATGTCTAATGAACAATTAGTAACAAGGATATTAAGTGCTCAAAGCGAAATACCTCATAAAAATATTCAATTAGGATTGTTAAATCAAAATCAAAGATCTTTGCTAAAATTAACAGCTGATAAATTAAAAAAATTAAATATATATTTTGATGATTCAGTAGCAGTAAATATTTTAGATATAAGAACGCAATGTCGTAAATTAAAACATCAACAAAAATTAGATGTAGTAATTATAGATTATTTACAATTAATCAGAAAAAATAATCAAAATAATCGACAATATGGTTTTAATAATCGACAAGAAGAAGTTTCTGATATTTCAAAAAGCTTGAAACAAATGGCTCGTGAATTAAAAATACCAGTTATAGCTTTATCCCAATTATCTCGAGAAGTAGAAAAAAGAGAAGATAAAAAACCTATTCTATCAGATTTAAGAGATTCAGGGAGTATCGAACAAGATGCTGATATAGTTATGTTTTTATACAGAAAAGGATATTATTCGAAAGAAAAATATAGTGAATATAATATAGACTTAGGGCACACAGAGTTAATTATTGCGAAAAATCGTCAAGGTATTACAAGCACTAAATATTTTAATTTTGATTCTAATTGTTTATTATTTAATGAAACTGACCACTTA
Source organism: Candidatus Phytoplasma australasiaticum subsp. taiwanense (assembly GCA_001307505.2). Lineage (GTDB taxonomy): Bacteria > Bacillota_I > Bacilli_A > Acholeplasmatales > Acholeplasmataceae > Phytoplasma > Phytoplasma australasiaticum. The sequence goes on from CP040925.1 coordinate 625,067, forward strand.
ATAGAATAAATTAAAATAGGATGATACAATAATTTAGATGTTTGATAAATTAGAATTAATAAAAAAAAAATATTTACAAAATCAAAAAAAAATATTAGAAAACCCAAAAAATTTTCAAAATATTAATTTATTAAAAGAAATGAATAAACTGCAAAAAATTGTTTTTGCTTACGAAGAATATATTCAATTAAAAAAAGAGTATAAAACAATACAAAAAACATTATCTCAAACAAATGATAAAATTTTAGAAGAAGAAATAATCCAATTAGCAGAAACAGAAAAAAATAATTTAATTATCAAAATTAAAAACAAAACTAATCAATTAGAAAAACTATTATACCCAGAACAATATAACGCAGAAGATAAACAAGATGTAATTGTAGAAATTAAAAAAGGCATAGGTGGGCAAGAAGCTAATTTATTTGTATCAGATTTGTTTAGAGCTTATAAAAAATATATAGAATATAAAAAATGGAAATTAGAAATTATCAATTTATTATCTACATCTAAAGAAGGTATTTCGTCTGTTGAATTTGTAATTAATGGAAAAAATGTATTTTATTATTTAAAATATGAATCCGGAATACATCGAGTACAGCGTATCCCGAAGACAGAAAATAAAGGCAGAATACACACATCTACAGTAAAAATATTAGTAATTCCTAATGATAACCATCAAAAAATAGAAATTAATTGGAATGACATTAGAGTGGATACTTTTAATGCTAGTGGCCCTGGGGGACAATCTGTAAATACCACTAAATCAGCAGTTCGATTAACTCATTTACCTACAGGTATAAGCTCATCATGTCAAATAGCAAAAAGTCAACATGATAACAAAGAAAAAGCTTTTCAATTATTAACTAATAAAATTTATTATCAACAACAATCTGAACAAAAACAAAAACAAAATCAAATTAAAAAAGATTTAATAGGTAAAAGTGATCGAAGCGAAAAAATAAGAACTTATGATTATCCCAACAATAAAATAACAGATCATAGAATAAATTTATCAATATATCAGTTAAATGAGTTTATGGAAGGTAATATTGATTTAATAATAAAACCTTTAATAGATGAATTTCAAAAACAAAAATGGAAAGATAACTTTTAACTAATTTATGAAAAACTTTAATAATATAATTATTTTCCCTACAGACACTGTATATGGAATGGGCGCTCCTTGGTATGACACTCAAAGTTTAAATAAAATTTACCAACTAAAAAAAAGATCTCTAAAAAAACCGATGGCCCTATTATTTTATAATTTAAAACAAATCGAAAATCTTGTTGAAATTAATAATCAAATTGTAAAAATATACAAACAATTTTGGCCAGGACCTTTAACTTTAATAGTTAAAGCAAAAAAACAATATTTCCGAATAACCCAAGAAAGCAAAATCGGAATTAGAATGCCAAATCATCCTATAGCTTTAGAAATATTAAAAAAAGAAGGACCTTTAAAAACTACTTCTGTTAATAAAAGCGGAGAAAAACCTATAAATGATTTCCAAATTATTAAAAATATTTATCAACATGAAGTTAAAAAAATTTTTCCAAATAATTATACTTCATCCAACACACCATCTACAGTAATTGAAATCAACGATAATAATTTCAAAATTTTAAGAACAGGATCAATCAATTTAGAAAAATTTACCGAAACATTCATTTCTCTAAAATAAAAATAAATAAAATTATATTAAAAATTATCATCTAAATCTTGATCATAAATAACCTGCTGTAAAAAAATATTTAAACATTCATGATATTTAATAACACCAATTTTCAATTTATACAAAAATTTAAAATTTAACAAAAATAATTCATAAAGAGATTTTATATTTAAATTATTAATTTCTTTTAAAAAAAAAGAAGTTTTAGCAAAAGAAAATTTACATAAATAAGATATCGTTAGAATATTATTATCATTTTGCGAATAAAAATAAATTAAAATTAATTCTTGTAAAGTTTTCATTAATTGAAAAAAAATGGAAAAAAAATTTTGAAATTTATTTGTTAAATTGTTAAATAATAAGTAACTTTCTAATATTTTTTTATCTACCAATAATTTAATTAAAGATAAAATATTTTGATCGGATTCATTAAAAATTAATTCTTTAATTATTTTGGAATCATGAATTATTTTATCTTCGATATAATAAGATTTAATTTTATTAATTTCTTGTTCTAATAAAAATAAATCATCTTGATAATGATTAATTAATTTTTTAGTCAAAATAGGTTTTATATGTGAAGATATTTTAAAATTATCATATTCAAATGTTTTCAAAATATATTCATATAATTCTCGATAATTATTAATAGAAAAAATTTCTTCCACATGCATAAAAGGTTTTAATTTATTATAAAAAAACTTAAAATTAACATTATTACAATCTAAACTAATAAATAGAATAATTTTTTTTTGAGGATTTTTAATAAAATTAAACAAAAAAGAAAAATCCAATTTATTCTTTAATTCGAATAAAGCAGAAATATTTTCTATAAAAATAATTTTTGTATTTAAAAAAGGATTAAAAGTATATAAATGTTTTTGAATGTCTGAAATAATTTCAAAATATTTAACAACATTAAAATTAAAATACCAAAAAGAATAATTTTGATCAGCAGCTAAAGAAATAATTTTTTGTTTTCTTTTTTCTAAAAAAAATAATTGCTTATAACATAACAAGTTAGCGGAAAACACTTATTATCACCTCTATCACTAAAAAAAATCAATCAGAATTAATAGCACGCGGATGACACTTTAAATAAACCTTTTTTAAACGTTTTTGACTAATATGAGTATAAATTTGAGTAGTAGTTATATCTTCGTGACCTAAAATTTTTTGTAACATTCTCAAATCCATGCCATTTTCTAACAAATGTGTAGCAAAAGAATGTCTTAAAGTATGCGGAGAACATGAAGATAATTTAGATAAACTAATATTCTTTTTAAAAATTTTATAACATCCTTGTCTAGACAAACGAAAACCTTGATAATTTAAAAAAACCCAATTGTTTTCTACCCTTTCGGATGATTTTAATAAAGGTCTAATTTTTTTTAAATAATAATAAAATAATTTTGCAACATGTTTAGTTATAGGAACTAATCTTTCTTTATTTCCTTTTCCGATAACAAAAATCTGAAATTTGTCCAAATATAAAGACGATAAAGTTAAACTTAAAATTTCAGATATTCTTAAACCAGAACTATACATTAACTCAAACATTAATTGATCACGAAAATTAATTAACGAATTACTATCATTATTAATTTGATTTAAAAAATTTAAAAATATAATAATTTCGTCTGCTGACAACACAACTGGTAATTTTCTATTAATCTTAGGAATTTTCCAATTTTCAACAATATTACGATTTATACATTTTTCTAAAAACCAAAAATGATGTATTTTTTTAATAACAACAATCTTACGCGCTACCGTTCTACTACTTAAATTATTATTTTGAGAAATATAATTAATAAAATCCGAAACATGATTTTTTTTTATTTTATTAGGAAAATTTAATTTTAACATATAAAACAAAAAATTTAAATATTGTTTAGCATCTATCAAATAAGCATCAACAGTATTACATGACAATAATAATTCCTGCAATAAATAAATTTTAAATTTTTTCCAAGTATTTTCAATCGTTATATTCACAATAAATTCCTTATTTTAAAAAAATAATCAAATTTTATATTCTAATATAAATTCAAATAACTAAATACATAAAAAAAGTTGTCAAAGGTATTTTAATTAAATTAGTTAAAAGAATAGATTCCCAATAAAATTCTTTTGTTGTAGCATAAATTAAAAAAGTAGCAATAATAGAAATCAAATAATTAAAAATACAAGTAATAAAAGAAATATCTTTTTTTTTATAAATATACAAATATTTAGAAATAATATCTATACCACCGGTAGAACCACCAATTCGAATACAAATTCCACCAATAATACCAGTTATCAAAGATACAATAAAAACTCTCAATAAATTACTAAACCAAAATTTCCCTTCATAATCAAAAATACCAAAAAAATTTTGCATTTTATTAAAAATAATTCCATTATTACCATTAATTAAAATAGTTAAAATAGTTAAAAACAGAAAAATAAAAATAGTGTTACAAAGAGTAGTAATATTAAATTTACTGTCTAACTTAGGAAAAGCAATAAACATAAATAAGATAAAATTAATAAAAAGATAAAAAAACGCCGCAAAAAAACCTACAAATAAAGAATTACATTTAAAAATATCAAAATTACTTTTTAAAACTTTGGCAATAGCATCACCAATACCATGAACACCTGTAACATATAAATTTATTTTATAATTACCACTTACAAAAAGAACATCTGCTAAACAATAAAAAAAACATAAAAAAATATTAATTAAAATAAAATTAAAATTAATTTTTTTATTTTCGGAAAGATTGATGGTATTTTCTTTTTTTTTAAACACAAAAAAATAACCTTTTCTAATTGATTTATAATAAATTATCGTTAATAAAAAAATAAATAAATAAAAAATTCAAAATTTTTTATAACAATTGATAAAAAAATGTATTTATATGTGTAGATTATATCATAATATAAAGAAAATCCAAAAAAATATTTCTATTTATTTTTAAAAAATATTTTTTAAACATTTAAAAATATATAAACATTTATAATTTAAAAAAATATTAAATAGAATATTTAATTCCTAAAATTTTTCTAATTTTATTAATTTTTTTTCGAGATATTTCATTAGCTTTTGAAGCACCATTAGCAAAAGTCTTTTCTAAAATTTCATTATTAATCAAATTTTTAAAATTATCTTGAATAATTTTAATTTTTTCCAAAATTAAAGATGCTAATTTTATTTTAAATTCTTTATAAGAATAATTAACAAACAAACTCTCTGCTTGAGAAATTTCAATACCATTTAAACCGGCATAAATTTTTAATAAATTAGAAATTCCGGGTTGTTTTTCGGGATTATATTTTATTTCACCTATATCATCTGTTACCGCTTGCATAATTTTTGTTCTAATGTTATTTAGATCTTCTAACAAAAAAATACAACCTTTATCTTTTTCTTTATCCAAAAAAAAACTTTTACTCATTTTCTTATCAGGATGAGTTAAAGAATTAATAGTATAGCCTATTTTTAAAAATTCTGGAATTTTAAAAATATCACCATAAAAAGAATTAAAACGAATAGCTAAATCACGAGTTAATTCCAAATGTTGTTTTTGATCTTTACCTACTACAACAATATCAGCATCATAAAGTAAAATATCGGATGCCATTAAAATAGGATAGGTTAAAAGAGAAACTCTTACATTAGATGAATTTTTTTTCTTTTTTTCTTTAAATTGAATCATTCTATTCAATTCTCCTAAATAAGTATTACATTCTAAAATATAACTTAAATAAGTATGAGCAAAAACATCCGATTGAAGAAAAAAAGTTGTTTTAGATAATGATAAACCAGAAGATAACAAAATAGCTGCCATATTACGTATTATTTGTTTCAAATCAAATTTTTTATCAAAAGTTGTTAAAGCATGCAAATCAGCAATAAAAAAATAAAACTCATATTGTTCAGCAAATTTCTTTTGCAACAATAATAAAGGTTGGATAATTCCAAGCCAATTACCTAAAGTCAAATCTCCGCTAGGTTTTATACCAGTAATAATAATTTTATTTTTTGCCAAAGATTGACTAATCATAAATTAAAATCCTTTTTAACCGATTTATTCTTAATTTTAAAAATAATATAAAAAACTATAGAAAATAATAAAAATAAAACAAATTCTCTAATAAAAACTGCTAATTTTCCATGAAAATAACTTATCCCAAAAATAGGTTCTCCGAAAATTTTATTTTCATGAAAAGGATAATCACATTGAATGTTAGCATAAGGGAACCAACATTGATTAAATATACATTTAACACCAAAAAAAGTTTTAAAAGGGTCTAATAAAAATAAAAAATATAAAAATAAATAAATAACAGGATGAATAAAAGATAAAAAAATTTCTTTGGTTTTTATTTTTGATATTTTCAGGTAAATAAAAATTATAAAAAAATTTAAAGGAACGATAGTGTGTTGAATAATACTTAAAAAATGACTTTCATAAATATTTTTAAAAAAATTTATATCAAAAATAACATTTTTTTTAAAATAATTAAAAAAAATACTAAAATCATTGTACGTTGTCCAAATTGGAGCAAGTATCATATTATAAACACAAAAAGTTAATAAAGAATTAACTAATGTTATTAAAATAAAAATTTTTTGTTTTTTTTTATTTTTTATTTCTATTAAAAAAGTACATAAAGTATAAAAAATAGATAAAATCATTTGGTTAGTGAAAAATCTATAATGAGAAATTATTTTTTTAAAAATTTCTTTTATGTCAAAAAAAGGATTTTTATAAAAAATAATAATATATATATCAGAAAAAATTGTAAATATTATTAAAAATAATAGTAATTTAAAAATAAATTTATTTTTAATATTTAAGAAATTCAAATAATCTTGTTTATATTGTGAATTTATAGAATTTTTAATCATAATTATTAACTATGTTTTTAATAAAAAAACCTTTCTAATGTTTAAAAAATATGAAAAAATCATTTTTTAATATAAATTTAATGTAAATGATTTTTTAACTATTTCTTTATTTTAAATTATATAATTAAAAAAAACATTTTTAACATAATAAAATTTAATATTTTTTTAATTTTTATTAAATATTATATAAATTAAAACTATTTAATTTAAAAAATATATAAAATTATATAATTATTGTTCACTAAAAAAATTTAGTTTTTTTATATATCTTTTATTTCAAAAAATATTAACAAAAATATATTTTTATGAATTTTATTTATATAAATAAAAAAAACAAAAAACTTTAAAAAAAATGTGAATAAGTTTTAGATATAAAATAAAAAAAAATGTATTTTACAATATTTTTGATTAAAAAAAAAAAATATTTTTTTTGAATAAGTAACTTGAATAAGTCTTAATAAATAATAAATTTTCATTATTTTTAGATTTTTTTATTTTTATAAAATTTATTTTTTAACAAAAATATTTGTTTTTTAATAAAAATATTTGAAATCTAAAATAAAATTGTGAATAAGTTGTGAATAAGTAGGTTATTTTTTATATTAAAATGTGAATAAGTAGGTTAAAAATGTGAATAAGTAGGTTAAAAATGTGAATAAGTAGGTTAAAAATGTGAATAAGTTATTTGTTGAAAATACAAAAATATAAGATTAATACTATATTTTTAATCTATTATATTTAATATTTCTATTCAAATGCATTAAATAACAATAAAGATATATAATTATATATTATTAAATAATATTAAAATAATATAATTTTAATTATATTTATATATAAATTTATATAAATTAAATTATATTAAATTTATAATTTTAAAATTATTCTTTAAATAAAAAATATAATTATTTTAATAAATTTAAAATAATTAAAAAAATTAAAATATTTATATAAAATAAAATAATTTAATATCAATAAAATGGCTATCATTTATGTTTATATATAAATTAATTTATATTTAAAAAAATATTTTAATATTATATGAATTGAAAAATTTTTATATAATAATAATTAGTGTTTAGTTATTGGTTATTTTTTTTAAAATTATTTATTTAATTTTGAGAAATATTTTAAAAAACATAATTAATTTTATAATTAATTTTCTGAGTTTGTTTTTTTTAATTTTATTGAATTTTTATTTAATTAAAATAAGTTTATTTTTTTGTCATAAATTATATTTATGTATTGTTTTTATAATTATTTGTTTTAGTTTAATAGAATTGTTTATGTTATATAATAGAATTATTAAAAAAATGATAATAATTTAAAATTGGGAATTAAGTTGATATGGGTGATTATTTTGAAGATTGTTTATGATGGATTAAAACACGGTAATATTTATGATTTTGTCAAAAAATTAGATTATCCTAGTGAACATATATCAGAATTTGTTAATAATAATGAGGAAATTATTTTAATAATTAAAACGGTTGGTTTTGGAGAATTATCTCAAGAAGCTAGGGATTTTTTAATTAAATATTCTCATTTAGTCATAGGTGTAGCTTCCTCTGGTAATAAAAATTATGGTTCTAATTATGCTAAAGCCGGTGATGTTGCTTCTAAAGATTTTGGTATTCCTTTGATTATGAAGTTCGAAGGTAGAGGTTTTACAGAAGATATTGAAAAATTAAATAAATGGCTGAAAAATTATAATAAATCAGGAGTTAATATGGGAGTTAATTGTAGTTTAGATGATAAGTATAAAAATTTTGTTAATGATAAAAATAAATTTTGCAATGATACTTCAATTCCTCATTGGATTATTTTAAATAATCAAATTATAGACGAAGAAGGTAATATTAAAGATCTTAATAAAGATTTAGAGGCTTTAGAGAGTTATTTATCTGAAGAAATTAAACCTAAATTAAAAAGATTTGAAAGTTTATCGGATAAATTAAAATTTTTAATTAATAATGAATATTATGAGGAAGAATTTTTAAAATTGTATTCTTATATTCAAATTAAAGAAATTTATAAAATAGCATATGATTATAATTTTAATTTTAATTCTTTTATGAGTGCTTATAAATTTTATAAAGATTATTCTTTAAAAACGCGAGATAAAAAAAATTATTTAGAAACTTATGAAGATCGTTTAGTTATTAATGCTTTGTATCATGCTTCTGGAGATTTTGAATTGGCTAAAAAATTAATTATTAATTTAATTAGACAAAATTTTACTCCAGCTACTCCGACTTTATTGAATAGTGGACTTAAAAAAAGAGGGGAATTTGTTTCTTGTTTTCTTTTAGAAGCTGGAGATTCTTTGAATGACATATCTCGTATTATAGAATTTACTATGCAATTATCTAAGATAGGTGGCGGCGTTTCAATTAATTTATCTAATTTAAGAGCTAAAGGAGAATCTATTAAAGGAATTGCTAATGCATGCAAAGGAGTTATTGGAGTAGCTAAAATTTTAGATTATGTTTCTCGTTATGCAGATCAAATGGGTCATAGGTTAGGAGCTGTTGCTATTTATTTAAGCGCTCATCATGCTGATATTTTAGATTTTTTAAACTCCAAAAAATTAAATGCAGATGACGATATTAGATTAAAGACTTTATCTTTAGGTGTTGTAGTTTCTGATAAAATGATTTCTTTAGCTAAAAATAATAAAATGATGGCTTTGTTTTATCCTCATAGCATTTATAAAAAATATAAAATGAATTTTGCAGATGTTAGCGTTGATATGGATAAATGGTATGATATTTTGGTTAATGATTCTGATATTGATAAGAAATTTATAAATCCTAGAAATTTATTAGAAATTATTGCTCAATTACAAGGTGAATCAGGATATCCATATATTATGTTTTGTGATAATGCTAATAAACAAAATACTTCTAGCGGAAAAATTAAATTTTCAAATTTGTGTACAGAAATTTTACAACCTTCTTTAACTTCTCATTATGCACCTTATGATCAACGAGATCAAGATATCATAGGTATGGATATTTCTTGTAATTTATCTTCTGGTCATATGGGTAATATGATTAAAAATAAAAATATTAAAGAGACTGTTTTTTTAGCTATGGAATTAATGAATTCGGTTTCTGAAAAAAGCAATATTCATTATGTTCCAGGTGTATGCAAGGCTAATAGATTAAATAGAAGTGTTGGCTTTGGTATGATGGGTCATCATAGTTTTTTAGCGGAAAATATGATAGAATTCGGAAGTGATGAAAATTTGGAATTAATTGATGTTTTTTTTAATGCTGTTAATTACTATTCTTTATTACACTCTAATTTAAAAGCAAAAAAAACAGGTAAAAAATTTTTTCAGTTTGAATTATCAACGTATGCTAGTGGTGAATATTTTACAAATAGGAAAGCTATTCTGCCTACATTTCCGAAAATTAAAGATATTTTTAAAGATATTGAATTACCTACTGACAAAGATTGGCAGGAATTACGTAAAAGTGTAATTAAATATGGTTTATGGAATTCACATAGATTGGCTATAGCTCCTAATGGTTCTATTGGTTACGTTATGTCTACTACTTCTTCTTTAACACCTATTAAACAATTAGTAGAAGAAAGAACTTATGGTAATTCTAAAACTTATTTTCCAGCGCCTTACTTATCTGATGTTTCTTTTATGTACCAAACTGCTTATCAAATAGATAAATTTAAATTAATAAATGTTATAGCGGTTGCTCAAAAACATATAGATCAAGGTATTTCTTTAGAGTTGTGTATTAATTCTGATATGAATACTAGGGAATTGCAAAAAATTTATTTATATGCTCATCATAAAGGTATAAAAACTCTTTATTACACTAGAACCCGAAAATTAAAATTATCCGAATGCGAAGCATGTTCTATTTAATTATTTTTTTTAGATAAAAAAAATATTTTCCTAAGGAGAAAATGATT
>CP040926.1 GCA_001307505.2 Candidatus Phytoplasma australasiaticum subsp. taiwanense
ATGTTATATTTAGGTCATTTAAAGGATGTTTACATGAAAAAAATTCAATATAAAAACCTTTTATTAACTTATGATATTATCGATCAAGAATTACCATTGAAAGTTAACTTTCTTAAAGATTTATCATTTGTTTTCATTAATATTTTACAACAAAAATATCAAAATCAAGTAAAATTTTTATTATTGGCACAACAAAAACAAAGATTAAAAGTGCTAATAGCGCTTGAAAAAAAGCCTTGTTTTCGTAATTTAAGTATTTTTAAATTACCATTAGAAAAGAATTTTAAAATTATTAGAGTTCAAAATGCGGTTTCTCCAGCTGATATCGCTAATTATATTGTGGCGCGTAGTGAAGTTTCTTATAATCATGGGCGTTTAACGATTAGTCGAGAAGTTTCGGCAAAAATTCGCAAAGAACAAAGCGAAGATGTCTTTAATTATATTAAAAAATTAAAGGCAGAATTTGACCAAGATTTAGAAATGACTACCGAAGAAGCAACCCGTTTATTGTATCAATATTTAAATGAAACCAATAATTTTTGGTTTGTGGAAAAAACTTCGATTATTCAGCAAAATATTAAACAACATTTTACCCGGATTCGTAATTTAAAAGATTATGTCGATATTAAACCGTTAGATACTTTTGATTTAGCCAATCCCCAATTGCAATTTATTAAAGATTTTATTTTAAAAGGGTTAAAATTCGTGCGTCGTGGTCATCGTAGTCCGGCTTTAGTAATTGAAGGGGTAACCGGTTTAGGAAAAACCCAATTTATGTGGAGTTTATTAAATCATTTAAACATCCTTTTTAATTATATGAAAAGACGCTTAAATTATAGCCGTAAACGTTATGATGATGAAAATGCCGAAGTTGATATTTATGATGATTTTCAGGCATCTTATTTAGTGGAAAGAGATCTAGTAGAAACCATTTTTACCAGTCAACTTGGTCATTCGGTGGAAACCGCCAAACATGAACCGGATCGTGAAATTTTAAAGATGAAAATAAATATTTTTATTTGTAATCCCCATCGTTCTTTTAAGCAGTTTTTTCATCTTCCGGGAAATAAATATCTGCTTGATTATATTCGCTCTAATGTTATTTTTTTAACTTTAGATCCGGATAAAAAACTATTTTTAGCGCCTCCAGCAGAAGAAAATCAGGAGTTACTTGAAGATGATGATGATATTTAAAAATATTTCCATGTTAGTTTTATTAAAACATTTAAAATTAATCCCCGTACACGCGACTTTACCCATTCGTTTCAAATGTCCTTTTCATGATAGTAAAAGTGGTTTATCGGCGGATATTAATCGCCAAAATAAGATTTGGTGTTGGAGTTGCGGAAAAGCTTTTGATACGATGACGGTTTATCAAAAAATTACCGGAAAAGATTTTGCCCAAAGTTTAACCGATTTAACCAACTTTTATCAAAGCACGGAATATCAAGAGCTAACCGCGTCAGCATTCACGTGTAATGAGTCATTTAAGCTATCAAATAACGAAAATAAAGCACTTAATAATTTTGCTAATAGTAATTTACACCTGGATACAATTTTAGCGATTTGGGATGAAATTAGTCATTTTTATCAAAAACAATTATGGGCCACACCGGCAGCTCTCGATTATTTGTTAAAGAAACGTCAGCTTAATCCGCTTTTAATTAAAAAATTTCAAATTGGATTCGCTAATAAAAATAATCAAAATTTATTAAATTATTTAGAAAACCAACAAGCCGATTTAATGCCGTATTATGCGGTAGATTTATTACGTAAAAATCCTAAATTTAGCTATGATGGTTGCCTTAATTGTTGGTTAATTCCGGTTTTTGATGAAAATGGCCAAATTATTCATTATTATCGACATCATTATCCCGCGGAATTACCTTATCGCCCCAAATATCAAGCATTACGCAATTTAACCAATCAGACAATCTTTAGTATTCCTTATGGATTTCACTATGCTAAAAAAGCCATTTTGGATACCCAAACGGCCATTTTACATGAAGGCTTTTTTGATGTTTTACAAAGTTATCAAAATCAAATTGAAAATGTCATCGGTTTGATTACCGTTAGCAATAATTTTTCGCCATTTATCCTCGATTTTTTTAAAAAATATCAAATAAAAGTCATTCTCGGATTAGATAATGATGAAACCGGATTAAAAACCGCCTCCCGATTAAGTCAACAATTAAAACGTTTAAATATTGAAAATTACATTAAAACCATTCCTCATTATGATTGCAAAGATGCTGATGAATTATTACGCAAATATGGTTTAAAAACTTATCAAAAAATTTATTTAGAAAGTAAATAAAAAATTTACTCTAAATACAATTTGCCAATTTGATCGTCCACTTTAATAAAGTGGCATTTTTCTTTGATAAACTTAATCATTTCTTTATTAGTAAAGTTATGTAAAAATGGCTTAAAACCGCACATAAAAACATTTATTTGTTTAGACATTTTAATCATTCTCATGGGTTCATACAACGGTTTAATCAGAAAATCCTCACAATTTAAAATTTCCTCTAGTAATTTTAATTTATAAAGAGCAATCGCGGGTTGAAAAAAGATATTTAAATGAGCCTCATTGCTATAATTTTTACAAGTAAAATTCAGTCGTGAAAAAATACCCGCTGAATAATTAAAACGCCAATTAAAATGCTTAATTACGCTATATAATAATGATCTAATTCCAATCCGATTAAACTGTTGTTCGATAACTAAATTTTTATAATAGGTCAAATCATTTCTTTTTTCAAAAAATTTTATGATTTCCGATTTAATTTTGCTATCTTTAAAAGTTTCTAACGGATAAGCTCTAGCAAAAGCAATATCTTTTACCATTTTGTTAACTCCTAATATTTTTCTTTTCTATAATTATACAATTTCTAAAAATCTCTAATTTAAAAAAAAAAAAAAAAAAAACGCGCGAAGCGTAAAACTTTTTTTAATTAAAATTTTTAAAAAATGGTCATCAAAAAAAATCTCTCTTCACAAAAACTCTTAGATATAGATACGGATTTGGAGTCAAAAAATTTTATATTACCATAAAACCATACAAAACATCACTTTTGTTCATGGAGTCACTTGGAGTCACTTTTTTTTTATCCATTTTCCACTTTCATACCATTAAACCATATGTTTCTTCACTTTTTTTTGACTCCACTACCTTACATTTGACTCCATTGTGACTCCAATTTGCCTCCATCACTCATTTTTTGTGACTCCATTGTGACTCCAATTTGCCTCCAACTGACTCCACAAAAAAACATCTATTTTTATACCTTTAAATCTTTTTTTTTGCATATTGACTCCTGACTCCATGCTATATAAAAATATGTTTCTTTTTTGATCTTGTTTTTTAAGAATTAAAATTTTTTTTTAAAAAAATCATCATTTTTATCCCATTAAACCTTTATTTTTTGTATATTATTTTTGACTCCATGACTGATATTTTGAAAATTTTTGATTAAATTCAACTGAAAATTTTTTTTAAAAAAATCATCATTTTGATCCCATTAAACCTTTATTTTTTGCACATCGTTTTTGACTCCATGATTGATATTTTACCAATTTTTTAAAAATTAAAAAAAAGTTTTACGCTTCGCGCGTTTTTTTTTTTTTTTTTTTTTTTGGATAGCAATTTTTAAATCGAGATAAAATAAAATGAATTTAAAATTTTTCAAAAATTAAATTCAAAAAATAATTATTAGAAAGTTAATATTTACATGAATAAAACGGTAGATTTATTTCAAAATAATAGTAAACAAATTGCTAATTTAAATTTTAATACTTTTAAACAACAAGTTAAAACCTTAAGTCATGTTAAATTGTGGACGTTTTATTGTCGTTTTATGGATTTTTCCGAAGTAAAATCTTTGTGGAATAATTATTTAAATAATATTGATAAAAATTTAGTGAAATTTAAAAGTGACCCTGAAGTAATGAAATTAGTCGATAATATCTTTAAATTTAGTATTTTAAATAATGAAAACACATTATTTAATAAAATTTATTTTTTAAAAAATTATGTAAAAACCATTTTTTTAGATCAATTACCAGTTTTTGATAAAAAGTGATAAAATTAAATTAAGAAAAGCTTGTCACGAATTTCTATACTATAATAAAAAAGGCCCTATTGATGTTCCGACAAGCTCATCAGTAGGGCTTTTAACTTTTTTTTAATGGTATATAAACGAAAAAAAACCTAAATATTAT